>MHTJ01000001.1:0-596 GCA_001823065.1 Candidatus Vogelbacteria bacterium RIFOXYD1_FULL_44_32
AACTGTCTCGAGGAGTAGCCCGGTGAAAATGCAATGGGGGTGAAGATGCCCTCTACCTGCAGCTAGACGAAAAGACCCCAGGAGCTTTACTGCAGCTTGATATTGAGCTTACGTTTTTACTGCGTAGCATAGGTGGGAGACTTTGAAGCGTCGCTTTCGGGTGGCGTGGAGTCAACAGTGAAATACCACTCTGTACGAATGTATGTTCTAACCACGGTGTAAACCATCGTGAGACAGTATCTGGTAGGTAGTTTTAGTGGGGCGCTATCCTCCTAAAAAGTAACGGAGGAGTCTATTAAGGTCCTCTAGGCGCGAATGGAAACCGTGCCGATAGTGTAATGGCATAAGAGGGCTTGACTGCAAGACGTACATGTCGAGCAGATGCGAAAGCAGAGCATAGTGAACCGACAGTCCGCCTTAGAAACGGCTGAAGATTAACGGATAAAAGCTACCCTGGGGATAACAGGCTGGTACCGCCCAAGCGTCCATAGCGACGGCGGTGTTCGGCACCTCGATGTCGGCTCATCTTATCCTGGGGCTGGAGAAGGTCCCAAGGGTATGGCTGTTCGCCATTTAAAAAGATACGCGAGCTGGGT
>MHTJ01000001.1:603-13444 GCA_001823065.1 Candidatus Vogelbacteria bacterium RIFOXYD1_FULL_44_32
AAAAGATACGCGAGCTGGGTTCAAACCGTCGAGCACCTTTGACGCAATTATTTATTGCGCTGAAGATGCTTCAACACCTTATTTAGTTTGTTCGAGAGAATAAAAAATATAAAAGGTGCTCGACAGTTTGAATCCCTTCGAGTTTTTCGTTTGTGAAATTAAGTATAGGAACCAACCATAATCACGGCGGCGTAATGTAGCAATATATTACGAGATGCTGACTTATATCGGTGAAATCCCAATCTAAATGGGACAACACCGAGGGAAGTTTGTGTACTGAATAGTGGAAAAGCAACGTTGTGCTCAGTCCTGGTACTCGCGAGGTAACTCGGAGTCGTAATCCAGGTTCATAGAGGCGTAAAAACGTTTCGTTGCTTTTTCACCCAGACTAATGAATTAAATTTCATTGGTCCCACTATTCAGTACACAAGTACCCGTAGAGACTGAACGTTAGCTATCCAGCTTTTTAAAAAGTACTGGATAAAGATACAGTCCGATGCACTTAGTAATAAGTGAAAACATGCGTGAGACAGGTTGGTCTCCTATCTGCTGCAGGCGTTGATACTTGAGAGGATTTGTCTCTAGTAAGAAATTGCTACTTGGTGAAGAAATTTGCCATGACAATTTGGCTAATAACGGTGAAGCCTTCATAAATATATCTGGCAACTGGATACTATATGGTCCTAGTCCGCCCAATAGTGTATAATGACTTGAGGACCAGATAATTTTTAAGGTAATACCGTGGGAAGTCGATCTAAAATTGATTTAGCGTATTGTGCAGGGTTTCTTGATGGCGATGGTAGCCTGATGCTTCAACTAAAGAAGCGCAAAGACGGCAAATTAAAATGTCGCTTTATGGCCACTATCTGTTTTTATCAAGATACTCGGCACGCCAAAACTCTAGAATGGATCAGAGATTTGTTTGGCATTGGCTATTTATCTAAAAGAAATGACGGCATGTCAGAGCTTAGGATAAATGGTTACCAGCAAGTTGGAGATATTCTAAAGTTATTGTTACCATATATAAAATTCAAAAAAATACAGGCCGAGGCTTTAGCTCAGGCTTGTGATATTTTGAGTAAGGGAACATTGGGAACGTTAAAAAATAAACAACTTAAGTTGCTCATTGATTTGGTACTGATTATCCAAAAGGAAAATTATGCGACCAAATCAAAGAAAACTAAAGACGATTTATATTCAATTTTAGGTTTGACCCCGTAACGACTTGTTCTGAGTTTCACTTTGGTGAGGCAAGATGAACGGACTTATACAACGGCGAATCATTTCTTTGAAAATGACGGCTTGTATGGGTAATATGCCAACCCTTCCTTCGTTTTTACAACGAAAAAGGTGAAGATATAGTCTGTGCTCCTAGAAATAGGGGAATAAACGACGAGAGGACCGAGATGAACTGACCTCTGGTCTACCTGCTGTCCCGCCCGGGGCATCGCAGGGTAGCTATGTCGGGAATGGATAACCGCTGAAAGCATCTAAGCGGGAAGCCAACCTCAAGATTAGGTATCGTTATGAGACCCGTGAGAGATGATCACGTTGATAGGCACTAGGTGTAAGCACCGCAAGGTGTTCAGCCGTGGTGTACTAATTCGTCCATTCCTATTAGGAAATTTGGAAATCACCCCAGTTGGAAAAAAGTTCCAACGGGGCAAGTGTTTTGATTATTCCAAAATACAATGTTGTTTATGTTTTTAGAATTGGTTTCTTTGTTTTGGCGGTTCGACGCGGTGGTCACACCTCTTACCATTCCGAACAGAGAAGTTAAGCACCGTAGTGGCGATGGTACTTGTAAAGGGAGAGTAGCTAGCCGCCAGAACAAAGAAACTAATTAAATCAAAACGCCAGTGTTGGCGTTTTTGTTTTGGAGGTTTTACGCTTGGTCCCGCCGTACCGGCGCTGTACACCTTTTGGCTATTTTATACACCAGATCCTTATCTCCAAAGGTCTTTTGAAGGGTGGGGTGCTATTTGTTATACTATATCTATTATGTCTTGGCGCCGCCGCCGACAATTTTCCCTGATTATGACCGTGGTTTTGTTTTTTGCCTTAGTCGGTGGTGTTTTTTATTATTTTAAAAAACCGAATCCTAGTTGTTTTGATAATAAAAAAAATCAAACTGAACTGGGGGTAGACTGTGGTGGTACTTGTGCCAAAGTCTGTCAGACAGAAACAGTGGCCCTAGCTGTCTTATGGACTAGAGTTTTTGAAATAACACCAGGCAATTATTCGGCTTTGGCTTATGTGGAAAATGCCAATCGCCAGTTTGGCTTGCCAAATTTTACCTATGAATTTATTTTAACCGATGCGGAAGGGGGTGAAATTACCCGCGCCACTGGCCAGACTTTTGCCAACCCTAAAGAACGTTTTATGGTTTTTTCGGCCAATATTAGTGCCCCAGCTGGTAAAGTCGCTCGCGCATTTGTCGAATTTCCCGCGAGTTTGGTTTGGCAAAGGTTAACTAAATCAGAGTTAAAACTAGAAGTAAAAAGAAAAGATTGGCAAATGGCCCCCACCCCCAATCTGACGGCCGAAGTCCTAAACGGTGAAGTTCGCGACCTGAGACAAATACCAGTTTATGTGGTTTTGTCTGACAAAAATGGCAATGCTATTTCCGCTAGTGCCACCTTTATTGATGAAATAAAAGGTCTGACGGCAACTAATATTTATTTTACCTGGCCACTACCTTTGGTGGAAAACCCAACCTTTTTTGATTTTTATGCTCATCCCAACTTGTTTGAATTGTCTGACTTATGATAAGCCGGTTAGCTGTTTTTAATAGATTAGCGCTCGATCCAGTCTTGGTCCTGTCTATTTTACCGCTCTTGTTTGCGGGCTTGGTCACAATGAATTCTTTTACCGCCGACCGTTATTATTTTGACCGCCAACTAATCTGGATTATTATTTCATTTATAGTTTTTTTTCTAGCCAGTCTGGTTGATTGGCGTTTTCTAAGACGGAGCGGGGTGGTGGCGGTTATCTATGGGGGCGGGTTACTCATGCTTTTGGTGGTGGCACTAGTTGGGCAAGTGACGCGTGATGTGCAAAGCTGGTTGACTTTAGGTGGGGTGTCGATTCAGCCAGCCGAATTCATGAAATTGATTATGATAATTATTTTAGCTAAATATTTTTCTCGTCGTCATATTGAAATTGCTAATATTCGTCATATTATTTTATCTGGTGCTTATACTTTTGTCCCGTTTGCTTTAGTGGCCTTGCAACCCGATTTTGGTTCGGCCTTGATAATATTTTCGATTTGGTTGGGGATGACGATGGTTTCGGGGATTTCGCTCAAACACCTAGCCTTAGTATTTTTGGTCGGTAGCCTCGCTTTTGGGGCTTTATGGGGCTTAGTTTTTGCTGATTATCAAAAAGAACGGATCAAGACTTTTATTCATCCTTTGGCCGATATCCAAGGGTCTGGCTATAATGCTTTTCAGTCGATGGTCGCCGTTGGCTCGGGTCAAATCTGGGGCAAGGGGGTAGGCTACGGCACGCAATCACGACTCCAATTTTTACCCGAGCACCAAACCGACTTCATCTTTGCCGCCTTTGCCGAGGAATGGGGCTATATTGGCGTGCTGTTATTTTTTCTCCTTTTTGGTCTTATTATTTGGCGCATCATTATAAATGCGTCGCTGGGGGCCACTAATTTTGAAATGCTTTTTGGATTAGGGTTGGCCATATTTTTAATGGCCCATTTTGTTATTCATGTGGGCATGAATATAGGTATTTTGCCCATTACCGGTCTGCCTGTCTCTTTTCTTTCCTATGGCGGGTCACATATGCTGACCGTTTTTCTGGGGCTAGGTATTCTGATGGGTATGCGTCGCTATTCCCACGCTTATCACCGCGACGATGTCTACAATGAATTTATCGGGCCACGGTAGAATGACACATTTTCATTAATCTGCTAATCTGTGACTATTAGACTTTCTAATTTTTTATGATGAAATACAATCAAGGTTTTCTGACAATGGGTTTAGTCATTGGTGTAATTATTGTTCTTGGCTTAGTTGGAGCAGTTGGAGTTGGATATATGGAATATAATAAAGAGTATACGTCCGTAAAGATAGACTTAGCGGATATACCAAAAAAAGGAGATTTAACCACTATTCCAAAAACTGTCGAAAAGGAAGGCATAGCAACGGAAAAATCTGTAGTGAAGGTAGAAACTAAAGTAGCAAACCCTGTCCCTCTTAAAGTTTTAACAAAAAAATATACCCATCCGTTTGGAATTTACAGTTTCAGTTATCCGGCCAGCTGGGAATTGGCTGAAGAAAATTCATATGTATCATCGCAGTGGAAAGACAATTTAAAACCTGGATTTGTATTCCAAGTAAGTTATATGTCTCTATCCGATTATTTCCAATTTACGACAGATGCCAAACCAACCGCAAACCTTCTAGGTCGAAGAACCTGGATAGCCACGACTATTATGTCTGAAACACCTTCTTATGTAGTTGATTCGGGGATCCCATTGTCATTATCTTCTGGTAAAACTGATACTCTGGCCATTGTCTTTACTGCTTCGAGTTATGATGATACCGTATGGCAAGTTATAAAAAGTACAGTAATTGGTAGCTCTATAAACCAAACAGCTTTTGCTACTAGTGTGGCTAAAGATTGGAAAGAGGCAGAAAACGTTGCGGATAGTGTCGAAGTAATTTCAAAATTAGGCTCATTGGCTTATGCTATCGAATTGTATTTTGATGATCGCAATAAAAGCTATAAGGGGGCTTGTTTGACTGATGACAGAAGGACTAGTGTCCCAAGCTCTAGAGAGTCGATCCTAGAATCAATAAGCCCAGATAATTATAAATGTATAGACAGCCAAGATTCTTACGCAGTGTCTGTGCTTTTAAAGTCAGGCCGATATTATTGTATTGATAGTACGGGTTATAAGGAATATGTTTCGGGTTTAAATACTGGCACGTCGTGTAAAAAATAATTTTTCCAGGCTTAATTTTTACAGAGGTTAAATTTGTGATTAGTTCAAGTATATGGACGATTTTCGACTCCTAATAGATGATTTTTTGGAAAAGTGTGTGACTCAAGAGTCTTGGTATAAAAATATCCAAGATTATTTGAAGGCAATTATTCTTTATGGGTCTGTGGCCAAGGGTACCAATTGGCCCGATTCTGATATTGATTTTTTATTTATTTTACCTTTGGCGGTGGAGGAAAAATATACCACCGGTGAGTATTTTTTGAACTACGATAATCAAGAATTTAATATTGTCATGAGGTCAATGGAAAAGCTAAGACAATTAGCTACTGGTCCACACGACTCTTTTCAGGCCGAAATTTTTAGAGACAGTAAGATTCTTTGGCAAAAAGATCAGGAAGTTAAAGACTTAATAACCAAAATAAAAGAGAAGTAATCTTAATAAAGTGAGATAGTTTGTCCGACCATTTGTTCAAAGGAAAAATCAGTGGCCACATGATCGTGTAGTTTAGTGCCAAGGGCTAGGCGGATATCTTGATTGCTCACCAGACCATCAATATATTCGGCGAGTTTTTGGGGGTCACCAGCGGGGGAAAGAGGGTTACCAGTATCAGCTAAAATATCTCTAATACCGGGGATGTTGGAGCCGATAGTAGGTAGGCTGGCTAGACCAGCTTCTAGGATAGTATAGGGGTGGCCTTCTTTCGCTGATGGTAAGACAAAAAAATCAAAGGCCTGTAAATATTTTGCCGCGTTGGCAATAAAACCCGCTAAAAATATCCGTTCGGCCAATCTTTTCTCTCCAATCATATATTTTAGTTTTTCTTTAGTGTTGCCTTCACCAATAATAATATATTTAAAATTGCTAGTGGTTTTACTGATGGCGTTAATTAAAGTAGCAAGCCCTTTGTTGGGATGAAGTTCGGCCACCGTAACGCCAATAATATTAGTTGGTTCTAATTTGGTTTGGCAAATGTGGGCCAGTTGTAAGCGGGCCTCTTCTTTGGTTATAAAATTGGGTGCTTTTAGGCCATTGTAAATTAAATGCATTTTCCTTTTTTGCCCCCACATCGTTTGGCCTTGGGTCAAATCTTGGCGATTGATAACTATTACTTGATGACAGAACAAACAGGTGAGCCAAGAGAAAAAGTAAATCATTTTTTTAGTCAGCCAATTTCTATGTTCATTAAATGGCCAGCCGTGGACAGTGTAAATTATTTTAGGAATACCGATCAGTCGGCCCCAAAACGCCCCAATACCAGACACCTTAGAACTATTTAAGTGAAGAATGTCCGGCTTCTCTTGATGTAGTATTTTTAGAATTTCCAGAAAACCAAAAATTTCCGAGAAGAGATAAATATCTCGGGTTAGATTTTTTAAGAAAATAGTCCGGATGTTCGCTTGCTCTAACAGAGTACATAGATAACCAGCCTCAGCTTTTTTTTCGCCCGTACCCCCGAGGGCCACCACGACTTCAAATTGGTCGGCCGGCAGGGCCGTAACCAGATCATAGACATATTTTTGGGCCCCACCGTAATTAGATTTGGTGATAAGATATAAAATTTTCCTTTTTGGGGTCATATTTTATCTATATTTTCTAATAGGGTGAACTATAGCATAAATCCCGATTTTGTTGTATTATCACGGTCAATGAAGATAAAAAGTGCCACTCAGCCGTTTTTCCTTTTAGTCGGGGATATTGTAGTTTTTTTGTTTTCGCTTTGGGCGACCCTGCTTATTCGTTATGCTCAGTTGCCTTCACTGGGTATTTTTATGGCCCATTTGGTGCCATTTTCTCTTATTTTTGCGATTTGGGTAGTGGTTTATTTTATTTATGATTTTTATGGCAATCAAACAACTATTTTACAAAAGAAATTATCCAGCCTCCTCGTTTCAGCTCATATTATAAATAGTGTAATTGCGCTGGCCTTTTTCTATTTTATTCCTTACTTTGCTATTACTCCCAAAACTACCCTCTTTCTATTTCTTATTGTTTCTTTCATTCTCTTGGAGTGGTGGCGGCGCCGGCTAGTTTTCTTAGTTACCCGTCAAGCGGAGGAAACAGTTATTTTTGCCACTAGTGGCTCGGAAGCTGATCAACTAATTCATGAATTTGAAACCAATCCTCTTTACCAAATTAAGGTTATTAAGCAAGTAGCCATCGGTACCGGCAGTTTTGGGGTAAAACCGATTGTGGTCATAAATACCCATGATGCCAATACGGCCTCCTTTGTTGATTTTTATCACATGTTGTTTGCTGGTGCCCGGTTTGTTACTCTTGATTCTTTATATGAGACAGTTTTTGGACGCGAACCAATTGAAAGTATTTCCGAACGTTGGTTTCTAGAATCAATTTCCACTCAAGCCAAACCACTCTTTGAGCTTGGTAAACGTCTGATGGACTTAGTCATCGGTTTGGTGGTGGGTCTTATTTCCCTTAGCCTCTATCCTTTTATTATGCTGGCGATCAAGCTCGATGATGGCGGGGAGATTTTTATTTATCCCGAGCGGATTGGTGAACACAATAAACCAATTCGTCTTTATAAATTTCGGACAATGACTTTGGGTAATGATGGTGGCCATTGGGACACTGTTGCCAATAAAGTTACCCGGGTGGGCGCTTTTTTACGCCGTACTCGCCTCGACGAGCTACCCCAGCTGTGGAATGTGATTCGGGGTGATTTGTCTTTGGTTGGGCCCCGACCAGAATTTGGACCGGCGGTCGAACGCTATGCTGAAGACATTAAATTTTACAATGTTCGTCACCTCGTTAAACCGGGGCTGTCTGGGTGGGCGCAGATTTATGGTGACCACCCGCACCATGGCGTTGATTTGGTTGAAACAAAAAATAAATTGTCCTATGATTTGTATTATATCAAGCATCGTAGTATCTTATTGGATATAAAAATTGCGCTGAAAACGATCCGGATATTATTATCGCGCAGTGGGGTGTAAATTGTAATTTATATGGAAAAAATCATCGTCACCGGCGGGGCGGGCTTTATTGGTTCACATCTGGTCGATGCCTTAGTCGAGCATGGTTTTGCCGTGCATGTGATTGATAATTTAGTTGGTGGCCAAAAAGAGCGAGTCAATACCAATGCGATTTTGCATGAGGTGGATATTAGAGATTTAGCCACCCTGGCCCCAATTTTTGCGGGCGCTAGTTATGTTTTTCACCTCGCCGCCTTACCGCGAGTTCAGTATTCGATTCAATATCCAGTGGAGACCAATGAGACCAATGTCACAGGCACTTTAAATGTTTTGCTCGCCGCCAAAGAGGCCGGTGTAAAAAAGGTAATTTACTCCGCTTCCAGCTCGGCCTATGGCGACCAGCCGGTGATGCCTCTAGTGGAAACAATGCCGGCTAATCCAAAAAGCCCGTACGGTCTGCAAAAATATATTGGGGAGATGTATTGCCAGGTCTTTAACACTGTTTATAGTTTGCCGACCGTTTGTCTGCGCTATTTTAATGTCTACGGCGAACGTTACAATGGTGAAGGCGCTTACGCTTTAGTGATTGGTAAGTTTTTAGAGCAAAGAAAAACCGGTGAGCCACTGACTATTACCGGTGACGGCACTCAATCACGCGATTTTACTCATGTGCGTGATGTAGTGCGGGCTAATCTACTAGCGATGACGACCGACGCGGCCACTGGTGGCGAAGTCTTTAATATTGGAGCGGGACACAATGTGTCAGTCAATACCATCGCTGATCTGGTCGGTGGGGAGCGGATCTATATTGAAGCTCGGTTGGAACCCAAAGATACGAGGGCTGACAATACCAAAGCCCGCCTGATTTTAGGTTGGGTGCCTCAAGTAAAAATTGAAGATGGGATTGCGGAACTGAAAGCGCAAGCCGGTCTCTAGATATTTTTTAGCTAATTTTGTTTATTATGATTGTTAAGGGTCAGGTTCTGGCTGAAAATTTATTAGCTGAGATAAAACTTAAGGCCGAAAAAATTTCTGGCTTAACTTTGGTGGTGATTGCGGTCGGCACTAATCCGTTGTCGGAGCGGTACATTAAAATCAAGACGGCCCTTGCCCAAAAAATAGGGATTGAAATAAAATTTTTTGAGTTTGAAGAATCAATCACTGAGAGCGAGTTAATAAATGAAATAATTAAATTAAACGACGATAAATCTGTAACGGGTATTGTTGTTCAATTACCTCTGCCTGGTCAACTAAATACCGCTCAAGTTTTAGCGACCATTGACCCCAATAAAGATCCTGATGCTTTATCCTCCGCGCCTGTGGTGGTCGCCCCGGTGGCGCTCGCGGTAGCCGAAATTTTTCGCGCTCATAATATAAATGTGAGCGGTAAAAACGCGGTAGTTGTCGGCCGTGGTCGGCTAGTCGGTCAACCCGTCGCGCTCTATCTTGTATCGGTGGGGGCGGAAGTTAAACAATTTGATTTGGCTAATAAAAATGATCTGGCAGTGGCGCTCGCCCAGGCAGATATTGTTGTTTCCGGGGCAGGGGTGCCTGGGCTCATAAAACCCCAGATGTTAAAAGTTGGAGTAGTGCTCATCGATGCCGCCACCAGTGAATCAAATGGTAAATTGGCGGGGGATGCGGACCCCGAGTGTGCCGACCGCTGCTCGCTTTTCACCCCAGTCCCCGGTGGGGTGGGACCACTGACAGTGATTTGTTTGTTTAAAAATGTTATTGCGCTTGGGTCTAAGCAGAGGGTCTAAGCTTGATTTTTAGCCTATTTTAGCAGTATACTAGCCGAGATGAATAATTACCGCCTTAGTGCCTTGGCACTCCTCCTTGTTTCCATATTTTTAGGCTATTTTGTTTATGCGTCCGAAACACCCGGGAAATTTATTTGGGACCGACCATTTCGGCTCGGATTAGATTTGTCGGGAGGTACCCATCTTGTTTACAAGGCAGATATTTCCGGTATCCCATTTGGTGAAGTCGGGGAGGCGATGTCGGCACTGAAAGAAGTGATTGAAAAAAGAATAAATGTTTTTGGGGTGTCGGAACCGATTATCCAGGTTGAGCAATCGGGTTTGGGCGACAAGGCCAATCATAAACTAATTGTCGAATTGCCAGGAGTCACCGACATTGAACAGGCGCTGGCGATGATTAGTAAAACTCCTGTGCTTGAATTTAAGGTTGAATCAGTGGCGGGCGCTCCGCTAAATTTGAGTTTGTCTCCCGCGGATATACAGGCTGGTAAGATTCCGACTATTTCGGCTGAAGCTTTGGCAGGCGCTCGTTATAGTGACTCGGGTTTAACGGGGAAGTATTTAAAACGGGCGCAAGTTATATTTCCCCAGGGGCAGGGTGGCGGGGCGGCTTTAGGTCCAGTGGTTTTAGTTGAATTTGATAAAAAAGGCACAGAATTGTTTGCCAAGATCACTAAAGAAAATGTTGGTAAAACGGTGGGTATTTTTCTTGATGGTGAGCTTATCTCGGCGCCAGTGGTGCAAGAAGAAATTAGCGGGGGTGGGGCACAAATCACTGGTAATTTTACCGTCGAAGAGGCCAAGGAGTTGGTGCGTAATCTAAATCTGGGGGCTTTGCCGGTTCCCATTCAACTAGACTCTACCCAAACCATTGGGCCCACCTTAGGCGCCGATGTCTTAAAGGCGGGTGTCCAAGCCGGTGTTATTGGTTTTATTTTACTGGCCCTGTTTATGATCGGGTGGTACCGCTTGCCCGGTGTGGTAGCCGTAGTGGCACTTACTATGTATGTGGTGATTATTTTAGCTATTTTTAAATTATTGCCGGTGACCATTACCGCCGCGGGTATTGCTGGGCTAATTCTCTCGATTGGTATTGCGGTCGATGCCAACGTTCTTATTTTTGAACGTCTAAAAGAAGAAATGGCGCGGGGGCACTCGATTCATGAAGCGACCAAAGAGGGGTTTGCCCGGGCTTGGCTATCGATCCGCGATTCTAACTTGTCGGGGATAATCTCGGCCACCATTTTGTTTTGGCTGGGCACGAGTATGATTAAAGGTTTTGCCCTGACTTTGATTATTGGTATTTTAGTTAGTATGTTTAGCGCGATTACGGTGACTCGTACTTTTCTGTTTGCGTTGGGCGTTAAACACAAAAACAAAGTTTCCACTTTCTTATTCAGTAATGGTTTGCATAAATAATATGTTTGTCATCAAATATCGCAAAATCTTTTACGGGCTAGCGGCGGTGATGGTCGGTTTCTCACTGTGGGCTATATTTAATTTTGGTCTAAATCTTGGTATTGATTTTAAAGGCGGTAGTATTTTGGAAATTACTTACACGGGGGAGCGGCCAGATATTGACCTCATCAAAAGTGAATTAGCCAAGACCTCTTTTAGCGGTGCCCAAGTTCAGCCGGCCAGTAGCCAGAGTTTAATCGTTCGCCTGGCTCAAATCACTGAACAGCAAAAAATAGCGCTAACCAAAATTCTTGAATTTGGGGGTAAGTCAGCGCTAAAAGTGGATCGTTTTAGTTCGATTGGGCCGACTATTAGTGGCGAGCTGGCCAAGCGTAGTTTGCTAGCGATTACGCTCGTCGTTATTTTAATTGTGATTTTTATTGCCTTTGTTTTTCGTCATGTCTCCGAGCCAGTAAGCTCGTGGAAATATGGCCTGATTGCTCTAATTGCCCTCCTCCACGATATTATTATTCCGACCGGTATTTTTGCCGCTCTTGGCCACTACCGGGGGGTGGAAATAGATGCCCTGTATTTGACAGCCATTCTCACTATTTTAGGTATTTCGATTCATGACACGATTGTGGTTTTTGACCGGATTCGGGAAAATCTTAAGAACAAAGTTAGTCCCCATTTTGACCAAACAGTGGGCTTAAGTTTGAGTCAGACTTTTGCTCGTTCGATCAATACCTCGCTGACGGTGGTTATAGTGCTTCTGGCTGTCTATTTCTTTGGTGGTTCGACGACCAAAAACTTTGCCCTCGCTCTCACTATCGGGATGGCTGTGGGTACCTATTCCTCGATCTTTATCGCTTCACCCCTTTTGGTGACCTGGAACAATTGGTCACAGAAGCGAAAATAAACTGAGTAGTCCCCCTAAAAAAGCCCTGTTTTGGGGCTTTTTTAGGGGGACTACTGTCACCTTCATCTAGAGTTGACACCCCTTTTTATTCCTATATAATAGCCCTTGTAACCTACTTTAGAGGTAGGTTCGTGTTTTCTTTCGCCCTTTGACAATTGAATTGAAGATCCAAATACGCAAGAAAAGTTTCTGTTATTTTTTCCAGTGTTCCGTTTATTCTGTTAGGGGTTTTAAACCGCTAACAGGGATGATTTTGTTGGAGTTAAAATCTGACGAGATTCATTCTTTTTTAAGAGTTTGATCTTGGCTCAGGATGAACGCTGGCGACGTGGATAAGGCATGCAAGTCGAATGCCACACCTCTTAGCTTTTGTGCTTAGTGTATAATAATTTTTATGCATTATGTCTACATATTAAAAAGCAAGAGGAATGGACGATTATATACAGGTTATAGTGCAGATTTAAAACAGCGGGTTAAAGACCATAACGCTGGCAAGTCTCCCTATACCAAAAATAATCGTCCTTACTCTCTTGTTTATTACGAAGCCTATTTTTCTAAGGTTGAAGCACAAAAGCGTGAGCAAAGTTTAAAACTTCGCTCTAATGCTTACGCTCAACTACGTAGAAGGATTAAGGTCTCAATAAACGAAAGTTAAGAGGTGTGGCATGGCAAACGAGGTAGTAACACGTAGGAACGCACCCGGAAGTTGTGCATAACCGGCCGAAAGGTCGGATAATTCACAATGGTCTCGTAAGAGTAAAGATTTATCGCTTCCGGAGCGGCCTGCGGGATATCAGCTAGTTGGTAGGGTAATGGCCTACCAAGGCTATGACGTCTAGGGGAGGTGAGAGCCTGACCCCCACCGAT
>MHTJ01000002.1:0-8303 GCA_001823065.1 Candidatus Vogelbacteria bacterium RIFOXYD1_FULL_44_32
GGTCAGACGAGACCTTGTGGAGGATATTGTGATGATAAAGATAATGAAAAACCATGGACAGACGATCAGGTGGTGGCTTTCAAAAAAGCACCCCGATTACAAAAAGAGGAGAGGCCCGACAATCTATGGTCCGGGAGCGCCAGTTGACCCATTCAAAAAATATAGAAAACGTACCAATTACGGTTAGGAGGCACTGTGTAATTATTGCCACTTTTTCCGCTGTAAAATGAGTGATTTGTGTAATTTGAACCCCGACCCACGTACCTAATTTCCTTTAGCTGAAAAATGCTAAAATGTCCTTGCGTGGTCTTGCCTCGTGGGCACTGAACCCACGTACACCGCGCGTTGAAAAAAGAGCCGCCGCCAGCGGCCTTTTTTCTTGCGCGGAGAGTAGGAAGTGAACTGCTTCACTTCCGTGAAGGATTCGAAAGACTTTTCGTTGCCGAGTATCTGATAAGAATATCTCGGCCGAAAAGTACCCGCCCCCGTAGGGGGAGAACCCCATCGGCTGCGCGAGAGTGAAAGATTCGAAAAGGTTGCCTGATATTTTTAGAATTTTTGAATAAAAATATCGGCAACCTGTACAGATTCTGTAAGAATCAAATCCTCCTTTCACCCCAAATTTCTGATACAATCACTATATGCTCACCCCCGAACAAGAAGCTTGGATCGATAGCCTTTCCGACCGAGTAATTTCGATTGTCCCCTACGACCCCCACTCGCAGGTCTTATTTCGCCGAGTCCAAAAGAAAATCCACTCGCTTTTGGGTGAAGATGTCTTGGTCGAGCAAAGTGGTTCAACTATTTTTGAGATTGCCGGACAAAACGAAATCGATATTGCAATAGTGGTCCCTAAAGACAAATTTCCCGAATATATTCCCAAGCTGGAGGTGGTGTATGGCCCAGTCCGGTCCAACTACCCCGATCGGGCCCGATTTGAAGTTAAAGAAGATGAAAAAAAGATTGACCTTAAGATAGTCGATGTAAACCACCCTAATTATGTTGAAGGGAAAGTCTTTGATAATTATCTTAAAGCCCACCCTGAAGATCTAGAACGTTTTAGAATTTTAAAGGAACAATGTAATGGCCTAACAACAAAAGAATATTATCGCAAAAAAACCGAATTTATAAATGAGATTTTAGCCAAAGCTTAGCGCCCGCGGACTATTTCTTAGCACACTAAATATAATCACAAAAAAATGAAAAAACTTCTCCCCCTCATCGCCATCATCGTCATCACCTTTGCCCTCTGGCAATTTTGGCCAAACAAAACACAGACTATCACGGTCTTTTTTCTAAATACCGCCAACTTTAATATCGGCCGTGAACCCTATGAAAAAGCTGTCGTCCGAAAAGTGACAGCAAGCGACCCGATGAAAGCGGTCTTAGAAGAACTAGTAAAAGGCCCGACTGTAGCCGAAAAAGAAGACGGGCTTGAAGTGATTAAAAGCGAGGCCACGGACCTGCGATTAGATTTTGACCCAGAAACCAGCACCGCCAATGTTTACCTAATCGGTGGTTGCAACTCACGTGGCTCGACCTACAGTATCTCCAATCTCATCGACAAAAATCTGCGCCAATTCCCCGAGGTAAAATATGTTCGCATTTATGACCCAGTGGGAAAAACCTTGGGTACGGAAGGCGCCACGAGTGATTCCCTCCCCACCTGCCTCCAACCCTAAAGACTTTTGGCCTTGTGCTAAAATATCAGCATGAATCCGACCGATCTCATCCCCGCCCACTTTCGCCTGAAACCCGACCAAAAGGTGGCTCTGGAAAAATTGGGTCTTAAAACCCTCCAAGATCTGCTCCTCTACCTCCCCAACCGCTATGCTTTTCAGGGGGAGATAAAAAATATTGCTGACATTGTCGTCGGTGAAAATGTTGCACTAGTGGTTCGAGTAATAAAAGCCGAGACCAAAAAAGCCTATCGGCAAAAAATACCCATGGCCGAGGCGACCTTTGAAGATGCCACTGGAAAAATAAAAGCCGTGTGGTTTTATCAAGCCTACCTTGCCAAAAAACTTTTCCCCGGCCAAACCGTGCAACTCTCCGGCAAAGTAACCGAGAGAAAAGGCGAAGTGTATCTCGCGAACCCCGATATTAACACCGACCCTGTGCCGAACTTTTCAAAGAACACCATTTTTGCCAGTGGTGATGGCACCAATGTCTTAGTCCCCGTCTACCCCGAGACCAAAGGTCTATCGTCTGGTTGGTTTTATTATCATATTCAAAAACTATTAGCCTCTGGCTTGCACAAAGAAATTACCGACCCCATACCAACCGAAATTTTAAAAAAATATCATTTACCAAAACTAGACACGGCTTTGGTCTGGGTCCATGGTCCCCAAAATGAGCGCGACAGTATAAGCGCCCGTAAAAGATTTGCTTTTGAAGAAGTATTTTTTATCCAGCTCGACCGTCTGCAAGCGCGTAGTGAATACAAAAAAGCGCGGGCTCATAAAGTCAGTGTGACCGCCAAAGATTTAACCCAATTTACCGTCCGTTTCCCTTTTCCTTTAACTCGCGCCCAAAATTCCAGCATCGGGCAAATTATGACCGATCTGCAAAAACCCGAGCCGATGACTCGCCTTTTAGAGGGTGATGTTGGTTCAGGTAAAACCGCCGTCGCTGCCTGTGCGGCTTTTGCTTGTGTCCAAGCTGGCTTAGAAGTCGCCTACATGGTACCGACCGAAATTTTGGCCCGCCAACATTTTGAGAGCTTTATCGAGAATTTTGCCCACTTAAATATCAACATCGGTCTAATGACCGGTAGCGAGTGTCGCAAGTTTCCGTCCAAAATAAATCCCCGTGAACACACCCACATTTCGCGCCCCCAACTACTGAAATGGGTCGCTAGTGGCGATATCCCCATCGTCATCGGCACTCACTCTCTCATCCAAAAATCGGTGGTATTTAAAAAACTCGGCCTCGCCATTATTGACGAACAGCACCGCTTCGGCGTAATGCAACGCAAAAAAATATTAAAAGAAAAAGATTCGACCGGCACCGTGCCACACCTCTTGTCCATGACGGCCACCCCCATTCCCCGCACCCTGGCACTCGCTATTTTCGGCGACCTCGACTTGTCGGTTTTAGATGAACTACCAAAGGGGCGGAAACCAATCATCACGAAGATTATTGCTCCCGACAAACGTGACACAGCTTATGAAGCCATCCGGCAAGAATTAAAAGCTGGTCGGCAGGCGTATGTGATTTGTCCCCGCATCGATGAACCAGATCCAGATAAAGAAATGGCCCTGCTCGCCAAATCAGCCGTGGCCGAGAGTAAGCGTTTAGCCGAAAAAGTTTTTCCGGAATATAAAGTTGGCCTTGTGCACAGCAAGCTAAAGCCGGCCGATAAAGAAAAAGTGATGGCCGATTTTACTAGTGGCAAAATCCAGATTTTGGTCGCCACCTCGGTAATCGAAGTCGGGGTCAATGTCCCCAATGCGACGCTGATTGTGATTGAGGGGGCGGAAAGGTTTGGCCTGGCCCAGCTCCACCAGCTTCGTGGGCGGGTCCAACGTTCCTCGCACCAATCTTACTGCTATATTTTTAGTGATACCAAAAATGCCACCTCGATGAAAAGATTAAAAGCGCTCGAGGAAGCCAAGTCTGGTTTTGAGCTAGCCGAAATGGACCTTGCCCTGCGGGGTTCGGGGGCGCTCGCCGGTACCAAACAGTGGGGCGTAACTGATGTCGGAATGGAAGCCATCAAAAATATCAAGATGGTGGAAGCCGCCCGCGAGGAAGCCAAGAAAATTTTAGAGACTGATGTGGGTCTCAAAAAACACCCTGAGCTGAAATCTCGCCTACACGACAGACAGGAGGTGCATTTTGAATAACTAAAAATTGGCCATTAGGTCAATTTTTAGTTATTCATTAATTTTATTTACCGGAAAACAAACAAACCTTTTATGGCTTCAGCAATCGAAGCTAGTTGCCGATGAACTACTCCGTACTTACTATAAATAAAAGACGCTTCAATAGTTCTTGTTTTGTCAGTGGTCGGCTGAAAAGTATAAGAAGTCCTAGACCCTAGGTTATTTCCGTCTACAAAAACTGCCAATACTTTATTGTTTGTACCTGGAACCATTCTGTAAACTGCATTTTGATTATTATTATAATAACTAGCGCCCAATGGGTTGATTGTCCCATTTCCACTACCAACAACCTTGGATATTACACGGTAGGCCGCCTGTCTATACTCTATACTTAAAGTATGGCTGGGGGCAGGGGTAGCGGTTAGATCACACAAGAAAGCCACCCGCGTAGTCTCAAGTGGTTGTACCTGACGATTTTTAACTATTTTAGATACAACATAGCCATCATTACCATCAGCAATATTTACCGACCCAGTAATTCCTCTGGGTATAAACCCGTTATAAATATTGTTAGTCGCAACCGTACCGCCATTTTCAGGAGTTTTAGTAATAGTAATCGGGCAACCATCTTTTGGTCCAAATACCGTCTTTACGTCTATTGGTTGACCCTGACAGGTAAAACTATAGGGGCTAAGAGGAACTGGCGTTATCTTTACGTTGTCACGATAAAACTCTTTTACTTCATATAATGGGATGGTTGGAGAATATGTCACAGAACCTGTTTGGCCCATAGTTAAAGGATTGGTGGTTGGGCCAGACATAGTACCACCCAAACCAATAACACTATAGGTAACCGGGCAAGTATTTTTTAGCCCAAATACCACCTTCACATCTATCGGCTGACCCTGACAAGTAAAGCTATAGGGACTACCAGGCATTGGGGTTATTTTTACATTGTCGCGGTAAAATTCTTTTACCTCATAGTTTGAATTGATTGGCGAATATGTCACAGAACCTGTTTGACCGCTAACCAAAGGATTAGTAGCTGGGCCAGATATATTACCACCTGAACCAATAGCACTATAAGTGACCTGACAAGTATCTTTCGGTCCAAACTCTACTATAACGTCGAAGGGTGAACCTTGGCATGATAAAGAATAGGGGCTCGCCGGAACTGGAGTTATTCTCTGACCATTTAAGAAAAACTTTTTAACTTCGTTAAGAGAACCGTTGGCGGTAAAGAAAACGCGTCCAGACTGACCATACGGTATCGGGTTTGGTGAAGGCCCAACAACCGAACCACCCCCATTGCCGGTAGCACTATAAATCACCTGACAAGCACTATTGGCCACTGGTAAAATATTAAACACCGAAGAAGTTTGACCAGTCGCAGTGTCACAATTAGTGCCCCCAAGACATTCAATCAAAGTCACCACGGCTCGATATACACCAGATTCGATGGTTGTTCCATCGGGCAAAACACGATTTACTGTCCAGCTACGTGAACCATTTTTATAATTTCCACTACTTGTACTGATCCACATAGTATATTCGTGATTGGTATTGATGTTACGCAAAGTTACAAGACCAAGTACGGGATTAGTCACCCCACTACCAGTCCAACTAACAGTTACTTGTTCACCAGACATCCAATCTGTTCCACCATTTTGACTCACAGAGGCCGTGTAATTGGCCGCCTGTACTGACGAACTAGAACTAAGAAAAAACCCTAAAATCAATAGAAAACTTGCGAGAAAAAACTGAAAACAATACGGGCCCTTTAAACCTAGAGTCATTATTTTAAAATTATAGTTATTAATTCTAATCTAATAATAAAGTAATCTCATTAAATAAACCATAGTTATGTCCACACGGGGGGTAATAAACAAAATAACCACCGCCGGCTACGCCGGCGGTGGTTATTTTACCTGTCCCTACTTCCCCACCGCAATCCGCACCAAAAAGTTTTGGAAAGCTTGCCAAGCGGAAGCGAGCTGACTCGGCCTTTTGGCAATAGGTTTTGATCTATCGGCTAGTGGAGCAGAATTATTTGCTGCCATCCGACCACCATCATTATTTAAGGTAATTGCATTCGTCTTAAAATTAGCCAAATTGTCCGTATAGAGATTGGCATGATTATCATCACTATTGGTATCCCATTTAATGCCCCGTAATCTTACCCCTGCCAGCGCATCAACACTGGCATTAATAGCAACCGTCAAAGTAAAACGACGAGTATCACCTTCATCTATCTTGAAGGATAATGAATTAGCGGTAGTTACGTCATCACTATCAACACTAGAACTCTCTAAAACCGCCCATGTTGAGGTACCAATTCCATTAGTCGAATTGGTAGTTGTGCCCCAAATAGCACCGTCATGCCCCACTGGAATAACTGATGCACCATTTTTAATAACATCACCGTCAATATAAACACC
The DNA here is from genome assembly GCA_001823065.1 of Candidatus Vogelbacteria bacterium RIFOXYD1_FULL_44_32. Lineage (GTDB taxonomy): Bacteria > Patescibacteriota > Minisyncoccia > Phycocordibacterales > XYD1-FULL-46-19 > XYD1-FULL-44-32. The sequence continues at coordinate 6,266 of MHTJ01000002.1, forward strand.
CGAACCAAAAGCCGTAATATCAAAAACAATCCTGTAAGTACCCATATCATTGGCCCCCGCTAAAATTTGTGAAGCATCATTATTTTCAGCTGAAACACTGACTAAACTTGGTAAAATACTAGCGGGAGTTTCTACATTTTGTAACAATATGTTATTTGTCTTAAATGAATCAAGATTTAGGTTAAACAAGTTGGCATGATTGTCGCCACTATCAATGTCCCATTTCAATCCACGGAGCCGGACGCCAGCTGAAGACGTACGGGCCTCAGCGTCGATAGCTACCCGAAGAGTAAAACGACGAGTAGTGTCTTTGGCTATTTTAAACGAAATTGCCCCCGGTGTATTTACATCACCAACTACCACACTACTAGAATTTAATATTGCACTACTTGACCCACCAACCCCATTGGTAGAATTGGTAGTAGTTGCCCAAGCTAGACCATCAGTTCCAGTAGAAGGAGTGGCTGTTGCCACTACATCACCATCAAGATAAACATCTTGCCCAGAAGCAGTAACATCAAAAACTATACTAAATGACCCCACATCATGCCCGCCTGTACCAGAGCCATTATCATTAAGGGCCGAGGTACTAACCAATCTAGTAACGATAGTAGGAATTATGTTAGTAGAATTTTTTACTTTAAATGTTCCCGTCGAATATGCCACCACCTCTCTCCCATCTACCAAATATGGGGTATAACCATCGGCATTGACCAGCTGAACTCTCATCTTCCAATCATAGTTTTTGGCTAGCAAATCAGGAGTAAATTGGGGTGATATTATATCTGTAACTGTGGTGGTACCAGTTGTAGGAGTAGCCAAAATCACTCGACCATTTCCTACAACCGGGCGAAGAGCACCTGGTGGCATAGTGTAAAAAGTGGTTTTGTATTTTAGACCTTTACCGGCTGGAATATTGCTAGCATTCCAACGAATGGTTTTTTGTAGTTTTGTCGGCCAAGTAATCCCCGGCCCTGGGTCGAGGTCACCATCAGCCAAATTGTCGACAGAAACATTAGAAATAACAATCGGGGTAGCGGTTGAAGCAGTCACTTGAAAATAATGGGCATTGCTTTTGCCATACGTATTATTTTCTAAAACTAAATAATGTTGGCCAACAGACAAATTACCAACAAAATAATACATTGACGACCCATCAGCACTAGGGAAAACAACATGGGCGGTTGGATCTTTTACTCCATCGATATAAACACTGGTAAGGTTAAGCCGTTGGCCTTTGATTAACATCTTTTCGCCAACAACGAAGGTGTCTTTGGGATTGCCACTTGCGGCATCATTAAATGAGGTTATGTAGGGAGATTTTTCACCAATAATAGTGGTGGCATTGGTTTGAGGAGAACTAAATGAATAGCTATACCAAGACCCACTAAAAGAAGCTTGGTCGGTAAAAGTTAGCCCAGCAATGCGTGATTTGTATACTCCAGCAAACATTTTGCTCGTATCTGATTTGACGGTGTAATTAAAAGTGCGCATGGTTCCCTTGGGGACAAAATAAAACTTACCCCAGTCTGGGTGAGCTGGGTCGTAGACCCCTTCAGCATTAGTGGTCACAACTGGGTTTTCCGCCCATGGTGCACCAGCAGGCGTAGTGCCATTGACAACATTGGTCCAAAAACTAACGACATATATATCTCTAGATTTTGGAGCCGAAATCTGAATTCCTTTGTGATCGAAGTTTAGGAAAGGAAATTCTGGTCGAGTGGCATTGTAAGTGGTATAAGATTTTTGCTCTCCAAGCACCCTCACTTGTGGCACAATGGCCGGTGGAGCGGACTTTATTAAAGTAGTATTGCCTTTTAATATTTTAGTAACATCGGCTTGAGAAATAGCCTGACTATCATTGGTCATAAACACAAAAACAAACAGGGCACACGCCCCGATCAAAATCAAAGGAAATCTTTTAGACATAATTATAAATAAACGGATAAATTAAATAGACTAAATCTGAATAGTAGTATAGCACTACGGGTGGAGTGGTGAGGAAATTGGTGATTGAACCTGGGGAAAACCCCCGTGG
>MHTJ01000002.1:8317-221414 GCA_001823065.1 Candidatus Vogelbacteria bacterium RIFOXYD1_FULL_44_32
TCAACTATTGCCCCAAAATTATCCTCGTCAAAAACACCTGCATCGCCTCCCAGGCTGACGCCAGTTGCATCCTGCCCCGCATAAAAGCCGATGGAGTCGCCACATTAAAATTGGTACTTACCCCTTTAACTGAATCATCTTTGTATTTGCGTACCACCGCATAGCTCTGGCCCACCTTGACGGTGCTTGGCATTTTTACCACTTCCGAACCATCATTGGCTGTTTTGTTGGCCACTTGCACACACACCACTGGAGTCTTGCTACAAATCAAAATATCTATTTCTCCCGTGCCAAGGGCAAGCCATGTCACCGCTTTTTCCGTGCCAACCCGCCAGATGCTCCCGCTATCAAGACCAACTACTTTTACATATTTAACCAAGGTGGGAGACAAAGGGGCCACCGCTGGTGAAGTAGCGGTTTTATTAACCGTAAAACTAACTGAATTACTTTGTAATTTGGTCGCTGAATCAAAAACGGATAAGCTATGACTACCAGCCGCCAAGTCTTGGACGCGATATTTTACCTCCTTACCTAAAACATCACTGAAAATAAGGTTGGCTAGTGGTACTTTCTTGCCATCCACAAAAATTTGGGTCCGGCTTAAATTGGCACCCAATATAGAAACCCAGGTTCCTGGGGTGGTGCTAGCCGAGCTAAGCTTGGTAATAGCTGGGGCTGGTGTCGTGGTGGCAGAAGTGACGGTTTGGGCCTCGGCGACCGAAATCACCCCGCCTCCACAAACCAAAACTAAAGCTAGAATTAAAATTAAATTACGGCTGGCCATCGGCTTGAAAAATAAAGTTGATAATAATTACTTTTAAGTATAGAGTAAGTCAGCAAATTGTAAACTATGCGGAAATTAAAGATTATCGGGCAAATTATTGTCATCCTCTTCGCCGGCGCTGGCGCTTTTTTCATTTTCGGTTGGATTGCGGTCAATTTAGGCCTCACTAATACTCCGGGAATAAGGGGTAATCGACTAAATGTCGACCAGCCCGCGCCGACCCAGTACGGCGCGGGCTCTTCAGTTTGGCACGAGGGTGAAGAATGGGATTCATTAGAAACAGCCATTAAAAAAGATGCTGAGCTAATTAATCGCGTGGCCCAGGAAACCAATGTCCCCGCCCGCGCCATTGTCGCCCAACTCGTCGTCGAACAACTCCGTCTCTTTCATACCGAGCGCGCCGCTTTTAAAGAAATTCTGTCTCCCTTGAGAATTTTGGGCAACCAAGTGCTGTTTTCTTGGGGTGTTATGGGAATGAAAGAACAGACAGCAATTGAGATTGAAAAACACCTCCAAAATCCTGATTCACTATTCTATCCCGGCCCAAAATATGAACATCTGCTAGATTTTAAGACCACCGACCACAACAAAGAACGGTTTGACCGTATTGCCAACGAAAAGAACCATTACTATGCTTACCTGTATGCTGGATTGTATTTAAAGGAGGTGCAGACCCAGTGGCAAAAAGCCGGCTACGATATCACAAGTGAGATCGGGATTTGGAGTACTTTATACAACATTGGCTTTGTTCATTCTGAACCAAAACCAAACCCGGCGGTGGGTGGGGCGGCCATCTTGATTGGTGATACCACTTGGAGCTTTGGCGGCCTCGCACAGGAATTTTACGAAAGTGATAAACTTTTAGCAGAATTCCCAAGATAATTACTGCCAACTATTGGACACCGAGTGTTCAATAGTTGGCAAATCAAAAACTCCCCCGCCGGCTCTGCCGGCGGGGGAGTTTTTCATCTATATTTACAATAACCAATCCACAAACTTCTCCCACAAAGATTTTGAAGCTCCAGTAGTATTAGCCAACTGGTTTTCAGTATCAGCTGAAGCGGTTGTGTTTGGTATAATCTGGAACCGATTGGCCGACCGAGCTTCAATCGACGCTCCATTTACACGATATACTGTGCCATCAGGATTCATTACTTTAGCCACAACATAATATTCTTTGTTTAAGAGATTGGCGTCAAGAATATTAGGATAGATATTTACTCTAAAACCCCCTGAGGTACTAATCGTAGTACGATCATTTGCCGGAGGAATATTAGTAGTATTGCCATTATTAAGATCGGACTTGAAATACAGTTGGATAACTTTACCACGAGGTAGCCCCTCGTAGGTAACAGTCACAGGATTGGCAGCTACTCTATTTGTCCAAACTAGAGGGAAGTCCTCGACTACTACCGAAGTAATTTTTGGCACCGTTGGAGCACTTTGAGCAGGACCAGTCACAGTAAAATTCCAACTGCCTGTCATACCAGCAAACTGGAAGGAATAATTACCTGGGACCAAACTAGTCGTCGGTATATTAAGCCTAACCGCGCCCTCGTTACCTCCTAAATTTATATAGGTTGGGGTAATAGCAGGTGTGACCCCAGATATAGCGAGAGCTCGGTCACGTAGACCAATACCATCAACGACAAAAGTCTGCCCCTTAAGTACAGTAGCGGTAAATGGCCAGACTGTTGGTGTTGCCAGATTTATATTTCCACTAATTGCTAGGTTTGTCGTCTGATTATTTAACACTAGCCCATCTATTTGACCAACTCTAATAGAATTAATAGCTGCTGAATATTGTCCAGGATTGGGAAGTTTGTCTTTTCTAAAAGTTAATCTGACATGAAATTTTTCGGTCGTCCCAGCTTTGATTACATAGACAGCAAAACCATCGGTATCCCAACGAACAAACTGACTAACCGAGGAAGAAGTTGAATCGACTCCATTTATCCGGAGAAGACCAATTTTAGTAGATTCCGAACTTGATATAGAAACAACTTGATTGGCGTTATTTTTTACAACAATACCTGTTCCATTGGGATGAATATATACATCACCATCGGTAGCCCTGACAGATATTACAGCGTCAACTCTTGCTGTCTCAACACCAGAAGCACCTTTAAACATTTCAGTTTGAGTAGTAAAAGAAGAACTATCAAACGTAGCGGTTGCTACCCCACGTCTTTTAATCGTAAATGGTTGTGACCCGGCTCTAGCCTGGATAATTGCACCATTAATTTGATACTCGTTATAATTTGCATCAACTAAAACAACTCTCTCAACAAGAGGCTTGTCTATATTGGACAGATTTGTAGTACCTGCAGTTTGGTAGCCAGTCCCAGTACCACTAGCTTGAGTAACTGCCATATGAGCAAAATTCACCCACCGATTGTCCACATTATTCCAGGCTCCATATCTAAACTTTAGATTTCTGTCAGTGGGAATACCTGAATATGACCAAGTTATATTTTTGGCTGTTTCTTGATAAATCCAAACCGGCTGATTGTCTTGAATATTTACAGCCGAAATAGTTGCCGGCACAACTGGATTTACTGTGACTGTCTTTGTTGAGGAATTTGACCCAGTAGAATCACTTGCTGTAAAAGTAAGGGTAAAAGTACCAGCGCGACTAAACGAATAAGTCGAAGTATTAGTACTCTGGTTTGATTTGTTGCCTGTACCATCACCTGGATTGAAAGAATAACCCGTTATACCACCTGAAGCCTGACTAGTGGCGACAACGGTCCACGTCCCAGACTGGCCCACATTTAGAACACTCGGACCTGTAACACTATTTATTGTTGGTGCGGCCAAAACATAACCAGGCGCTACCACCAAAACTGCCAAAACCAAAAACCGCAAAAGATATTTCATTTTTATAAACTTAATATTAATAAAACATTTTTATAACTAAGACTAATCTGGCCTTATTATACGCCCCCGCAACCTAACTTCAAAAAACTTATGCACAAGCCCCCGCCGAGCTTTGCTCGGCGGGGGCTTTGTTTTTATTAGTGGGGGCTAACAACACCAATTCGTTTTCCACTAGCATCAAGATAAACTTTGACAACCTTATCATAACTATAAATTTCTCCCCGCTTCCAAATTTCGCTAGCAATGAGACAATCGGCAGTACTGCCAACCTTTGAGCAATAGTCAGTCATCTCACTATTAACAATCCGCTTGTCGGTATTAATATCTGCTGGATGATAAGTGGTAACTGAATCATCGGCGACAACCTCAAAAGTCTGGGCTGATATAGCCTCAATCCGCCGACCCTGGGGCCGATAATCAGTTCCATCGGCATTGACCAACCTCACCCTGATATAGTTTTTGACATTAAACCACGGTCGGCCCACCTTGGCGGTGATTACCGCGCTTTGGGTGCCAGCAGTGCTATTGACCGCAACCGAAGTGCTGTTACCCCACATCCCACCATTTAAATCAGAATAAAGACCGACCTTAAATCTAAGAGCATTCCCCTTGTTAAGGGGCACATTATTATAATTCCAAGTGATAGTTTTTCTGGTTTGTTGATTAAACCATTGAGGTTGATTGCCGACAATCTGGACATTATCGATAACAGAAACTGAGACATTTAAGCGGTCAGAAATTAATTGAGCGTCAGCGGGGGTAACCCGACCATCATTATTTACATCCGCTGCTTTATAAGAACAACTTGTCACCCTAACTGTGCCAGTGTATATATTATTAGCCATAACCGCATCGGCTGTAGTCAGTCTTCCATCCTGATTGGCATCTCCCCAAACATTAGTACAAGAAGAATTACCACCGTCGTTGACCGTAAAATATACTGTATTGCTTTTACCCCAAGACAGATGCTGAATATAGAGTGAATGACGACCAGACCGCAAATTAGGGAGAGGGGCTGTGATCCAAACCGTACCATTGTCCTGTATCCGACCACCGTCCAATAATTTACCATCGATATATAGCTGATTCAATTCAAGATCAAGTCTCTCGCCAAAGATTGTCATCTCCTCATTTGATGAAACCGGTGTTTCCACTCGTGAAATATACGGCGCTCTCTCACCGACAATTGCGAGCTTGTTGCCAAGTGCGATATTTGATTGAACCAGAGAGACTCCAGACTGATCTTTTAAATTATTGTCAAAGTAAATCCCTCTTACCCGACCGTTATATACACCGCCAAACAAAACTGCTGTGTCATAACGGGTTTCAACTCTCACCGACATAGTCTCTCCTGCTTTAAGATGATAGTATTTTTTTCCCTTGCTGTCGGTCACGGTCTCGATATCACCAGAAACATGATTGCCTTGCATAACCTTCGCTGAACCAGCGGCTGGTAAACCATCTCTGTCTAGACTGAGAGCAATGGGCTGTTCAGCCCAGATATAACTATCTTTATTTTCCGGCGCGGCAATTTCCGCGGTAAAAGAAATATCAAGGAAAGGTATTTGGGGCTTAGCTGGGTTATAACTTGTTTCAATCTGGTCATCGTCAATGTCAACAATACTTGGGGTGCCTGCAATTGGATTATCCTCTCCCACCCTCACATTAATCCCCGCCTCGGCCGTATCACCGGAACTATTTGTCACTCTAGCAATTATTTTATAAATCCCAGCCTGTGAATAAGCATGGGAAAAAGTTGCCGTCTGAACAAAATCGGTCGGCTCGATAAATTGGGCACAAACCTTACCAGTTGGGCAAATACCTTCATCTCCCCAATTTATAGAATAAGACAAACTTTCATTGTCAGAGTCAGTCGCTTTTATTTTCCAAGTACCTTTTTTCCCAACAGCTATCGATGTCGGCCCACTAATACCTTTTATAACTGGAGCTTCTGTTTCAACTGGGTGTTCACAATCAGCCGTCACCAACCGGGCATTGATATGGGCACGAGTAATTTCACCAAGGTAACCACTAGCTGGATTAATGCCGTTATCAGACTGATAGCGGGCTAAAGCACTAACTACACTTGGATCAAATATCGCCTTATCTAACTTTATAGGGGTATAACCAGGAGTATTGGCATACACCCGATTTAGGTAATTTTGTAAAATTAACACCTCTCTATTTTCAATCGGACTAAAACCCCAATTCTTTTTAATTGTACATTTGAACGCAATAGACTCTTCACTGTCGCTACTTTGACCACCAAGTTGCTGTTGTAGAACCGCCACCTGTTTCAACAGAGCCTCAATTTGGGCCTGAAGTTCAACCACACTAACTGCCTGCACTTTTGTGGGCAAAACCAGAACTGGCGTTAAAATAAACGCCACTGCCACCAACGATATGATTATTTTTTTCATCTTAAAATAAGATAATAATAAACTAGGATTAATCTGGACAACAGTATACAAGAAAAATCAGTGCTCGTACAGGGGGGTGGATAGAGTAATTTTTAACTATTGAACACCGAGTGTCCAATAGTTTGATAATTAAAACAATCAGATAACAAAAAACCGCCCCGCGCGCTCCCAGCATTTTATTGCTAAAAGTCGCACGAGGCGGGTTACTTCAAAACAGGAACAGATTAGCCGATGCCTCCTTCGCCGTAGGCGAAGATGGCGTCAAAGGCACCGTCTGAGTCTTCGTTGCCGAAGACCGTGACAATCACCTTGGCTGGACCGGCCGGGATGCTCAGAACAGACCAGTCACTGGGTCCACCAGCCTTGGCCACCGGACCACGCGACTCCTCGATTTCCGCCTCAAGATCGGCAATTTCCGCCACCTCTTGTTGCGAACTCGAAACCGCTAGTGGCAGATTGGGCATCTCGCCGGACTGGCGATACTCCCAAGCCTGCACTTGGCCCTGGAAATCTCCGAGAAACAATACCGTGGGCGAGTACTCGTCTCGCTCCACAATGAAAGTCTTGGAGACGACACGTTCACCACCCAGATCCGACTGGCCGGTGAAGGTCTGAGCCGGATGGTCAGAGTACCACTGGTCCTGCTCCGGATCGAGCATCACGGATGTGATGCCGTCGATGTACGTCAAGTTCAGGTGATGCCCTTCATCCGTCGCAGGGACAGACACCGGACTCACCGTCCCACTGGCCAGCACTTCGCCGGTGGAGGCATCATAGATTTGATAATCCTGCTCGCCATCGAGCGGGTTACACCAAACCCGGAAGCCCCCGAGGTTCTGATTGTACTCGGCAACCTCTCCACCCTCCGTCCGCAGACGCAAGTTTTCGGGGTCCACGCCGGCTGGCGGTTCATATGCAACAAACTCTACCTGCCAATCGGGGCGAAGCATAATGGTAATGGCCTCGCCCGGCTCGTAGTAGCCGTTGTTGGCGTACCCATACATCACGGTATCGCCGTTCACGAGCGCTGACAGGCTGATGGAAAAATCGCTGACGGCGACGATTGGACTCGGCAGGGTCGGAAGCGGGTTCGACGGATCGTCGTGAATGACCACCCCGTCGATTTCCACATAGACAACCTGTTTGTCCGCGTCCAAGCGGAACTCGCCATCCACATAGTGACTCCGGCTGACACCGATCGTTTCGGCCGGACGCTCGTGACTAAACCAACCTCGATACTCGTTGGGCTGGAAGCCGGCCAAGAGTTGCGCCAACATTTCGGACGTCGCCCCGCGCTCGGGGTCAACACTTGGCCCGGCGCCAAACGCCGAAACTTGGGCCACCACAAGCGCCAAAACCAGGGACAGGATGTGCTTCTTCATCGTCATTTCTCCTTCGTTCGTTCGTTTTCGTTTCGTTTTCTACTTCACGCGAACTTCGAGCTGCATGGGCGGCTCGAAGCTATAGCCAACAGAATTTGCCTTCAGCTCCTCGGCCGATACCAGCTTCGCCGGTTCGGCTTCAGAGCGGACGGTTGCCGACTGGTTTAGCCGAACAACTGGCTCCGCCGAACGGCTAGTGGCCGGCCGGCTTATTTGCTGGGACTGCTGGGGGTGGAAAGGGTCACTCAAGACCCCACCCCGAATCCCGATTACCACCAAAATAGCGGTAACCAGAACCCCTACAAACAGCACCGCCCCGAAAAACTGCTTTGGGTTCAATGTGTTTTTCCTTCCTGCCCGGCAAAAAACCGGTATTTTGACAAGTTCCAAGCATAAATAGCCCTTAACATAGGCCATTTTTCTATCGACTATTGTATCATATTTATTGACAATTTGTCAATAGCTGTGATTTTGTGAGGTTTTTGTCCGCCCTCCACGAATCTCACCCCTGGGAAACCCTCGGTTTTCCCAATCCTTCCTCCACGGGGAAACTACAGTTTCCCCGACCCCCTTCGAGTTCGAATCGTGGAGCTCCTCCAAATACTCCGTATTTGTCCGCCCTCCACGATTCGAACGTGGGACCCCAGAGGTATAAGCTCTGTGCTCTAACCAACTGAGCTAAGGGCGGAAATATATTGATACTATAAGAGAAAGTGGGCCGAGTTACAAGACAATCGAGTCGGTAATTGAATACTCTCCCACCTTAGTTCGCTTTATTTTATAAGCCAGCGCCGGTACATTTAAAACTTTGCCCAACTCTTCGGCCAAGACTCGCATATAGGTGCCAGATGAGGCCGAGATTGTTATCTTAACAACTGGAAACATTTGGTTATTATCAGCTAACCACTTTTGCCAACCAGTGGTGATTTTCGCTTGGCGAAAATCACCGATTACCTCCCCCACTCTTTTTTCAATATCAAGCAACAAATCAGGGGCCGAAATTTCAGTTTGGTCCGCAACTTGGACTGTAAAAACTTCCACCTCTTTGGTAAATTCTTTGCCATCAATACCGGGGGCCGAATAGCGCGGGGCAGTTTGCCAGCGCCGGCTGACTAGGCCGGCGCTGGCTTTTTTGACTTCAGTTAAATCAATTTTCCCCAACTTAAACTCATTTACTAACCCAAGCACATCACCCGTATCAGTACCAACCCCCAACAAAATATCTACCTCATAAGTTTTAGGTAAATTTAAAAATTGTTCTTTACGCGCAATATCCTCCCCTGTCACCACCAACATCACTCCTTCGGCCAGCGGGTCCAGTCGACCAGCATAAGTCATTTTTTCTCTAATCAATTCCGCTTTACTAGTACGCAATTTTTCTAGTACCTCCAGTGGAGTGAGACCAGCTGGTTTGTAAATGTTAAAGATGGGCATAATTTAGAACCACCGCATCAGCTTTGTGGAGACTAGGGAGCGCGACGGCGCGAGCTCGAGGAATCGCCACACCTCGCGAAGTGTGGCGATATCCGTATTTCACAAAGCTGATGCGGTGGTGACTAGACAATAAGTTTTTTTTCAGTTACCACCTCCTCCGCTATCCTTTTATCTACTTTCGGTTCAATCCCATTGGCCTTTAGTAAAACTTCAAATTCTGCTCGTTCCAAAGTTTCGGTTCGCACCAATTCTTTAGACAAGGAATCCAGTGCCGCGCGATAGTTAGTTAAAACTTCCTGTGCCCGTGCCAAACCATTTTTCATCAGCGCCGACACCTCCTCGTCTATAATAGCCCAAGTCGCTTCCGAGGCACTTTTTTCCGCTAGTGGCACTTCCCCAATATGGGAAACCGTGCCCACCCCAAAATCGATCGGCCCCACTTTTTCACTCATCCCATAGCGAGTAACCATGGCGCGAGCCAGCGATGTCGCCACTTGAATATCATTGGAAGCACCCGTCGTAATATCACCAAAAATCATCTGTTCCACGGCATAGCCACCGAGCGACACCGCAATATCATCCAAAAATTCATTTTTAGAATTTAATTTTTTATCTTCAATCGGCAGTTTCAAAGTGTAACCAGCGGCATGGCCCCGCGAAATAATGGACACTTTGTGCACTGGGTCCGCGTGCGGCAAGACCGAAGCGATCAGGGCATGGCCAATTTCGTGGTAAGCGGTAATTTCTTTTTCCTTCTCCGACAAAATATGACTCTTTCTTTCCGGCCCCAGCATTACCTTTTCCACACTCCGCACCAAGTCATATTGGCCAACAGTTTTGCGGTCTTCGCGCGCCGCCAAAATAGCCGCTTCATTCATCAGGTTAGCTAGGTCCGCCCCCGAAAAACCCGGGGTACGCTGGGCAATGACCCGGATATTTACATCTTCAGCCAGTGGCTTTTTGGTGGCGTGAATTTTTAAAATCGCTTCGCGGTCGTTTATATCGGGTGCATCCAAAATAACCCGCCGGTCAAACCGCCCGGGACGCAAAAGCGCTTTATCTAAAACATCGGGCCGATTGGTCGCGGCCATCACTATCAATTTCTCGGTTGGCTCAAAACCATCCATCTCCACCAAAATTTGATTCAAAGTTTGCTCTCGTTCATCATTGCCCCCACCCATCCCCGAGCCACGATGACGACCAATGGCATCTATTTCATCAATAAAAATAATGGCGGGAGCGGCATTTTTCGCCATTTTAAACAAATCACGCACACGCGAGGCCCCCACCCCGACAAACATTTCCACAAATTCCGAACCAGACAAATAGAAAAATGGCACATGAGCCTCACCGGCGACAGCTCGCGCTAACAAAGTTTTCCCCGTCCCCGGCGCCCCCATTAGAAGTGCCCCTTTGGGAATGCGCGCCCCGATTTCTAAAAACTTTTTCGGGTTTTTCAAAAAATCGACAATTTCTAAAAGCTCTTCTTTGGCCTCGCGGTTGCCAGCGACATCTTTAAACATTACTTTTTGACTACTGTCGTTGGGGTCAATAATCCGCGCCCGCGATTGGCCAAAAGTAAAAGCCTGCATCGAAGCGCCTTTCATTTGGCGAGAAATCAACCATAAAAATAAAAGGAGAAAAAGAATTGGAATAACAAAAGGCAACAAATTTAAAATCCAATAGCCCCAACCGGTATTATTGGCAATTTCAACCCGAGTGGCCGTAATTTTTTCAGGTTTGACGCCATAATCTAGCAAGGCCGCCACCAGAGAACTTTCACTTTCTTTTTTAGATTTAACAATAGTTTTATCCTTTAAAACAACTTCCAACTTATCCCCCACCACTTTGACACTTTCCACTTGCCCCCCTTGAATTTTATTAGCCAAATCTGAAAAAGGAATTTCTATAGTTTCTTTTTTATTTTCCACCAATGCCGAATAGCCGGCGACCAAAAGCACGAGAAAAAACAAAGCAATCATAATTTGCCCTAAAAACTGACCCGAGGCCCCGAGGCGGAAGCGACCCTTAGTCTCCTTTTTTGGTTTTTGACCCTTATTTTTCATAAAGTTCGTTCATTATAACCAAAGTCGGCCAAAAAGAAAGGCGTCCGCTCGGGCGCCTTTCTCTGACCAAATTTGGCCTAATTTAGCTTTACCCCTTCGCCTGGTATGGGAATTGCAGGAGTATAGTCGGCCTCTTCACTAGTATTGGTTACCTCTTGTCCCTCACCCAAGAAGTCATTGCTAGCCACCTCGGGTAAACCAATCATAAAAATAATCACTGCCACAAACACTGCAATAATCACCCCAATCGCTACCCCCACCGGATAGTCCCCCTCACCTGAAAATTTTGATGTTTCCATATGTATATTTAGATTCAAATTTTGTCCTTCCGACCTTTTACTATCTTACCAGTATTATTCATTTTAGCCCAGAAAAAACAAAAAAAGAGGCAGTGGGCTTGGGGGCCCACCACCTCCGCGGAAGGAGAAACGCCACAAGGGCGCTCATCTATATAAATATCATATCCTAATATTTAAGTCAAATTTAATTTTTCCTCCGCCAAGGTACCCCCAGCTTGGGTAAAAGATATTTATCTACTCCCCAGTAGCCCGCTACCCGCCATGCCAACACCAATAAAATACTAAGGGCAAATAAAATCGGGTTTATACTAAGCGCACCCGCCAGCATAAAATTCATATTCATAAAGAGACCAACAAAAGCCGAGATACCAGTAAAAAGTCCAATGATTAGCGCCCCACCTACCAGCACTTCGCCCCACGCCACCAGGTGGGCCCAAGTCCCGACATAAGGCAAAACCATATTTTGTAAAAAATCCGCATACCAACCCGAAACATCAGGGTGGGCCCCGGCAGTTTTAGCTAAAGCACCATTAATAAATCCAGCGAGGGCGGTGCCCGCCTCATCACCGACCCATTTGGGATTGACTATTTTCCCCAACCCAGCCGAAAGCCAGGCCCAGCCGACATACAGCCGGACCGCTAGCCACAGCGGTGCCATTACGGTATTGGAAAATAAAAATCGAGCTAAAGGCGATTCGGAAATTGAAATATATTTAGACATAAATATATTCTAACAAGATAAAAACTTTTACCAAAGAAAAAGCCCAGGCAAATGTGGGGAGACACATTTGCCTGGGACAACTTGGGGTTGAGGAGCGGTTATAAAATTTTATTTATTCATATCTCTGTCCTCCCGCTAAAGCCATATATCGCCCATTCGAGCGATTTCTAATATCTATTCAATACTTACTGAAACCAAAATGCAAGCACTGAAGCAACTGGTACCCAAGTGGTGAAATTCATTGTAATATTAGTTGTATGGAGGGAATAAAAAACAAAAAGGCATTTTTCAATTATGAAATCACCGAGAAATACACCGCCGGCGTCGAGCTTTTAGGTTTGGAAGTAAAATCGGTCAAAAATGGCCATGGCTCACTGGAGGGGGCATATGTCATTCTCCGCGGGGGTGAAGCCTTTCTTACCGGTGCGACTATTCCTCCCTACCAGCCAAGCAATAGCCCCGATGACTATGACCCGATGCGGGTCCGCCGGCTGTTGTTACAGAAAAAAGAGCTAAAGGAGCTGGAGGAAGCCAGCCAGACCGCTGGCTTGACAATAGTACCTTTGGGGATGTATAATAAGGGGAGATATGTGAAAGTGGATATTGCCATTGGTCGCGGTAAAAAGAAATTTGATAAACGGGAAACGATAAAAAAACGGGACACCGACCGTGATATCCGTCGCACTTTGAAAAGAAAATAAAAAGCCCGGTCCTTCGCCTAAAGCCTGTTTACATTTGTTCGCCCGAACAAATTTTACTAAATGTGTTTTAGGGGGATGATCGGCCTAGACATTGATGCTCGCTTACTCGTGCGTTCCGAGGATGTTTGTTGCCTCGTAAATCACGCAAACAAAACTTAAGTGTAAAAAACACTGGGTCGGTGGCAACACCGTACTTTACTCCAGCTTTCGCTTTAGCGTAATGGCTGGTGTCCAGCCGTAGCCGCGCCTTGCCGTGCGGCCTGGGCATAATATCTGCAAGGATAGGTCCCGTGGTCTGTTTCGCCACCCGACCGAACTAATAGAAACTTTGATTGGCTAAGATTTGGACTGTTTTATACTTAGCCCGTCGAGAACCTAAAGCAGTCTACGACCGTAGACGCGTTTAAGCATCATCTCTGCACCCGGGTTCGATTCCCGGCATCTCCACCAAATTTGACACAAAAACTCCAGAAGATGTTCTGGAGTTTTTGTTTTTACTCAAATAGGAGTAATATACCGCCTAGAGCTATTCCCTATCAGGAGCAGACATTACGGTGCTTAGCACCAGAAAGTCGAGGTCTATCATGGCGGCAAAAGTGAGTCTGAATTTTGGGGATGACCACGATAAGATCCCCATCGACAAGTCGTCCGATTTCTTTCAAGGCTGTGTTGACGCTTTTAAAGACATGGGGCTGGAAAAGACCCGGTTTAAAAAGCTAGTTGATCTTGTGAACGTCGTTCGTATCTACCCAAACCAAGGAGGAATGTCGAACGGACAAATCGTCATCGACGTCATCGTGGGGTGGCAGGGCAATAAGAAGAACGAGAGCTTCATTGTGCACCTGGACAGCGAGGACATCCGAAAAAAAGTAAGCGCCGGTATCGTCCAGCTTACAAAAAAGCTGGCCAAGAGCATCCGAGACGAACTTAAGGAGCAGGTTGAAGAATTCTCCACCAGGCTGACTTGATCAACAAATTCCCCGCCCCGACCGAAGAGCCCCGCTCTTCCGAGTCGGGGCTTTTTTTTTGTCTAATTAAACTCCCCCCAAATTTTTTTAGTTTATATTTTGACTAAATACAGACTAAGTGTTAGTTTCAGGTGAGTCTTGAACACTAACAGGAGAAATCTGATGCCTAAAGATAGTGCTATGCCCCAACCCAGTTTCGTCGACTGGGCCACACAGATATTCATTGATGATGCAGAGGCAGACGGACACATGCCTCTTCTCCTGGAAACCCTGGAGAAGGAGAGCGAAAGCCAGTGGGTCAAAAGAGTTTCTCCTGTCATGGAGGGTCTCCACTTGAACTATGTCTTCAAAGTTGGCAGCCTCTCCATCTACAACACAAACGAAGTCGCCATCGAAATTTTCAACGCACTCAAGGCGCGATTATTAGTAGTCACTCCCTGACTCACTATATGTCGCCCGAAGAGCCTCGACTCTCGAGTCGGGGCTTTTCTTTTTTATATATTCCGAAGCCCTAGTACTGCTATAATACTAATGATGAAAAAATATATTAGCCTGGTTATTGTTTTACTCGTTGTCCTAATTTTAGTTATCTTTTTCTTTCCCGCTCATATTACTGCCAAAATATTAAACCAAACCGCCAGCGTCTTTTTTATAGACAGTGTCACCACCAAGAATCTGCGCCAAAAATATGAAGACGAAAAACCAATCAAGATTTTAGTGGTGCCTGGCCACGACCCATCTTCCTACGGCACAATTGACCAGGGGGTGCGTGAGCTAGACCTCAATCTCGAGCTTGGGCGGTATTTAGCCGAGCGCCTCGAGCGCGACGAGCGCTTCGAGGTGACGCTCGCCCAGACCAAAGACGGCTTTCTCCCCGCCCTAGCTGAATATTTTGAACAAGAGAAAAATTTGATTTGGCAATTTAGACAAAAGAAGGCCGAGATTATGAATGCCCTGGTCGGTGAAGGCAAAGTGACCAGAGAAAGTGTCGTCGACCATATTTCCGCTTCTAATGACACAGCCTTGAAACTTTATGGCATCAATCATTGGGCCAATGAAAATAAGATTGACCTGGTGATTCATATTCACTTCAACGACTATCCCGGGCGCAGACAAGATGTGGTCCCAAAATACACTGGCTATGCCATCTATTTACCCGAACATCAATACTCTAATTCAAAAGCTAGTTGGGACATCGGCCAAGATATTGCCGACCGCCTGAGCACCAAATTCCCCTCGAGCAACCACCCAAAAGAAACGGCGGTCCTCATCCCCGACCAAGAGCTGATTGCCATTGGGGCTTTTAACACCCTTGACGCCACTTCGGTCCTGGTCGAATACGGCTATATCTACGAACCAAGCTATGCCCCCGCGACCCCGGCCGACCGTAGCCAAAACCTGAAGCAACTAGCCCGCCTAACCGCCAGCGGCGTCGAAGATTTTTTTAAAGACTAGCCTGATGGTGCCAAAGGCCCAGGTGTGACAATTTTGAGTTGACTTCCCCTCCATTTTCCGTTACTATTACCCCCGTATCTAGCAAACCGCTAGATGTTAATTTAAAACCTTTTTTGAGCAAATTTGTCCGTCTAAATCACCAAATCACCGCTTCTGAGCTCCGCGTTATCGACGTAGAGGGGCAGGCGCTGGGGGTTATTTCCAAAGAAGAGGCCCTAAAAAAAGCGGAGGAAGTTGGCTTTGATTTGATTGAAATATCACCCAATGCCAACCCGCCCGTGGCCAAGATAATGGACTACGGCAAGTGGCAGTATGAGGAAAACCGCAAGGCCAAAGTGGCTAAGGCGGGCTCTAAAGCCACCGAGACCAAGTCCCTGCAGGTGAAGATTGGGACTGGTGACCATGATCTAGAGCTCAAAGCAAAAAAAGCCGGCGAGTGGCTAAAAGACGGTCACCGGGTGAAAATCGAGCTTTTCGTTTCCGGCCGAGCCAAATACTTTGACCCCAAATTTCTCGAAGAGCGACTCGACCGTATCCTCCGCCTTATCCCCGAGGATTACAAAGTGGCCGAGCCCACCAAACGCGGACCAAAGGGACCATATCTAGTGGTAGAAAGAAATAAAGCTGCTAAAAAAGAAACGGAACCTGAAACCCAAGAACCAAAACAAAATGAAAACCAATAAATCATATTCCAAGCGAATTAAAATGACCAAGACTGGAAAACTGGTCGCTAGAAAACCGGGCAAAAATCATTTCAATGCCAAAGAAAGCCGGTCTTCGCAATTGGCTGGTAAGCGGAGCCAGACTATTAATATGGTGGCTAAAACTTCCAGTCGAATGTTCCCAGGACGCAAGACAAGTAATTAATATTTTTAAAAGATACTACTATGCCTAGAGTCAAAGGAGGAAAAACTACCCTAAAACGTCGTAAAAATCTGCTCGCCCGAGTCAAAGGGTTTCGCTTTGGTCGTGGAACTAAAAAACGGGAGGCCAAAACTGCCTTCCTGCATGCTGGCGCCCACGCTTTTGCACACCGTAAAGACAAGAAAAATGATTTTCGCCGTCTTTTCAATATTAAAATTGGCGCCGCTTCTAAAGCGCTGGGTGTTTCCTACAGTAAGTTGATAAACCTCCTCAAGGTAAAAAATGTTGAGCTCGACCGCAAAATCCTCGCTGACCTCGCGGAAAATAATCCGGAAACTTTCAAGCAGGTGGTAGAATTTGTAAAATAAACCAGTCCGCCCGTCGCTCCCTGTGATCAAGCCGACAGGATATACGCGGGCGGCAACGGGGCTGGTTTTTTGGAAGAGGAAACGGCTCCGCCGTTACAATTGTTAATGCCTCTTACCCCGTAGCAGAGCTACGTGGTCCAGCATACCAATAAGATAAAGAAAAAAGCGGTCGCCTTCGGCGACCGCTTTTTTCTTTATAGATTGATTTCTATCTTCTCCCCCGCCACCGGGGCCACCGCATCTACTCCGACATAGTCCCGCAAACGTTGGACCAAAAATAAAGACGACTTGGGCTCACCCATAGCCACAAATACTTTTTTGACCGTGCCGGCGGTATCCTCGACAAACTCTACCAAGTGGTCAGAATCCTTGTGGCCCGAATAACCAGTCACCACCGCTACTTTGGCCCGCACCGCCACATTTTCACCCATAATTCGCACATGTTTGGCTCCGTCTTGGATTATCCGGCCCAATGTCCCAGCCACTTGGTAACCCGCTAAAAGTAAAGTGCTGTGAGGATCGGGCAAATTGGCTTTTTCGTGATGTAAAATCCGCCCCCCGTTGGACATGCCACTACCAGCAATCACAATCTTTCTGGCCCCACTATGGGTTATCGCTTTTGACTCTTCCGTGGTTTTAGTAAATTGTAATTGCGGAAATTTAAAAATAGCGCCATCACTCTCACGCACCGTGGCCGCTACATCTTTTTTAAAGTAATCATTATATTTTTTATAGACTTCCGTCACCTGGATCGCTAGTGGTGAATCAACAAACACCGGCACCAAAGGTATTTCCGAGTGCTCCATCATATTTTCAATTTCAAAAAGTAATTCCTGGGTCCGTTCCACCGAAAAAGCTGGTATCATCAATGTTCCCCCAGCTTGCATTGTATCTTTAATTATCCCTTTCATTATTTCCGACCGCTCTGATCTTTTTTCGTGATTGCGGTCACCATAAACTGATTCCATAAGCAGATAATCAATATCGGTAATTTTTTCGGTGTCCGGCAAAAGGGGCATCGGTGAGTTACCAATATCTCCTGTAAACAAAATCTTTTTCCCGGCCAAGGTAAATTCGATCATGGCCGAACCTAAAATATGACCGGCATCACGAAATACGGCCTGCAAATTGCCTAGTCGCAACACATCGTGATAACCAAAGGTCTGCCACTGCTTCATGGCTTGTTCCACATCAGCTGGCTCATATAGGGGCGGCAAATCGGTCCCCCGACGCTCTTTTTCCATCACCCCCAAGCTGTCGAGCATAATCAGCTCAGCAATGCCTTTGGTTGGTGGGGTGGAATATATTTTGCCGGTAAAACCATCCTTGACCAATTTACCAATCCGCCCCACATGGTCGAGGTGACCATGGGTCACAAACAAGGCCTCAATCGAGCGCGGGTCATAGGCAAAGGGAGCAAAGTTTTCTGGGGGGCAAATCCGCCCGCTCTGCTCTAAACCGCAATCAATCAAGACGCGGTGTTTCTCTCCCCCTTCCTCGGTTTCTAAAAGAAAATTAGCGCCCGTGACGCTACCTGTTCCCCCATAAAAAGTAATACTAAATTTATTAGCCATTAGTTTTAATTATAACTCATCATTAGGATTTTCGGTAAAAACTGATTTGAAAATGCGCGCGGATACTAAGGCCCCCAGCAAATCGGCCAATAAATCAAAAACAGAATCGCCAAAACCAATTTCAATCATCGCTAGTTGCTTCACGGCAATCGTGGCCGACCAATATTTATCAATACTAAATTCAAATAGTTCCCAAATAAAGCCGAGAGCAAAAATCGAGGTGACAGCCGCCAGTAGCACCTCCGACCAGTTGGGAGCAATGGGCTGTCCCTTATGGCGCGCCACCATGAAATAGACTGTTAGAAAAACCAGCCCCGCCGCCGTACCCGAGATAAAGTGCAGGACATTGTCAAACCACCACAACCGCCAAAACCAAAAGTTTTGATAGGCCATCACCGATAAAGTAACCGAAATAGCCACTAGTCCAGCCGTCAGGCCAAGCAAAACCCGATTAGATGTAAGTATTTTCACCTCTATATTGTAACCGAAAGATGATTTATAGACAAAACAAAACCCTTCCGCAGGGAAGAGTTTCATTTTAGGTTATTTGAGAGTATTAACCCTAGAAGAAGTGTTTCTACGTGGGTGCTCGCAAGATTAGACCAAGGTCTAAAGTATATAAAGCTCCCTAGGGTTTATTTGATCTAGATAATACCCCAAATAACCTAATTTCATTATAGCCCCCTAACCAAAGTGGTCAACCAAGACAAAGTGCATACCAAATGAACCATATAATACCTAGCTAGATTATATTTTTTAGTAATCAAGTTTTTTGCTTACCGTGCTCCAACCCAGCGAACCGAGCACCACCAGGAGACTTCGCAGGCGGGTAGCCGAGACTGCAGATATAAGTAACCAGACTTTTATTCGTGCTCCTGGTGGTGCTTCGGTGAGCGCCCTATTTGAACCCTTCATCAGCATAAATATACAACTCGGCGGGTTTAGAATAGTCAAAAAGTTCGTCGGCAGTGAAAAAACGTTTAATCTCTGCCTCGGCGGTATCTTTGCTATCAGAAGCATGAACAATATTAGACTGACCACTCAGAGAAAAATCTCCCCTAATGCTCCCCGCATCAGCTTCATGTCCCCTAGTCGGCCCAACCAACAACCGCACCGCCGAAATGGCATTTATCCCAGACAAAACCATCACAATCGCCGGCGCAGATTTCATAAAATTTTTAAGGGAATTAAAAAATGGCTTATCTTTATGATGAGCATAATGTTCGTCAATAAGAATATCCCCCATTTGAATCATCTTTAGACCTACCACCTGTAAACCCTTGTGTTCAAAGCGACGAATTATTTCGCCCAACAAATTTCTCTGCAAGGCATCTGGTTTTAAAATCACCAATGTTCTTTCAAATTTTTCTTTCATAATCTAATTTAGTTCTGTTAATATTTCCGGCTTTTTTTCCGTAACCACTATTGTATGTTCAAAATGAGCGCTGTTTTTCTTATCAGCAGTGATAAAGGTAAAACCATCAGCCAAAATTTTGGTGTCCTCACTCCCCACTACCACCATCGGCTCGATCGCAATGACCAGCCCAGGAACAAGTTTTTCCCCTTCGCCTGCACGTCCATAATTGGGCACCTCGGGGTCTTCGTGCACCGCAAAACCTACTCCGTGGCCAGAAAGATCGCGGACCAAACCAAAACCCTCGCCCAAAACATATTTTTCAATCGCTTGACCAATATGGCCGGTCGTTCTCCCCGGCAAAGCGGCTTCTATGCCAATCCGTAGGGCCTCTTTGGTCACATTTAAAAGTTTTTGGTCTTCGGTGGCAATCTGCCCCACCCCCACAGTAATCGCCGAATCGGTAAACATCCCCTCGTGAACTATCCCCAAATCAAGAGTGACTAAATCGCCTTCTTTTATCACGCGCTTGCTAGGGATACCATGGACAATTTCTTCATTAATAGACACACACAGAGTCGCTGGGTAAGCCAAGCGGGAACCGCGTGGTCGATAATTTAAAAAAGCGGGAGTATCACCATTTTTAGTTATCAGCTCACGGGCATAGTCGTCTAATTCGACGGTGGTTAGCCCTGGTTTTACCATGACAGCTAACTGAGACAAAATCTTGGCTTGGCGCTGGCCACCGATTTTTAGAGTCGCTATATCGGCATCTGATTTTAATCTAATCATATATAATCCAAAATATCCTGCTGAATTATTTCAATTGATCTTTCACCGTTTATATCCAAAAACTGAAATCGTTCATCATTACGGAAAAATTCAATCGCCGGTGCAACCTCTTTATCAAACCAATCTAAACGTTTTTCAATATCGGCAATATCAATATCATCTGCCCTGCCTCGTGACATTAGACGTTCTCTCGCCCAATCCCTAGTTACATTTAGATGAATAACTATTGGCTTTGCCCGGCCATAAAAAGACAAAGCCGAAGCCAAAGCCGTGGCTTCGTTTAGCTTTCTAGGTGAACCGTCTATTACCAAATGCTCGCGACCAGTCATTTTTTCGATCAATTCATTGGCCCACATCCAAGTAGCCAAAAAAGAAGGTTGTAGTGCTCCCATGTCCATAATTTCTCGTGACCGCATACTAGAAAAAGACGGACCCTCAATAAAGTCCCGAAAACGCTGACCTGTTTCTAAGTACAACACTGGAGCTTCACCCTCCTCCTCTAATTTGTGGACCAGTAGGTTGGCTTGGGTGCCCTTGCCACACCCCGACCGCCCAATCAGGATTATTGTTTTTAAGTTTGAGTTTTCCATCGCCCTGAGTATAACGCAAAAATAAAGCTAAAACCACTAAACCCAGCGAGCCTAGTTCCTTTTCCAAACCTTGCGGAGGTGTCGGCCGGCAGGGTTTTGGCCTTACTGTATTTTGTGCCAGCAGGCACGAGGCCAAACGGCCCCGCTGGAGCAGAAGAAAACCCCTCGCTGGAGGGGTTGGCTGTGTTTGGAAAGGGAAGCTAGGCGAGCGCCTAATATTCCCGCATCGTCACCTGCGCATCAATCTTTTTAATCAAATCCAGAATCACGGACACCACGATGAGCAAACTAGTCCCGCCAATCGCCAAAGTCTGAATCCCCGTGATTTCCTGCATCACTAGTGGCAGTAAGGCCACGACACCCAAGAAAAGTGCTCCAAAGAAAGTCAGCCGAGAGAGCATCCGGCCAATATACATCTCGGTCGGATCGCCTGGTCGCACGCCCGGGATAAACGCCCCACCTTTTTGCAGATTACCGGCAATTTGGTGTGGATCAAAAGTTACTGCCGAATAAAAATAAGTAAAACCAAAAACTAAAATAAAATAGAACAGGCCATAAATCCACGCGTTTTCCAAAAATGAAGTAATCACTCGCGAAATATCCTGCACCGCCAAATTTTGCACCCGCGCCAAAAAATTAACAATCATTTGCGGGAAAAGCAAAATAGACAACGCAAAAATAATTGGCATCACTCCGGCATTGTTGACCCGAATCGGTAAGTAAGTCGAAGTCCCCCCATAAACTTTCATCCCTCGCACCCGTTTGGCATAAGTGACCGGTATTGGTCGTTCCCCTTCGGTAATAATTACCACCCCACCAATAATCACAATCGCCAAAACAATAAAACCAATATAGGTTGGGATCATACTGGCATCATAAGTGGTCACCAGTTGAGATAAACTACCCGGTAGACTCGACACAATACCCGCAAAAATAATCATTGACACCCCATTACCAATCCCATATTCATTGATCAATTCACCCAACCACATTAGGAAAATAGAACCAGCTGTTACCACCAAAATACTAAGCGCTTGGTCAAACCAAGTCAGATTATTAATAATCCCTTGTTGACTCAAGATGACGTGCAAACCAAAACCCTGAAAAACCGCCAAGGGCACGGCCAAAAGACGCGAATATTGGGACATTTTACGTCGCCCCGCTTCGCCTTGCTCTTGATACATATCCTTGAGTTGCGGAAAAACTAGAGTCAAAAGCTGAATGATAATCGAACCAGTGATAAAGGGCGAAACCCCCAACATCACAATCGACAAGTTAGACATCCCCCCGCCCGAGAAAATATTTAATAAACCAAAAAACTGATTATTAGTGAAAAATTGAGCCAGGGCCGCTTGGTCCACACTGGGAATTGGAATCGCCGCCGTGGCGCGGAAAATAGCTAAAATACCAAGCACAAACATAATCCGCCGGACCAATCCCCGATCGGCCAGCACTAGTTTGATTTTTTGTAATAAATTATCCATAGCAACTCGATACTAATTTACGAAATTATATTCGTTTCATTCGTATCGTCCTTAGTTAAGAGACCCGCCAGCGGCAATAATTTTCTCTTTGGCTACCACCGACACCACACATTTTTTAATGATTAGAGCAATAGCTAAATCACCCGTGCCAAGAATTTTGACCAAAGGCACTCGGCCATTTACCCGCCGAATAATTTTCTTGTCGGCCAAAATTTTAGGGGTCACCGTCTCACCAGCAACAAAACCAGTATTAAGAGCGGAAACATTGACCGAAACCACTGGTACCCCAACTGGCTTATTGGTATTTATCCCCCGACCACGCAACTTGGGCAACTTCTTAATCATATCACGAATTTCCGGACGCAATTTGCGGCCCGAACGAGCCTTCTGACCCTTGGTTCCCCGGCCCGAAGTTTTACCCCGTTTGCCACCCCGTCCAACTTGGCGGTGTTTAGTGCGTTTATTTTTTCGTTTTAAATCGTGCATCTGCATATTAGTGGGATTAAACGGTTCGCAATTTCTTTAACGCTATAATCGCAGCCCGGGCATTGTTTAATTTATTTTTACTGCGAGACAAAATTTTAGCGCTAATATCTTTGACCCCAGCCAAATCAAGGACGGTCCGGACCGAACTTCCCGCCACCAAACCTTTACCCTTGGCGGGTTTTAAAATAAGTTGGGAAGAGCCAAACTTGGCCTCGACTTCGTGGCGAATAGAGTGCCCTTCGGTGCGTGACACTAAAATCATCCTTTTTTTGGCATCATTCATCGCTTTGTCGATCGCGAGCGCGGTGTCACCGGCTTTACCAATACCAACCCCTACTCGGCCCTTTTTATCGCCTGCGACCAGTACCACCGAAAAACTAAACCGGCGACCACCGGCCATCACACGCGTCACCCGCCGTACATCTACCACTTTGTGGGCAAATTCTGGCTTGGCTCGCTCAGGCCGACCAGGGCGACCACCTGGGCGACGGGGGCCACGAGAACGGTTGTCTCCTCCTCTCCCTCCGGCTCCTCCTTTATTATTTTGGGTTGTTGGTGTAGGCATATTGATGATTAAAAACTAAAATTCCAAACCGCCAGCGCGCGCTCCATCGGCCACAGCTTTAACCCGACCAGTGTAGCGGTTACCCCCACGGTCAAAAACCACCTTAGTGATTTTTTTATCTTTAGCTAATTTGGCAATTTCCACTCCTAGGGCCTGGGCCAAAACTACTTTGGAAAACTCGCTGTCCTTAGGCGCTTTGGCACCTTTGGTATTAGCCGCGAGTAGAGTATGGCCAAGATTATCGTCTACCAAAGCAACCTGCGTATAGCGATTTGACTTAGCCACCACCAAACGAGGTCGGGTAGCGGTTCCAGACAGGCGGGTCCGGATCCGGCGGTGGCGACGTTCTTTAGAAGCATTTTTCTTTTTTTGGATGTTTCCAATCATATATTTAGTGCTTAAGCAGCAGTTTTCTTACCTTGTTTCCGTCGAACCTGCTCACCCTCATAGCGGATACCTTTACCTTTGTAGGGTTCAGTCTTCTTGTGAGACCGGACTGTGGCCGAAAACTGACCAACCAATTCTTTATCAAAACCAGTCACCGTAATATTACCTTTTTCTACCGTCACCGTCACCCCAGACGGAATTTTTTCTTCTACCGTATGAGAAAAACCAATATCAAGAATGAGCTTATCACCCTGCACATTGGCTTTGTAGCCCACTCCCTCAATAATCATTTTTTTAGTGAAACCTGTGGTCACCCCCTCGATCATATTGGCGATATGTGAACCATAAGTTCCCCACAAGGCTTTAGCAAAAATAGTCTCCTTAACTGGTAGTAAAGTAATTTCCGCCCCATCGATTTTAATTGCGACATCATCCTTAAATGGTCGGGCTAAAGTCCCCTTGGGCCCTTTTACTTCAAACATACCACCGTCTAGAGAAACGGTGACCCCAGCTGGAATATTTATAATGCGTTTACCGATACGAGACATGATTGAAAAATTATGGAAATGAATATATTTTTTTATTACCAAATACGAAGCATCACTTCGCCCCCCACTTTTTCTTTGCGCGCTTGCCGATCGGTCATTACCCCTTTGGGGGTGGAAATGACGGCGATGCCCAAACCTTGACGCACCGATTTAATGGCGGTTGCTTTTTCATAAACCCGGCGTGATGGCTTGGAAATGCGCTGGACCTTGGTTAGAGCCGGCTGGCCATCTTCGGCATAAGCAATATCCAAATAAAGATAATTGTGATTACGTTTAGCCCGTTTGGCCACCCCAGCCAAATAACCCTCTTGTTTTAAAACCGTCGCTACCGCCAATTTGGCATTGGAATAATCCACGCAGACTTGCGGTTTATTTATCTTGCCCGCGTTTAGCACGCGGTTCAACATATCAGATATCGGATCGGTTACCATGATGATTTTTTGACGCCGGGAATTTTGCCGTCATTGGCCGCCTCGCGAAAGCAGATACGACACATATCAAAATCGCGCATATAGCCCCGCTTGCGACCACAGCGGAAACAACGTCGCACTACGCGAGATGCAAATTTTGGAGTCTTTAAACTGCGGGCAATGACTGATTTCTTGGCCATAATTAAAAGTAAAGCCCTAAACGGGCTAGGTACAAGCTTATCAACAAAAGAGGGGTATGTCAAACCAAACCTAAACTATGAGATTTGTTGTTTTTAAAAAATAACCTATTCCCCAACCCAGCGAGCCTAGTTCCGTTTCAAAACCTTGCGGAGCTGTCGGCCGGCATGGTTTTGGCCTTTGGCGAAGCCGGTTGCGTAGCAACGAGGCCAAACGGCCCCGGCGGAGCAGAAGAAAACCACTCGCTGGAGTGGTTGGCTGTGTTTTGAAACGGAAGCTAGGCGAGCGCCTTTTTGAACGGAAACCCAATCTGCTTGAAAAACTCAAGTGCCTGTTTTTTGTCCGTAGCGGTCGTAACAATAGTCACCGACATTCCAAACACATCTTTAATTTCCTCATCAGTCGTCTCGGGAAAAACAATGTGCTCGCGAATACCAATCGTCAGATTGCCCATATCGTCGATACTGGTTTCAGTGTAACCTTTGAAATCCCGCATTCGAGGCATAGCAATATTGAAAAGTTTGTCGAGAAATTTGTACATCCGGGGACCACGCAAAGTGGAAGCCACCCCAATAATATCCCCTTGGCGTAGTTTAAAGGTGGCAATCGATTGTTTGGCCCCGCGTAAAGCGGCTTTTTGACCAGTGATTTTAGACAAGCGGTCGGCCACTAGCTCGTTGCGCTTCTTATCCTTGGCTTTGCCAGTCCCCGATGAAACCACCACTTTGACCAAGCGGGGTAAGGCATTGTTGTTTTTAACCCCCAGCGCTTTTTTGAGCTCGGGCTTTAGCTTTTCAATTTTATCTTTAAGCGAAATAATCATAAGCGTCTTTATTTTTTAGCAATTTTAGTCTTAACAGTTTTCTTGGCCAGCTTGGTCGCTAACTTCACATTGGAAGCATGAATCGGGGCCGATATTTTGACGGTTTGGCCAGTATCTTTGTTGGTACGAGCCCGGACCCGACGGTTTTTTAGGTTAAGACCTTCAACAATAACCAGCTGGCGCACCGGTAAAGCCCGCACAATTTTGCCAGTTTTGCCTTTGTCCTTACCGGTAACCACGGTCACCATATCGCCCTTTTTTACGTGTAATGTGTTCATAAATAAAAATTAAACAACTTCCGGCGCCAATGAAGCGATTTTTTGATAACCTTTTTCTTGAATTTCACGCGGAATCGGTCCGAAAATACGTCCCCCTTTAGGGTCTTGTTTGCCTTTTTCAATAATCACCACTGCGTTTTCATCAAACCGAACATAGGAACCATCTTTACGACGGAAAGGTTTAGTTTGGCGAACAACCACCGCCTGGACGACATCTTTTTTCTTCACCGCCTTGCGTGGCTCAGCGGTTTGAATAGACATAACCACCAAATCACCAATTTCCGCATACCGCTTTTTTGATCCACCAAGCACCTTGAACACCCGGCCGATTTTGGCCCCGGTATTGTCGGCTATTTTTACGATGGACTGTGGTTGAATCATATTAGTTTAGCTTATTACCACAAAATGTTTATCCTTGGACATCGGTTTAACTTCCTTGATCGTCACTGTGTCCCCCACCTTGTAGGCATTGGTTTCATCGTGTGCCTTAAACTTTTTGTGTTTAGTTTGAAATTTACCGTATTTGGCGTGCTGTTTGAAAGTCGCCACTTCTACCACCACGGTTTTATTCATCTTGTCCGAGACAACTTTACCCTTGAAAATTTTGCCTTCGATTTTTTTGTTAGTAGTATCAGTCATAAAACAATGTTATACCTTAGCTTTTTTTTGGCTCTCGCGCAAGATGGTCAAAATTCGCGCCACCACTTTACGAGTATTTCGACCTTCCTTGACGTCTTTAGTTTTAGCCCCGGCGACCCCAAAACGAAAGGCTAACAAGGCCTCTCTTTTGGTCTGTAAAAGTTTTTTTAGGTCTACTTCACTTTTTTTACGTAAATCTTTAGTGTCCATAGTCATTTATTAGCGGGCAACAATCCTAGTCTTGACTGGTAGCTTGGCCCCCGCTTTACGTAAAGCCTCACGCGAGGTCACCTCATCTAAACCATCAAGCTCAAAAATAAGCCGACCTGGTAAAACCTCCACTTCATAGCCCTGCGGGTCACCCTTACCCTTACCCATACCAACTTCCGCGGCTTTAGCGGTAAATGGTCGGTCGGGGAAAATTCTAATCCAGAGCTTACCTTTTTTCTGCATTTGACGCGTGATAGTCTTACGCGCCGCTTCAATCTGGTTGGAGCGAATGCGGGCCACACCATCGGCTTTGAGGCCAAAAGAGCCAAACGCCATCTTAATACCGCGTGTTGCTACCCGCTTCTTGTCTGGGTTGACCCGCCCGGTCTGCCATTTGCGGTGTTTAACTTTTTTAGGAAAGAGAGACATAATTTATTTATTATCAAATATCTCACCACGGTAAATCCACACCTTGACCCCAATCACACCATAAGGCAAATAAGCTTTTTCCCGGGCAAAGTCCACGTCGGCCCGCAAGGTCTGCAGGGGCACCCGGCCCGCTTTCTGTGATTCACGTCGGCCCATTTCTGCCCCACCTAAGCGACCGGACAAATTTATTTTAACCCCCTCGACATTGCGTTGGGCCATCACCTTTTCAATTGTCTGCTTCATAATCCGGCGGAAGGGCATCCGCTTTTCCAAAGCTTCAGCAATCATATAACCCACAATCGCGGCATGGGCTTCAGCATCTTTAATTTCCTCGACATCAACTTTTACTTCTTTGGGAATAGAATTACCAATCCGCTTCATCTCTTTTAGGATATCAACTTTTAGTTTAGTTGAACCTTCACCCGAGCGCCCAATAACCATACCTGGGCGAGAGGTCTTGATAATAATCCGGTAAACATTTTCACTGCGCTCAATTTCCACCACATCGACATATAAACCACGTAAACGTTTGGTCAAATATTCCCGCAACAGGATATCCGTCTTTAAATATTCTTGATATTTACCACGCGCACCAAACCAGCGAGACTTCCAGTCTCTAATAATTCCTAAGCGATGTGAATATGGATGAACGCTGTGTGTCATAATTTATTTTTTAGTCACTTTAGCGGTGGTTTTTTTCTCTGCTTTAGCAATTTTTACTACCTCTGCCTTGACCCCTAAGACGACATTGATATGACTAGTACGGTGACGGAGGGGGGTGGCTCGGCCCCTGGCCCGCGGTAGAAATCGCTTCATGACTACTCCTTTATCAACCCGAATTTCTTTAATAAAAAGGTCTTCTAGTTTAGCTTTAAAATTATTCTCGGCATTGGCCACCGCTGAGTCAATCAGTTTTTTCATCGGCACGGCCGCTCGTTTGTCGGCAAAGCCAAGTTCGATCAAAGCGGAACGAACACTTTTACCCCGCACCAAATCGGCCAGTAATCTAACTTTGCGGGGAGCTTGGCGATAATTGGACAGTGAGGCTTTCATCCCAGATTATTTTTTAGTATCAGACGGAGTCTTAGCCGCTTTGGCCGCCACAATTTCCGCCTCCTTCTTTTTTTGTTCTAATTCCTTCTGCATCTTACCGCCATGGCGATAAAACTTTTTAGTCGGAGAAAATTCACCCAAACGATGGCCAACCATTTCTTCCGACACAAAAACCTCAATATGATCTTTGCCATTATGAACACCAAAAGTAAACCCAACCATTTCTGGGGCAATTTGACTGCGGCGGGCCCAGGTCTTGATCGTTCCACCAGCACCGGGCTTCTTGTCCGCAATTTTTTTCATTAACTTTTCGTCCAAAAATGGACCTTTTTTAAGTGATCGAGGCATATTTCAAAAAAAATCGGGCGGCAGATCACCCGACCGTAAGCACGGGAATATATTAGCAGATAAAGGGATAATGTCAAACCCCCAGTTTGGCTTGGCCAAACTGGGGGTTGATTTTGTTACTGATTGATATTTATCTCTTGGTCTTACGTCTTGTTACAATAAATTTGTTGGAATATTTCTTGGACCGGCGAGTGCGCACACCGTAGGCCTGCTTACCTTCACGGGTCTTAGGACCACGGCGTAGGCCAATCCCCTGACGACCTTCACCACCACCGTGGGGGTGATCAACCGGGTTCATCGCTGAACCACGAACAGTCGGCCGAATACCCTTCCAGCGACTTTTACCAGCCTTGCCAAAATTAGCCAATTTATATTCCTCATTCGAAACCGCCCCAACGGAGGCCCAGGCATTTTCATTGATCCGGCGGACTTCGCCTGAAGGCATTTTTACACTAGTATAGCCAATGTCATTGGCGAGGACCTCGGCATATGAGCCAGCCGAACGAACCAATCTAGCTCCTCCGTCTGGTTTTAATTCAATATTATAAACAAAAGTACCCGAAGCAATTTTTTTAAGGGGCAAGCGATTGCCGATTTTTACATCCGCCCCAGCGTCCACAACAAAAGTATCCCCCACTTTCATATTTTGAGGCACCACAATATAGCGATATTCACCGTCCTTATAGCAAACCAGGGCAATAAAAGCCGAACGATTTGGGTCATATTCCACTGATTTTATAATAGCGGGAATAGCTCGTTTGTCGTATTTAAAATCAATTAGACGCAAAGTCCGCTTGTGACCACCACCCTTGTGGCGAACAGTAATCCGCCCTTGGTTATTGCGTCCCGAACCACGTTTTTTACCTTTAGTTAAGGATTTTTTGGGCTTGTTGGTCGTCAAAACCCCTTTATAGGTAACAACGGACATTTGCCGTCGTGATGGAGTTGTTGGTGAAAAAGTTTTCATATTTGTAGACTAAATAAAATCAATTTTACTGCCTTTAGCCAAATAAACCAGCGCTTTTTTTACCCCCGCCGTGACCCCTTTTTTGCCCCGAACAACCACTTTTTTACGAGGTAGATTAACAATATTTACCTTGAGAGGTGTGACCCCATACTTTTCCTTGATTGCACGCGCAATGGCTATTTTACCAGCTCCGGCGGCCACTTCAAAAGTATAAACAGGCTCTATTCTTTCAGTCAAAGCCGATGCCTTTTCGGTAATCCGCGGACGGGTCAAGATAACTGCTCCAGTTGTAAGTTGTTGTTTAGCCATATAATTTATTTAACTCGACCCACCAAAGTCTGAAGTGAATCTTTCGGCGAAACAACGACAATATATTTATAATTCATTAAATCAAGGGGGTTAGCATTACGCGCCTCCTCCACTTTAATACTTTTAAAATTACGAAAACTTAACAGCGTATTATCATTTTTCTCGGGCAAAGCAACATAAGCTCGCTTGCCAGTTTTGTAGGAAATTTTCTCCAAACCCTTTATCCCTGCTAGTGAATTAACAGCCTTTTGAGCTTCACTGGCTTTAGGAGTAGCAAAAGATAAGTCCGCCACAAAAACCAATTCGCCATCACGTAATTTCCGCGACAAAATAGTAAACAGGGCTTTGGTTTTCATTTTTTTATTGATTTTGCAGGCAAATTCACGTTCATTACGTGGACCATGAGCCACACCACCACCCACCCAGATAGGTGACCGAGTAGAGCCATGGCGGGCACGCCCCGTCCCTTTTTGGCGCCAAGGTTTTTTGCCACCCCCCGACACCTCACCTCGACTTTTAGTATGAGCCACATTGACACGAGCATTGTTTTGCATACTCGTTATAACTTGGTGCACTAAATCTGCGTTCCACTTCAAACCAAAAAGCTTATCGTCGAGCGAAATCTTTCCTTCTTCCTGACCACTTTTATTATAAATTTTTGCCTCCATAATATTAATTTGCAATAGACAATTTAACCGCGAATTTCCACCACTGTACCACGCCGACCAGGGATTGAACCAGAAACAAAAAGTTTATTACTATCTTTATCAATCTTAACGATCTTTATGGTCTTTTGCGTAACCAAATCACTACCCATTCGACCGGCCATCCGCTTGCCTTTAAAAACTCGTTGCATACCACCCGCCCCGATCGAACCAGGCTCTCGCTCCGAATGTTTTTGACCATGAGAGCGGGGGCCCCCATGAAAACCATGGCGCTTGACCACGCCCTGAAAACCTTTACCCTTAGACACCCCAGACACCGTGACATCATCCCCCTCAGTAAAAACTGAAGTATCAAGAGTGTCCCCAACTTTTACCTCACCCAGACCGGCTTCTACTCGATATTCACGGATAAGCTCAAAACCCATGCCCTCACTTGGCTTAGTGGCCTTGATATGACCTTGAACCGATTTGGACAAACGGGCAATTTTACGTTCACCAAAACCAAATTGAACTGCTTCATAACCATCCTGGTCATTGGTTCTTACCTGGGTCACAGTCAAGGGACCAACCGCAATAATCGTACCAGCAATAACCCGACCATCGTCAGTGAAAATTTGGGTCATTTGTTCTTTTTTACCTAAAAGAAATTTCATTGTTGTTGTCGTAAAGTTGTCAGGTTAATATCTATCACGAAATTCGATCCGTGTCTAATTCTGACACCGCCCGGCTAGCCGGGCGGTGTCAGTCAAGACATATATCTTCTACCTAAACCATTTTGACATCAATATTGACGCCACTGGGTAAGTTCAAGTTTGTTAGACTTTCAATGATTTTCGGCGATGGGCTCAAGATATCAATTAGACGTTTGTGAACTCTCATTTCAAATTGTTCACGCGAATTCTTGTCAATAAAGCTTGAGCGATTGACCGTATATTTTTTGATTTCAGTCGGCAGTGGAATAGGACCATGGATAGTAGCATCATAACGAATAGCCGTATCAATAATCTGTTTTACACTGGCGTCTAGTACCTTGTTTTCATAAGCTGAAACTCGGATACGAAGTTTACCGGTATCGGCGTCGTTACCTTTTTTTACCTTTTTCGATTTGAGAGTAGCTGTGGCCATTTTTAATCAATAAACAAACAGGATAATTTAAGCGTTGATTTTAGTCACCACTCCAGCTCCCACAGTGCGACCGCCTTCGCGAATAGCAAAACGAGTCTGGTCTTCCATGGCGACCGGTGCCACTAGTTTAACTTTAAACTTCACAGTATCACCCGGCATAACCATTTTAACATCGTCGGCTAAAGTTACTTCCCCAGTAACATCAGTGGTCCGAATATAAAACTGGGGTTTATAACCAGTAAAGAACGGTGTATGACGACCTCCTTCTTCTTTGTTTAGGATGTAAACCTCGGCTTCAAAATCAGTATGGGGAGTCACTGAACCTGGTTTGGCTAGAACTTGTCCCCGAGTAATATCTTCCTTCTTAGAACCGCGAAGCAAAATACCAGCATTGTCGCCAGCTCGCCCCTCGTCCAAAGATTTGTTAAACATTTCAATCCCAGTCACGGTCGTCTTTTTAGTATCACCAAGGCCAATGATTTCGATTTCCTCACCAACTTTGACAATACCGCGTTCGATCCGACCAGTGACCACCGTCCCTCGGCCTTCAATCGAGAAAATATCTTCAACCGGCATTAGAAATGGTTTGTCGGTTTCGCGAACTGGCTCTGGAATATACTCATCAACTGTATCCATGAGTTCCAATACCTTCTTGGCATTTTCATCATCAGCCGATGTAGCCGCTAAAGCTTTTAGACCAGACCCTCGGATAACCGGAGCGTCTTTGTCAAAACCTTGTTTAGCGAGTAATTCGCGGATTTCTTCCTCCACCATGTCGATCATGTCTGGGTCATCTACCATATCGCACTTGTTGAGAAAGACGACTATTTTAGGTACGCCCACTTGCCTTGCAAGCAAAATGTGTTCGCGAGTCTGAGGCATAGCGCCATCAGTAGCGGCGACTACCAAGATTGCACCGTCCATCTGGGCGGCCCCGGTAATCATGTTTTTGATATAGTCAGCGTGGCCCGGAGCATCAATGTGAGCATAGTGACGCTTTGGGGTCCAGTACTCTGAGTGGTGAAGCGCAATGGTTATCCCGCGGGCTTTTTCTTCAGGGGCGTTGTCAATACCATCAACACCCTCTACTCGCGCCCCATAACCCTTGTCCTTATTCATATCCAGGACATGGAGAATAGAAGCGGTCAAAGTAGTCTTGCCGTGGTCAACGTGACCAATAGTGCCGATGTTTAAATGCGGCTTGGAACGATCAAATGCATCTGCCATAACTTTATTGATTAAATAATTTTTATAATAAACAAACAATTTTCGTGCTCAAGCTGAATTTTGAACTGTCCAAAAACCAGATTGAGCACGCAAACACACTAATAAAAAGCACGCGCAAGGCGTGGATATATGATAGCAGAGAAGAGACTAATGTCAAATTAGACCAAATTAAATGACGTTGGGGGCATTCGCCCCCAACGTCATTGATCCCTAGGGCATCCGTTGCTCGGCTTTTACCATGTCGAGCAGTATCCCAACCTTGATTTGGAAAGACCCAAATCCATACGTATCGTCAAGCGTCAATCGACTCTTCATTTCTTGAGCCAAAAACCGGCGCGCCCTCATGATAGACTCCCTCTTATCGTCGGAACATGGACTAGGGAGCACCTCCGGGAAAAGAATATCGCCGTTTTCATCCTTTGGCCACTTGATGTGAGCCAAAAGTAGGTCTGGATGATTCTCGTGGGGCGATAGATACCGCCTCAACGCAGACTCATAGTGAGTCTTTAAAACCCCGACATCAAAGAAATCTGGCACCTGGTCCAGACTTTCCAGCCGGAAAAAGTGAACGTGCTGGCACAGGGCCGAGAGTATCGCTACCCTCTTGAGCCAGACAACACTCGCTCTGACCGGTTCGCCCTTAAATTCTTGGAAAAGGGCTTCCTTGAAGGTCGGGTCCCCATGACTATCCACCTCTAGTGGAAAACTCACAACAATCACCTCCTCTCGGTGTAGTTTTGGTTGCGATTAGAACAAGACTAGCCTATTTTTAGCACAACTTAATTCCCCCCGCCAGCGGAGCTGGCGGGGGGAATTAAATTTTTACTATTGATTTTTTGCTTTCAGTTTTGCCTTTCCTGCCTATTTCTTCCTCCCTTCAATAATCGCCGTTGCCACATTTTGTGGAATAATCGCATATTCCGAAAATTCCATCACATAGGACCCACGGCCCTCGGTCATCGAACGCAAAGTAGTGATATAACCAAACATTTCCGCTAGTGGCACCTTGGCGCGAATTGCTTTTAGGTTGCCCCGGTCTTCCATTTCTTCGATTTGACCACGTTTAGACGAAATATGCCCTGTAATATCACCCATAAACTTATCGGGCACTACCACCTCCACCTTCATTACTGGCTCTAGAAGCACTGGTTTGGCCTTTCTAGCGGCATCTTGGAAAGCCATCGAGCCGGCCAGTTTGAAAGCCATTTCCGACGAGTCTACTTCGTGATACGAACCATCATAAAGCTCGACTGATACATCCACCACCTCAAAGCCGGCCTGAATACCACGACTCATTCCCTCGCGAATACCTTTTTCGACTGGATTAATATATTCCTGAGGAATAACACCACCTTTAATCGAGTTAATAAATTCAAAATTAGATTCTCGAACCACATTTTTAGGGGCGTCTTCTGGTTTAAGGGTTTTATCAAGTGGTTTAATGCGCAAACGGACATGACCATATTGACCCTTACCGCCCGACTGTTTAACATATTTACATTCGGCCTCCGCTTGCATAGTAATAGTCTCTTTATAGGCTACTTGGGGAGCGCCCACATTGGCTTCAACATTAAATTCACGCTTCATGCGGTCCACAATAATATCCAGATGGAGCTCGCCCATACCAGCAATAATTGTTTCCATGGTTTCTGGGTCAGACTGCACTTTAAAGGTTGGGTCCTCGTCTGACAGTTTTTTGAGAGCCATACCCATCTTTTCTTGGTCGGCTTTCGTTTTTGGTTCAATGCGGAGACGGACCACTGGTTCCGGGAAATCAATCTGGTCCAAAATAATCGGGCTATTTTCATCACAAAGAGTATCCGATGTTCTGGTGCTTTTCAGACCAACAATCGCGGCAATCTCCCCCGCATAAACCTCTTTTACCTCTTCCCGGTGGTTGGCGTGCATCCGGACAATTCGACCAATTCGTTCTTTTTCGCCATTGGTTGAGTTATAAACATAAGAACCGGCCGTCAAAACACCAGAATAGATACGAATATATGAGAGTTGCCCCACAAATGGATCGCTTTGCAATTTGAAGACGAGACCAGCCAGTGGTGCCGTATCACTAGATTCTCGAGTGGCATCATCACCAGTGTTAGCGTCTTTACCATGCACCGGTGGAATATCAAGGGGACTCGGCAAATAATCAATCACCCCATCGAGCACCAACTGCACCCCTTTGTTTTTTAAAGCCGAGCCACAAAAAACCGGCACCAACTTGTTGGCGATTACCGCTTTACGCAAAACTTTCTTAATTTCAGCAATACTTGGCTCTTTACCCTCAAGGTAAGCACCCATCATCTCATCGTCGTGTTCAACAACTTTTTCAATTAATTCCGCTCGATATTTCAGTGCGTTGGCTTTTAGATTATCAGGAATTTCAATTTCTTTGATTTCAATACCCATATTACCCTCAAATAAATAACCCTTTTGAGTGAGCAGATCAATAACTCCTTCGTGGGCGTCATCTTCACCAATCGGAATTTGCACGCGCACCGCATTTTTAGTCAGCCGGTCAATAATAGTATTAAAAGAATGGTCAAAATTTGCCCCCATCCGATCGAGCTTATTGATAAAACAAATGCGGGGCACTTTATATTTATCCGCTTGGCGCCATACTGTTTCCGACTGGGGTTCCACCCCAGCCACACCATCAAAAACCACCACCCCACCATCGAGCACTTTGAGCGAACGTTCGACTTCGGCTGTGAAATCGACGTGGCCTGGGGTATCAATAATATTTAAGCGATGTTTTCGATCGGGATTTTTAGCATCATAAGTTGGGGTCCAAAAAGCCGTGGTCGCCGCTGAGGTAATAGTAATGCCTCGTTCGCGTTCTTGTTCCATCCAATCCATAGTCGCCGCCCCCTCGTGCACTTCACCAATTTTATGCGAAACACCAGTATAAAACAAAACGCGCTCGGTTGAGGTAGTCTTACCAGCGTCAATGTGAGCAATAATACCAATATTACGAACCTTCTCTAATGGATAGTCGCGAGACATATATATACAAAATAAAACTTACTATTAATAAAATAACCTCAGAAAACTTTGTCAGCTAACAGGTTTTACTTGCGACGAGCAACAGCAAAGTGAGCAAAGGCGCGATTGGCTTCGGCCATCTTGTGCACATTTTCTTTCTTCTTAACAGCATCACCTTCATTTTTGGAAGCATTTACTATTTCATCGGCCAACCGATCAATCATTGGTCGGCCAGACTTGGCTTTAGCTGAATCAATAATCCAACGCAGACCTAAAGACAGGCGACGTTCTGGGCGAACTTCGTGAGGCACTTGGTAGTTGGCCCCACCAACCCGCCGTGAACGAACTTCCATTTGAGGGCCAACATTATTAATTGCTTGTTCAAAAATTTCGATTGGTTCAGCTTTCATTTTTTCTTTTACCACTTCCAAAGCGCCATAAACAATTTTACGGGCGGTATTTTTCTTGCCTCTTTCCATCACATAGTTAATAAGCTTCTCTACCTTTAAATTTTGGTAGATAAGATCAGGGGTGAGACGAGAGGTTGGTTTGTGCTTACGACGCATAGTTGATTAAAAAATTTAAAATTATTTAGCTTTTGGCCGTTTATTACCATATTTCGAACGACCCTTGCGGCGCTTTTCTACTCCAGCCGTATCCAAAACACCACGGACAATATGATAACGAACCCCAGGCAAGTCTTTCACTCGACCACCACGAATAATCACTACCGAGTGTTCCTGCAAATTGTGCCCCATTCCTGGAATATAAGCGGTAACTTCCATTCCATTGGTTAGTCGTACTCGAGCGATTTTACGCAAAGCCGAGTTTGGTTTTTTCGGAGTGGTAGTTTTAACCTGCAGACAAACCCCTCGCTTAAAAGGTGAATTGTAATAAACTGGATGATTTTTACGCGTATTAAAACCCATCGCGAGCGCGACTGATTTAGACCGTTTAACTATCTTTTTTCGACTCTGGCGAACCAGCTGATTTATTGTTGGCATAAACAGGGAACACTTTAATACAGACTGAACAAAAATGCAAGAAAATATAGATTAATTAGAGAGGCCCCGGGCACGCTTTGCGTGCCCGGGGCCATAACACCTACTCTGCTCCACCTTTTCTGGAGCGTAATCCAGCCAGGTCATAGGGGTAACTTAACCCCGCGTCCTCGTGCTCCCTTGGATAATCCATAGCTGTCCAAGGGACAGAAAGTGGCCGGCACTGGGAGCAATAACACTCATCCCCACCATCACTTTCGACTAGGCGCGCACTACACTCGGCGTGTCGCCCAGCGACACAAGCTTGGCAAATTTTCATCTCAAATTCCTCCTTCTACTTCCAGCTTATCGCTATATCCCCGCCCCCGTCAATAGTTTGAAAATAAACATCACGACCGGCGACACTAAATTGGAAATAAATAAAATAGCCAAAAGTATTAACACCAGCTGGTACTGCTCCATAATTTGCTCAATTTTTCGCCAGCGGTAAGGAATAAGTGCAAAAAGTATTTTAGAACCGTCAAGTGGTGGCACTGGTATCAGATTAAAGGCGGCCAACCACAAATTAACCAAAATTATAAGCGTAACCAGCTCGAGGAAAGACCCAGACAAACTAAGCCAAGGGGCCGACCGTAAGATTAGGGCGAAAAACCCCACTATTAATAGATTAGATAAAGGGCCAGCCAGACCAACCAGCGCTGGTCCCCACTTGCCCGCCGATAGATTGTAAGGGTTAAAAGGCACTGGTTTAGCCCAACCAAAAGGCATACCTAAAATACTGGTGATAATGGGCACCACCAAAGAACCAATTGGATCAATATGAGCGATGGGGTTTAGAGTCAGGCGACCAGCGTGTTTAGCGGTCGAATCGCCTAAAATATAGGCCATATAACCATGCGCCACCTCGTGCACCACAACAGAGATAATTAGAATAGCAACAAAAAATATTATTTCGGGCCCCATATTCTTTAGTGTTTACAAGCTAATTTAGTTATGATAACATAATCCAGTCTAATTTAAACATATGAAAGCTTGCCCAATCTGCGCCAAGACCAGCCAAATGGTCGGAGGTTACTCCAACCGAGTGCGTGCCACCAAATTTAATCCCATCGCCCAGTCTCGCAAACAACCCAATCTCCAGTGGGCCACTTTGCCAGCCCAAGCCGGTGGCGGTCGAATCAAAATCTGCACTTCCTGTCTAAAGAAAAACAAACACCTAGAGATAAAGATGATTTAAAGGTCACTCGCCTAGCTTCCGTTTCAAAACACATCGCCACACCTCTAGAGGTGTGGCGATTCTGCTCCAGTGGGGCCGTTTGGCCTCGCGGCTACTGCCGCAAAATTTTCCAAAGGCCAAAACCCTGCCGACCTACACCTCCGCAAGGTTTTGAAAGGGAACTAGGCTCACTCGGACTAGGCTATAGCAACAAAAAACCGAGGCGCGCTCGCGCCTCGGGGGTTTTCAGACTTTACGGACTACGCAAACAAATTATCTCTATACCGGGGATACTTCTCAACTTTTCGAGGAGCTCTCGGGCTTGGCTCTCTTGTTGTTTTCTGTACTCTTCCCTGTCTTCCTCCTGTTCTTTAATCCAAAGTTCAAGAGAATACAGAGCACAACATTTTGGACACTTCACCTCTGGGACTTCCCGATAGATAGGAGTTTCTGAGTAGCCAGAGCCACCGAAAATCGGGTCTTGGACATTACACACAAACTCCAAACGGTTTTGATAGACCAAGGTTTCAGCACAATGTGGACACGTCGCCCTCATCGGGTAGGGTTTAGTGTCCGCATTCCTTCGCGAGACAGCCCCCGCACCTTGATAGGGGTAATCTTCTTCGACTTGCTTGGGTTCATCCGCCACTACTATCACCTCCTTTCTATTAAAGAAAGTATCATAAATATTTCTAAAGTACAGATACGCATTTTTTACAAGCAATATTATGGCCATCTGAAACAAATTCAATTGTTCCTTGTATAGCGGTGCTAACAAACGGGATTTTCATTTCTTTAAGTCGCGCTAAAACATCTTGGTGGGGGTGGCCATAGCGATTGTCTTGACCAGCCGAGATAACTGCATATTGTGGTTTGACGGCCGACAAAAAATAGGCCGAGCTAGAAGTATGGGAACCATGATGGCCCAATTTTAAAACATCGGCCTTTAAAGCTGACCCATATTTACCAATTAAATAACTTTCTATTTCAAGCGGAGCGTCGCCAGTCAAAAGAAATTCGGTTTCACCATAGACCAAGCGCGCCACAATCGAAGCCCGATTGGTTTCCAAGCCCTGCATATCTCTCTCAGGAAAGATAATTTCTAAAACTGCGCCGGCACCTAAATCGATGGTTTGACCCGCGCGCGCCGAGAGGCGCGCGCGGGTTTCTTTTTTAGCTTTCTGGTCAAATAAAATAAAATCATCCCCCGCTTCGGTCTGTCCATTATCCATCACCCCCAACACCTGGTAACGATCCAAAACAAAAGGCAGACCGCCAATATGGTCAGCATCAGGGTGAGTAGCTATTACTAAATCTATTTCATGGTCATAAAAAGGTAGGGTGTGGCCCAAAGCGCGCAATATTTGTCGACCCGAACCGCCATCAATCAAGACTTGATTGCCATTTGGTGCCTCAATGAAAACGTTGGTTACACAATACCGTATTTGTAAGCTGAGATTGCTCTATTTTATTATGGGGTGATGTGTAATCTCCGTTAGCACGTTGCTTACACAATCCATCCGTTTCAGAATCTTTAATTACATCCGAAAAAGAAAAGTGACTAGGGCCTTGAACTTTCAGTTGAACATCTGCAATAGTTTTATCTTTACTTATTATAATTCTTTCTACGACCAAATGTATTATCGCCGCTTTTTGTTCGTATGTGGCGACTCCAAAACCTACAGATATTTTTTTATA
Source organism: Candidatus Vogelbacteria bacterium RIFOXYD1_FULL_44_32 (assembly GCA_001823065.1). Taxonomy (GTDB): domain Bacteria; phylum Patescibacteriota; class Minisyncoccia; order Phycocordibacterales; family XYD1-FULL-46-19; genus XYD1-FULL-44-32. The sequence goes on from MHTJ01000002.1 coordinate 48,021, forward strand.
TACTTCAACTAAATCTTTTTTAGCTTTTTCTACATCAACCTTGTCTTTATTTAGTTCTTTTTCGAAAACCAATATTTCTTTTTTAAGTGAGTGCTCCTCATCTTTAATTATTAACCTTTTTTTGTTGTATTCCTCACGACTTTTGAACAATGTCCCATTTACATACACTTCATCTATCCTCTGTAGTTTTTTTTGAACTTGAACAAGTCTAGCTTTTTTTACTTGAATCAATGTATATATTTGGCTAATTGTTTTGCCAGACTTTTTAACAGCAGCCTGTAAGTTACCAACAACGTAATCTGGATTATTAAACAGTCCGCCTAAAGCGTCCCAAATTTTATTAAGTTTTGTCTCGGCAATCTGTCCACAAGACTTACAACGGTTGTCTACTTCTAACACCTCTCTCCACTTTGCCTTCCTTGCTCCGTGGTAAAACTTAAATGGATTTTGCGTGTCCTTCTTTGCGTTTTTGGTTGAAGCAAACATCTTCTTGTTACAACCCCCGCAAATAACTAGTTTGTTATAAAGATAGTCATTCTTAATATTTCGAGCAGCAAACTCTCTATTTTTTAACAACTGTCTCTGACAAGCCTCGAACAACTCGTCACTGACAACCTTTTCTGTCTTAAACTCTACCCAGTCGTCCTTATCATTTTGAACACTTTCATCGAGTAAACTAGTCAAACCTAAAAACTGTTTCTTAAATCGAAAGAAATATGTTGTGCCTGTAAATATTGGATTAGAGATAATCTTCGCTATCGTTTTTTTATGCCAGTAACCAGACAACTTTTTGCTCTTACTTTTTCGCTTTCTTTTTGTATAGCAAGGTACTCCCATTTCGTTCGCTCGCTTCTGAACAGAAGTTAAAGTCATACCCTCATCCACTATCCATTCCATAAACTTTACAACCCATTTCGCTTCTTTTTTAACCACAATTAGTTTTTTTGTATCGGGGTCTATATCATAACCATAAGGCGGAGTCCCCCAAATCCATTTATTCTCTCTAGCTGCCATCCTCCTTCCACTCGATGTCCTCTCTTTTATTGTCTCGCGCTCTAATTCTGCTAAAGCAGCTAGTGACTGCATTACATACCTACCGTGAGGGGTTGCAGTATTAAATGGCTCAGTAATGGAGCAAAAATCAACAGCATTATCAGTAAGCCTCTCCACACCTCGAATTGTTTCATAAATCTTTCTAGCGAAACGGTCTAACCGATAAACTAAAACGATATCGAATCCCCCTCTCTCCGCAGCTTCAAATAGTTTACAAAGTGCTGGGCGCTTCTCTATGGGCAGCGCCCCCGAGAAACCCTCATCTACGTACATATGTTTTTCTTGGTCAAAGTCATATCCCTGAAACTGCGAATAGAGAATAACCTTTTCTTTTTGATAAGGTAGACCATACCCCTTTATTTGTTCGTCCGTTGAGACTCTTAGATATGCAGCAGCCCTAATAACTTTTTCTTCTTTTTTTTCCATATTATTTTAAGTTACATTTTCTAATACCTTATTAATTCTTTTTTGTCCCTTTTAATAATTAAAGGACAAAATAACCTGCAGCAATACTCGACTTCTACCTTTGAATAGCCCAAAGGTAGTAAAACTTAGCTGATGTGACGAGGGTAATGAGTAGTCGTATTTTGGCACCTTTAGGAAGAAGACCTTAAAGCTCATAACAATCTTCCGACATAGCCTCAACACCACCCTGAAGTACTGCGGTGCTTATCAGAGGCAGGGTGAGAAGTCGAACACTCATTTTCCCTGCTTTCGCATAAACACCTCAGAACTCCTTTTTATTTCCAGAAAGCGGCACGCTTCAATGCTCACTAGCTGTTTTGACAGAGAATCTTTTACTTCGTTTTCCCTGAATTTGAAGGTTCCCCTCGATTTGACTGCGTGAGCAAATCTTTACAATGAGATATCCAATATCTCCAAAAGACGCAAAAACAATTCAGAGTCCGAAGATTTATCTCCCGACAAAAACTTAAGTTCAACCTGAATGTCGTTGTTGCATTTAGACTTACTCATATAAAACAAATTGAGCCTCCAGGCGGTGACATCCTGAAGGCTCAATGCGTGTCACCGCTAACCACTGAAGGTTATGATGACAGTAACAATCTATTTTATTTTGCTATACCTCTTTTACTGATAGTAATAAATGTCACAAAAAATTATTTTTGCTTATATCTCGACATAATCTGCCTGACGTTATCTACTGATACTTTATCTCCATATAAAAATCGCATTAATTCAGCAATAATCGCATTTTTGGACATCCTAATAAGCCGTTTTTCACTGCTTAAATAACTTCTTAATACATCCTTAGACTTTCTAGACAAAGAAGCGACTCGTTCGTCTCGTAGTCTGTTTACCTTCATCCTAATTCTTTTTTTAACTTTTTGGTTATTTTTTTCACCCAACGGCACACTTATAATTTCCTCAATCTGGTCCCAATTATATTCAACATATTTTTTTACGTCCGATACTTTGGCTCCCTCGTGTATCAACAAAGAAACATACTTTTTCCCACTAGCCCTCCAGATAGGTTCTGATGATTTGTAGGTTCCTTTATTGGACGGATTTTCAATTGAGCATCCATAAAACATATGACCTTCAGCAATAGCAACCTCTGGAGTAAGTCCATCAACTATGTAAGACGATGCCACGTCGTGAGCGGAAGGTGGTAAGTCATATCTCTTAAGAAACTCAGCAAGTTTAACTTCGGCTTTAAGTTTTCTTTCAGGGTCTTTCCACTTGGTATCCAGTATCTTCATAGGGTCGTCAGCGAACCCGTTTTCTGGTATCTCATTATTCTTCCTAAATTTGATAACGTCATTTACAAACTTCTTACTCCGTAGTAAGTCCAGAAAAACTTCATACGTCTTCTCTGTCACTTTTTTTGATTTTTTAACCATAATTTATTTACTAGAAGAGTAGCCCAGCTCAGTTTCAGTCCAACATTCTAAAAACAATCTAGACTATTGGCCATAAGGACTCTATTTACTTCCGTCAAATAAAAAACTAATTTGTCCTAAATTTTGCACTTAGAATCAGAAATAAAATTGCTGCAATTACATCAATAATAACCCAGGTTCCCTTAGCAAAAGTGACGGCAGAAATAGGATTAAAGATGATTGCCAAGATTATCATAATGACACTCCAGCCTACAAGATTTTCCTTGTAAGCTCTGTGGGCATTGATTACTCCAGTCAAAGATACAACCCAGCGTAGCACTTGATAGTAGCCGTACGGCCAAATTGAAGGCACAGCCAGCAGAAGCATTATCCCAGATATAATTGAGAGGGTTTTAGCTATTTTCATTTTTGTAACATTGACCAGTCGAGATAAAAGCGTCTGTCAATAGCGTGACGACTTCTACATAGCTACTATCTAGATAGGAACTTTTAAACAACATCCCGTGGGGCTCTTTTGTGGTTACTGTGACAACTTCTCCTGACTCCTCTAAATTTGAGGGGTAAATGTCACAGGGCTTACTATCACATCTACCTAAGAAAGCCTCGCCTTCTGGACTTTGACCAATAATAACGAAGACGTTTGGTTTATCTGCAATACATCCATCGATAGTACAATAAGACTTTGTTTCAGGAATACAGTATAGAGAATGTTTTGGTAATGCGCCTTTCACTTGGTTATAAACCATTAAAACATCCGACTTCTCAGACTGACTGATGGATTCCTGCCTATCCCACTTCTGTCTAATTCCAAGTAAAAGTAGCACTAATAAAATAATGATGATTATGGTCAACTTAAACCATTCATTTTTCAGCCATTTAGTTAAGTTATTGTATTCCATATCCCCTACTACTTAGTTTAAGAACCATTGGTGTTGAACCCTGAACACACATCTCCGAATCAGCATCATCTTTCCTGGCCTCGGTCAGAGTTACCACCATAGTCTTAATATCCGCTTTTAATATTTGGTCTTCGCAAAGTGAACTAGATATAGCAGTAATTTGCCCAGATTTAGTCCACTCTGTTATATCATAATATGACATACCGTTGGTAAACTGGTCATCGAAAATCACATCTGCTTGAGCAATGTTACAAATTTTCTCTTCTAACCAACAATCAATTGCCACACTATTTACATCATTGGTCATCTCACCTCCCGAAACCGCCACCCAAGCACCGTCGAACGAAGCTAGGCCAAGCCTATTAGTAAGTTCCACAGATTGGTCGTCTTTAACAAAATTAAGTGATGGGGTCTTAAGCTCGTTTATTGATATAGTAGACGCATCATAGAGAACAAATCCTAATAATATTCCAAGAACTAGGGCCACTACATTTTTGGTAACTATTTCTTCTCTAAATTTTTTTATATTCCAGTTCATTAATTTGCTTGAATGTTATATCAGTTATAATCCCATTAATTGAGAAACTCATCCATAAAATCGTGGTAATCGCTTTGGTTTGTTATTAGGGTTACTATATCCCCGCCTCCATCAACAATAGTCACAGCATCTGTCCTCTTATCAATCCTAACCGATACACCACTCTCTGCCTCTAGTGTCACAAATTGTTGTCTATTATCTGCAACCCGAAGAACTTCATCATCAAATGACCTAGGAGGGATGAATTGTAGTTTTAGTGTATCTGTAAGTGTAAAAAGCTGATAGCCTCTTTCATCATAAGAATCTGTTGCGGTAATTGTGTAATACTGTCTAGCTTCTTTGGGCTGGTCTTCTAAGTTTGAAAACTTAACAAAACCAGCAATACTACCAACTGCAATATCTCCCCGATTAGCACTTGTAAGAGTACTTCCTTGGTAAGAATCTACGCCATAAAATGCCATAGCGCTAATTAGTTCTATATGGGGCACAGCCTCAACTTGATAGAAATAGTTACTTTCCTCGTATGACCACTTCCAGTAGAAAAATATGTTTGAAATAACTAGTAGTAGAATTACCACAGCAACAGGTTTTTTATTGTTGAAAAACTTTTCCATTGTCAGTAGTTTGTAGTTCATCTGATACTAGTCACTGTTTTCAATTATATTCAGACCGAGAAAACGTGAAGCAAAGGTGATAAAAGTAAATAACAGTAAAATCCCTAAGGCCAAAAACTCTCCGTTCAGCAATGTCGCCAGCATAGCAGTTGGCACCACTCCAACCCCCAAGAATATCAGTCCGATTATTACTCCCCAATAACCCCAGTGAAAAAAAGTGAGCAAAAGCCCAAACATCCAAAGACCTAAGCCAAAAACATACGAGGATGAAAATATCGCTATCCCAGCATAGGGTTTAGTCTTTTTAAACAGTGTCAACGGTAAGAAAATTAAAATGTCTATACCAAGAAGTATCCACATTATTGGTCCAAGCCAAGCTAAGACTTTATCGGCCAACCACACCCCTCCAGAAATAAAGGCTACCAACATAGAAATACTTAGTATTAGTACGCCTAACCCGACTATATACCAACCCGCCGCTTTTACTTTATCCATAGATTTAAATTATTTTAGACCTTCTCGTGACAAACATCTCTCGTAAGCACTATCATAGTTTGAAGTAAGGTATCTACCCTCTACACAAGGCATTACGCTATACGGCCCGTCTTCGCATATCTGTTTGTATAAATCCACCGCAGACTGTTCAGCCTCATCAACACAAGCTGACTTTTTTAGTGTTACTAAGGTTTTTTTAAATTCTACATCATCTTCAACCCTCTTCCTTTCGTTTAACTCCATTCGCTGCTCAACAACTTGGCTTAAAAAGTAAAATCCTCCGAGCATAAAACTTGCAATCAATATAACAGCAGGTAGAGATAGCTTATTTATATTATCAATGATGTTTTTCATATTCATTTAACTACAAATTTTCACACGCCAGCCCGTCCCTATCCCTATCCAAATCGTGCGGGTCTAGTGCTGGCCCACCTTGTTTAATATAGAAAGCCTGAGCCTCGGCTTGGGTTGAAAAATCGGCACAGTTTTTATCACTAGGAGTGGAAGTCCTGGCAGAGGTTCGAGACACAGTTTTAGCCTCTGTCTTGGCTGTAGTAATTTTAGGGGTATGACAGTGGTACTCCCCTGTCTTACGGTTAGTATGGCAACCGTTCGAATCTGTCCGCCCTGGATGGGCTAAAACCACCCCTGGAGCGGAGATAAGGATCAAACCGAGGATTAAGCTTATCTTTTTCATTATTAGGCCATTACCGTTAGGCCTACCACGAGGGCTATACCTATGATGACAGAGGCTAAAATTATAGCCATTCCTAGGTTCCCTTTCTTTATCTCCTCCCACTCGTCTATAGGGGTAATTAGACTGAATATCTTAAGGGCTACACTTAAGGCTACAGCCATAGAAACGGCCCCGGTTAGGGCCCAGCCAAAGGTAATGAGGTATTGAGTGAAAATCATAGTTTTACCATACAACTTTTATGGATAAAGTAAAGGGTTATTTTACCCCACTTTTATCGGTTTGTTTTGGAGCAATAGCTAATTTAAGAAATTCCTTAACATCAAAAACTCCTATTGTATTAAACATACATTCTTTCAGTCCTTCCATCGATACTCCATTCATCTTTGCGTTTACCAACTCAAAGATATCAACAGCTGTCACAAGACAGATATCACAACTTCTAGCTTTTTTTATTAGATTATCCTCAAAAGCCTTTGGTCTCTCGTTTGGTTTAGCGTCCTTATAGTGATTAATAATAAATATACCTTGGGTTAAATACGGCTCGGATGTTGGGGTATCTGGGATTCTTGCGATTAATTGATTTAAATCAGTTCCATTTAGTCCTTCCTTATTTTTTCCTCTAATTTCGATGATGATTCTAGATTTGCCTTCCTGATAATATCTGTCCTCCTCATTATCAACATCTGGAGACAATAAATTAATACCCAGTAATTTAAAGCAGTCAGATAATGACACTTCCAATGGTTTACCTTTTAGATACAGTACTTTTTTATACTCACAAATTAATGATAACTCAGATATTAGGAGTCCTTTTTCGACTTCTTTCCTATCTATTTCTACTTGTATATCCAATATCCCTTGCTTTTTACTGGCCTCACCAGGAAGTACAATTTCTTCAATCCATACAGGAGCTGGTTCTTTCTCAACCGAAAGTTCTGTTATTAACAATTCTATACTATCTTCTGTATTGCCTAGCACAGGCAAGAAAAAAATTGGGCTGCCTTTAATCTTAGTACTTCTAGTACTCGTATCGCCCACGCTCCAAAGAAATCTAAATGCAATGGCTTTATTTATTTTATTTACAGCAAGCGCTTTGAAGTTAGGCTCAAACACGAGCGAACTATTTGGTGGGAAATGGTAGCAGTTGTTTATGCAATCTTTGTATAATCTATCCCACTTTTTAATTCTAGTCAGGAATTTTAAGTAATTTTCAGTCTTTGAGTGGTCAACTATGTTGCCTGGTAATTCTTCAAACATCGGAATAATTGGGCACCAGCTATAGTTGAACGTGGTCTTACCCTGTGGTGACGAGTAAATAACTGGGCTCGCACAAAAAGAAAAAACTTGAAGTTTCCTTTTCTCTTGAGCCTCAATAATCATCTTCCTAATATCATCAAAGTAATTTGGATTTTCTATGGATATCTTTTCCATCAAGTCCCGTGTAAGAGAAGCGGTATCACATATGACGACATCAAAATCAGGCACATAAACAAAATCCCCCCAAGATACAGCTTTGTCCGCCCTGGGGTGATTTTCTGACCCGATAACTAAAATACTTGCCCTGGAGTCCTCATTCATTTGATACCATAGTAATACTTGAATCTACAAAAGTACAAGGTGCCGAGTTATTAGGACAGCTGATACTAATTTTTTCTAAAATCTACTATCTTTCAACAGTAAATAACAGAGATTAACAACATTCAACACTGTTAGACTGGCTATCTAATACAAAATAGGTATGCAAGTTATATAAGTTGTATCACCCCAAATTACCTGTAATTACCTGTTTTTACCTGCCCACGACACGATACCTGCAGAAATAATTTTTTATATTATGAAAGTTAAGAAAGTTACATTCCTTATTTTTAACTAATTTTAACCAGGATTAACCATTTTTAACCGCAATTGACCGAAACTAACCGACTTTTACTAATACTTACCAATTTCTACTAACATCTACTAACATCCACCACTACTTCTGTACTTTTTATGATTTTAGCTGTTTCTCCTCGGTCAGACTCCAAATAAGCGCGACCACCCAACCGATGAATGTCCAACCAAGAAAAAGATTGAGCGCAAAAATAGCCCAAGCGTTATCTTTTTTATCGTAAAATGCCCCGATTGAGGGAGCAAAATATAGCCCAATGACCGCTATCGCTATTAGTAAGGCAATAAATGTAGATTCCATAATGTATTAGATTAACTTATTAATTAACTTAAAACTTAGTTATAACTATCAATCCTTCCATCATTATTTTGGTCATAGAAGCAGGACGGCCCATAATCCATCCAGCAATACTGATACTGAGTTCCATAACCATAATTAGAGGGGTTTACTGCATCAGGTCTTCCTAAGCGGTACACCAGTATGTCGTAAGGCATACCAATCCAAATCTTTCCAGCCGCCAGAAGCTCGCACTCCTCTTTAGTCCACTCAGGGTGCGCCTTACAAGCACGACCAGCTGGACTACGGTTATAGGCTTCCAAGTCAGCCTTGGCTTTCGCTGTTTTAGCCGCTATTTCAGCCTTACGCTTACGTTCTGCCGCCTCCTCTGCCTTTTCCTTGTCTACTCGTTCTTCTGGCGTTAAAGTGCGATTTATGACCAACTCAGCTTTCCCCGTCTTATCCTCCCTGGCTGTCTCCAGAAACACTATTGTCCTTTCCTTTTTAACTGGTAGTTCAAATTCAAAGTTACCCTTTTTATCGACCTCCACAGCTTTTTTAAGGTGGCTCAGGCTGGAGTCTTTCGGTCTAACATAGCCTTTAATTGTCACCAATGTTGAAGTCCCAACAGAAAACTCGTTTTCGGGTTCAGTAATTCTTATGGAAGGAGCTCGATGAGAGTAGGCATATGAAGACATCGAGAGCATAAATATTCCAAGAATCACGGCTACCGTCTTCTTTTGTTTGAGGTTTATCCTGTCCTCGTATTTATACAAATAGAAAAGCATAGCCAGGGGTATTCCTAAATACCAATAGGCAATAACAAACGCTATAAAGAAAATCACCAATAACCCTCCCAGGGAAAACTTAGCCAATTTCACCACCCTACCAATTAGAGATTTTATTTTGCTTGATTCCATAGCTGGAAATTAAGAACCAAAAAGCCCACCACAAGTGAGGCCAAATGGCCCTACCTAAGTTTCCCTAGGTAACGTTCCAGACGCCCTTGTGATGGGGTTTTTGTCTGGAACGCTTTGCGACCATACCGTAGAAAAGTAAATTTCTACGGGTTAGGTCTTAATAAATTGTTATCCTGATATTAACAAAAAACCCCACCAGTGGCTACCCTGGTGAGACAGAGGCAAACCCAAGCTATGTTATTTTTCTTTTTGGGATTTTTGATTGTTCTCAGGGAATAAGTGTTTTACAGCAATCAATAACATTATAGTTATCTGCGATATTGTTGCCGTTACTAGCAAACGGAAACTCCAGTCCTCAAGATAAAAGAACTTCCCAGGCCTGTTTGTATCTACTCCTTGTAAAAAAGCGAGGATAAAAATGACGGTCGTTTCTATTCCTAAAAAAATAAACAGCCGATTCAGTGTGACCTTTTTTAAAGAAATATCCTGCTCTAAAGCATCATTGGCTAAGGATTTTGCCCTTTGTTCCTCCTTGTCTTCAATTTTTTCCGCTATCCTCTTTCTGGTTACAAATGGGGTATTATATGACTGATTAAATATCCCTGGACGGCTGCCCTTCTGATGATTTAGGAGCCTCTTTTTTATTTCCTCCACCTCATTTTGTGCATCAGAGTATATCCTACTTGTTATACCTGGCTCTGAGTCGGGAACCACCTTTTTATCAGGAGGTGTCATACTAGTCATTAGCTAAGCCAAGTTTCTCTAATCTAATTGCCATAGCAACAACGGAAACATTAAATATTTCTGCACATTCTTTAACATCTCCAACTTTACCCCAAGCGTCCCTGACCAAATCTTCTGGCATTATTAACGACGCCGCAAAATTATTAGCCTCAATTTCTAGCTTTGTCCCTATGGCGTCATCTAAACGAAAAAGGGTTCTACCTCCATCCAAAGTGCCTTCTCCGTCTATCATTATTTCTTCACTCTTAATAAATTCGGAATGCAGAAAAAGGTGGCCCAACTCGTGAGCTACAGTAAAATACTGCCTGGTTTTAGGTTTACTGCGGTTTATATAGATAGAAAAGGAGTCATTGTCTTTGTTATAGCTTATTGCCCCAGATATTTTATCTTCCAAGAGATTAGTGTAAATAATCTCCAAATCCTTTCTCCCTCTTTCTATATTTTCAAATGGAAAGGGGGAGACATTATCAGGATTATATAATTCCCTTTTTTCGTTAGCTTTTTTTATCGCTAAATTTACGTCTGCTTCCATAGGTATATATTACCACTTTTTCTAAATAACCGTTCTATTTGGGGTCATCTAAAAAGCCCATTTCGGTAAAATTTGCCTAATTTACTGTCATTTGTCAAAGAAACCTTGAAACCAAGCTGCGGTATTGTGTAGCCTACGTTAAAATAGCATCCCCTTGGCCAATATCAAAAAAGCTTACTTTTAATTTAGACCCAGTGGTAGACCAAAAAACTAGAAGCCAAATCAGCAGTCCAATGCTGGCCAGTAAAAACAAAAAAGACCACCGCCAGCGCCAACTATCTTGCATCAAGTAATTATACCAAAAAACCCCGCCGGCGGAGCCGGCGGGGTTTTTAAAAAACTATTCAGCTTCACTATCATCAACAACTTTTTTGGTAGTGGCTTGCTCAGCGACTGGCGTTGCTCCGGTGGCTTGCTGTAAGAAAGTCGCAATTTGAGCAATATCGGCTCGGTTTTGCAAAGCCAAAGCCCTAGTCTGATAAACCACATAGGCATGCGCTACAAAAATCGCAAACAAAACACCAAGAATAAAAGCGATAATGACACTTTTATTTTTAAAAATTGAAACTGCTACAGCCATGAGAATATATTTAACTTCTAATGTAACTAATTATATAGACATTTAAAATGGTTTCAATTCATTTCCCGTTTCAACTGTTGATAGCTTTTTTTGTTTAGCTGGCCGAGCAAAAATAATTAAGGGCAGATATAAAATTATTATTAACCAGATTGACACTGGCGGTACTAAAACCGAAGCCAGCGGTAGATGACTAAATATTTTTACTACTCCTAGCACATAAGCCAATAAGAAATAAGTTCCACTGCCTGCTATAAACGCTAAACTAGGAGAAACAAAACCCAGTATCCCCGCGATAAAACCAACCAACATCGTCAGGGGAATAAATGGCACCACTAAAATATTGGCCGGCAAAGCGACCAAACTTATTTCGCCAATTTTATAAAACAACCAAGGCGTCACCGCCAATTGAGCAGACAAGGTGGCCGAAACGATTGCTCGTAAACCATATTGGTCCGTGAGCCAAGTCAACTTAGCTTCGAGCGGGGCCGATAAATAGATCAAGCCCAAAGTGGCCAAAAATGATAATTGAAAGCCGGTATCATTGGCTAAAATAAGAGGATTGTAGAGCACCATTAAAACCCCAGCAATAAACAGCCCTACAGTAGCACTATATATTCGCCCGGTGGCTCGCGCCCAGACGGCAAGTAAGGCCATCAGAGAGGCCCGCACCACGGTCGGTCCCCCGCCAACCATTAGCGCAAATAATATTATACTGACCGCTCCTGCCAGTAAGGTTAAATTAAAACTTAAAAAATAGGCCAGAAAAATCATTAGGGCCTCGGCCACAATCGTCATATTGTACCCCGACAAAACCACAATATGGACCAACCCCGCCCGCCGAAAATCAGTCGTAATTTCCTCTCCTAACCCCCGCCTCTCTCCCACCAAAAGCCCCGCCAGTAAAGAAGAATGTGGTTCCGGTAAGGCTAGATTCACCTGCTCAATAAATTTATTTTTGAGGGCCAATAACCAAGTTAAAATATAATTACCCTGCCCTTGGTCAATAATTTCAATCTTGGCCAAAGACATTTGATAATGAATATCTCTGACTTTTAAATAGGAAATATAATCAAACTCCCGCCCGCTATCTGTAATAAAGTTTGTTGGTAAAGCCACCAGACCAGTAATTTTCAAAACATCACCATAATTAATCTTTTTATATGGTGAGGTCGAAACCAAAATCTTTTCCTTTGAGTCTACCAGACGCACTACCAGACGAGTGGTTGTATCCCGTTCATCGGGACTTTCAACCACCACTCCCATCATTTCCTGTTTCTGCCCCACCTTATCAACTAAAACCGAATTAAAAACTATAGATGATTGTAACCGCCATACCCCCAAACCAAAACCGAGGCCGAGGCAGGCCAAATAAATATAGGGCAAAAATTTACGCCCCCGTAAAAAATATAGGGCTAAAAAAATTGGGGTTAAAATTATTAGGGCCAATAAATCATTGACCTCAAATTCTAGCGCCCCCGCACCCAAAACACCGGCGAGAAAACCTATAGCTAAATAAAATAAAACCTGACGAAAAAGTGATAAATTTACTCCCATGTTTCAATCTTACCGCCTAAAGCAAATCTTGCCCACCATATTTTTAGAGACTAGCGAGCGCGACGGCGCGAGCTCGAGGAATTTTCTAGCAAGAAAATATCCGTACTCTAAAAATATGGTGGGCAAGATTTGCACTTCACTTCGCATCCATCGCTTCATTGGCGAGCGCATCCGCCTCTTTGTTTTGTTCGCGCCTAATCTCGGTAATTTTAAAATTAGGAAAATCAGTTTTCAAAATTTCTTTAATTTGGGTGTGATACACGCGCAATCTATCTTCTTTCACTTTATATTTGCCTGCTAGTTGTCTAGCAATCAGCTCGGAATCAACACGTAGTTCTACTTCTGCCGATTTTATTTGTTCGGCGCTAAAATTTTTCTTGATTAAATCTAAGCCCAAAAGCACCGCTTGATATTCGGCCTCATTATTGGTGGTTTCGCCTATATATTTTGAAGCTATCGCTACCACTTTTTTATTTTCATCATAAATTACCGCTCCAACCCCCGCCGGTCCTGGATTTCCCCGCGCGCCTCCATCGGTGTTTAAAATTATTTTTAGCATTAAAAAATTATAACACAAAAAGGGCCCGCTAGACGCAGGCCCCGAAACTTGAATCAGTGCTTGTGCAAGGACCCAAGGCCACCCAACGAATGTTTTGCTTCCCTGTTATCTCCCAATAAAAAATTCAGAAGAAGGGAAGTAAAAATTAGAAGCCCGACGAGCACCATCGTTGCTAAATCTTGAAGTAATCTCACAGTCAGTCCTCCTTTCTCTTTTTACAGCATAACTTATGCTTGCCTCAAGTCAACTACGCGCAAGCGCAACTCCGGCCGGTTTTTAAAGGTTGATTTTTCAATATTTGCGAGCATGTCCACCCGCCGGCCAGGGGCCAGATTTACCCCCGGCCAAATATGACCCGAATCATAAGATAAATCACAACCAGAATCACAAGCAAAAAAGGCAATGGCCGAGATTTTATTGTCTTCATTATCTTTAAAAACAATTTCCACGTGTCCGCCGGTTTTACCAAAAGCTTTAGCGGAAACAATGGCTAAATTTTCGAGCCAAAACACTGGCTTGGGAAAATCTAGCCCATACGGCCCAATTTTTTCAATCTCTTTTTGCATTGCCCAGCCAATATCAGCCAGGCTAATTTTCAGATCCGCCTCCTCCTCTTCCACCACCACCGTTTTGGTCATTTTTTTGTAGGCCTCTAATAGTTTTTTCTCTAACTTCACCAAATTCTCGGCTGGCAAAGAAAAACCACCCGCAAAAGCGTGACCGCCAAAATCACGGAAAAATTTTGGTTTGCCCGCCAAAGTCATTAGTTCAACCACATTTACTTTGCCGTCTGACCGGCATGAACCTTTTATTTCGCCATTACCATTTTTGGCCCAAACAAAAACTGTCCGCCCATACTTTTCACTAATCCGCGCCGCCGCTAGTCCCAGCACCCCCAACCCCCAATCCTCGTTGCCGACAACCAGCACCGCCGGCAAATTCTTGGTTTGATAATGTTTTTCGACAGTATCTAAAATTTCCGTCACTTGGCTACGTCTTTCTTTATTGCGCCCCTCCAAATCACAAGCAATTTGACGCGCCTCCTCTTCTTTAGTGGTCATCAGTAAATTAAAAGCCTCCAAGGCATGCGACATCCGACCCGCCGAATTGATACGCGGGCCAATCATAAAACCAATATCCTCTTCATTTATATATTCTCGTTTCAATTTTAAAACCCGGAAAAGCTCGAGGAGCCCCAGTCGGTGAGTCATTCGCAACACCATCAGGCCAAACTTGGTCATCGTTTTATTTTCGCCCGTCATTGGTACCATATCCGCTACTGTCGCAATCGCCACTAGTTCTAAGAGCCACTTTTCCCAACCAATTGGTATTGTCTCCAAATTACCGCGTGCTATTAGCGCCTGCACCAACTTAAAAGCCACTCCCGTCCCCGCCAAATGTTTGTAGGGATAGGCACAATCCGTCCGCTTGGGGTCAATCACCGCCACTGCTTTGGGTAATTTGGCTGGGGGCAAGTGGTGGTCGGTTACTACCACGTCTATCCCCAACTCATTGGCTCGCTTTACTTCAACCAAATTAGAAATTCCACAATCAACTGTAATAATTAGTTGTACGCCATCAGCTTTAAATTTTTCTACCGCTACTACCGATAAGCCGTATTGTTCATTATGGCGATGGGGAATGTAAACACTAAAATTTTCGTAATTAATTTTACGAAAAAACTCGGCCAGCACCGCCGAAGCCGGCACCCCATCGGCATCATAATCGCCAAAGATTAAAATCTTTTCCTCATTTTCAATTGCCTGCAATATTCTAGCCACCCCTTTTTCCATATCCTTCAGTAAAAATGGATCGTGTAAATGTCTCACATATTCCGGCAAAAAAATCTCTTCGATTTCTTCTCTGGTTTTCACCCCACGATTTTTTAAAATAGCCGTGGCCACATCTTTTAGTCCAGCAAAAACATCACCTTTAGTTTTGCTAACCTTTATTTTCCACGCTTTTTGCATCGGGGTATTATAGCACCCCTTTAATTTCTTTTTTTACCAACATCTTTCTCCTGCCCCCAAAAGTATTGGACACTCGGTGTCCAATACTTTTGGGGGCACCTCATTTTTGCTATAGTGAGTAAATGGCCAATTGCATATTTTGTAAAATTGTCGCTGGCGAAATACCCGCCCACAAGGTCTATGAGGACGACCATTTCTTGGCTTTTTTGGATATCAACCCCGTTTCTGCCGGCCATGTCCAGGTTATACCCAAAACTCACTACCGCTGGGTGTGGGATGTACCCAATGTCGGTGAGTATTTTGAAATAGTAAGGAAAATAGCCCTCGCTCAGAAAAAAGCTTTCGCCACCGACTTTGTCTTATCTAAAATTGTCGGCGAAGATGTCCCCCACGCTCATATTTGGGTTTACCTCGACCCCGCCCTCTCTGGTGACAAAAAAGATTTTGAAGGGAATAGAGATAAAATAATCAAAGAAATCTAAAAACCTGCCCGAGCTAATGCTCGGGCAGGTTTTTAGATTAATCTATTTTTCCAATGCCTTAATCCCCGGCAGTGTTCCCTTAGCAATAAACTCGAGCATCGCTCCACCCGACATAGAAATATAATTTATTCCACTTGAAAGGTGGTGACGCTCCAGCGCCGCCACCGTGTCTCCCCCGCCCACCATTGAATACCCTGTCGCCTCGACCAAGGCCACCGCTATCTCCTCGGTCCCCTTACTAAAACCTTTTTCAAAATTACCCACGGGACCATTCCACAACACAAACTTGGCTTTAATTATTTTTTCCTTAAGTAAATCAATAGTGGCTGGCCCTGCATCCTGAATATTATCTTGTTTACGCACCCCCTCTGGCTTTTTCACGACTCGTCCGTCTTTAGTTTTAACCACCACATCGATCGGTAACTGAATTTTTTTATCTTTTAAAACTTCCACCAAACCCTTGACCCCATCACCTACCAGCGACTTACCTATTTCATAACCCAGTTTGTGCCAGAGTGGATGAGCGAGCGCCCCACCCACAAACACAAAATCGGCTCGGGGCAACAGCTTCTTAATCACCGGCAACTTGGTTTCAAATTTGGCGCCACCTAAAATTAGCACAAAGGGGTGCCCGGCTTTATTTACCTTACTCAATTCAGTATATTCCTTAGCAAAAGCCAGCCCCGCAAAACTAGGCAAATATTTTGGCACACCGACAATAGAAGCGTGAGCGCGATGGGAAGCCGAAAAAGCATCATTTATATAAATATCAGCGAGGCCAGCCAAGCGCTTAGCAAAAACCTTGTCATTTTTCTCTTCTTCTTCGTGGCGACGAATATTTTCCAACAACATTACCGAGCCATTGGGCATCGCCTTAAAACGCGCTTCGTCAAAAACCAGTTTAGAAAAACCAATTTTAAGATGAGGCTCGAGAGCCCGCGCCACTGGGGCCAAACTTTCTGTTCCTGCTCGTCCCAAATGAGCCACCACTAGCACTTTGGCCCCTCGCTCGGCCAAATATTTTAAAGTCGGTAAAGCCGATAGAAGTCGGCTGTCATTGAGAACTTTACCTTTGGCGATCGGAACATTAAAATCGGTGCGCACCAACACAAAATTACCCTTTAAATCTTTGGTTTTTAGATCTGTGATGGTTTTAAAAGGCAACTTTGACATAATCTGATTATTTTATTTTATCAGCGATTTGTAAAATCTGTTTAAATTGGTCTGGCACCAGCGACTCTCGCCCCACCAACAAACCATCGGCTCGGCCATCTTTCAAAAATCCTTCAGCATTTTTTACATTGACCGACCCACCATACAAAACCGGTAGGGCGAGCGCCAGCTCATTGCCAGCCAAACCGGCAAATACCTTGCGGATAAACAAGGCGTTGTGTAAAAAATTATCGGGCGTATCAGCCCCATGCGCCTCGGTGCCAATCGCCCAGATTGGCTCGTAAGCGATCATAATTTCACTATAATAACTTTTTTTCAAATCACCAAGACAAGCGCCAATTTGACCACGTAAAAAACTCAAATAATCACCGTGTGCATCACGTTTTTCCTCGCCAATGCAAATGATTGGTTTCAGGCCGGCTTTGACCGCCAGTTGGACTTTTTCCCGTACCACTTTGTCGGTTTCTCCCGCCCGCCTACGCTCCGAGTGACCAACAATCAGATAATCGGCGCCAATATTTTTAATCATTTTGGCGGAAATGGCGCCAGTCTCGGCTTCGTTCACCCCAGCACAGGCGTCTTGCCCACCCCAAAATATTTTTTTGGTTGGCCGCGGTGGTATCAGCAACGACAAATACAAAGCCGGCGGACAAATAATAGTCCGCGTTTTGGTCAGCTTTGAAGCAGTTTTTTTTAGAGCTAGAGCTAGAAGTTTAGCTTCCCGCGGTGAAGCCGGATTCATCTTCCAATTGGCCACAATAAATTTTCCCATAAGCTATAGTATAACATCCCCACTAAAATCGGCCTCGACTCTAACTGACTCGCCTTAGAGTCGAGAGTGGGCGTGGCGCCGGATAAGAGCAATCGCTTCGTTTAAATCTATTTTACCAAGAGTAGCCAGCACAAAAATATCTTCATTTAGCTTGAGTGCCCCTTGTTCTCGGCTAAAATTCACAATTTCCTCGGGTTTTTTACCATCTTTAATCATTTTTTCGATCGGCAAGGTGACTACTAGCGCTTCCGTGGCATAGATTTTAGTTCGATCAGGTAAAGAAATATCACCGTTTTGTTTTTTTACTTTAAAATTAGCTGTGGCAATATCAAAAGACACATCAACTAGGCCAGCTAAAACTAAATTATCCTTCATTTTTTCAAAATTGAGATAGCCCTTGAGGTCTTTCCACTCATTGGGCTGAAGTTGGCCCGCCACAGCCCGACTACCTAGGGTGGAAACAGGTTCAAGGCGCATAAAAATTTTAGTGACTGCTGACAAAATATAGCGGTCGGGTAAAAGCTGATCCGTTTGACTCACTAAATCAGCTAAATTTTTTGCAGATAAACCCACAAACACCGCTATACCCCGCCCCGCCGCTCCCGCCAGTAGGGCCAAAGTTTGCGGTGAGTCAATTTCTTCCACCAAAATAGCATCAAAATCGTGCGGTAAAAGCCGACGCAAAATATCGGCGACGGGTTTACCGGCTGTTTCTACCTGCTCCACGTGGAAAAGATAACGCTCTAGTTTTTTTTCAATTGAGAGCACTGGGTGGCCAGTGCGGGCCAACCTTTCAGCCAAGGCATAAAACAATGGCTTATTGGTCTCAACCATATCTCCCGAAATTACCGCCAACCCTCCTCCAGCGGTGATATTTTCTAGGACCTCTAGGTTTTCCCCCCATAAACCAAGCTTGGCCAACTCATTATCACTTTGCCTAGAAAATATGGCGCGTTTGGACAAATCAGTCGTAAATTGTCCGGTGGGTGTAAAGTCATATTTTTTAAATAAATCAGGAAAACCGGCGGATTCGACTAAGCGCTGGCCAATATGCGGATTGGTAGCCATAGCATCATAAGTTTTTTGCCCAATCCGATAGCGAACCAAAGTTTCACTCGGACTGACTTCAATCAAGATCCGGCGCGCCTGAGCTGAGCTCGCATCACGAAAAACCAAGTTAGCAACTCGCCCCAAATCGCGCTCGCTTTTTTCGTGAGCTAAACTGGCCCCAAGTTCGCGTAAATCACGCCCATAGCGCCCACCGAGCTCGCGTTGGTAAGACAATAAAAGTCGGCGGACCAGCGCTTCTGGGGCCAACCGCGGTAAAATATGCAACTCATCAGCTAAAATATTTTTCGCTTCTAAAATATCCTCCAAACGCAACCCAATCACTTCCAAGCCACTAGCCGTTTCGCGTAGAGCAATCACATTGTGGGCCCGCGCCACTGGTTCGGGGATTTTGGCTAACACTTCATAGGGAATCTGGTCATCAAAACTACTCATAAATGGCACCCCCGAGGCCCGCGCCTCGAGGCGGCGCAAATCATCGCCAGAAATTATTCCCTGCACCAAAATTCGTTCGGATAAAGATAGCCCCTTGTCTTTGGCTTCTTGCTCGAAAACATCCAGCTCGGCGCGAGTCGCCACGCGCGCCGACACTAACAGTTCTTTTAAAATCGAGGAGTCAATAAACATTAGACATAATTATACCAAAATTAAAACCAAAAATCCCCGCTCATCGCGGGGATTTTTGGTGATAAATTAATTTATTTTACCAACCACAATTGTAAGTCGGACGACTAACATTATTCACTTCTAGGCTTCCATTCCCCGCAGTGTTACCAATTGCCCCTCCAATAAGAGCACTTACCACATCTCCCCCAACCCTTCCTCCAATTACTAAACCAGCACCGCCGCCGAGGGCACTCTTACTCCACACTACTCCAACATTCGAATAGGAGAATCTTTTACCATCACCTTGTGCCTCTTTAAAGATACAGCCCACTTGATAACTCTCAATCGCCCCGGTTTGAGCCGCCACGTATTGCTGACAATCTCTAATGGTCCAAGACGAGGGAACTGGTATATTGCTTTCCACTACTCGAGGCAAAGAATTAAAAGCCTCATCAAGACTAGCTCTCATGTTGGCCCCTATATCGGGTAATATGTACCTATCCATCAGAGAACCAGCTGGTAATATGCCTCCAGCTTGAAATACTGTTACACAAGCATTGCCAAGACAGATTCTTTTATCGTTTGGTGGCACATTGTTTGCTGGAATATAAACGCGAGAATTATTTCGCGCTTCTGCATACCTGTCTAACATCGAAAGAAGGAAGGAACTAATTTTAAGCTTGAAATTATAGAAGGCTCCGCCCACCCCAATAGCCGTACACATTTTTTGCCCCTCGCCAGATGTCGCTGTATCCTTGTACCCAATTTTGCCGTCATTGTCGGCAACTAAAACCCGCGTACTAACATTATCAGCCGCCAAGCTTCTTAGCCTTACTTTTCCGTCTACATCTAGCTTTGTATTAGAATCAATATCTGCGGTACCAAGAGAAATAGAGCCACCACGGTCAATTCTTACATTATTAGCCGTGATTCCTCCTTCAACATCAAGCTTATTACTTGGATCATTAGTCCCAATGCCGACCTTGCCCTCACGCGAGATTCTCATGGCATCCACAAGATGAGCACCATCGGTAACAGTAAATTGAAGACCGCCATAATTAACAGCGCCAGTTGATGCTCGCTCGATTACACCACTAATTTGGGCCAGAGTTGCATTATTCGCTGCATTTCCATTTTTTGCGGCAAAACGTAAGCCAACGCCACTATTAGCGGAATTGGTGTTGTTTGCAATGATGGCAACAGGAAAATTACTCGTTCCCGTAAGGTCGGAGACTGTTCTGGCAGTTAAGCCCACAGTATAATTGGTGGTGCCATTATCAATATCTAACTTTGTTCCTGGTACATTGGTGCCAATACCCACTTTTCCAGTGTTAGTATTGTATATGTTATTACCACTCGTTGCCCATTGACCACCAACCGAAGAAGTATCAAAGCAGATTCCAGTTGTGCTACAAATTCGGTTCACTGTAAGCTTTCCAGCAATATTTACATCGTCAAACAATCTTATCAATCTTGGTTGCATTGGCACACCCTCAGCTACCACCACTCCACCATATACATCTAGAGATTGAGGGCTAGTATTTTTGTATCTAATATAACCCACATCCTTGCCTTCTAGATTGAATGCACCAAATTTTAGTCGCCCTAATTCGGCAGCTGAAAAACTAGTGCCATCAACACCGATTGTTCCCGTTACATGAAGATTAGTACTAGGGCTATTGGTCCCAATACCCACCTTGCCAGTGTTAAAATCCACCACCAAAGGAGTTGCAAGGGTATTATTGCCGTTTGGATAAGTCACACTCGGGGAACCGACTTTACGAAACGTTAGAAGTGACCCATCCATCTGAATTCTAGCGTTTTTATCTGTCTCACCAGTTTGATTTAACAAAATACTTGGAGCGGCATTTTCACCAATAATCTGACCACTCGAAAATAGAGTCCCAAACGCAGCCAGGGCTCCATCAATACGAGTGGCACCATTTACCTGAAGCTTACTCGTAGGAGCCGGATTACCAATACCTACGTTTCCATTGGAAGCAATCATTAACATTTCTCCGTCTGCTCCAAACTTATACCGATTAGACAAAAAGGTGAGTGGCGCACTAGAACCACCATCTTTAGTAGCAGCAATTATAGCGTCGGTGCCGTCGGCACCACCATTGCTAAAGAGAATATTAACAATACCTGTTTTAACGTGGAATTTTGTCTGGGGGTTGGCCGTACCAACACCAACATTGCCAGTCAGATTTTTATTGTAAATATTATTGACATTGGCGGTCGATGAAGCCCATTTATCACCGCCGTTATTATTGGTAACCTCGGTACACAAATCCTCATCAGGACCAGAACATTTGTAAATATTAGAAGCATAAAGATTGGCCCAACGGCGAGTCGGACTACCGAGGTCATACCTATTATCGAGATGGGGTCCAACACTACCGTAAACCTGTAATTTAAACAGTGTTGGATCAACCACGGTTCCAACACCCACATTGCCAGAATTTAGATTGATTGATAATGGAGTAGCGGCAATATTATTGCTAGAACTTACTCGATTAAAACTAAGAAGGTTATTTTGAACTTGAATCCGAGCGTTAACACTAGAATTATCAGTGTCAAATAAAACCAAACTTGGTGAATGATTTCGACTCATAAGTAGACCTGTGGCCGAGATAATACCGTCTACTGTTAATTTATAGTCTGGGGTAGTTGTGCCAATACCTACTCGCCGAGTCAAAACTGATGGAGAGATCGCCGTTCCAGTGGAATTCAATGTCCACAAGCCATCCCCGCCACCGGTAAATGGACTACAGACGACAGCCCCCTCGGCACTGGTGGTACAAATATTATATTTAAAAGCGTTGATAGTGCCACCAACAAACAAGTTGTCAAGCAAGTGCACCATCCTGTTGCCTACCGCGTTCCCACCACCGAAAATTCGCACCGAGATTCCTGGTTTACTGTCGGTGGAAACTACACCGTTATTGAAATAGAAAATTCGGCCCGCTTTTTCTTCTTTTATAGTAGTCGGAAACTCTTTACCCAATTCCAAAATCGAAGCTTGGCGCAAATTAAACCCGCCAGCTTTGGTCTGAGTGGTCGAGCCCACATTTATTGGGGTCGGAGTATTACAACCAGTCGGACCACAAGCTGGGTTTGCCCACTCCGCATACGCTACCCCCGCCACCAAAAAGACAAACGCAACTGAAACTAAGATAAGTGAGGCCTGCTTAAATGATGACGGGTAGTTCATAAATATGATATTAAATTAATTTTAATTTTTAAATATAATTTGCTAATTATTTTGCAACTGTTTAATAATCTGCACTTTCTCCGCTTCCGTCGGCCCACTATCATCGGCTTGAATTGACTGCAAAATCTGGACTTTTTCGGCTTCGCTCAATTTGGGCGCCTGGTCGGCTTCGGCCTGCAACTGGCGCATGATTTCGGCCCGGTCACTGGCTGGCAAATCCTTCGGCTGGCCTAATTTGGAAAAAATCAGGACGGCCAAAAAAATCACAGCCAAAAACACTAAAATTATTACCAAGGTCACCGCCCAAATTTTACGCTCGGGAGTAGGAGTGGAACCAGGACTTAAAGGTGAGCCCGGAGTCGGCGTTAAATTATTTTCCATTGATATTAATTAAATGAGCCCAAAATATTTGGCCTAAACCTTTGGTCAAATTATAGCAATTACCACAAGCTAGGAGTAGCCAAGATAATATTTTAATGTTGATAACTTAAAATCTGCAGTCGGTCCACCCCCTTGACTAGATTTCTGTATTTGCTACTATTAGGTGACGATTGTATGACCGCTATTCCGATTTGGGAGGGCGGATTTTTTAAACAAAAAATTATTAAAATAAAAAAATAATATGATTGACCTTAAAGCTTTAAATGCCGCCCTCGGCGAGCTCGAAGAAGAACGCAATATCCCCCGGGCTAAAATTATGGAGGCTATTTCCGATGCACTCGTGGCGGCTTACAAAAAAGACTACGGTAAAAAAGGCCAAATTATCAAGGCCAATTTTGACCTCAATACCGGCACGGCTGAATTTTATCAAGTAAAAATAGCCGTCGATGAAACCACTGTGCGCCCGGCGGTCGATGATGAAGAAGAAGTGGTAGTGGTGACACCCCCAGCTGTCGCAGGCGAGGATACGCCCGAGGAGCGCCCCCGTTTTAATGAAGAACACCATATTTGGCTCGCCGACGCTAAAAAGATTAAGCGTGATGTTGTCCTCGGTGAAGAATTGGTTTTTCCCCTCGAAGCCAAAGACGACTATGGTCGTATTGCCGCCCAAACCGCTAAACAAGTTATTATTCAGCGTATTCGCGAAGCCGAAAAGGTGTCTATTTTAGATGAATACGAAGGTAAGGAAGGGGAAATTATTAATGGCAAAGTGCAAAAGATTGAACGGGGTAATGTGTTTGTTGACCTCGGTCGCACCACGGCTATTTTACCCTTTGAAGAACAAATCCAAGGTGAGTTTTACCGCCAGGGCGAGCGGATCCGCGCCTACCTCTATTTAGTGGAAGACACTCCTCGTGGTATTGCCCTAAAACTATCTCGCTCCCATCCTAAATTTGTCGAGGGTCTATTTTCTCTCGAAGCGCCCGAGGTCGCCTCGGGCGCCGTGGAAATCAAGGCCGTCGCCCGCGAAGCTGGCTCACGGACTAAAATCGCTGTCACTTCACACGACCACTCCATCGACCCGGTCGGCTCCATGGTTGGTCAGCGGGGTTCACGAGTGAATACCGTCATCGCCGAGCTCGGTGGTGAAAAGCTCGATATTATTGAATGGTCAGACAACCCAGCCACTTTTATTGCCAATGCCCTCTCACCAGCCAAGGTCAACAATGTCACCCCTAATGATGAGACCCACCAAGCGCTAGTCGATGTTCCCGCCGACCAATTTTCTCTCGCAGTGGGTAAGGGTGGCCAAAATGTCCGTCTCGCCGCTAAACTGACTAGCTGGAAAATAGATATCACGACACCAGAAAACTTGGCCCTACCGGAAGAAGATAAAACCGAAATTTCACCAGTTATAACAGATGAAGCGAAGGAGGAAAAAATTGACACCCCCGCCACTCCTGAAGCTTAAAATTAAAATTTATTAACTTTTAATTAATACAAAATATGAATCTTTGGCACGATATTCCCGCTGGTGACGCTTCGGCCCTCAATGTCATTATTGAAATCCCCAAGCTGTCCCGCATTAAATACGAATTAGATAAAGAAACTGGTCTCATCGGTGTGGACCGGGTACTTTACTCCCCAATGCACTATCCCGCCAACTACGGCTTTGTCCCCCAGACTTTATGGGACGATGGTGACCCTCTCGATGTTCTCGTGATGAGCCATGAGCCATTTGTCCCGGGCTGTTTGGTCAAAGTCCGACCGGTGGGAGTAATGGAAATGACCGACGATGGCGACTCCGACGCCAAAGTGCTCTCGGTACCAGCTAAGGACCCCCGTTACAACAGTATTCAAAATCTGACCGATATTGACCCTCATACCCTCGAGGAAATCAAGCATTTCTTTAAGGTTTACAAGGATTTACAGAAAAAAGAGGTGGTGGTCGCCGACTGGCGAGACAAAAGCGAGGCCACCAAAGATATCCAGCACTCGTTTGATTTGTACCAAAAGAAATATCCCAAAAACTAGCTATCCGCCCTTTGTTGTGGCGAAATTTGCCTAAAAATGCTATACTAGTCAAGTGGCTGGTATAGCATTTTAGCTGACTAGCCCCCAACATATGAAATCAAATATATTTAAAATCGCTATATTTTTAGCCGTATTTGCCTTTGGAACTCCCGCTCTGGCTCAATCTGGGCACTTGGCCACGATTCAGGACCAAGCCCGTGCCAACCGTGAGTCGTTTTTAAGGTTACAAAAAGAACCCCAAACCCCAGTCCCCGGCAATGCCACCAGCACCGAGGCCCGTCTAAATTCTTTAGATGGTAGAGTAAGTGAGATTCGGGAACAGACCATTCTGATCAATTATAACCGCATTATTGCCAAACTTGGGGTTTATACCAGTTATCTAGACAATGTAAATGAACGTTTAGAAGACAAAGTACTGGAAAATGAAACCGCCGGCTTCGATGTAACAACCGCTGCCGCCTATGTCGCTTCCGCTAATTTGAGTTTAGAGACCGCCAGCTCAACTATTGCTACCGCCAGAGCTAGCTCGACCGAAGTTTTTCTAAGTGCCAACCCAAGTGGTGAGCTGATCATAATGAAAGAACGTTTGGTCAACACTTCCCTCCTGATTCAAAAAGCCCGCGAAGCCATTGTCGCCGGTATTAATAGCTTAAAAACAGAAACCAAATAATTTGACTATGGCTAAAACCCCGATGGAAGAATTGCGTTCGGTCGATGGTACTAAAGGCCCATTGTTTGCCACCATCGTCATTATTATTGTTTTACTGATCGGTGGGGTCACTGTTTTTTACGGCCAGTTTAAAAAGAGTCGCGAGTGGCAAAAGGCCTACAACAACGCCACCCTGACCGAGGCCCAAGCCGACAAGATTCCGGCCACCAGCACCTCGACCAACCTAGATACTTTAGAGACTGATTTGGAAGTGACCGACTTGTCGACCCTAGACGCTGATATTGATTCCTTGCCTACCACTTATTGAGTAAAATTAAGAACCCCCGCCGCGCTTCGCGCGGCGGGGGTTCTTTAATTTGGCATTTTAATAATTTTCAGGTAGATTATGGGGGCTATGATCAATGTCACCATCACTAAACTACCCGCGTCGGAAATAGAAATCACTGGTGAAATACCGGTCGATATTTTTATGGCCGGTTGGAGTGACGCCCTAAAACGGCTGGGGGCCAAGGCCGAAATCCCCGGTTTTCGGCCCGGCCACGTGCCCGAAAAAATCCTCAATGAGAAAATCGGGGACGACCGGATTTTGTTGGAAATGGCCGAAGAAGCCCTGCAAAAAACTTATCCCGAAATAATTGTCACCCACAAAATCGAGGCCATCGGCGAACCAGAGATTACTATCACCAAAATTGCCAAAGACAATCCGTTGGGTTTTAAAATAAAAACCGCCGTCTTGCCAGAATTTACTTTGCCCGACTATCAAAAAATTATTAAAGAAATCGGGGCTAAACACCCTGACGAAAGTGAAGTAGCCGACGAGGAAGTCGAGAAAGCAGTGGAGGAAATCCGCCAGATTCGCGCCCGCGAAAGCAATGACCCCACCGCTAAGGATTTGCCGGAAGTTAATGAAGACTTTGTCAAAAAACTTGGTGATTTTTCATCAGTGGCCGATTTTAAAACCAAACTCAAAGCCAATATTAGTGCCGACAAGAAAAACAAAAGTCAGGAAAAAAGGCATCTGGCCATTATCGAAGCGATCGGCCTTAAATCTAATCTTGCCATACCAAAACTTCTCATCGACAATGAACTAAACAAAATGTTGGCCGAGATGAGAAGCCAAATCGAAAGAATGGGTCTAAAATTTGACGACTACCTTATTCATCTCAAAAAAACCACGGACGAATTAAAACAGGGCTGGCAGGAAGACGCTGTAAAAAGAGTCCGCTTTGGTTTAGTGGTAAGAAAGTTGGCCGAGGCGGAAAAAATAAAACCCGATCACGACACTGTCCACGCTGAAATCAAACACATTTTGGAACACAACCCCGAGCTAAAAGGTGAAGTGGCCGAGGACCGTATCCACGCCTATGTGGAAAATGTGATGACCTCCGACTTGGTGATGAAGTTTTTGGATGGAGTGAAATAATTGCCTAGGCTATAAAAATCTTTTATACTCCAATTACTAATTAATCTAAAATAATCCTTATGTTAATCCCCACTGTTATCGAAAAGTCCCAATTTGGTGAGCGGGTCTACGACATTTACTCACGTCTTTTACGCGAGCGCATTATTTTCCTCGGGGGCCATATCGACGACCACGTCGCCAATATCATTATTGCCCAGTTGCTTTTTCTCGAGTCCGAAGACCCCAAGAAAGATATTAAACTTTATATAAACTCCCCTGGCGGCTCGGTCACCGCGACACTCGCCATGATCGACACTATGGACCATGTCGCACCCGATGTCTCGACTATTTGCGTCGGTATGGCCGCTTCTGGTGGTGCACTTATCTTAGGGGCAGGAGCCAAGGGCAAGCGCCTTGCTCTACCAAACTCGGAAATGATGATCCACCAGCCACTTGGTGGTATTGAGGGCCAAGCTTCTGATATTGAAATTACCGCTCGGAATATTATAAAAACCAAAGACAATCTAAACAAAATGTTATCGCGCTTTACCGGCAAATCTCTGGCCCAAATAGAAAAAGACGCCGATCGCGACTTCTATATGTCGGCCGACGAAGCCAAGAAGTATGGCTTGATTGATGAGGTCATAAAACCAAAAGGGCCTAAAAAATAGGTCGCTCGGAAAAATAAACATTAGAAAACCACTCCAGTGAGTGGTTTTCTTCTGCTCAAGCAAGAGCTATTAGACATTTATATAGAATTTATTTCTTACTCAATGAACAGCGGTCCTACATTTTCGTTTAATTCAAATGTCCTCATCTTACTTTCTCCATCAATGCGATACATCATCTTTAAGAATTTTACTGAATAATTACCAGAGGAATATGGTATAAGCCATATAGTTGCTCCTATTTTACTAGTTTTTCCTGCTTTAATTCTGCAAAAATTTTCTCTCATTAGCCCACAGTTTACATCTGAATCTTGTGTGCCATTAAATTCCTTACCATCAACTGTATAGAAAAAACCTATGGTCATATTTTTTGAATTTGATGTCGCCTGTGGCACATATACATCTTTATTGCCGGCAGTAATAGATATATCAATACTATAGGATCCATAAGTCCCGCCATCTCTCGAATACACATTTGATCCAACCCAGTCAACTTTGATTTCTGGGTCATCTGATAGCGCAGGTTCAACTGATTCAGGTGCAATAATGGAAGCAGAATCTGTAATAGCAGGATAATTGACGATCGGGTTTGTTGGTTTAGGTTCATTCGTAATCGCCTTTAATGCTCCAATTTCCTTTTTAAGCCCATTAATTTCTGATTGTTGGTTTACAGATTTTATATTGGTCTCTGTTTTAATATCTGCAATAGTTTTTTTAACGTCCTTATTTTGATCTGTTGATGTAGCATATTCAGTTACCTTTTCTTTATTCCAAGCAAAACTAAACCAAGAAAAAGGGTTCCACCATGCCGCGAAAACAACATTAGGAGCAGTCAACACAATAAACAAAATCACAATAAAAATATATTTAATTTTCATAACAAATTTATCAGAAAAAGCTATAATATCGTAACTATAATATTTAAAAGATACTTTGTCTACAAGACATCCGAACTAATTTTCTCCCACCTCGACAGATTTCAATATCTTTGATATTATAAAAATATCCAATTATTAATTGTTAAATGCTGACACCTGATTGCAGTTTGCCCGAAGAAGAAATTTGACCAAAAAAAAAGACCCGATGAAACCTTTCCTTTACCGAACTAAGTCTCACCTAGCCTTAATTTAGGCCAGTTTTTTCAACTAAACTGCGGTCGGGCTAAGCCCTATCGTATTATGAATCTATTAACCGTCATCATCCTCGCCGGCACCGCCGGGATAGGAGGAATTGTCATTGGTTATTTTCTACGCTGGCTGGTTACCCTTGGTCAAAAGGGCTCCATGGAGCTCACTATTAAGCAAACCCTGCTCGATGCCAAGGACAAAGCCCAGCAGATTATTGCCGATGCGGAAAAAGACAGTGCTGAAACCCTCGCCGAGGCCCGCAAAAAAGAGAGCGAGAAAGAAGCTAGTTTAAAGAAATTAGAAGACCGTCTGCTGACTAAGGATGAAACCTTGGACAAACGGCAAAGTGATATTGATACCGAAGCGGAAAATCTTAGGAAAAAAGCCGAAGAAATTCGCCAAATTAAAGAAAAAGTGGAAGCCTTAAAAATTACCGAAGAAACAGAATTAGCGCGCATTGCCAATCTGTCGAAGGAAAACGCTCGGGAGGAAATAATAAAGCGGACTGAGAAAGATTACGAAGAAGACCTGCTGGTGCGCATGCGCAAATTAGAACATAACGCCGAAGAAAGGCTAGAAAATCGGGCCAAGGATATTTTATCTACGACAATCCAACGGTTGGCCAACTCGACCGTGCCCGAGGTAATGTCCACCAATGTTGATATTCCATCGGACGATATTAAAGGCAAGATCATCGGCAAAGAAGGCCGAAATATCCGCACTTTTGAGAAGGAAACAGGGGTAGAAGTTATTATTGATGATACCCCCGGCTCGATTGTCCTCTCGTCTTTTGACCCCATCCGCCGGCAAATTGCCAAGGTGGCACTCGAAAACCTAATTACTGATGGGCGGATTCAGCCCGCCAAAATTGAGGAACTGGTCGCCAAAGCGAAAGAAGATGTGTCCAAAATTATTAAGGAAAAAGGCGAGCAAGCCGCTTATGAGGTGGGGGTTTTAAACTTAGACCCGCGCATTTTGCTTATCCTTGGTCGCCTCCACTTCCGGACCAGCTATGGTCAAAATGTTTTGCAACACTCGATCGAGATGGCCCACTTTGCGGGCATGCTCGCCGAGGAATTGGGCGCCGATATTCAGGTGGCCAAAGCGGGAGCACTCTTGCACGACATTGGTAAGGCGGTGGACCACGAAGTTTCTGGTACTCATGTGGAAATCGGTCGCCGGATTCTCGAAAAATTTGAGGCTGGCGAAGCAATTATTAAAGCCATGCAAGCCCACCACGAGGAATACCCCTACGAAACGATTGAATCGATTATTGTTCAAACTGCCGATGCTATTTCTGGTGGCCGCCCAGGGGCCAGACGTGATAGTCTAGAAAATTATTTGAAACGATTGAAGGATTTGGAGGATATCGCCAATTCATTTACTGGGATCGAAAAAACTTATGCTATCCAAGCGGGGCGAGAAATCCGGGTTTTTGTTCGTCCCGACCAGCTGGGCGATATTGAAGCCAAAAAACTGGCCCGTGATATTGTGTTAAAAATTGAAAAAGAATTAAAGTACCCAGGCGAAATCAAAGTGACAGTCATTCGAGATTCCCGAGTAGTAGAGTACGCGAGATAAAAATAAAGTAGCACCCAAAAATCTCCTCCTCTGGGGGATTTTTAGGGGCTATTGCACCTCCTGGCCCTAAAATATATACTGTACCCAAGTTTTGAAAGGTCGTGCCATTAGCAAAATAAGTCACACCTGGTATGAACAAGCAAGCAATCGTCGAAGAAGTATACTCCGCCCTCGGCGGGACCAAAGCGGCCGCCGAAAAAGCAGTTGATATCGTCGTTGATTCGATTGTCACCACCCTCAAAAAGGGCGACGAAGTATCTATTGCCGGTCTCGGTATCTTCTCCACCAAACAGCGGGCAGCCCGCACAGCGCGTAACCCACGTACTGGTGAAGCGGTCAAGGTCCAAGCGATGCGCGTGCCCAAATTTCGCGCCGCCAAGGCCCTCAAAGATGCGGTGAAGTAAAAACAGAAAACTTTCTCGAGAAAGGTTTCTCACTACACGAAAAAACCCGTCTGCAAACGGGTTTTTTCGTGCCTATTTTTTGTTTTTATAACAGATTTTATCTATTTCCTTTTTAAATTCGGCTAGTAGCCACTTGGTATTTGGTCCAACTTTACCGTTTCCGATTTTCAAATTATCAATTTTTACAATCGGTACCACATATTTATTGGTGGCTGTGAGAAACGCCTCGTCGGCGTCGGCCAATTCACTGACCAAAAGTTCTCGCTCTTCAACTTTAAATTTTTTTCGCGCCAATTTTAAAACTATTTTTCTGGTTACTCCCGCCAAAATATCATTTTTTGGAGTGATTAAAGTATTGCCTTTAAAAATACCAAAATTACTCATGGCACACTCCAAAATTTTACCATTATCGACATACAATATTTCTATCGCTCCCGCTTTTTGTCTTTTTTCTTGCCATTTCACCGCCACGGCGTAATTGGTATGTTTGGCTTCAGCCAAGGGTCGCGCATGTTGTACAGTAATAAGCTTAGCCCCTTTTGTGAAAACATCCGGTGAATAGTCGGTCAATTTATCCATTAAAATAAAAAATTGTGACTTACCTAAACTTATACCATCGTCACTTGCCCCACCCGTAAGCACCAAGCGAACACTGGCATCTTTTAACTTATTTTTTACCAACAAATTAGCCGTCGCTTTTAAAACAGTATTAAGCTCGACGGGCACCTTTAGCCCCAGCAACTTGGCCGACTGACAAAAACGCACAAAATGGTCCTCTAAATGAAATGGCGTTTTGTTGTATATCCGCGCAAAATCAAACACCCCGTAGCCCCGCAAAACCGCTAGGTCATTGGCCAGTACTTTGGTTTCAGTTAGTTTTACAATCTTATTATTAGCGTAACAGTAGGGAGACATAATTAAAAAATTAAAAAAGTAATGGAGTAATTTTAGCAGGTTTTGCTTTTCGCAACAGACTTGTCCTTAGCTAAATTAGTGTTAGAGTATGAAAAGATGTCTAAACCTCAACTCAAAGGAGAAAGGCCAATGGCGACGCAAGCGACTGTTGTCTTTCTCTGTCGAGAGAAAGAGGTGTATATGGGGATGAAAACCGACAAAATCGGTGTCGGTTGTTACACTGGGCCCGGGGGCAAAATCCACACCAATAAAGAAGGAGTAGCTCTAGAATCCATCCCAGACTGTGCTAGTCGCGAAGTTTTCGAGGAAATTGGGGTCATTGTGATGCCGAAAAGCCTCGACCAAGTGGCTATTATTTCGTTTGTAAACCAAGGAGAAACTCCAGCTAACACTAGTGTGTTTGAAGTTTATTTTTTTCTCACGCACAAGTGGCTGGGCGAGCCGATTGACTCGGCCGAGATGAAAGCTGGTCGCTGGTTTCCGATTAGTGACCTAATCGAAAGACCCACAACCACCGCCAAGCTCATGGCCGCCGACCCACTGTTTCTGCCCTTGATTTTCTCTGGTCAGAAAATCATTGGCGAGTGTATCTACGCCCCCGGTGGCCAGAAAGTGGTGGAAGACTGGCACTACGAAGTTGTTGAAGATTTTTCTGAATTTACTGTCTAGCATGCTCGCCCCGAAACTAGGGGCGAGTTTTTTTGTGCGGGTAGGGAGAATCGGTCAGGAATAATTTCTCGCCGCCGCTCAAAATTTTCACGACCCTGGCTCATCTGTTTCTCTTGCTAGATAAACATGATTCCGCCTTTCGATTCCCCACGCAAGGTAAGCAGTTACCTTGCTCATCCCCGCCACTAGAGCCACAAAAATACCAGGCATAAACCTGGTATTTTTGTGGCCAGTGCGGGTAGGGGGAATCGAACTCCCGTCTGCACATTGGAAGTGTGCCATTCTACCACTAAACTATACCCGCATATTTATCTAAGTACATTTTCTATCCAAGCATTAATCCTTCGGGCAAGATACACTCCAAATCTCTTGTCCCCATTACTCACTATACTAAGATGAGCTGTTCCAAAAGGCAACTTTCCTTTATTGAACTTTTTTTTATCCTTTCTTTGGTCAATTTGTATTTTTTGAAAATAATCTTTTTTAATTCCAAGCTCTTTTGACCAAAAATTAATCGCATCTACCACTTTATTGTCTGGATAGAGATGTAATCTAACCCTAAAATTAGAAATTGACAAGCCACATATTTCTTTAAACCATCTTACTGCTAATTTTATAATTTTTGGATCGGAATTAATAATCCTAACAGAATCATTTGTTTTTGCCCCCTCACCTAGATAAAGTCCAATACCCAACATAAATAAATCCCTTTTATTTAATACCCCAACATCTCTAATCGCCTCCTTTTTAGCAGCACTAATAGATTCCAACTTTATTCTACGTTTAGCAAAATTTGAAGCCAGTCTCGCTTTTCCAATTTTATCTATGGTGTATTTATTAGGAGTATATGGAACATCCGAAAGCCAATAACTCAAAGTTCCCTTGGAAATATTCATTTTTTCATAAATATATCCATATGAGTATCCTTTCTTTCTCAATAAGACAGCTTCACTTTTGATTGATTTCGAAATCACATATTAATCATAGCATATATGATATCACAGTTCAATTAAATTATCTTGACCACTTCAACCAAAGAAAAAGTGCCGGTTTATGGCCGGCACTTGGGAAACCACTATTTGAATTTTCTATCTCAATTGATGCGCCCCGAATATATTATGAGGCCCATATATATCATATTGATATACACATTTCAATTTCACATTACCAGTCACCATATCACAATTAAATGTTCGAAATACCAACCCAGTATTAGCCGCCGCGACGAGCCACTCTCTTGGAGCCACAACATACACCACCTTAGACTCTTGAATAAAAACCTCAAGTTTCTTCAGAAAGTCATCAACGGTATCTGCCCAAAAGTTTTTATGGTGCTCAATATCTACTTCACCATCCAACCTGGCAATTACCAGCTTTTGCTCGGCGCTGAGATCGTGGCGTGAAAGCCATTTGACCTTCGGACCACATAATATTGTGGACCCTTGGTATCTGATTTTGGTTATCTTAATTTCATCGGCAACCACAAAAACATCGCTACTCATTTATCATTACTCCTTGGGTGTTGGGTTTAGCGCGTTTACTAAACCATAAAAAGAACTTGGCTAGAAAAGAGTCTAGCAAATAATTCGTAAAAGTCAAAATCTACTTTGTTTAAACCGAGATTAGTCCGATAGTGGCAATAAGTATTATCACCGCCGACAAGGTAGGAATAATACACCAAGTGCAATTGTGTTTGAGAACGTGCAGTTGAATGTAAATAAGATACAGGGCATAAACACCCGCCAAAAGAGCAATAAGTAAAATTAAAATATTGAGGTAAAAACCACCACCGATAATTATATCAAGCAGGGTCAATAACGTCAGACTAGAAAAGTAAGCCAAGCCAATTTGGTCATTGGGTATTCCCCACCACGAGCTGTGGCTACTGGAAATTATCCAGTCACAGTCAGAAGAAATGACGCACTCGATAGCTTGGCCATGTTTACGATGACGATAAACATAATATGACGCCACCCAGCCAATAACCGTAACGACTAAAATTACTAACAAAAAAAGAATGGGCATCAGTCAATCATACCACGTTGTAAAATATGGTCTATATTGCCAGTTGACTCTCCCCACTAAACCACTACAATGAAATTAGCGTAATCTTGGTCTCCCCCATCCCCCAACCTACCCGAAAGGAGGTGAGGTAAATGAACATTTCGACGCCAATTGATTTTGCGATTGTGCAAGAAGCAAAAAAGTTGGCCGGAGATTGGCCCCTGGAAGTCTCGCGCCAAGAAGAACTGGGAAATTTGATACTCATCTTCACTTTTCCCCCAAACTTCACCAACTTCCAAGGCCAGTCATTGACCGTGGTGATTGAAGGAAACAAACCCCCTTCCTTTCATCCCACCAAATATTTTGAGCGGATCGCACACAACTTGACCCACAAATTTCACGGGCAGGACAAAACCAAAAAGCACGGCAACGGAAGGAGATAGTCCAATGACCAGGGGGATCCCAACCAAAAACTCGGTCGGTGTCGCATACGCCACTGCCACACCGCCGAGTTTTTACTTTTGTCCCAAACAAAAACCGCTCTTACGAGCGGTTTTTGTTTGGGA
This sequence comes from Candidatus Vogelbacteria bacterium RIFOXYD1_FULL_44_32, assembly GCA_001823065.1. GTDB lineage: Bacteria > Patescibacteriota > Minisyncoccia > Phycocordibacterales > XYD1-FULL-46-19 > XYD1-FULL-44-32. The sequence continues at coordinate 82,941 of MHTJ01000002.1, forward strand.
AAATCTTTAAAAAAGATTAACGGCGAGGACGCTCTTCCATTGGACGAGCTTCGTTGACAGTCAAGTTGCGACCGCCAAAGTCTTTGCCATTCCACATTTCGATCGCTTTTTCAGCGTCGGAATCACTTTCGAATTCAACGAAACCAAAACCCTTTGAGCGGCCGGTCATCCGATCCATAATTATGGTTGCAGATGACACAACGCCAGCTTGTGAAAAAGTCTCTTTGAGTTCGTTGTCGGTAGTCGAGTAAGGTAGACCACCAACATACAATTTCTTAGCCATGTGTGAATACTAGATTCTAATAACCGGCGAAGTAACGACCTCTCATACTGGTCTCTCTTTTGCTGTTTGTATCGCACACATGGAGAGAATACATTTTGAGGAAACTACGCACACTGCCAGTATAGCAAAAATATAAAGAAAAGTCAATTAAAATGAGCGAGGTTTTCCTCGCTCATAGCAAACTACGGCCGAGGTGGCGCCAAGGCAAGCGAAAGAGACTTGTTTTTAAACCTCTTATCACTTGTTACGTCGACCGCCAGCTTTGCCCAATCTGGCAGGGTAAAGTTATGAGCTTCCTCCTCTGTTTTGAACTCGCACTCAAGCACCACTAGTCCCGCCAAATAGCCAGTGTACTCGTCGAGCTCTAGCACAAGCTGACCAAATTTGAAAAAATACCGGTTCTTGTTGACGGTCCTCCCCACAGCCAGCGGCCGAAGACTGTCGTAAATAACCCTCGGTAGTTCTACTTCAGTCTCTTGCCGAACCAGGCCCTCGCCTTTTTTGACAGTCAAAAAGTACTTCCGACCAGACCGACGAACCCGCGTCTCCCCCTCTTCTGCAGGTAGGTATGCCTGCTCGATAAAAAGGCACGGAACTTGGTTGTGGTCGACATAAACCACAAGTGGCGGCATTGTTGGCAACCAAAACTTCCGTTCAATTTCATAGCCGATAGGGTTACTCATCTCTCCCTCCCTTGTCAAAGACCCTCCGATTTCGCCGTTTTCGGCTCGTCAGCCCAAGCACCCACTTGGGGATCGGGAGCAGTTTAGTGACTTGCTCAGGTCATCTGCGCCTAGGCAGGGGTTCCTCCTTTCTCGCGAGCCATCGCCTCTTTAATATCCTTCTCGAGGCGCTCGAGGTAGCGGTCCACGTCTTCAGAGGTGCAGTCTTGCTTGCTGTTCATTTTATTTCCTCTAGTTAAGGTCCAAGTTACTATCAAGATTCTGCCACTGTTTAAGTAAAGTGTCCTATATTATGACAATTTATATTTTTATATTTAAAAAAACCTTATTTATAGCCATTTTATACATATATTTGTTGACTTTTTTATCGACAATAGTATTATTTACGAAATGATTATTGAAGATTACCTCCAAAAAATTGGCCTGACCGAAAAAGAAGCCAAACTCTATATTGCCGGTCTGCAAAATGGCCCCTCCACCATCCAAGAATTAGCCAATGAGTCGGGTTTAAAGAGAACAACAATTTACGAAATTGTAGACAGCCTAAAAGAGAAAAAACTAATCAATACCAGTCTACGCGAAAAGAAAAAGATTTTTATTATGGAAGAACCAGAAAACGTTGGTCTTTTTCTCAGACAACGCGAAAACATTTTTAACAAGATTTTGCCCGAGCTTGAAGCTTTGAAAAATATGGATACCAAAAAGCCAATGGCTCGCATTTATGAAGGTCGGGATGGTCTGGAAAAAATATATGAGGATATGATAAAAAAACCCGGCACAATCTTGGTCCTCGCAGCGCCCAAAGACCTCATCCTCCCTGGTCTTCTTGATTATCTAAAAAACGACTGGGAATTTCGGCGAATTAAAAACGGTATTGATATGCGCCGAGTAAATATAAATCTGACCGGCAACAAGCATATGGATTATAAGATAAAACCAAATCCCGAAGAGTGTGAGAATATTAAATATCTACCGATAGACAACTACCCCTTTACCGTCGGTATTTATATTTATCGTAAAAAAGTTGCCTTCGTCTCATATCAGCACGAAGAAATGTTTGGCACTATTCTACGCAGTCCTGCCATCTGCCTCACTATGAAAGCTCTATTTGAAAACTTTTGGCAAATGGATCGATCATAGCCTTTCATATAAAAACCGCCACTTCGAAAAATATCGAAGTGGCGGGTATTTCTATTTCCCCACGACCGACTGGTAGTAGCGAAAATAGTCCATGGCCCGCGCGGTGTTGTGCTCTCTGGACGAACAATACTTCTCCGCATCCCAAGCGAAGTAAGATTGGTGGTAGGCGTCGGTCACATATCGAGCACATAGCTCAAGGGTAATAAGGGCGACCGCCTCGCGAATTTCGTCCCGCGTATAGGGCGGACGATATTCCGACCGGTAAGCCTCTACCACTTCCTCAAACAATCGCGTGTCAAAGACAAAACCATCGCGTCGACACCAGCTCCGCAAGGAATCCCCTAGGTCAAGCAAGACACTGCCTCGCATTAAAGTGTCAAAATCAACCAACGCCACCGCCCGTTGTCCGACAAACAAAAAGTTGTCAAACTTGGGATCGCCATGGATTAGCTGGCGGTCATTGGTTCTAGCGACAAGATGAAGCGAGGCACCGGCTTTGATCTTTTCGGCCAACTCGGCCAAATCGCCAGCAATACGATGAGTGGTGACCAACTCATACATCCGGCCAACAATCCCGGCCGTATCATGAAAGCCGGTCAGGGTAAAGCAAGGTTCATAGCGACAATCAGCCATCAAGCGATGAAACCGCCCCATCATCATCGCCGCCGAAGACAAGGTGGCATAATTCTTCTCCACCGCCTCATCGTGTTTAATATAACGAGTCGCTCGCCAATGATAGCCACCTAGAGTGAGAGACAAAGCGCCACTAGGAGCTATCATAGGCTCAGGCACCACGAAACCGCGGGCCGACAACCAACCAAAAAGAAACAGGCTATCAACCGTCACTCGCTCATCAAAAATATTGGCGAGCTTCTGGATAATGACCGTCCCTTTTTCGGTCTCCACTTCGTAAGTCTTGTTGACGAACCCTCGGCCATTTATCACTTGCGACCGCACCTCGCCCAGCTTAAAAAAAGCCAGCACTTCGGCCAAGGTATTTTCCAAGGTCAAATTGTCATTCATCTGGTGTCCTCCAATGTTAAGACCAGTTCTACCTAATACAACTGAGTTTTTACTATATTTGTCCCTTTCTCTGGCTCGTGCTAGAAAGATAGGGCCAGATGCAACAAATGGACGACCTCGGTAGTTATATAAGAAAAGACTAAATATGTTTGACTTTACCCCCTACCAAAATCTAAGCGACGAGGAACTGCTAAAGCTATCCCTAAAGCATCCTAGTCTTTTTAATGTTTTGCTTAACCGCTACCAAGACAAGCTGTACCGGCGCGCTTTTTCGCTTTTACAAGAAGACGAGGAAGCCAAAGACGCCGTTCAAGAAACTTTTGTCAGTATTTACCTTCACGCTGGGCAGTTTCAAGCCAAATCAACCGCTTCTTTTTCATCTTGGGCCTATGCCATAACAACCAACAAATGTTTTACTATCTACAAAAAAAAGCGTAATCAAAAGAACCGCACCGTTCCCCTATCAACCGAGCTAGAAGCTTTACTCGCCAGCAAAGATGAAATGAGGGAACACAACCTCAAAGACTTGGCTTGCCACCTACTATCAATTATTCCCAAACCAATGAGAAGAGTATTAACTCTCGTTAACGACGGCTATTCCTACGAAGAAATTGCCCTGCAAGAGAAAGTTTCTCCCTCAAGCATCCGCAGCCGCGTGCACCGAGCCCGCAAGATTTTAAACGATGTGGCTAAAGATTTAAAAGTATATATGTAAAATTATTATGACTACCAACATTAAACTATCAAAAAAAATAATGCGCCGGATTTATGTTTTACATACCGCTCGTCTTTTATTGTCACCTATAGCAATAAAAATTTATGCCGTATTAATTTTCAGTAGTCTAATTAGCACCAAGGTTTCTATTTACGACGTGGTCGCTAATATGACCAATATTCATAGTGCTTATGATTTTTTAAATTTTTGGTTGTCCGCTTTAACCAATACCGAGACGATAATTCAACTTGGGACAATAATTATAGCAACCACCTTCGTGTTTATATGTCGTGATATTTATCACAATTTACAACAACCAAATTTAGCTTTCCAAAAAAATTAGACCTCGACGCTTGGCACCGAGAATCGGTCACGAGTTACTAACTAAATTCATCACTACGTTCTTCATTTATATTTATTAAGTACTCTTGACCCCGCCTCGGCTGTCTCGCTACACTCGACATGCCTGCGGCCTTCGATTCCGGCCACAAGCCAAGTCCTAAAGCCGTCCGGCTCGAAGTAGGCCAGTTGACTTGCTCACACCTCCATTCTGTCGGGGCGCCGAGACGCTTCGCTATCTCACACCTCGGAAACCCACGGTTTTCCGACGGGCTTCGCCCTGCCTTCCTCTGCGGAGAACTCCCGTTCCCCGACCCCCTCCCGTCCGATTCTTGGCTTCCTCAATTTACTTCGTAATGTCGGGGCGCCGAGAATCGAACTCGGACCGCTCGGTCCCAAACCGAGTACACTACCACTATGCTACGCCCCGCTGCCGTGGCCATAGCCACTCCAGCGTGGCAAAGGCCCGTTTCCAACTCCCCTATCCTAACAAAAAAACTAATCACTGTCATCATTTAGAAACTAGCTAGTCAAGAAATATCCTCGATGTATTCAATTTTAAGTAATTTTTGATTTTTATCCAGATATACTGCCACCGCATCTAATTGCCAATCCAGCTCTTCATATTGTTCATTGTTTAGTAAAAATGTCTCGATTGTCCGGTACAACCGCTTTAGCTTCCACGGGTGAATATTATCCTCTGGTTCATAAGTGTCCCCTGTTTCATGTAAAACACCTGCCCTAGTAACTGTTTTTACCTCAACAAAGTGTACCACCTCCCCTTTTTGGGTAATAATATCAATTTCACCCCATGGTTTACGATAATTGCGAGCAATAATAGCAAAACCCTTGGTTTTTAGGTGCTTTACCGCTAGATCCTCCCCTATTTGACCAACCTTATGTTTGAGTAACATTTTATTAAATTACAATAGTTCGAAGGCCAAATATAACAAAATTCTAGCAAATTTGACTCAAACACCCAAAATTGTTTCCCGTGAAATGCTTTTTATGTTTTTTAAGTCTAAAACCCTATAATTACCTCTCCTTTCATAACTACCCATTTCACGGGAAACACCCCCTACCTAACGTTACTTAAGTAACGTTAGGTAGGGGGAAGAGATAGTTTTTAAGGATTAAAGCCATTTTTAGCCAAAAACCCTTTATTTAGGCCATTTATTCGGACATACTTATATTTATAGCCATTTATTTGGGACTGAAAAGGTCGTCTTTTATCCCCACCGTCCCCAACTTTATCCCCGTTTTTGACCAAAAATGGCCTAAAATATAACAATTTATGAGACCAGGTATTGACTGGCCTTGTCTGTCGTTTTACTAAATCTGTTTCCCGTGAAATAGGGGATTGATCGAACTTAATTTGTGCGGATAGGGAGAATCGGTCAGGAATAATTTCAAAGAGCAAGGAGAGATCTCACTCCTCGAAAACCCACGGTTTTCCGACGGGCTTCGCCCTGCCTTCCTCCACGGAAACCTACCGGTTTCCGACCCTTCCCCGTTCTATTCTCCTTGCCCGCACGCCAAACAAAAACGCACCCCAAGGTGCGTTTTTGTTTGGCCAAATTCTGTGCGGGCAAGGAGAATCGAACTCCTGTCTCGTCCTTGGCAAGGACGTGTTCTACCACTAAACCATGCCCGCAAACAGTTTCAAGTATATATTGATTTCAAATTATAGTAAATATTCCCTTGGTTTTTAGCTTATAACATTGTATTGTTAAGCTATTGCTCTCGTGGTGAAATGGATATCACGACGGTCTTCGGAACCGTTGTTCCAGGTTCGAGTCCTGGCGGGAGCACAAAAACATGAAAATCGAACTAGTGGTGCCCAAGGAAGTTTCCCTAATAACCGACACTTTAGAGAAAGCCGGTTTTTCGGCGTATGTGGTGGGGGGGTCGGTCCGGGACTTGATTATGAATCGGGAACCGAAGGATTGGGACATCACGACCAGCGCCACTCCAGAAGAGATAATGGCCCTTTTTCCTAAAACTGTCTATGAAAACCGCTTTGGTACGGTCATGGTGATAGACGAAGAGGGAATTGACCCAATTTTAAAAAATATTGAAGTCACTCCATACCGCCTCGAGTCTGACTATAGTGATAACCGCCACCCCAATGAAGTGATTTTTGCCAAAAACATTGAGGACGATTTGGCCCGACGTGATTTTACTATCAATGCTTTAGCTTATAACCCAACCAGTAACGAACTGATTGACCTATACGGCGGTATAAGCGACATAAAAGACAAAGTAGTACGCACAGTCGGAGAAGCTGACAAACGCTTTACAGAAGACGCTTTACGGCTTATGCGGGCCATTCGTTTGGCAACCGAGCTTGGTTTCACGTGCAACCAAGAAACCCTAGCCTCAATCACCAAAAACGCCGAGTTATTAAAAAATATTTCAGCCGAACGGGTGCGGGAAGAGTTTAATAAAATAATTATGTCCCCAAACCCAATGCGGGGAATTGAAACGATTAAGGATAGTGGTCTTTTACCCTATGTTTTACCAGAATTAATACCAGCGATCGGTAATGAACAAGGGCGTTCCCATATTTATGATGTTTGGGAGCATTTACTACGCGCCCTGCAACACGCGGCCGATAAAAATTACCCGTTACACCTACGGTTATCCGCCTTGTTTCATGATATCGGCAAACCAGCTACCCGGCGCTTCGACAGCCAAGCCAAAATCTGGACTTTTTATGGTCACGAGGTAGTGGGAGCCAGAATAGTGGCCAAAGTTATGGCTAATTTGAAGTATCCCAAGAAAATTAGCGATGACGTGGAACGTTTGGTGCGTTATCATATGTTTTTTATGGATACCGAGCAACTCACCCTCTCGGCGGTGCGCCGGGTCGTGGCCAAAGTCGGGCCAGAAAACATTTGGGACCTAATGAAACTACGAATGTCGGACCGGATTGGTATGGGTCGGCCCAAGGAAGACCCCTATCGACTAAGAAAATACGAGTCAATGATTGATGAGGCCCTCCGTAGTCCAACCTCGGTCACGATGCTTAAAATCGACGGCGCAGATTTGATAAAAGAGCTGGGTTTGAAACCCGGGCCCAAATTTAGCCATATTTTACATGCTCTTTTAGAGGAAGCCTTAGATAAACCGGAAATAAATACTAAAGAATACCTCCTAAAACGGGCCGAGGAGTTGAACAAATTGGATGAAAAAACCTTAAAAAAGCTTGGAGATAAGGGAAAGGAAAAGAAGGGGGAAGTAGAAGAAAAAGAATTAAGAGAAATTAGAAAAAAACATAAGGTTTAAGATTTAATCCCTCCGCCGGCTTCGCCGGCGGAGGGATTTTAGAAACAAACAACCCGCTCACTATAGGTTGGAGCGGGGGAGCGGTGTCGAATTTACGAGAAGCCGAGGGCTTCACTGGGCTCTGTCAAGAGAATAAATAGACAGGGCAATAATTTAAAAAATGAGGAGAACTAAACATAGAAGCTCTCCAAGCATTCGTAAAGGACACAAGCTAGAAAGGACCTGATCATCGTCTGACACTATTGTACTATCGGACAAAATAAAGGACAAACATATTCCTGTGGATAAGTCCGCTCTCCCTCACTTTTTTAAGCGGGCCCCGCTACGTCGGTTAGAAATCATAGTCACCTCACAACGAAAAACTCATAACTCGCTTCGCTCAGACAGATGAGTTTTTCTGCTTGGTTCCTTGATTTCCAAACCAACTTTCGCAAAAGCTTAAAAAAGCGAGGGTTCGCTCAATATAGGGAAGCAAGGCTCGGCGAAAAACATTTTCTCGCTCTTATTAAATAATACTTCCTCAAGTATTTTTCTTCCCATGGAATTTTTTATGGATGTCGCGAAGCTGGCGGTCAGTAATATGGGTATAGATTTGGGTCGTGGCAATATTGGAGTGGCCGAGCATTACTTGGACCGAGCGAATATCGGCCCCATTTTGTAAAAGGTCGGTAGCAAAGCTGTGGCGAATCACATGCGGGGTGACTTTGCCCGTAATACCGGCCTTCACCGCATACTGTTTTACAATTCTTTCAATACTACGAGTGGTGAGCCGAGTTGGGGCGTCGCCTTTTTTAGCCAGACTAACAAACAGCGCTTCCTCGACATCACCACGTTTGTGTAAATAAGCCTTTAGCGCATCTTTGGCATCATCCGACAAAAAAACTAGTCGCACTTTTTCTCCTTTACCACGAACAGTAAACTCATCGCGGGCCAAATCAAATGAATCACGGTTTAGACCGGCGAGCTCCGACACCCGCAGACCAGTAGAAAAGAATAACTCGAGAAAAGCCCGATCCCGTAAAGACATTTCGCTACCACCCTCGGGGGCCTGCAACAGGCGAGTGAGCTCGGCGCTGGAAATAAGCTCGAGCTCGCGACCACCAGTTTTGGCCAGTTCTATCCGCTCGGGGGCCAAGGATTTGACTCCCCGTCGGGCTAAATATTTGAGGAAAGTCCGCAAGGCAATAAGATAGTAGTTTTGCGTATTTTTCTTGAGGGTACCAGCAGGGGAGGGTTGGCGGTTTAGCCAGAGGCGAAATTCACGCAAAACCTCGTCGGTAATACCCGAAGCGGTCGTGACCTTGGTTTGTTTTAAAAAACGGGTTAAATAGCGGTCGTAGTTTTCAACCGTTTTTAGACTGCGACCTTTTTCAATCTCGATATATTCGAGAAATTGGCGTTTTAAAGTGTCGATTTCGGTGGTGGACATAAAAGTTTAGAGTCGCACAATAATTATATGTTTATTTGACACAAATAACAAAAAGCTTAGACTAAATAGTATCGGGGAGCACATTTCTCCCTGTTTCCTCATAGGGGCACCACTGCCCCCACCTCCTCCACTGGACCGGCCTCGCTTACCCCACAAAGGTAATCCGGCCCAGTGGTTTTTATTTGTTTAAAACTAGGGGAGAGCTTGCAAAATTAGGCCACATATGCTACTATTCGGCCATGCTTACAACCAAGAAAAAAGCGGTGGTTATCAAAAAAACTGGCAAACACGAGAAGGATACCGGCTCGTCTGAAGTGCAAATTGCCCTGTTGTCGGAAAGAATCGAAGAGCTTTCCTCTCATTTGAAGATACACAAAAAAGATAATCACTCTCGGCGTGGTCTGTTGAAACTCGTCGCCAAGCGTCGCTCCCATCAAAAGTATTTGGAAACTACGGCTAAAAAAGCCGAAGCCAAGAAAGAGGCCGTCTAGGTCTCTTTTGGTTTAGGGTGTATAATTTCTTAAGTTGTTGAGATAAATAAGTATTTTTAATAATCTGTTTTAATTTTCATGCAAGTAATAAAACATAAAAGCCAGCGGGTCGGCGTTTTTATAGACACGCAAAATCTTTATCATTCAGCTAAAAACCTCTATGGGGCTCGCGTCAACTTTGGTGCCATCCTGAAAGATGCAGTGGACGACCGCCAACTTATCCGCGCCCGCGCCTACGTGGTCACCACCGAAGCTGGCGACGAAAAAAACTTTTTTGAAGCGCTTCATAAAATTGGGATTGAGGTAAAAACCAAAGACCTGCAAATATTTATGGGGGGCGCCAAAAAAGCCGATTGGGATGTGGGGCTCGCGGTAGATGCGATTTCCATGGCCCCCAAGCTCGACGCGGTCATTATTGTTTCTGGTGATGGTGACTTTGTGCCACTCGTCGAATATTTGCGGACCAATATGGGTTGCCAAGTGGAAGCGGTATCTTTTGGTCGCAGTACTAGTTTGCGCCTCAAGGAAGCCGTCGATGAGTTTTTAGACCTTGACCAAGATTCCCGAAAATATCTAATTGGCTCAGTTAAACCAACCAATATCCGCCGGCGCCGACCACCAGTAAAAGGGGAGGAAGGAAAAGAATAGAAAAAAATAAAGGAAAACAAAAAACCAGCTAGGCTGGTTTTTTTGTTTTCTTTAGATTTGTGATAACTTTAAGACAATTATCACTAATCTGGTTTCTAGATAGACAGATTTGAACCGATAAATTACCAGTTCAAACCTGAAATCTGGGAACCAGCCGATATATCTTATGATCGAAAAAAAGTTTGAAACGGAAATTGGCGGAGCTAAACTCTCGGCCACTTTTTCGGACCTTGTGGACCAAGCCAGTGGCGCCGTGATGATGCAACTAGGGGAAACCGTCGTCCTGGTCACGGCGGTAATGTCTAAAGACCGTCGCGAGGGCATAGATTTCTTTCCGTTGGTTGTGGACTATGAGGAAAAATTTTATGCCGCCGGACGCATCTTGGGTAGTCGCTTTATGAAGCGAGAAGGCAAGCCCAGTGATGAAGCGGTGCTGACCGGACGAATGATCGACCGCACTATTCGCCCAATGTTTGACCAAAGAATGCGTAATGAGGTGCAAGTGGTAGCCACTGTCTTATCATTAGATGACAAAAATGACCCCTCGGTGCCAGCGATAATCGGGGCGTCACTCGCCCTCTCGATTTCTGATATCCCGTGGGCTGGGCCAGCCAGCGCGATTAGAATTGCTCTCGCTAAAGACCAAACGGAATATTTAGTAAATCCCGCCAATGGCGAGACGGCCAATCTCCGTCTTGATACTTTAGTTTGTGGTCAAGATGGCAAAATTAATATGATTGAAGCCAAAGCGCAAGAGGTGAATGAAGAAGAACTAGGGTTAGCTCTGGCAAAAGCGGTAGCCGAAATAGCTAAACTAGAAGTGTGGCAAAAAGGAATTATTAGTGAAATTGGCAAAGAAAAAACTAGAGTTGACCTACCGGAAACCCCAGCCAAAGTAAAAGAACTTTTTGACCAACACTTAAACCCAGTATTAGCCGAGTATGTTTTTGCTGGTTTGCCTGGTAAAGGCAAAATGAGCGAACTCACCACTAAATGGGTAGAAATTCTAAAAGCTGAGACCGACGACCTAGTGGAACCAGGACTACGATTTTTAGATGAAAAAATAGACGAGGCACTCCACACCGAGGCGATTAATAACAACCGGCGCGCTGATGGTCGCCAAATGACTGAATTACGCCCGATCTATGCCAAAGCTGGTGGCTTGACCGAGATTGTTCACGGTACCGGTATTTTCTACCGTGGCGGGACCCATATTTTGTCGGTTTTGACTCTCGCTGGGCCAAAAGACTCACAAATTATCGAGGGGATGGAAGTGCAAGGGAAAAAACATTTTATGCATCATTACAATTTCCCCCCTTTTTCCACTGGCGAGACTGGTCGGCTTGGTGGGATGAACCGGCGCGCCATTGGTCACGGCGCGCTCGCCGAAAAATCGCTCGAGGCAGTCTTGCCACCGCGGGCAGTTTTTCCTTATACTATCCGCCTCGTGTCTGAAGCCATGGCCTCCAATGGCTCGACCTCGATGGGTTCTGTTTGTGCTTCCACTCTCGCTCTAATGGATGGCGGAGTGCCTATAACCAGGCCGGTCGCCGGCATTGCCATGGGTCTAATGTATGAGTCGGCGGAAAAATATAAAATTCTCACTGATATTCAAGGTCCCGAAGACCACCACGGTGATATGGACTTTAAAGTAGCCGGCACCACCGCCGGTATTACCGGCATTCAATTGGACATAAAAATGGCGGGAATTCCACCAAAAATTCTCACCGAAGCTTTAGTGGGTGCCAAAGTTGCCCGCCTTCAGATTATTGAAAAAATTATTTTGGCCATACCGACGCCCAGAGCCACATTGAAACCAACTGCCCCTCAGATTGAGATGCTGACAATTCCAGTCGGCAAAATCGGCGCCGTGATTGGTCCGGGAGGAAAAATGATCCAAAAAATAAGTGCCGACACTGGAGCTGAGATTGAAATTGAAGACGATGGTTCGGTTTTTGTGACTGGCCGAGGCGATGGTGCCAAACGGGCGCGCCAAATTATTGAAGAAATTACCCATGAATACAAAGTCGGGGAAAGATTTACAGGTATAGTCACTCGTCTAATGGACTTTGGGGCGTTTGTAAAAATTGGTCGTGATACCGAAGGTCTAGTCCATATTTCTGAATTAGCAGATTTCCGCGTCAATAAAGTAAGTGACATAGTGCAAGTCGGGGCTGAAGTCCCAGTGGTCATTAAAGAAATTGATGATCAACATCGGGTCAACCTCTCGATCAAACGAGCCGACCCAAATTTTGGCCACGAACACAAACCAGTAATTGAAACCAACCCAAGCCCTGAAACTAAAAGCGAAAATTAAAATTTCTCGCAATTCACAAAATAGCGCGAAAAATACTGGTAAGTATGGCCCGCGCTATCTATAATATAAGTAATGGCTGAAGAACCGATCGTAAATAATCTGGCGACAAGCAATGACGCCCCGGCAACAGTGGCGCCAACCGAAATTAAAGTGCCCCCCGTCGCTGTTACCAACAATGTGCCGACTCAAGCGGTGAGTCCAACCGCCCCACTGGCCCCCAAAGAAAATTCGGCCCAGTCTTTTCGAGACCGTCTGGAAACAGCCAAGCTAGCGATGGAGGGCCCCACCAGAACTTTGAAAAGAGAGGAAGATGAAACTGAAGCCAAAGTTAAAACTGAAACAGCAGACATTGAAAAGCAAATTGCCCTGATAAATCATAAAAAAGAAAAACTAGAAATAAATTGGGTGGTCTTAGATACCAAAGCCAATGAATTAAAAACTTTGCTGGCCCCCGTCAAACAGGAGGAAGAGGATATTGAATTGGCTGAGGACCAACTAGAAGGGGAGGAACACACCACCACCGATGTTGTGGCCCGCCAAGATATTGAAAAGAAGCGTTGGGCCACCCAAGATAAACGGAAAGACCTAGAAAAACGAAAATGGGAACTGGAGACAAAAGTTTTAGATATTGAAAATGAACTCAAAAAAAATACGACTGAATATCAATCCCTCTTGGATGAAGAAGAAGTATTGAAAAAGAAGCTGGAAACTTTAGAATACGAAATCCAGGCCGCTAAAGAACGAGTCCGCCAAGAGGAAGACAAGCGACGGCAAGAAGAGGAAATAAAAATTATTGCCGTCGAAGAAAAACGACGAGCGGAAGCCACTAAAAAATTAGCAGAGGAAGAAATAAGAAAAAAAGAACAACTATTGGCCCAAAAGAAAGCGGAAGAAGAAGCGCACGTCCAGGCGGAAATGGTCAAGAAAAAATTGGCTGAGGAAAAACGTCAGCAAGATGATGCGGACCGTCTCAAGAAAATTGAAGCTGAACAAAAACAACGAGCGGAATTAGAAACTCATCGCCAGGAAGTGGCTCGCCAAGCCAAAGCAGTCGCCACTACACAGAGCCCCGACCCCGAAATAGTGCCGACCGATTTAAAAACCGACGACCAAAAACGAGCCGAGCTTCTAGAAAAAGCCCGTCAGGCAGCTTCGGGTACAGTAGCTCAGCCCATTCCACCCGCTTCACTAGTAGAAACGGCTGACCTCACCGATCCCCAGGTTGAAGGTAATATTACCCCAGCCGAAAATAATCTAACCGATGATGAGGGTGTCCCGTCTTTCACGCCCGGTGAAACTTCAGCCTTACCCCAAATGAGAACCTTTCGCTCCGATGCGGAAGAGATGTTGACCCCCGAACAAATCAAGGAGGCCAAGAAAAAATTCCCGTGGTTAAAATAAAAACAGGTTTGAATTAATTTAATACTCCACCAATGGAGGAAAATGATATAGCTAAAAAACGTGAAGCCGCTAAATTGGCGATGTCTGCTGGACGTCAGCCTCTGAATGGTTTTTCTGGTGGTCCAACTATCACCCCCGCGAGCTCACTCGAAACCGAGAACAAAATAATCGACGCCGAAAATGAAATCAACCAAAAAAGAGAAGAGGCGCGCAAAGCGATGGAAGGAATAGAACGACGTAAAAAAAGAGAAGACGAAGAAAAAATTAATTTACAAAGTGCCGCTCGGGCCCAAGAAATTGAACTAATAAAAAAGAAACGAATATTAATTGAACAAAAACTAGAACAAGAAAAAATAGCCGCCCAAAAAACCGCGCAAACCAATGAGGCTAAAGAAGAGGAAACTTATCGCGAAAAGGTGGCAGAGTCTAAAGTAGAAATCGACCGGCTTAAAAACGACCTCGAACATATCACCCCTTTTCACAGTCTAAATACCGATATTACCGATTCCCATGATGAAAAAATAATTAGCCAAACTGCACTGGCAATTGCCGAGAGAGAACAAAAATTAAATAAAGAACAACATATTCAAAAAAAAGCCACAAAAAATGTTATCCTCCAGGGTTTGGCTTGGGTGGTAGCTTTTGTGTTTGTGGGTAGTAGCCTCGGGGTATTGTATTACGTCTCCAATCTAAACAAAAAACAACAAGCTGGGGTAGATTTAAATATTCACAAATCAATTATTTTTGTGGAACAGGAAAAAGAAATCCGGATTGATGGTAAAACTCCCAGTCAGATCAAGGCAACCATGGTGGCCACCGGCCAAACTGTAGCCGAGCACGATAGTTTGACTGATATTTATTTCAGTCGCACTAAAAAAGTAGAAGAAAAAGTAGTCAGTGAAAATTTGGGTGCCGGCGATTTTTTGGCGGTCACCAATGCCGCCTTCTCACCTGATTTTACTCATTTTTTAAACCAAGAATTTGTGGCTGGTGTTTATACCAAAACCCTAAGCGAACAATCTTATATCTATCTGTTCAAAACTCGTAGTTTTGAACATGCTCTCGATACTCTGTTGCAAGATGATAAAAATATGACCATTGCCCTATACGACGGGCTAATCAATGAGCCCACTAAGAAAGCTATCGCAATGAGCACCTTTAAGGACGAAATGATTAATAACATTGATAGTCATGTTTTGCGCGACGCCGAAGGTAAAATTATTATGTTATATGCCTTTTTTGACCGCACCACCCTTATTTTTGCCCAAAATGAAGCCGCGATGCAAAAAGTACTCACCGCATTAGCCCGACCAACCACTTCGACCAAGTAGCCAACTCTTGCCCTCCCAAACTACTGTGATAATATGTGTTTATGATTGATACCAATAAATACCAAACTAAGCTCCTAGAGCTAAAAGCCCAAATTGAGACTGATTTGGCCCAAGTGGCTACCACCAAACTAAACTCCGATGGTGAAAGGTGGAGTGCCGTGCCGACCGACCGAGACCAAGAAATGGAAATGCGTGACGAAGTGGCCGATCGTTTTGAAGACCTGACCGAGCGCGAAAGCGCCGAGCGGACTTTTGAAGCGCGCTTGAAGCAGGTCACCGAGGCCTTGCAAATGATTGCCGATGGTACCTATGGTATCTGTAAAATCGGGGGTGAAGAAATAGAAAGTGAAAGACTAGAGGCCAACCCCGCTGCCTCGACCTGCAAAGCTCATATCGATGCGGAATAGCTAGTCAACTTTGTATGTTTGCTACAACCAAATCTGCCCAACTCATCGGCCTTACGGCCGATGTTATTGGTATAGAAGTGGATATCGGCAAGGGCTTACATTCTTTTTCGATTGTCGGTCTCGCCGACAAAGCTATTGATGAAGCCAAAGACCGAATCAATGCCGCGATTAAAAATTCCGGTTTCAAAGCCCCCGCCAAAGGCAACAAGAAAATTGTGGTGTCACTGGCGCCAGCGGATATTAAAAAGACTGGCACCCACTTTGATGTTGGTATTGCCTTAGGCTTTCTCCTTGCTAATGGTGATATTAAATTTGATCCGACCAATAAACTTTTTTTAGGTGAGCTTGCCCTCGATGGGCGCATCCGCCCCATTCGCGGGACGTTATTCCTTGCCCAAAAAGCGCGCGACGCCGGTTTCACTGAAATTTATGTTCCCAAAGAAAACACCAAAGAAGCTGCTCTGATTGATGGCCTCGTCGTCTACGGTGCCGAGACATTGCGTGAGCTAGTCGACCATCTCTTTCCCTCAATCGACCCTGATGCCAAAAGGGTTTCATCTAACCTTGTCCCCGCCAAACGGACCGTAGTGAAAGCAAAAACCAGCGAACCAGAAATAGATATGGCCGATGTTAAAGGTCAAGCTGGTGCGAAGCGGGGACTTCTTATTGCCGCCGCTGGTGGACACAACGTGGCCATGTTTGGTCCACCCGGTACCGGCAAGACCATGCTTGCTCGCGCTTTTGCCGGCATCTTGCCCCCACTTAATTTTGCGGAAATATTGGAAGCCACTGGCATTCACTCGGCCGCGGGTGTTACTCGCACCCTAGTGGTACACCCACCCTATCGAGCCCCGCATCACACCGGCAGTTATGTGGCACTAGTGGGCGGGGGAACAAACCCTAGACCGGGCGAAATAACTCTCGCCCACACCGGTGTTTTGTTTCTCGATGAATTTCCTGAGTTTGATAAAAAAGTTTTAGAAGCCTTGCGCCAACCACTGGAAGACCGGCGGGTGACCGTGGCTCGTGCCAAACACACCATCGACTTTCCCGCTCGATTTATTTTGGTCGCCGCTATGAACCCTTGCCCTTGTGGCTTCCGCGGGGCGAAAGCCAGAAACTGTGTTTGTGCCCCGCGCGACATTGCCCGCTACGAGAGAAAGTTGTCGGGCCCAATTGTGGACCGGATTGATGTGTGGCTTCAGGTGGCCGAAGTTAAACACGCCGACCTGTCGGCCGAGACCAAGGAAAAAACTTCCGCCGAGCTAAGTGAGAAGGTAAAAAAAGCGAGAGAAATACAAGAAAAAAGATTTGCTGATACTAATATAAATTTAAACGCCGAAATGTCGGCCAAGCAATTGACTCAGTTTGTAAAACTATCCAAAGAATTAACTAACCTTTTAAATACTTCCGCCGAGCGCCTCGGCCTGTCCGCCCGCGCCTACCACCGGGTTATCAAACTAGCGCGCACCATCGCCGACCTTGAAGCTTCGGCTGATATTAAAGAAAATCATCTTTTAGAAGCTTTGCAATATCGACCGAAAATTCAGAATTAGATTTGATTGACTTTTTTATAATTTATTGTAGTTTATCTGAGGATAAGCTGTTTCCGGCGGTGCCAGAAATGAAGTGTTTAAATTTGGTCTAAAACCAAGTTCAAACGGGGACTAACCCCCCATTTCAATACCGGAAAGGAGATAGGACAATGACAAAACTCGAACGGACCCTGTTGAGAAAAGGGGTTCTGGTGTTGATGCAATGCTGGGAAGATAAAATAATGGCACCAGGATTTGTTTCCTGGGACATCAAGCAGGCAAGAAAACTCTTTGCTTGCACAATCTTCCAAGCGTCATGTTCCTGCTTGGGAATATTAGCGAGGGCACTTGAAAGCCCAAGGATGGCCGGATCCTGTGTCGTACTTATCATAATGTGCGCACTTTGGGTATATTTGACCACCAAAACATTTCACCAAGAATTTCCTGAGGCCGACTCTATACGTAACATAAGAAAGGCCCATGGCTATTCCCAATTTTCTTCGGCTCTGACTTGGTTTCTGAAAGACAAGCAGTCCTTAGAGTTACAATTGGGTTTTAACACTGGCACCCTCTCTGACAATTCACTCAACCTACTAAAAAGCGGCGCGACCGAGCGTATGGTGATTTTGGCTTATGCGGTCCTTGTCGCCCAAGACAAGAGTGGCGTCGGCAGCCCAGAAGCCCTAGGAAGAATGGATTTTCTCAGGGAATCACAAAAAATACTCCTGAGATTTAATCTCATCGGAGAAGACTGGACCCCGTACTTTGACACCGCCAAAGAAAGGTATGGGCGGGAAAAAAAGTCTGCCACAACATAAGACCGAGTCTTAAATTCTTCTCAAGTTTTTTGCCCGCCCGCGGACCACACGGTTCCGCGGGCGGTTTTTATTTCCCAACCCAGCGAACCCTCCTTTTTTTTGATTGTTGTGAAAGAAGTGACCTGTTTCCGCAACCGAGCGAGCCTAGTTCTGTTCCAAAACCTTGCGGAGGTGTCGGCCCGCCCGCCATCGCAAGCTCAGGCGTTGCGGGCGGGCCGGCAGGGTTTTGGCCTTGGGTATTTACTCCAGCAGGAGCTAGGAAATGTTTTTCGCCGAGCCTTGCGCAAGGGCGACGGCCCGAGCAGAGCAAATTTTCAGCAGAAAATTATGTGTGCTCGCCGAAAAACATTTCCGAGCGACCTTATCCACAGGTAGATTGTTGACTAGTGAACGCTTGTTCACCTATACTATAAACAAGCCAAACGGCCCTTATAAAAATAATTTAAATAAATATGACCTACCAACAATACACCAAATCTATTCAACGCGAACTGTCAGACATTAACCAAATCATTGACCGTAAAATAATCCACGGGCTGTCTTACCGCCGGGAATCGCTCCGGCACAAGCGCCTAATTAGCGAGCTACGCCGGCGCCGCTCGACCAGTGGCTGGCGGTCCCTAATGTCTTTCGTTTCACTCTTCTAATAAATAGCCGAGAAAATGTTAAAATCTATCTAATGGTAAACAACCACAAACAAAAATTAGTTTCGTTTTATGAAAGACATAAACGCATGCCAACCTATACCGAGATGATGAAACTGTTTGGCTATCGTTCCAAAAATGCAGTTTTCAAATTGGTAGCCAAACTAGAAGAAGCGGGGATAGTAGCCAAGGACCACTTGGGTAGGTTGCTACCCACCAACAGTTTTAATGAAGTGCCACTACTGGGCCTAGTCAAAGCTGGCTTTCCTTCGATGGTCGAAGAAGAACAAAATGACACCATGAGTCTAGATGACTTTCTAATCCAGAAAAAAGAATCGACTTATATTTTAGAAGTTGATGGCGACTCGATGATCGACGCTCATATTAAACCCGGAGACCTAGTAATAGCCGAGCGCACCGAACAAGCCAAAGACGGCCAGATAGTGATAGCCGAAGTGGACGGCGAATTTACCATGAAATATTTCCGCCAAACCGGAAACAAAACTTGGTTGGAACCCGCCAACAAAAAATACAAACCAATCTACCCAGAAAATGATTTGAAGATAACCGCTATAGTCAAAGGCGTCATTAGAAAATATTAATCACTAAATCCCATGCCAAACTCTTGGCCCCGCGCTATTGTCCATATCGACGGCGACTGCTTTTTTGTTGCCTGCGAGGTGGCAAAAAATCCCAAACTAAAGGGCCGCCCAGTGGTGGTGGGCGCCGACCGGGGTATTGCTTGTGCGATGAGCTACGAGGCAAAAGCCCTCGGTGTTACACGAGGTATGCCGGTGGGTTGGATTAGGAAAATTTGTCCTAGCACAATTATCCTCCCCGAGGACCCTGCCAGCTACACCTTGTACTCTCGTCGAATGTACGAGATTGTGCGTCGTTACACACCAGAAGTAGAGGAATATAGTATCGACGAATGCTTTGCCGACATTACTGGTATGCACCGTGTTCTACATAAACCTTATATCGAAATTGCCAAAGAGATTCAACAAACCCTAAAAAGCGAACTCGGTTTAGACTTTTCGGTCGGCCTGTCGGTAAACAAAGTCCTTGCCAAGATTGCCTCCAAGAAACGAAAGCCGAATGGTTTTACGGTTATTGACTGGCCTAGTATTGGCGACTATTTAAAAACAACATCTATCCAAAACCTGTGGGGTGTGGGTGGCCAAACAGCCAGACAGTTGTACAAACTAGGAATAAAAACTGCTTCTGATTTTGCTACCACCGCGGGCACTGAGATAGCCAAAAACTTTTCCAAACCGTACCAGGAAATATGGCATGAATTGCAGGGCAAATTTATTTTTCTATTAAATACCAAAAGTCAGCCCAACAAAACATCAATCTCAAAAACCAAAACCTTTGGCACCACCTCTAGCGACCAACACTTTGTCTATTCGGCCTTGTCGGCCAATATTGAAGGGGCATGTTCCAAACTGAGAAAGTCTAAATTGTTGACCGATAAAGTATCTATTTTTTTGAAGACCCAGCAGTTTGAGTATTACCACTTAGATTTTGTCTTACCATGGCCGACGGCCAACCCTAAAGATATTTTGGATATCTGCCACCAAAGATTTGCAGAAGTTTTTTCTAAAGACAAAAAATACCGCGCTACCGGTGTGACTTTGTCTGGCTTAAAACCAGCAAACACCGAAACCCTAAACCTGTTTGGCGAAGCCATAAGAAAAGAAAACAATAAAATTATTTATCACCATATTGACCTGTTAGACCATCGCTTTGGGGCCAATACTATTTTTCTTGCTTCATCTTTGTCGGCACTAAAATATCAAAAAATAAAAGATGAGGGTTCATCTTCAAAAATATTTTCACTAAACAAAAAGAGGCACTTAGGCCTCTTGTCGTTGGGTAAGGTTACCTAAAATTTAATCACGCCCGAACTGGCACTTCTTTAATCAAATCCACCACCATCTGTTCATCATCAAACAGGTGATAGAGATCGGTATCCTCGGCATCAATCGTGTGGAAGCGACTGCGTAGCTCGGTATCAATCCAAGTGGTAAGTGGTTTCCAAAAATCGATACCAACTAAAATAATCGGTACCCACGGAATTTTTTTCGTCTGAACCAAAGTTAATATTTCAAACAATTCATCGAGCGTCCCAAACCCACCCGGAAAATAAACAAAAGCCTCCGACGAATAAGTCATGCAAACTTTACGGGTAAAGAAATAATAAAAATCCTCGTGAGCGGTAACATAGGGGTTGGTCGATTGCTCCATTGGTAACTCAATCGTGAGACCAAGTGAATCGCCTCCGGCTTCCTTAGCGCCCCGATTGCCGGCCTCCATAATCCCCGGACCACCACCAGTAATAATCGCGTAACCTTCCTTAGCGAGCAGATTACCAAGGCGCCGAGCTTGCTCATAATGCGGGTCAGTTTCCGGCAAGCGGGCCGAACCAAAAAAAGTTACTGATTTGGGATAAGATTTTACAAAATTAAAACCATCACTAAATTCTTTTTGAATAACACTAATCCTATGTTTAATATCCTGGTCAACATCATCGACAGTCAGGGTGTCAATCGGTAAATCTTTAGCTGGCAAGTTAATAATCTTTTTCTGGACCAATTTGTCATCTATTTTTGCCGACTGACCGAAAAAATTAAACATAAAATTTTTGATTATAATTAAGTGTTTATATTTTAGCATAAAAGAAGCTGGGGCATTATCCAGCCTTAAACACAAACAAACCAGAGCACTTGGCTCGGGTAAGTCGGGGCCAAGTGCTCTGTCGACAATAAAGGCCCGCTGGCGCGGGCTTTTATTGTCGACCTTGGGTTATTATCTAGATCCGCACACCAAGTTGTGCATTGTCGAGCCCCTACTCGACGTAACCTTGTTGCAATGTGCAACTTGGTGTGCGGATAGATCACAAATGTAAATTGCCACTCGGCGCTAAAAGGGATTTCAGGCCCCGCCCTACAAATCTTAAAATGGATTTCGGGCACCGCGGATTTCGAAGTGGATATGCGGACCAGTCGAGTTGCCAGACGAACCAAGCCGACCAATAGTCTGACCTTGAACTACCACCTGCCCAGGGGCCACCGCCACATCCAACATATGGCCGTACAAAGTCTGGGTACCATTGTCATGACTAATCACCACATAGTTGCCATAACCACCATTCCAACCACCGGTCCGCGCCACAATCACAGTCCCAGCGGCGGCAGCGTAAAGCTCGGCCCCAGTTGTATTGGCTAGGTCTACCCCATTGTTGCCATGAATCCCTTGGGTTTTTAGACCACCAACCATCGGACGAATAAAATAACCAGCGTAGGTCGGTAAAGTGGCGTATTTATTGGCCGTGGAAGGCGACGACCCATCTTTCTTGCCAGGGGTAGTGGGATTTTTCTTTAGTAATGGCAATTCACCATGGGGCACAATAATTTCTTCACCAATCTTGAGCGAAGCATTTTGTTCTAACCCGTTGTAACTACCGATTTCTTCCGCATCGGCACCATAGAGTTTGGCAATTTTGGCAATAGTGTCACCACTTTTTACCATATGACGAACACCCGAGATTGGGAGAATAACCAACACATCACCCTCGGCAATCGCACTGGTTTTTTTGATATTGTTGGCCCACATTATGGTGTTCACCGACACCCCATACATATCAGCGATTTCGGACAAAGTATCACCGCTTTTAACTGTATAAGTACTAATTTGGTCGTTTTTAGGGATGAAAATAGTAGCACCGGCGGTACCAGCTGGACCGACATTGGGCACTAAAGCTGAGCCATCTTCTACCAACAGTGGCCCACCCCGACCAAAGAAGGGACTAGGGGAATGGACTGGTTCCAAAAGAGCCATTTTTTGCGAATTTAAAACTGTCGCCGACTGTAAAGCGACCAAGCTAGGGTTTTGACTGGAGCCAAAACCAAAAAAACCAGCATAAGCTGTCCTGTAGACTAAAACCATTAGGATTAAAACTACCCAAACAAAAACAAGCTTTTCCCGAAAAGCCTTGAAAATAAACGATATTTTACCGAAACGGCCACTTTTTGGCCTCGGTTTTGTAAATTTTCCTAAAATAAGCCTTGTTTTATATGGTAATTTCCGGGTATTCGGCCAGAATATGTTGGAAAATAACGATTTTCCCGGATATTAACCCTAGTGTCTCCCAACCTCTAAATGGTACCAAACCTATAAGAAATGACAACTAAAAACGTAAGCCATGTGGAAAACTACTTTCATTGACTTTTTTATATATAAATGCTATTATATTAAGTAGGCACAATATGGCATAGTGGGAATAATATCCCCGCTACTACTTATTCAACCGCACCCTGACAACGGAGGAGAAAATGAATACGTACGACCTGAAGAAAAAGCATCGTGTATCGGTGTGGATGAGTGATGATCAGTTCGACTTTTTCCTTGAACTCTGGTTTGCCAAAAAGCAGACCATTGCGGAAATTGTCGGGATGATTGAGCGAGTCGCGGACCTGTCGGCCCACGGTCTCGCTCCAACCTTCACCAATGTTCAGAAATTCTGCCGGTTTATGGACCTGCAATTTCCTGAACTTAGTGACAGGGAGGCGGTCCATTCACGACGACTCCAGCGTTACATTGAGGACGACCGGTGTGTTTCTGCGAGTGAGTATTCAGGCTTTGAAGGGCGGCGGAATTTCCTGTCGGCCATTCTGACTGAAATCAAGGAGGTGCTAGAGAAGGATGAGGACAATGGCCCGCGTTTCGCGGACAGCTACTGGTTCAACCAGTACCGCCGGGCACTGAAAGAGAAACTTTAAAGAAGGGAAGGAAACCGTATGTTGAAGTCAGAAGTGAGCAGCTGTCTGAGTGAACTCCAGACGCTTGTCCGAGGGTTTGCCTTCGCTGTGTACTCGGGCGTGTTTGAACATCCGGAATCAGTAGAAGAGTTCGCCCTCAGCCTCCAGACCTTTTCCGAGTTCTTCTACGGATTGAAGCACTCGGACGACCCGACCTATGTGTCCGGGGAGTACGGGGACTATATCGGCTTACTTGTCGATCTCAAGTACCAACTTGAGCTCCTCGAGGATGACGAACGGCTCAGTGGTGCCTACTGGTATAAGCAATACCAGGGAGCACTTGAACTTCGTCGAGAAGCTGACTGAACGTATTTTTGTCCAACATTGTTTGTTCGCAACCATCACCCGAACTTAGGGAGGTGGTTTTATTTTACCTAAAAATTATTTTAGTAATTAAATTTCTTTCTCCAACACAACATCCATTATTTTATAACCTTCTTTTTTGTATACATTTAAGGCTCTCTCATTTAAAGATGAGCCCACCAGTCTCAATCTTTTTACACCTTGGAGCAGAAGAAAAAGCCCGCTGGGGCTTTTTCTGTGTTTGGAAAGGGAAGCTAGACGAGCCGAGCACCACTTCAGAATATTATATAAAGTTACCTTTAAAGTTTTGGGGTTCAAATACCGTGATTCTACCTCTTACCTTTTTGTCTGAAGTGGGGCTTCGGCGAGCGTCCTTATTGTCTCAAGCGGAAAAGAATTTCTTGTTCCACCTGACCTAAATCTCGCCCGTAGGTAAGGCGCGACAGCTCTTTGAGTTGTTCCGCCAGCTCGCGGGAGCCACCATCGACCCGAGGCACTTTAATATTGAAAGGTTTGGCTGGCTCACCATTTATTAAAATTTTTAAATAAGCATTTTGATTTTCAATGGAAATTAAATCATTTTCCGTAAAGGTCTGGCCGAAATGTTTGACTAAATGTTCAGCATCAGTGGTACCCACCCGAAAAGCGGCTAGCGAACCAACGTTGCCAAAAACTGCCTCACGAATTTCATCGGTGAGTTGAGCAATAAATTGGTGCGCTAAAATTAAATTTAACCGATACTTCCGCGCTTCGGACAAAATAACCGAAATAGAGTCGGTGGTGAAATTTTGAAATTCATCAATGTATAAATAAAAATCTTTACGGTCATTTTCCGGAATATCAGTCCGCGACAAAGCCGCCAGTAGTAACCGCCCCGTACAAATCATCCCCAACAACCCGGCATTAATATCACCAATTTTACCTTTAGCAAGGTTCACCAACAAAATCTTCCGTCCATCCATTACTTCGCGGAAATTAAAGGCCGACTTAGGCTGGCCAATAATCGGTCGCATATAATCGTTGGCAATAAAATTACCAAACTTGGAGGTAATATAGGGCGTCATATTGGCCAGGCCCTGCTCACCGGTCGTTTTAGACGCTTCTTTTTCCCAAAAATCAATCACAGTTGGATTACTAATCCGCCCCAACTTTTTATTACGAAAAGCCGGGTCGGTAAATATCCGGGGTACCTCCATTAGGGTCGCCGGTTCATATTTGGCGTCTTCCATCAACAAAAGGAGGGAATTCCTCATATATTGCTCAAACATTGGCCCCATCGTCTCTTTATCAAACAACCGGTTGAAGATAGATTGAATTTCGTTGACAATAAAAGTTTTTTCCTCGGGGCGGTCAAAGTTATATTCCAGCATATTTAGCCCCAAAGGCCGACCCACATCGCCCGGGTTGAAAACAATCACATCTTCGAGACGCGAAGCGGGGACTCGTTCCAAAACTTTGTCCACCAACTCACCGTGGGGGTCGATAACACACAGACCCTTGCCCGCCTCCATATCTTGAGCAATGGTATTTAACATAAAATACGATTTACCGGTACCAGTCTGACCAATACAATAAAAATGGCGCCGGCGGTCATTGTCGGCCATCCGCACCGGCTTCATATCCCCCCGAAACAAACTTTCACCCACCACCACTCCAGCTGGAGGTAAATTTTGGGGTGGGGGGGCTTCCCGACTCTTTAGCCACTTGATCCGTGGAATATCCGTGGTCACAGTCGGAAAGTGAAAGATGCTAGCAATTTCCTCGGTATTTAAAACTATAAACTCTTTTGGCTCTGACTCACGGAAAATATATTGATGCACCAATTTTTTTATTTTTTTACCCTTGGGCAAAACCAGCTTAAAGCCATTGCGCCGGGGTGAAGAAAATTGGCTAAAAGCCCCCCCGATGGCGAGCATAATATCACCAGCTTCATTGTCGGTATCACCAGCAGCTACCACCCGGACATTGACATTGAACAATGGTTTGCGAATCTTGGCTTCAATTGATTCAATCACTTCATTGTCAATCGGCGCTGAGTCTAATTTTTTATCATCATCTTTTTTAGATGAAGAAAACAATTCGCCGGCAATTTCTGACACGGGAGCAAAAGTTTTATAACTTTTTAATATTTTTTTTAGTTTTTCACCTTTCCTTAATTTGGCCACAATATCTAAAGCGGTTTTTTTAAATGACGTCCCAGCTGGTGAAATCACTAGTTGAAGGGCCGCCCCATCACCCTCTTCCCGTAGGCGTGATAAGGTCGAGACAATCGGGGCAAAAGAATCTACTTCCGCCTCTCGATAAGTACGAATCGGAACAAAAGGAGCTTCTTCCAGTGCCAAATAACCAGCTCGCACTCCATGCTCGTTGGCAAAAATAGTATAATCGGCCACTTCATCTACCTGGGAATCGGGGAAAAAACCTTGGATTTGGCGAGCAACAAACTCGAGCTGGTTCCGAGGCGCACCAACATAAAAATAGATATCGCCCCCAGAGCTATGGACCGCTGTCTCTAAAACAAATGGTTCTTTAATAGCAGTTAAAGCTGACAAAAATTGCTCAAGTAAATTAATATCAAATAAAAAATCCTTCTGGTCCTTGGCTTCGCGCCGAGCAATTTTGACCAATAATATTTTAAGATTTAGTGAATCAAACCGTTGGCGGTGCCATAAAATATAAACACCACCAGCCATTAGGCCTAAAATAATAATTAGTAAAATAAAATATACGGTCATAGACTAATTGACTAAACCTCGTTTTTTTAGTTCAGCGTGAACCTTGTCGGTTAGGGTATCGTGAAAAGCATCTTCGTCTAAAAAGGAAAGTTTTTTGGCTTCAGCGATGGTTTTAGCTAAACCCTTGGTAAACACGCGGTCCACCAAATAAGCTACAGTTTGTTCAACTTCCTCCGGCAAAGTTTCTAAATAAGAACTTTCACTGCCTTCGGCGACAGGTGGGACGACCCGGGGGGTAGCGCTAAAATCAGTTATAGCTTCACTAACCAAGTCTTTATCAGATATGATTTTGTTTTCTGTTTCCAAATTTCGTCGTTTTTCCGCAATCCGCTCCTCTAGTTCAGCAATTTCTGCTTCGATATGTTGTGCTATTTTTTGCTCCATAATTATGAGCTAATTATACCTCAATAAAATCCAAACCGAAAAGAAAACTAGTGTGATATAGTAGGGCAGTGGAATATTTAAGTGACTTAAACAACAAGCAAAAAGAAGCAGCGCTAGCTATTAGCGGGCCGGTTTTAATTGTGGCCGGTGCGGGCGCTGGTAAAACCAAGACGATTATTAGCCGAATTACTCACTTGATTAAAAATGGGGTGGCGCCGGAACATATTTTAGCGGTTACTTTTACCAATAAGGCCGCTAAGGAAATGACCAACCGCTTAGTGGTCGCTCTCGGGGGTGATAAAAGTTTACAAGGGGAAAAACTACCTTTTGCCAGCACTTTTCACTCACTCGGGGTCCATATTTTACGCGGTCATGCTCAAATTATTGGCCTCAATCGCTTTTTTACTATTTTAGACCGCGACGAATCTTTGGCTCTCGTCAAAACTGCCATGGACCAAGCGGGGGTGGACAAAAAACAGTACGAAGCCCGCAAAATCCTCGGCGCCATCTCGCGCGAAAAAGGTAAGGGGGTGCGCGTGGCCGAATACCGACTAAAAGTTGAGGGCTGGTGGCAAGAAATCGTGGCTAGTGTGTGGGAAAAATATGATAAGTTGGCCCACGAAGCCAACGCTCTCGACTTTGATGACCTACTACTTTCAACCGTTCTATTACTCGCTGGCCATGAAAATATTCGACAGCTTTACCAAGACCGCTTTCGCTATATTCATATTGACGAATATCAAGATACCAACAATGTGCAATATTCACTAGCCAAACTTTTGGTTGGGCCCGCTAAAAATATTTGTGTGGTCGGGGATGTGGACCAGTCTATTTATAGCTGGCGCGGGGCCGACTTTACCAACATGCTACGGTTTGAGGAAGATTATCCAGAAGCCAAGGTAATACTTCTCGAGCAAAACTATCGTTCGACTAAAACAATTCTCTCGGCCGCCAATGAAGTAATAAAGAAAAACCGCGAGCGGGTGGAAAAAAATTTGTTTACGGAAAATAGCGACGGTGAAAAAATAAATCTCACTGCCAATTTATCCGAAGGAGAGGAAGCGAGAAATATTGTTGATAAAGCCAAGGTTTTAATTGCTGCCAAAACCCCAGCCGAAGAAATTGCTATTTTGTATCGAGCCAACTTTCAGTCGCGCGTTTTGGAAGAAGCCTTTCTCAAAGCCAATGTGCCATATCAGGTATTGGGCGTCCGCTTTTTTGAACGCAAAGAAGTGAAAGATATTTTAACTTACTTCCGCGCCGCCCTTAATCCGAGTGATTTTGAAGCACTGAACCGGATTATTAATGTGCCAAAGCGGGGAATAGGCAAAGCGACACTGGCTAAAGTGAGTGCGGGCCAAGAAGAATTTTTACCGCCGAAAATGATTGAGAAATTAGCCAGCTTCCGTGCCCTTCTTACCAGCTTGCGCCACAAGATTGAGCGGGAAAAAATAAGTGACAATATTAAATATGTTTTAACCGCTTCGGGTTTAGACAAAGAACTACTGCAAGAAGGGGAAGAGGGGTTGGAGCGCCTGGAAAACATTCGTGAGCTGGTAACTTTAGCCCAAAAATATGACGACCTACCAGGTGAAGAAGCAATTTTAGCCCTGCTCACCGAGGCGGCGCTGGTGTCTGATCAAGACACCTTACAAGAAGAAAAAAATGGGGTCCGACTAATGACGGTGCACGCTTCCAAGGGCCTAGAGTTTGATGTGGTATTTGTCGCCGGCTTGGAGCAAGGGCTTTTTCCTCATAAAGGTTTTGGCGAAAGTGACCGCGATGAAGAAGAGGAACGCCGACTATTTTATGTAGCGATTACCCGCGCTCGGAAAAAACTTTTCCTGTCTTATGCCCAGCTCCGCACTATTTTTGGTTCGCAACAAGTAAACACCCCATCCGAGTTTATTTTAGACATTCCCGACGAGCTAATCGAGGGTGCCGACCCCGCTGCCCCGCAGTATGAGTTTTTGTTGGATTTTTAATACTCGCTTAAAGGATTGCAATGTAATAGGATAAACTTATGGAATTTATTCACGCGAAAAAATCATTAGGACAAAACTGGCTGGTGTCACAGTCGGCCTTAGCTAAAATAGTAGACGCGGCGGGAATACAAAGAGGTGAGCGGGTACTGGAGATTGGCCCAGGCAAAGGAGTGCTGACCGAAAAACTACTAGCCGTGGGTGCGGAAGTGACAGCCATTGAAAAAGATCGACGACTAACTTTGCCCCTGCAGGAAAAATTTGCGCCAGAAATAAAAAACGAACAACTGGTTTTACTCGAAGCCGACGCTTTAAAACTGCCTGAAAGTTTGCTGGCTGACCTCACCCCCTACAAATTAGTGGCCAATATCCCATATTATATTACCGGTGAAATCATCCGTAATTTTTTAGAGTCAGATTTTCAACCACTTAAAGCGGTGATAATGGTGCAAAAAGAAGTGGCCCAAAGAATAGTAGCGAGTGACAACAAGCAAAGCATTCTCTCAATCAGTGTTAAGGCCTATGGCGAGCCCAGTATCGCTGGTATTGTACCTCGGGGTGCTTTTCGACCAGTACCCAATGTTGATTCGGCAATTTTGGTAATTTCCAATATTAATAAAAACTTTTTCGGTCAAATCGATGAAAAAAAATTCTTCAGTATTATTAAAAAGGGTTTTGCCCAGAAACGAAAACTACTAAAATCAAATTTGAAAATAACAACTGATGCACTAAAAAGTTGTGGGTTAGACGAAAAAGTACGCGCCGAAGACCTAACCCTTGCCGAGTGGCGATGTCTAGCGGAAAAAATAGAATACCGAACCTGACTAAAACCCAAACCCCCGCGCCGTAGGCGCGGGGGTTTGGGTTTTGGTTAATTAAGCTCCACAATCGTATTCTTTAGCTTCCCTTACATTATTGACATGATTTTGGGCCACATCGGTTGTACCCTCTCTCATCATTTGTTCATTGCGAACCGCCCGACCGCCAGTGTCATCGGCATAACCACCGGGTGCTGTGTCAGTCACCTCGTAGGCCGCCCGTTCCCAATTCTCATCTTTAATCGCCCCCCACATTTCATGAAAACCACCCAAACCACTACTGCCTTGCGCCCCCATATTATAAGCCATATCAATTAGCACAATCTGCCGGCCTTCGGTCAGTGATTCAAAGTGTACCCCATTAGCCGCGGCCGCATTTCTAGCTTGGTGTTCATAACCTGGGTAATCCCGTTCAAATAAATCACCGACTTCATCATTGGTTAAAGTTGCATTCGGATCAACTCCATCGCCAGGCACAATAAAGTGTCCAACACCCACCGAACGCCCCCCAGCATCGGGATAAGAAGTGGTGTGCCACCCCTCGTTGGCAATAATATACTGCTTAGCCAGACATTTATTTAGGTTTTGGGGCTCACGAGCGCCGTCAAAAATAACATGCCAGTGGCGAGTCACCCCATCCCGCTGTTCGTCCACAAAGCGGGTCCGCCCCACATCTAAAGCTAAAACATACTGTGTACCATAACCGACATTTTCCGGTGCACTAATCGTGTTTTCCTTAATATAGTCGTCTAAACAGGCGGTTCCTAAACGCAAATCTACCACCGCCTTACACTGAGCATGGCTCGAGTGGCCCGGCTCGGTCCCTCCCGTAATCACCACTGGGCAACTGGCCCCCACCTTACCTTTTAGCTCAATTAGGCCATCAATGGCAATTTGAGGTAGACAGCGAAGGTCAGTACAGGAATAGAGAGGCTTACCATTACTATCAGTACCAGTCTTGGTCGACTGGCACTGATCATTAGGGTTTTCGCGCGGACAAGGACCTTTATTGATCTGAATTCCCCCCGCCGTCAGCTCGGAGCGAGTTTCTTCTTCGCTTTTGCCATCGCGACAGCTACAAGAACATGGCTCAATCGTTTCTGAGTTGTCTTCACGGTCAGTACAGCCATCGTCATCGGGATAATCAACCTTGCCATCACCGTCGTTGTCACGACCGTCGGAACATTGGGCATCAGCCTCACTGTTGTCTCTGGCCGAAGTACAACCGGTGTCATTGGGGTAGTCGGTCCGACCATCACCGTCGTTGTCACGACCGTCGGAACATTGGCTTTGGGTCTCCTCGGGAGGGGGGTTGGTATTTAGCTGACCTCCTGAAGTACCAACCATAAAAATTCGCGGGAAAGCTATCCGATTATTTACCACTTTTGGCCGACAACCATGAGACGTAATCACCAAACACTGGGCCGCTCCTTCCCATGTTCCTAAAATTTGTTCTCCAATTTTCATTTTATAAAACTGGTACAAAATACTGCCGAAATCGAAAGAAAGGACCCGGGGTAAGTCATCTTTAGGTGGCCTGACTGTAATAATCCAATTGACTGAACAATTGCAAAAAAACTTATCAACAATCAAACCACCAAATGGATTATTTTCAGCTAAAGCGGCCAAGGCCGGCACTGGCAGCAAAAAATTGACCACAAAAATAGCGAGTAAAAGCGATTTTAACCAGTGGCGACTAAACATATTGGTATTAGTTTAGCAAATCTTGGCTCTTTACTCTACTGATATCCCCGTTTAGCGCTTAAAACAAATGCAAAACTATACTTCTCATACTATAATATAAACAATAACGTGAAGAAAAAATTGGGGCATAAAAAAATAATTGTTGGAGCGGTGATTGGGCTTACACTGGTTGGTCTTTTTCTGTGGTGGCTGGGTAACAAGGTAGAGGAGATTGCGCGCGCCACCGACCTAAACGCCACTTCCACTGAAACTATCACCAAACCAGCCAGCTTTTGGTCTAATCTGTTTGGAGATAAAGACAATGAAGAAACCACCACCCGACCAGCTTCCACCAAAAAAGATGGGGTCCGCCCGCTGGGTGCCCCCACCGTCACTTTGGCTGATTTGAAAATCACCAAAAACGAAACCACTAGCTCAATTGAAATCTACGGTCGCCAGTTGGCCACCACCCTAAAGCCCCTTGGCACCCCCCGGCCCAATGAGGCGGAACTTTTGCTTAGCCTACTAGAAACCAAAGACGAGACGACTGCCAACAAAATATATCAAGCGGGCAAAGTTCACTTAAAAATTTTCAACAACCTCAAGACAATGACTGTGCCAGAAACAGCTTCGGCTCTACACCTAAAGGTAGTCCAGAACATCGCTAAAACTATGGTGGCTCTGGCCAATATGAGCGAGGCCCTAGAAGACCCCACTATGGCTATTTCTGACGGCCTCAAATACCAAGTTGAAGCCCTAGAACTTTTTGATTCGATTGCTGCCTTAAATGATTATTTTGTCACCAAGGGCATAGTATTTACCCCCGACGACAAGATAGTGATTTATGTTAATGTCGACGACCAAATATGAAATCCTTTCCGTCCCGAGACATTTTTATATTTAGCCTAGTGGCCCTGGTTTTAGTGGTAATTTTAGCCAACCACCATGTGCTAGCCCAAACTGAAGAAACTGATTTGGGGCCCCTACAACAAGTACCCCCGGACACCGGTGGCACCGAAGAAACCGACCCCAGCCCTTTTGATATTGAACCATTACCCGGCGAGACCCCGAGCCCCAACCCCAGTGACGACGGTTTTGAATCCGACCTTACCGATATTTTTAACGGCGAAATAGGCGACAATGGCAATACCTCTAATCCTAGTGACGATGCCTCAGCCGCCGCCGATGAAGCCAATAAAACCGCTCGTGAAGCAATTGTGGCAGAGCGCAAAGAAGATGAAAACCTTAACGGAAATGGCGAGAGCGAGGTAGATGACTGCGAACAAGAATATGAAGTCCGCGAGCGTGACCGCGCTGGGCGCTTTGTGCCGGTAAAAGAAGTCGAGGGCATGCTAATGCAGTTTGCTCGCGACACCAACCAGCAGGTCGGCAAAATAAACCTAGTCAACCAGCAAATGTGTTTACATTTAAAAGCCCTAAAGCGAGTCGCTTATAAATTTGAAATTGCTGAATTTTTAGAGAAGCCTCAGTTGCGCACGGTGGCTGGCCAAGCGATCAATGAATATAAAAAGCAGTTGTTTAATTTTGTGAACACTGGTTATCAAAGCGACTTCCGCGAAAACTCACCCCAGTTTGTGGATGATCAAGAGGAAAATTTTGCCGAAGGAGCCGCCGAAGCTACCGTGAGAGTAATAGACGCTGTGGAAAAAACCAGCTCACCCTATAAAGATGTAGCTAGAGAAACTATTCAAAAACAAACAGCTAATAATCTTGAGACTGAACTGTCTTGTCCATTGAGCGCCGAGGATATTCAAAAAGCTAACAACCCAAAATCAGATATGAAAGCCTCACAAAGGTTGGACACCCTTCTAATAGTAAAATCACAACCTGGTTGTAGTACGCGAGGGACATATCTCAAAACTATGAATTTATTATCAGCAGAGATTGCGGACGAAAACGCCAACCGTAGATTGTCATACATAGCCTCTGGAGGATACAAACCAATTAGGGAATGTATGGAACAAAATGCCAATGGTGAATGTCTAAAATATCGCACCACTGTGCCCGTCTCGGCTATTAAAGACACCGTCGGCAGTGCCCTAACCGCCAACTTAGAAAGATATTTGGTCGCCCAACCAGGCGATATAGACAAAGAAAATGCCAACGGACCTCAACTACCAGAACTTCTTACTCTTACCCCTTCTTATAGTGGAAATATTGCTATGCCCACCGGAGATGAAACCAACCTAAACAGTGGCCTAACCCCTCCCACCGGCGGAGACCCGGACCCAGGTAGTGGTGGGGGGACAGGCGGTGGGGGTAGTGGCGGAGGCACGGGCGATATTGGCGACAATTTCGACCTAGTCGACTTTTTGCAGGACTATCTAGATTTTAGTCTACCGACAGAACCAGCTATCCCCGACGAAGCCACCTTGCGCAATCCCGAGCTACCACCCCTTATTTTTACCTATTACCGCACCCCCAGCGAAGCCGATCTAAACAATGACCCCAATCTGGTCAACTATATTCGCCTCGGCTGGATGTCGCTAAACGCCCAAAAATGTAAAGTGGGCAACAATTGGATCGGAGGCACCTTTATGGAAGACTCGGTCGAGGCTATATATGATGCCGAAGACAATATCGAGATAGCCAACACTAAAGTGATTGATATGCCCCTTACTTTTTATGCCTATCTAACCCGCGAAAGAGAAGTGGTGACCGATAATAATATTTTACGCCCCGACGAAACCAGTATCGATATCGACAACTTTGCGCTACCAACCTCGGTTTATAAAAAGCTCCTCCAAGTTACGGCAATAAATTTTCACGCCTTCGATGTTAAAGAGGGTGACATTTTTACTCTGCACATAAAAACTGCGCGTGGGGGATTTGAAGATATTTATCTCGAGATTTCAAACCAGACTAGTATTCCCCAAGTTATCAGCCAATTTCAAACCGCTATCACAAGCGCCGGCAGTAGCGAACTGGCTAACTTTAAGATTGTCTATAACACTACCGATGGCATAATTTCTATTGTGACCGAACCAAAATATGTAATTGTATGTGAAAACAATAAGGGGGTATCGTCAAAGACAATAACGGTAGAAAGACGTTAAAGATATGACAATTTTAAAACCCAACAAGGATAAAAATATTTGGAGAGAAATTTCGTTACTTTTAGTGACAATAACCTTAGCAACGACTTTTATTATCCCCACTACCGCCTTAGCTTTAGGACCAAACCCTGGCAGTAGTCCAACCACTCCTACAACACCAACCACCCCCACTACTCCTACCCCCGCCCCCGCTGTGGGTGGTCATGCGGGCCGAACTATGACCCCTGAAGCCCAAGCTGAATATGCCAAGAGAGTTCAAAAACAAGTTGAGGCTGCCAATGAGCCCAGTTTCTTTTGGGAACCAGTTGAGTGGCTTAAAAATATACTCGCCAACTTTCTCGACACCATTGTTGGCTTCATTTTTGGCACCATGGTTTGGTTGGCGGGAAAATCTTTAGACCTTTCTATTTATACTTCCATAACCAACTTTCATGGTTTTATAAATATGGACGGTGTTAAATCGGCTTGGAAACTAGTCCGTGATACCGCCAATCTGGGTTTTATTTTTGTCCTTCTTTACATCGCGATTGGTACTGTTTTACGCCTTGAAGGTATCGATTACAAAAAAATGGTCCCTAATATTATTCTAATTGCCGTATTGATTAACTTCAGCGGGTTTTTTACCAAAACCGCCATTGATATTTCCAATGTCACCGCTTATGAATTATACAAACAAATTGGGGGACAAGAAAATATTTTGACTTTGGGTATTGGTGGTCGATTTATTGGTGCTTTAGGTCTCACTAGTCAAGCTGTTTCGGTTGAAGAAAGTGACCGAGCTAAATTTAATGCCCAAAACCCCACCCAAAAAGGTGGTGGTGAGATGGGCTTTTTAGCAATTATGGTTTCAGCTTTAGGTGATGCTCTTCGTCTATTGATTACGGCTTGGGTACTATTTGCAGCGGCCATAATGATTTTTATCCGGGCTTTAGTTTTGATTATTTTATATATTCTTTCACCATTGGCCATATTTTCTTATATTGTTCCCAAATACAATAAGTTTGATATGTGGAAAGACAAGCTAATAAAGCAACTTATCTTTGCCCCCGCAGTATTATTTATGCTTGCCTTAGTTTTAAAGATAAGCGAATCAGACTCAGTCAGAGGCTTTGCCAGCACCGCTTCGCAGACAGTAGGAGAGGGCCTCATAATGGCCACCACCGCCGAATTACTGCGGGTATTAGTACTGTTTATGATAATCAACGGCCTCACTGTTTCGGCCTTGATTGTCGCCAACTTCTTTGGAGCCACTGGGGCAAAAATGGCGTCAAACTTGGCCGCCAAAGCAAATACTAATATCTGGCGTGGCCAAGCCGCCGTGGGGAGACAAATAGGACGAGGAGCCGGTGCTACAGCAAGAGCTATTGAGGCAACCACCAACATAGGGGCAAATATAGCTACTGGGGCAAGAAATATTGATAGTCGGTTGCGCGCCTCTCGGGTAGTAGGGGGGGCTTATGCAAGAACCGCTGCAGGCGCAAGTGTGGCCGCTTCTACTACAGCTAGTGTTGCCAAAAAGGCATGGAAGAGGCCAGAATTAAAGTCGGTCCGCGAAGCTATAACTCACCCTCTAGACACAATGAACGAAAAAGTAGCTCAATCGATGGAGCTAGCTGGTTTTGGTGGTTTTGGTGGGCCATTAGGCAACACGAGGGCAGAAAGAGCTAAGGCTAAGAAAGAGGAGGAGGACCGAAAAAAAGAAGAGGAAGCGGAAGAAATTAAAAAGATTGATACTAAATTACAAGATGCCGCTGCTAGAGGAGACACCGCGACTATACAGTCGATTATGGATGAATTAGACGAAAAGCAAGCTGGTAAGCTCGATAGTAAGACTATAGAATTACCCCTTATATCAATTGAAATAAGTCCTAGACAATGGATGGAGATAATTAAAAACACTCGATTTAATGACACACAAATAGCTTCTATAACACACGAGGTTTCCACAGCGGCAAGATTAGCAGGAGCTAGTACTGCAAATAGAGGTTTAGGGACCGTGGCTTATCGATCATGGAATTATATGCAAGGAAATTCTGTTAAAAACTTCTTTAATCTCCCATAAATAACATGCCTATAAAAAAATATTCCTCTCAAGACCTACAAAAAAAACTTCACACTTTGCCAGAGCCCCTGCAAGATGCCATTTTGTCTATCAACACATCGGAAGCGATAAAAGTAATTGGTCAAAAAAATAGCTTACATATTGACCAAGTTGGTAAACTAGGAGAAGAAGTTTTATATGCCATGCTCGGTCTAACCAAACCAGCTAATTTTATTGATGAATTAGAAAAAGAATTGGGGGTAACACCTGAAATAGCCGAAAAAATTACCACCGATTTAAATACCAAAATATTTATTCCAGTGATTGAATCCCTAAAAAATAATGAGTATAAAGATACTGATTATTTAGATAAAGTTGTTGAGGAAACCAAGAGTGTTAGTATAAACTCTGATCAAAAAATACCCCCAGAAGACAAAGCCCCTGCAACAAATCTAGCCCCAAATACCGCCCCACCCGACTTTTTTGAGAAAAAAATGAGCCACTTATTCACCAGCACCGCCGATTTGCGGGCGGGTCGGGAAGAGGTAGAAGAATACACCCCACCACCTAGTGCCCCCGTCGATGACAAAGCTCCACTGGCCACCAATCTGCCATTGGCCAAAAAACGCCCAGAAGGGTTGGACCCGTATCGGGAGATGCCCCAATAAATTAATTCCAAATCCCCGCCAGCAAAGCTGGCGGGGATTTGGAATTAACCCCAGCTAATACTCCTAACGACAACTAAACTGTAGTATAATTAGGGTAATGAATTTTCAGGTCCCGCAATTTATTGAAGTGGAGGATAAAATTTTTGGCCCGCTCACTTTTAAGCAATTTTTGTATGTGGCGGGGGGAATTGGCTTGGCTTTTATTTTCTATGTTTTTTTACCTTCGCTGTTTTTATCGGCCATACCCATCGCCCTAGCTATCGGTTTGGGCGCTATGTTGGCCTTTCTTAAAATAAATAATCGCCCTTTTATCTACACTTTTGAATCGGCCATTAAATATTATATTCACTCCAAGCTCTATATTTGGAACAAAAAACCAAATGCCCAGAAATTAACTATGGAAACCACCAAACAAGACACTGCTGGTTTACCAAGACTGTCCGACAGCAAATTATCTGATTTATCCTGGAGTTTGGATGTTAAAGACAAGATAAACTAAACATATGGCCCTAACTAACAGCTCCACTCAAGACTTTATTCCCATCAAAGAAATCCGCGAAAATGTGGTGATTTTGAAAGATGGCTCTATGCGTGCGGTCCTCATCGCTTCGTCTCTCAACTTTGCCCTAAAATCGGTCGACGAGCGCACGGCCATCCTCTTGCAATATCAAAATTTTCTTAATTCTCTGGATTTTCATATTCAATTTTTTATTGAATCCAAAAAACTCGATATTCGACCATATATCACCGCCATCGAGGAACGCGGTAAGGAACAAACCAATGAACTAATCAAAGTCCAGACTAGAGAATATGTTGAATTCATTAAAAACTTTACCGAGGTTACCAATATTATGACCAAATCTTTTTTTGTGGTCGTACCATATTCTACCCCTATTATTGAAACCAGGGGATTTATGGCCAAAATTCCACTCTTAAACAGTAAAAAAAGTCGGTTGGAAGCCAATCAGACCGACAATTTTCGTGAATACAAAATTCAACTAGAACAGCGGATTAGCGTGGTCCAAGATGGCTTAAACCGGATTGGGGTCCGCACCACCGAGCTAGGCACCGAGGAACTAGTCGAGTTATATTTTAAAATTTTCAACCCCGGCGAAACCTCTTCCCCTAATATAAAAAACCTATAACTATGTCGCTTTTTTCTTTTAAAAAACCAAAAACCAATCTGACGCCAATTTTACCCGAACAGATTTATGAAATGGGTAAGCTCGAGCTCCGCGATATTATTGCCCCCTCGGCCCTGCGCGTGTCACCTAAAAATATTAACCTGGGTGAGAAAATGGCTCGCACTTTGTTTGTTATTTCCTACCCTCGCTACCTCAATGAAGATTGGTTTTCACCGATCATCAACCTCGACAAGGTTTTCAATGTGGCTATTTTTATTCACCCGATCGACTCAGCCCTCGTCTTACGCCAACTACAAAAAAAAGTAGCCGAAGTCCAAAGCCAAATCGACACTAAAGCCGAAAAGGGGTTTGTCCGTGACCCGATGCTCGATATTGCCTACGAGGATATCGAGACTCTGCGTGACCAGCTCCAGCAAGCCCGCGAAAAAATATTTAATGTGGGCGTCTATATCACTATTTATGGTGAAAATGAAGAAGAGTTAAACCGCACCGAATCAGAAATTAAATCTATTCTCGATTCCAAGTTGGTCTATTTAAAACCAGCTTTGTTTCAGCAAGACGATGGCTTTCGGACGATTATCCCCACCGGGGAAGATATTTTAGGCGTCAACCAAATGCTAAATTCATCACCACTGTCGTCACTCTTTCCCTTTATTTCTTTTGACCTGACATCTAATAAGGGGATTCTCTACGGGGTAAACCGCCACAACTCATCTTTAGTCCTGTTTGACCGTTTTTCCCTCGAAAACTATAACTCTGTTATCTTTGCCAAATCTGGTTCGGGTAAATCTTATACCACCAAGCTCGAAATTTTGCGGAGTCTAATGTTTGGTACCGACGTGATAGTCATTGACCCGGAACGAGAATATGAATTTCTCGCCGATGCCGTCGGGGGGCGCTATTTCAATATTTCTCTGACCTCCGAACACCATATTAACCCCTTTGACTTACCCTTCCCGCGCGAAGATGAATCACCAGCCGATGTACTACGGTCTAATATCATCAACCTGGTTGGCTTGATGCGTATTATGCTTGGCGGTCTATCACCTGAAGAAGATTCGATTATCGACAATGCTATCAGTGAAACCTATGCCCTAAAAGATATCACCGCTTCGACCGATTTTACCAACAAGCCCGCCCCTTTATTGTCCGACCTAGAGCTGGTGCTCGCGGGGATGGAAGGCGGGGAGTCGCTGGCACAGAGATTGGCCAAATATACCCAAGGCACTTGGTCGGGCTTTCTCAACCGGCCCACCAATGTGGATATTAATAAACAATTTGTCGTCTTTTCCGTGCGAGATATGGAAGACGAGCTAAAACCAGTGGCGATGTATATTGTGATGCACCATATTTGGAATACTGTCCGCCGGAACCTAAAAAAACGGTTACTGGTCATCGATGAGGCCTGGTGGATGATGAAGGCCGAAGACACCGCTTCTTTCTTGTTTTCCCTAGTAAAAAGAGGCCGAAAATATTTTCTCGGTGTGGCGACTATCACCCAAGACGTGGGCGACTTCCTCAAAAGCCCTTATGGCACACCGATTATTACAAACTCCTCGATTCAAATTCTCTTAAAACAATCACCGGCTTCCATCGACCTAGTCCAAACTACCTTCAATCTCACCGATGAAGAAAAATATCTCTTACTCGAATCAAATGTGGGGGAGGGAATATTTTTTGCTGGTCTAAAGCGGGTGGCCATTAAAATTATCGCTTCCTACACCGAAGACCAAATTATTACCTCCGACCCCTCACAACTCCTCGCAATTAAAAAAGCCAAGGCTGACTTTAAAAATTCTGAAAAATGAACCCTCATGATGACTTTCGTCCCAGAGATTTACACCTACCAAGTACTGCACCTAGTGCTCCGGCTAAAGTAGCCCCTCAAACAACCCAACCAGGACGGTTCAAACAAGCGAAAGATATTGCCTCTAGATTGTGGGCCTTGGAAGGAAAAAACAGTCGGGTCAACAACACGACCGCCATGTTGATGGTGGCCGTAGCTTTTTTCTGTTTTAACCTACCCCAAATAATTTTAGAGTGGCTCTTGATTGGCTTTTTATTTAACTGGATTATTACTACTTTTGCTTGGCTTACAATGTGGTTTTGGTTTCGCCTCCATGGAGTCGGGTTTATAAATCCGACTCGTTTGGTCACCCTTACCCTCTCGGCTCTGATAGATTATTTTCCCGGCGCCGACGCTAGTATTGTTTTCGGCTTCACTTGGACGATAGGAACGATTATACTTATAGCAATCGTCCGCGCCGAAGATATGACCGGCATAAATATTGAAAAAATAATCAAAGGTAAATTTGCTTCACTAAAAGAATGACCAAAAAAATAATTATTCTAATAATACTAGTAGTTTTACTTTCCCCCTTGGCGGCGACAGCCAGTGAGCGGGGCAAGAATATTTTATTTACAGTTGAGCCGGCCACACCAGGGGCTTTTACCAATACCACTATTTCGATCCGTAGTTTCATGTTCAATCTAGTAGCGAGCGAAATTACCTGGTATTTGGACGGAGTAGAATATGCCAAAGATTTTAATCTCTCGACCATAGACTTTATAACCGAGAATTGGGGTAACCCCACCGAGGTCAAAGCCCAAGCCAAGCTAATTAGCGGTAAAACCCTCACTGAAGCGATTACTATTTATCCCGCTCGCGTGGACCTCCTGTGGCATGCTAATTCCTATATTCCAGCCTTTTATGAAGGTAAAAGACTAGCCACTAGTGGTAATACTATAACTGTTACCGCCGAACCAACCCTAGTCAGCGAAAAAGGACTAGTAGACCCTAAAGCTCTTATCTATGAGTGGCAAAAAAATAATGAGAAACTGATTTCAGCTTCAGGTATAAATAAAAAAACACTCAGTTATATTGGGGGACAGACGACTGATAATATTAATATTAAAGTTTCGACCCAAAATGGACGGTTGGTGGCGGAAAATAAAATCACTATCGAAAAAGTTAAGCCATTTATCACTCTCTATGAGACCAAACCTCTATCTGGTCTAAATTGGTTGCGGAGTATTAGAACTGGTAATAAATTAACTGGTGAAGATATTACCCTAAAAGCGGAACCTTACTTTTTTAATACTAATACCGGGGCCGATAATTTAGTTTATAATTGGACTATCAATGACAAAGTGGTAGCCGGGAGGGAAGACAGTAAAAAACTCCTAACTTTAATCAATGATAGTTTGGCGGGTGAGCAAAAAATAACGCTCGGTTTAAATATTAAAAACCGCAACCAACCCCTGCAAACTGCCCAGAAAAATATTGAGTTGTGGTCTAGTTATTATAGTATTGGCTTTTAATTAAATTTATGACAAAAATTATAAAAATAATTATTATATCTCTATCTTTGACCACTGGCCTGGCTTTAGCTGAAGAACCATTACCCCAACAACCAGCTGGAGCCCAATCGGGCTATGTTTTACTGTCACCATCTTTTATTGGAGCAAATGAAGGCGACACCGTTGGGCCCAGCGGCACTTTGTCTTTTGCTGGTTATTTACAAAAAATATATATCACCGCTCTCTCGATCGCCGTTTTTGCCGCTATTATCACCTTTGTCTATGCTGGTTTTATGTATCTCTGGCCTAAACCAGGTGAAAAAACCGAGGCCAAGGCGATGATGTGGCAAGCGATGATTGGCCTGGTTTTAGCCCTAACGAGTTATTTAATCCTCTATACGGTCAATCCTAATCTCTTAAAATTTGATAGCTCAATTTTTGGGGGGCTAAAATCAAGCGCACCAGCCCCTGCCCCCGCCCCAGTTGACAACAGTATGCCCATTACACCCGATACCCCTATCTACAATCCGATTGATATAGGCGCTGGAATATAATACTAATCAATAAACCACCTAAATAAATGCTTAAAAAAATATTTAGTCTGATAATAATTTTACTGGTTATCGTCCTAGGGTGGTATGGTTTTGTTTGGTATCAAAATCAAAAGCAATTAGCCCCAACCGGTCAGACCGCCAGCTCTACCACTAATGGTTTTTTTCCAACAATTGGTATTGTTGCCCAAAATATCGCGGATAGTATTACAGGAACAATCGATAATGCAACTAGTTCTAATACTCAACCTCCTGACCAAGAAATTAGGGGTCTATTGCGTGAAATAATTTCCACCCCTAGCCCGGGTTTTATCCTAAATGAGGATGGGGTCAAACCTTCAATTATTTATGTGGACAACCAGACCGGCAATCTATTTGCCCTAGACCTGACTGACCTAAAACAAAAACCAACCAAAATATCCTCCATGACCATCACGGATATTTTTCACCTCACTGGTGTAGTTAAAAATAACAGTTTATTGGCTGTTTTAGATACAATAAACAAAGCGGATGAAAGAAAAAAATATACGATTTTTAAACGTGATATTGCCGGACCAACTCTCACAGAAACCGGCGAGTTGGTAGGTGGGGGACGAGCGGTGGTGGCCAAAAAAGACCAGGCTATTTACTATACCGAGAATATGTCAGATCTGACTTTGGTCTACAAGGATGTACTGGGGAGTAAAAGTCTAGTGGGCAACCTACCTTTGTCTGACTGGAATCTACATATTAGTGGTAATAAGCTAATTACTAGTACCTACCCCGACCCTAGCGCTAAAGGTTTTGCCTATGCTTTTGACCTCGACTCCACTAAAAAAGAAAAAGTAGTAGTTGATAGACAAAATTTAAGTTTAAAGGTTAGTCCGGACTATAAAAAAATTATCTATTCCACTGGCGACCAAACTACCAATAGTTTGCATTTACTTAATAAAAGTGAAAAAACCAGTCAAACCTTAATTACTAATACTTTTGCCGACAAGTGTTTATGGTCAGCTGATGCTGAAACTATTTATTGTGCTGTACCTAACAAAAAACCAGTCGGGGGTGATTTAAACCTTTGGCAGAGAGGAGAAATATCTTTTAGCGACTATTTTGTGGCTATTTCAGCTAATACTGGTCGGGTAACTAAAATAAACAACCCAGCCGAATCTGGGCAAGCGGTCGACGTAATAAATTTAAACTATTCTAAAACCCTTAATTCACTCGTCTTTACTAATAAGACAGATTTGCACACTTATATTTTAGGACTTTAACTAACTATTTTTCAAAATAAGTTTAGCACGTTGTTTCACTACCATCTCGTGCAAAATACCAAAGATATTACCAGTGAGCCAGTAGAGGGCGACCGCGACGGGAAATTGGGAAGCAACCACCGCAATAATCACCGGCATCACATAACGCATCTGCATATTCATACTGCGGGCAAAATTGGCTTGGAGTGAATGTTCCTGATCTTTAGCCTTTACCTCAATCGGCGGTAAGGTGAGTTTAATTTGAAAAAATTGGGTTACTCCAACCAATAAAGCTAAAATATAACTTTTATCGGTAATGAGCATTAAGCCAAAGACCGAATGGTTGATGGCTTCCGGACTGTGGACAAAGGGATATAAAATATCTAAATTTAACTGAAAACCACGGGAAAAAACATAAAACAAGGCTAAAATAATTGGTAATTGAATAAATAACAAACCAATACTAGTGAGGGGATTGATCCCGTGCTCCCGATACAACTCCATTATTTTTCGCGCTTGCTCTTGTTTATCGTCTTTATGGTCGTCTTTTATTTTTTTTAAAATTGGTTCAATTTCTTTTATCTTACGTTGGGTGTGATTAGATTTATGATAAAGAGGTAAGAGCAGGATACGGATAATGATAGTTAGAATAATAATTGCTAGCGCCACACTCTGGCCCGGAACCACCGCACTAATAAAAACTAGAGCATTATATAATGGTTGAAATAAAATGGTGTGAAAGAAAGAGGAGATCATTGGCAAAATTATTTATTACTTAAACCAGCCTTAGCTAATAGATAAAGAATATCCTGTTCAAGGGCACTAAACAAGGCAGTAGAGGCCTTGGGTGAGGCTAAAACCACCACTTGCCACCCCAACTTAATAAACTTTTTATTTTTATAAATAATATGTCTTAGGCGCCGTTTTATTTTGTTTCTACCCACCGCTGTTGGCTCAACTTTAGCACTAACCACCACTGTAAAAACTGTTAGAGCAGTGGGGACTGGGGAGGCCACCACTTTTAGGCTAACAAGAGGTGAAAAAAAAGATCGCCCCTTGGTCATTATTTGGGGTATTTGGCTTTTCCGCACTCTTAATTGGCGCGGTAACATAGGGTTTTAAACACTTAATTTAGCCCGCCCTTTACGGCGTCGGGCCAAAAGGACCTTCCGCCCCCCTGGGGTAGCGGTCCGCACTAAAAAACCATGAGTAGTGGCTCGTTTACGCTTGTTGGGCTGATAGGTTTTTGACATAAAGACTAGTCTACATCAGAAATTTAATCCTGACAACTAGAAAGACCCAATGGTTTTTTGCGATAATACTATTTGCTATTAATCCACTGGTTATCAACAGATAGGCAAGGTTTGTGGTAGGCGGGTGCTGTTCGTATAATAGAGGCACTTAAGTTCATAACAATGGTCGACAATAAACAATTATGGGACGGGGCATTAGCCCAAATTGAGCTTGGTATTTCCAAGGCTAATTTTGGTACTTGGTTTAAAAACACTTATATTTATAAAC
The DNA here is from genome assembly GCA_001823065.1 of Candidatus Vogelbacteria bacterium RIFOXYD1_FULL_44_32. Classification (GTDB taxonomy): domain Bacteria; phylum Patescibacteriota; class Minisyncoccia; order Phycocordibacterales; family XYD1-FULL-46-19; genus XYD1-FULL-44-32. Next base: position 127,696 of record MHTJ01000002.1, read on the forward strand.
AAGAGGAAGGAATAATATTTATTAGCGCTCCCAACACTTTTGTTAAAGATTGGCTAAAAAATAAATATCATAAGTTTATTCTTAAATCTTTAAGAGATATATCCCAAGAGGTGAGGGGTCTAGAGTATGTTATTATTCGACGCGATGAAAAAACAAAATTAACCGACGCAGTCCAGACCACCAATCAAAATGAGCCTGTATCAGATTTGGGTTTGAGTGAACTTTATATTAATAAAGACAGTAATTTAAATCCTAAATATACTTTTGACACATTTGTGGTTGGATCATTTAATGAAATGGCTTACGCCGCCTCACAGGCGGTAATCAAAAACCCTGGGATGAATTATAATCCTCTGTATATTTATGGCCCAACTGGGGTTGGTAAAACTCATCTCCTCCAATCAATCGGTAATTATATTGCCAAACTAAACAGTAATAAGCGGGTCTTTTATATTACATCCGAAAATTTTACCGTTGATTGTGTTAATGCCTTAATGAATAATAAAATAAATTTATTTAAAGAAAAATATCGTAAATATGATTTAATTATTATTGATGATATTCAATTTTTTTCCAATAAAGAAAAGACTCAGGAAGAATTATTTCATTTGTTTAATCACTTCTATGAAAACAATAAACAAATAATATTTTCCTCCGATCAACCCCCTAAATATATTGAACACCTAGAGGAACGTTTACGCTCACGTTTTGAAGGAGGGATGATTGTTGATATAAGTAAACCAGACTATGAATCTAGACTGGCTATCCTAAAAACTAAAGCTAAACAACTAGACCAAGTAATTCCAGCTGAAATATTGGAATATATTGCTTCAGTTATTCAAGATAGTATCCGCGAATTAGAAGGGACTCTTAAGTCTATTATTGTCCAAACCCAAGCCAAAAAAAAGGACTTATCTTTAAATGATGTTAAAAATATACTTAAAAACAATATTAAACCTAAAAAGGCTGTTTCTTTTAAAGATGTTATAAAAATAATAGCCGAATATTATAATATTGAAGAAAAATTTCTCTATGAGAAAACTAGACGGAAGGAAGTAGTAAAACCTAGACAAATAATAATGTATATTTTACGAGAAGATTTTAATACTTCTTATCCATTTATTGGCCAAAAATTAGGTGGTAGGGATCATACTACTGTTATTCATGCTTACGAAAAAATTAAAAAAGATATAAAATGTGATAATTTATTAAATCAAGAGATTGAACAAATTAGACAACAGCTATATAGTAGCACTTGATAAAGTGTGGATTAGTTTGTGAATAAAGTAATTATAAATTGTTAATAATTTAGGGATAAATTTAATTAATATAAATATCCTCAATTAATCCCCAACTATAAACACAATCCGCGCAATAAAAATTTCCATTTTAACTTTATTTATCAACCTATAAATAAGATATACCCATTTCCACAGTCTAATATAGTAAAAAATATGAAAATAGAATGTCTAAAAAATAAATTACAAAAAGCAGTTTCATTAGTTGAAAGAGCTACTTCTCATAACTTATCATTACCAGCTTTAAAAAACATTATTTTTAAAGCTGAAGGTTCTAATTTAATTATTAAGGCGACTAATTTGGAAATAGGGGTGGAAATAAATTTACCAGTTAAGGTAATAAAAGATGGTATAGTGGCTTGTAATCCAGCTATTTTATCTAGTTTTTTAACAAATATAAAAGATGAAGATAAAATAACTGCCGAATTAGAAAATGGTAATTTAATCATAACTACCCAATCAAATTCTACTCTAATTAAAAGTGAAGATTATGAAGATTTTCCAATTATTCCTAAAATAAACTCAAATAAACCAACTATTATTAAAAGTAATGAATTAATATCTGGTATAAGGTCAGTTATATATTCCGCTGCAATATCTGATATTAAACCAGAAATATCAAGTGTTTATATTTACAGTAAAGAGGATAAATTATATTTTGTGGCCACTGATTCATTTAGATTAGCTGAAAAGAATTTTTTAACCAATCGTAAGCCAGATGGTTTGTTACCACTTATTATTCCCTTTAAAAATGCCGCGGAAATAGTTAGGGTTTTTGAAAATGAAGATGTTGAGGTGGAAATACATTCTGATAATAATCAATTGTCTTTGATTGGGGGGAGTATTCATATAACCTCCCGTCTGATCGATGGTGTTTATCCTGATTATAATCAAATAATGCCTAAAAGTTTTACCACTACAACTTCTATTTTAAAAGAAGATTTAAGCCAGGCTTTAAAAGTGTCTAATATTTTTTCTGGTAAATACCATCAAATTAAAATAGATTTGATTCCAGATAAAAAACAAATAGTTATATATTCGGAAGCGGCTGATGTTGGTAAAAATACAACTATTATTAAAGCTAATATAGAGGGGCCGGCTTTCTCGGCCAATTATAATGCCCGTTATATTTTGGAGGCATTTCAATCGATTAACTTTAGTGAAATCATGATTGGGGCCAATGAATCAAATAAGCCAATGGTAGTAAAGGGTAAAGGCGACAGCACTTTTACTTATATAGTTATGCCAGTAAATAGATAATAAATGAATAATTTAGGAGGTATATTTGATAAATATATCAAATTATTAGATAGTCTAAGTAAACAAAAAGTAATTATTAAAGAAGTAATTACTCAGATTGCTGGTTGTGAAATTAATGAAAGTGATATTAAAATTAAAAAAAATATTGTATATATAAAAACCAATCAATCAAATAAAGCCCTTATTTTTATAGCTAAAACAAAAATTCTCCAATCTTTGACAGAAAAATTAGAGAATTTTTTAGTAATTGATATTCGTTAATAATTATTTTTTGATTTTTAGTGTGGTTGTATCTTCAATTAAATTATTATCACGATCAGAAGCTATTACTTTAATAATATTTTCTTCTCTAATATCCGCCATTTCTGATGGATAAAAACTAAACCGATATGGTTTTTTAGTAACTAAGCCAAGATAATTATCATTTAAATAAAATTTAGCTTCTTTAACACCACTAAATTTTTCTAAAGTTATAGTGATCTCATCGCTTATGTCGTACCGATGGTTTAGCTTTTTTATGGCAATATCTAATTGACCAGCTTCGGCTTGATTATCGGTTGAGTTGTCTGTGGTGGTGTTGATTGATAATCCAGTTTGGCCAGCCCAGGCGAGGACGGCTGTTTCCCAGTTGTTGAATTGAGCATCAGCCCTTGGATTGGCAGGAGCGGGGCCACGAGGATTGTCTTTATCAACATAATAAAGGATAGAGTGGATACTGCCACCAGCGTCAAAGACCGAGCCACTGCCACCCTGCCAAGAACCACGGAGAACTGGCTTTACATCAGCTGGGGTTGGTTCAGGGGCGATAAAATATTCCACTGGCTGGTCGGCTAAGTACTCTTTCATAAAAGCGTTCCATAGGGGGGCGACAATAATACCCGCCACTCGTTTGTCCATTGGGGTGTTGTTATTGTTTCCCACCCAGGCTCCAACTGTGACACTTGGGGTATACCCAATTATCCAACCATCACGGTAATCATTGGTTGTACCAGTTTTAACACCAACTTGGCGGCCGGGAATATTAAGTGGTGAATTGGCGCCAAAAATAGGTGAGCGGGCGACATTGTCAGCTAGGATATTAGAGATCATTCTAGCGGTATTGGGCGGTAAAACTTGGTCACTATTATCCTCAAATTTTTGTAGTATTTTGCGGTCACGATCACGTACTTCCAAAATTGCTTCTTTAGGGTTTAGCACCCCATCGTTGGCAAACACACTATAAGCATTGGTCATATCTAGCAAGGTTACCTCACCGCCACCAAGGACTAAAGTTAAACCATACCGGCGATAATCTTCTAAAGTGGTAATACCCATTTTACGAGCGGTATCAAAGGAATCTTTAATTCCAGCTAAATATAAAGCTTTAACTGCTGGAATATTGCGCGACTGGGCCAAGGCGTTGCGGAAAGTAATAGGTCCCGCATAGGTGCCGTCGTAGTTTATTGGGGCGTAACAATTTGTCCCTGCGTGATTGGGGCTACAACTAGAGTTAAACTCGGTGGGAACATCAAAAACAACAGTATCAGCGGTATAACCTTCATTAAAGGCGGTGGCATAAACAAAGGGTTTAAAGGCTGATCCTGGCTGACGTCTAGCGGTGGTAATATTGAAGTTGCCTTCGTGCTCCATATCAAAATAATCAATAGAACCAACCATGGCTAATATTTGGCCGTTTTTAGGGTCCATTACGACCATACCAGCGTTGCCGGCGTTGTAGTTGGCTCTATTTTGTTCACCAAAACGTTTGACCACTTCTTCAGCCTTTTGTTGGGTTTCCCAGTCTAGAGTGGTAATTACCCTCAAACCTTCGTTTAACACCTCTTCTTTACCATATTTTTCTTCCAATTGGTCTAAAACATAAAAAACAAAGTGGGGCGCTTTGATACTGCGATTGTCGGGTTTGGCAAATAAAACCTTGTCTTTAAGCGCCTCCTCGTACTCGGCTTTGGTAATAAATTTTTGTTCCAACATCCGTTTTAAGACCAAATTTTTCCTTTCTTCTAGTTTGTCTTGGTGATTACCATAAGGTGAAAGGTAGCTAGGGGCTTGGGGTAAAGCAGCCAAATAAGCCGCTTCGGCTAAACTTATATCTTTAGCTGATTTACCAAAAAAAGCTTTAGCTGCTTCTTCAATACCATATAAAGTGCCACCATAAGGTATTTCGTTGAGGTAAAGCTCTAAAATTTGTTTTTTGGTCAGTTTCCTTTCAATTTTGATGGCTAAAATCCATTCTTTAATTTTACGCGTAATTTTTTTATCTTGAGTTAAGAGAGTGTTTTTTATCACCTGCTGAGTGATAGTCGAACCGCCTTGCTCGAGACGACCGGTGTTAATATTAACGACCACGGCTCGGACGATCGCCAGTGGTTCAACCCCATAGTGGTTATAGAAATTAGAGTCTTCAATAGCAATGGAAGCATTTTCCGCTTGATCAGATATTTGAGTCAAAGGGACCACTGTTCGTCTAATTTGGTCGTGGGCATTGTAAAGCAAGACTTTCCCTGTCCGGTCATATAGTTTGGTTGATTCGGCCACAATCCGGTTTTCATAAGAGTCAAAGTCGGGGATACGGAGGGTGAGAAGCCATAAAATAATAATACTACCACTAATAAGAGCGGCGATAACGACCATTTGGGTAAATTGTTTGAACCAGGGTTTAAAGTGCACCATTGTTTTTTTCATATGTCTATACTAACACAAGGTTTAGTGGAAAAAAAGCCTAATTCATGATATCTTTCACATAACATGTCTGGTCAAAATAAATTTAGTGACAAACTATTTGAACGCGGAGTTGAGCAGATTTACCCTTCGCGGGAGGAATTGGACAAGTTTTTAGCCGAGGGAAATAAGTTAAAAATATTTTACGGCATTGATCCAACCGGCTCAACATTACACATTGGCCATGGTTCTAACCTCCTGCGGTTAAAGGCCCTCCAAGAGGCTGGTCACGAAATAACTATTTTATACGGCGATTTTACCGCCATGATTGGCGACCCTACTGACAAATTATCGGCCCGAAAAAAACTTTTACCAGAGCAAATTAAAGAAAACTATGCGTCTTACCGCGACCAAATTGGCCGAATTTTAGATTTAAAAAAAACCAAATTTACTTTTAATAAAGATTGGTTGGGTTCAATGTCTTTTGCTGAGGTGGTGGAGATAGCTTCTGAATTTACGGTGGGACAAATGATTGAGCGTGATATGTTTCAAGAACGAATCAAAAATGGTGAGCCTATTTATATTCATGAATTTTTATATCCCCTGATGCAGGGTTATGATTCGGTAATGATGGATATAAACGCCGAAATGGGGGCCAGTGACCAGATTTTTAATATGCTAGCTGGTCGGACAATGATGAAGCGTCGTGGTCGAGAGAAATTTGTCATTGCCAATAAACTTTTAGTTGACCCAACGGGCAAAAAAATGGGTAAGTCCGAGGGTAATATGGTGGCTTTGTCTGATGATCCAAAGGATATGTACGGTAAAGTGATGAGTTGGCCAGACTCACTGATGCCTTTGGCGTTTGAGATTTGTACTGAGTTGCCAGCTTTAATGGTGGCTGAAATTCTAGCTGGTAACCCTCGTGATGCCAAAATGCGTTTAGCTAAAGAAATTGTCTCTATTTTTGCTTCACCAGAAGAGGCCGAACACGCGGAAGCTGATTTTATTTCCAAATTCCAAGATAAAGAGATTCCTGATGATATTCCGGAAATTGGAGCCACTAAAAATATGTTATTGCGCGATATTTTAGTGACAGCCGAAGCGGTGTCCTCTAATTCCGATTTTCGCCGGCTGGTAGAGGGTGGTGGGGTTACTATTTTACCAGATACCAAAGTTGTTGATGTTGATTTAAAAGTGACGAACGAAATGGTGGTTAAGGTTGGTAAAAAGAAGTTTTTTAAAATTACTCTTAATTAGATTTTAAAAATACAAAGCCGTGCCCTTTAGGGCACGGCTGTCTATTTTGTTTTTTAAAACTCCAACAATCTACTAGGCCTCAAACTCGTCTTCTAGCCCTTCAATATCGGCTACATATTCTTCATCGTCATCTAGTTTTTCTTCATCCTCTTCGTCTACAATACCACTGGGAACCATTACCTCTTCACCTACAATCAGATCATCCACAACCAGATCATCCACAATCGGATCATCTAAAAGTTCCTCAGCGTTGGTATTTCCAAGTATAGGATCTTCGTTCATGTCTTTTAAAAATCTAAATCTTTTAATTTGTTAAATCATCGCTTTTAGCGTTTGATTTTTTATGTTGTAACAAATGTCGTCTCCGAGCGCAACTTTAGTTTAATTAAAGTGTGGATAAAAGTGATTTCCGCTTATCAATACCGGTTAGGCCAGCGAGGGCAATAACAATTGCATCAAACTCGTCGTCATATTTTATTGATTCAGGTATTTTAATCAACAGCTTGGCCATAGCTGTTACCTGGTCCTTGTTGGCCAGACCATAACCAGTGACCGCTAATTTGATTTGGGGTGGGGTAAATTCAGTCACTGGTATCTGGTTTTTACCAGCCAAAAATAAAATCATTCCTCGCACCTCGGCAACACGCATGGCAGTTTTTTGGTTTTTAGTAATAAATAAATTTTCGATGGCTAAAATATCAACTGGATATTTATTTAAAATTTTTTCGATGGCTTGACCCAGGGTGGCTAGTCGAACCGGGAAGGTTTCATTTTTTGGCGAAGATAAACACCCACTCTCGAGCAACTCTTCTTTGGTGCCAACTTCCTTTTGTACTAGGGCGTAGCCCAGCCGATCATATCCAGGGTCAATACCAAGTATGGTCATTTTAAAAATATGATTTTAAAATTCAGCATTAGTAAATACGTTTTTTATATCTTCTTGGTCAAGAATAATATCAATCAGGGCCGCCACTTTTTCTTTATCACTATCAGCTAGGGGTAATAGAATTTGCGGTACCCATTCATCACCACTTTTCTTAAAGGCCCAAATAGCCGAACCAGTTGTACCCAAACTACCACCGTTTTCTACTAGAAGGTGCTTTATAACTGGTGTTGTGCGATTTTTGTTATTGGTAATACCTTCAATAACCAAAGCCACACCACTGGGGCCATAGGCTTCATAGAGTACCTCTTCTAAATCGGCCCCACCACCACTTTTACCTTTCTCGACTGCGCGAGCAATGTTGTCCGCCGGCATGTTAACAGCTTTAGCCCGGTCAATAGCCGCTCTTAAAGCCGGCGAGTTGGTGTCACCACTGGCGCGCTTAGACTCCATTGTAATAGTCCGCACGTGCAGAGAAAAAACTTTGCTTTTGCGCGCATCCTCAACTGCTTTTTTATTTTTTATTTTTGACCATTTATTATGTCCAGACATGGTAAAATATTTTGCTAACCAATAATTTTAAATTAATTTATTTTGTCTATTGGTAGGTATCTTTTGGCCTAAATGCTCATAACCCTGGTCGGTTAGGACTCGACCACGGGGGGTTCTTTCAATAAATCCACATTGAATCAGATAGGGTTCATAAACTTCTTCGACGGTGGCTTCTTCTTCCGACATGGCCGTAGCGACAGTGGAAAGTCCCACCGGGCCACCTTTAAATTTATTAGCAATTATTTCCAAAACAGCTCGGTCAGCCCCCGACAGACCCAAAGCATCGATCCCAAGCAGGGTTAGAGCCTTGGTCACTGTTTCTTGGTTTAAAGGTAGGTTGGCCACCTCGGCATAATCACGAGCTCGCTTTAATAGGTGGTTAGCGGTGCGTGGAGTAAATCGACTACGTTTGGCAATTTCGGTGACCGCCCCGTCTTCAATTTCAATATTTAATATTTTAGCTGAACGTTTAATAATTTCACCGATTTCTGGTTCCGAATAAAATTCCAGACGGTGGGTACCACCAGAAAAGCGAGACCGAAGGGGGGAGGATAAAAGAGCAATTCGGGTAGTGGCGGCAATGAGGGTAAAAGGGGGAAGCTCTAGTTGGATCACTCGCGCCCCCGGCCCTTTGCCAATAATAATATTTAAACTACCTTGTTCCATGGCGGGGTACAAAACCTCCTCAATCATTTTGTTGAGGCGGTGAATTTCGTCAATAAACAGTACATCACCTGGTTCAAGGTTGGTAATAATCGACGCTAGGTCGCCAACCTTTTCTATGGCTGGTCCCGAGGTGGCCTTAATCTGGGCCCCTAGTTCGCTGGCAATAAGATAGGCTAGGGTGGTTTTACCTAGGCCGGGTGGACCATAAAAAAGTAAGTGTTCTGGGGGGTGGTTACGACCTTTGGCGGCCCCCAGAAGTATTTTCAGGTTATCTTTAATGTTTTTTTGACCAATATATTCTTCCCACACCAGTGGCCGTAAGGCTTTATCAAGAAAAGCATCTCCTTTTAAGGGGTTTACTGAGTTTTTGGTTGATAAGGGGGTATTACTTGACATATTTCCAAGTTTATGCTAACATCATAAAAGTAAGCAAAAAAGGTGTTGGGGTATTTACTACCACTCACCATGCCTATATAATAGCATCTTCATATCCTGGTGCCGATTTTAAAGAGGGGGCCAGGTTTTGACTCAAAATTGACAGTATCGAGAACATAAACCTCCAAGCAATTTAAGTCGTTCCGGCTTAACGGGTTTATTGAAAAGGACGTTTTGGTACTACTACTTGTAGTAGGTGTCTGGAGCTATCCTTGCCAATTTACCTAACTTTATTTGCATAAATAAAGAGATTACTTGGAGGTTTATATTCTTGATGACAATGGGCTCGCCGAATGGCGGGTTTTTTGTTGTTCTAAATTATTTCTTCGTATAAATCTATCACCCGAGATAATTCTCGAAGAGAGGTGGACCCTTCTAATACTTTTACAATACCATCTTGGCGCATGTCTAATATCCCTTGGGGAATAGAAGCGAGCCGTAGATCACGTTCATTGGGATTTAAGACCGAGGCCTTGGCAATAGAGTCATCCATCACAATTGCTTCGAATATACCCTGGCGACCTTTATAACCAGTGTTATTACATTTTTCACATTTGCCTGGCCCCCAGGTTTTAACTGTTTGGGGGGGGACATAGTCTGGGCGACGTTTTTTTATACTGGCAATCACTGCTAAAATATGTTCTTTATCCTGTCCAGTCAGATTTTCCTCCACCTTACAAACAGGGCAGAGCTTGCGCACTAGTCGTTGAGCGATCGACAAAGTGAGGGCCGAGCTAATGATTTTAGCGTTCACCCCAAGGTCGATTAGGCGAGGAATGGCGCCAGCAGCGTTGTTGGTGTGTAAGGTGGAAAATACCAAGTGGCCAGTCAGAGCCGAGTTAATCGCAATTTTAGCTGTTTCGGAATCACGGATTTCGCCCACCATAATAACATCAGGATCTTGGCGGAGGGCACTACGGAGGCCAGATAGGAAAGTATAACCTTTGGCGCGATTGACCTGAGTCTGGTTTATCCCTTTTAGGTGATACTCGATCGGGTCTTCAATAGTGATAATTTTAGACTCAGTGGAATTTACCTCGCGCAAAAACGAGTAGAGGGTGGTGGTTTTACCGGAACCAGTCGGGCCAGTGAGGAGGACGAGGCCATTGGGCTTGTGAATTTCCCGGGAAAATATTTCATACAAATCGGTAGGAATACCCAAATTGTTGAAAGTGGTCTCGATGCTTTTAGGGTTTAGCACCCGCATCACAATAGACTCACCGTAGGCGCCCGGAATAACTGAAGTCCGGATTTCGATATCAACGTCAGAACCAGCATTAATCGAAAAACGGCCATCTTGCGCTGATTGTTTGACGTTCAGTTTAAGGCCAGACACCAGTTTAAGCCGAGACAAAATTGGGCGATAAATTTTTGGGTCGAAGTCTACCACATCCTGGAGGACACCATCGATTCGATAACGCAAGCGGATGTCAGTTTCCTCTGGTTCAATGTGCACATCAGAAGCTTCTAGGGCAAGCGCTCCTGAGAGGATAATTTCAAGAATAGTAGAGATGCCACCTTCCTTTGATACTCGTATGCTTTCACTTAAAATCATCACTCTGACATCTTCTAACTTCTTAAAATCCTTGAGAAAAGCCGCGATGTGTTCATTAGAAATATCAATCATACCCGCCTCGGTTTTTTTGGTGGCTAAAACTTCTGAATATCTTTCCCAAGCCCAGTCTAGACTGGCTTGTGAGACGATATATAAAGTGACAGTAAAGTTTTTTTGTTCCAAATCGGCAATAATGTCTTTCAATTTATCGTTATTGGGTGACAAAATACCCAAAGAAAGTTTTTTACCGATTGTGCGAAAGGCCACCAGATTGGCTGCTTTAGACTCGGCTTCTGGCACAAGACGTAAGGCATCAGCATTGATCGAAGTTTTTGAAAGATCAGCATATGGTAGTTGGTAGCGCCCAGACAGCACCTGAGCTAACTCTTCAGCTTCTTGGTAGTGAAGTTCATCTAGACGTTTTTCTTGTTTTTCTTCATCGAAGATAAGTGTCATTAGTATTTATTGTACCTTTGAATAAAGTTAAAAACAATTTTTTCAATTACTTTTTTGCAACTAATTAAATTACTAACAATGGTTTTCAATCGGTGCAAACATTTAACTGTGTACAAGTTTTTTTAAGCTCTAAAAATAAAGATTAAATAAAAATGGGGGAGTAATACGTGCCTTGACAAAATATGTAAATATGCTATACTAAAGAGTAGTTAAGGTGTTTGTAATTTTCCACGATTCCGCACAGCGGAGGGAGGTTCACATGCGAGTTTTTATCATGTTTTTGGTGCTGGTGTTTGTTGGTTTCGTGGCTGGAGCTCAGACTGGTGGCCCAAAGCACACCCAAAAGTCTCGGCCGGCCAACAAGACCGAGCTGGCACCGGTGGTCATCGAAGAGATAGGGGAAGTAGAAGTTCAGCTTCTACCTCCGCCCGCCCCCGCCCAGACACCTGCCTATGGCGTGGCGCCAGTGGCTTCGGTAAACTCTGGTCTCGTGGAGACTGGAAGCCGGAGTTATAAGGTGGCGTCGTCGACCAATTCGGCGGTACCGCTTTTGCCACCACCTGCCTTCCAAGCGGCCCCGCCGGCGCGGTATATCGCCGAGCGGGGCGCCATGAAGCGCCAGTATGATCGGCCTCAGGAGCTGGTGGACGGTCAGGAGCTCCAGGTGGAGAACTCCAGAGCCGACGATGATTTTCGTTGGTATCAAGAGAAAAATCGCCACCAGGAGCAGGTTTTACATACCTACTCCAACTTTGGGCAAGAAGTTCTGCGTCAGCAGAATTATCGCCAAAGCGGCTCCACCTCCCGCTCCTACCAGCGAGTGGAGGGGCAAGTGCAACGCCTCCCTGGTGGGGAGATAGTGGGGATTATAGGTGGCTTTCTCCAGCACTAGGCGCTGGGGTGGCCACAGACAGCCCGGGTTCGCTACGCGAACCCGGGCTTAAATTTTTATACAAACCGCCGGGTGACTATGCTAAACTCATTTATAAGATGCCAAAAGTTACAACTAATAATTTAAATGAAACCAAGGTCCTAGCGAAGGAAATTGTGAACAAGTTAGGGCTGGCAGCAAAAGGGGCGACAATCTTGGCCTTGTTTGGCGATTTGGGAGCAGGTAAAACTTCTTTTACTCAAGGGGTAGCAGAAGCGCTGGGGATTGCCGAGACTATTTCCAGTCCAACTTTTGTTATTGAAAAAATATACGATTTACAAAATCAGTCTTTTCACAAATTAATTCATATCGATGCTTATCGGCTTGAGAGCGGAAGTGATTTACTTAAACTTGGTTTTATGGATATTTTGGCTGATGAAACAAATTTGATTATTTTAGAATGGACAGAAAATGTTTTAGAGATTTTGCCACCAACAATTAACAAAATTAATTTCAAGTTTGTTGACGAAAATACCAGGGAAATAAATTATGAAATCTAATTATAAAAAAAGATTAGTGTTATTTGATGCCCATGCGATATTACATCGGGCGTATCATGCTTTGCCGGATTTTGTTTCGGCGGGGGGCGAGCCGACCGGTGGGTTGTATGGTTTGTCGGCGATGTTGTTGCGCATTATTTCTGATTTGAAGCCAGATTATATGGTGGCTTGTTATGATTTGGCCGAGCCAACCTTTCGCAAAAAAGTTTATGACGAATACAAGGCTGGTCGCGCCAAAGCTGATGATGCTCTAGTGGCTCAGATGACCCGGTCGCAAGATATTTTTACCGCTTTTCAGATACCGGTTTTTTCGGCGCCCGGTTTTGAGGCCGACGATATTATTGGTACCGTTGTTGAACAAACTAAAAACAATAAAGACCTAGAAGTAATTATTGCTTCGGGTGATATGGATACAATGCAGTTGGTGGTGGGTGACAAGGTGAGAGTGTTTACTCTGAAAAAAGGAATAAATGATACGGTTATTTATGACGAAAAAGCGGTGGTGGAGCGGTTTGGGTTTACTCCAGAATATTTGCCAGATTTTAAGGGTTTGTCGGGAGATCAGTCGGACAATATTATTGGGATAAAGGGGATTGGTGAGAAAACAGCGACGACCCTTATTGCTAAATTTGGCACGATTGAAAATCTCTATAAGCAAATAGCTAAAGATGAGACAAAAATATTGGAAGCTGGTTTGTCACCACGGATTGTTGCCCTACTTAAAGAAGGCGAGGAGGAGGCCCTGTTTTCTAAAACCTTGGCCACTATTAGGCGGGATGCTCCGGTCAGCTTTGTGGTCCCAGAGAAAACTTGGCCAGAAATCTTTAGTATGACTGGAATAGAAAAGATTTTTAATGAACTAGATTTTTGTACTTTACTAGCGCGGGCCCGCACAGCGTTTGGGGCCACAGGTGATACTAAAGAGGAAGCCTTTGCCAAAGAAGATGTTGACCCAGAATTATTTAAACAAGCGCAGATTATGTTGTGGCTGCTGGATTCAGAAAAAAACAATTCTGATTTAGATCAGATATATTCTCATACTAAAACGGAAAAATTTACTGAGGCGTTTAAAAAATTAAAGCAGAAAATAATTGAGAAAAAATTAGATAGTGTTTATAAAAATATTGAATTGCCACTTATTCCAATTTTAGCTAGAGCGGAAAGGCGGGGTATATTGATTGATAAAAATTGTTTCACTAAATTATCGCAGGAATTTCATTTGGAACTCACTAAACTCGAGACAGAGATTTTTGCTTTAGCTGGACATAAATTTAATATTAATTCACCCAAACAACTTGGTATTGTTTTGTTTGATGAATTAAATTTAACCGCCAAGGGTTTAAAAAAAACCGCTGGGGGGGCGCGGTCAACTAAAGAATCGGAATTGTTAAAATTAGCCTCGATCGCGCCGATTGTGGATTTTATTTTGAAATATCGAGAATTGGCGAAATTGGTCTCCACTTATGTCGATGCGATTCCTAAGTTGGTGGATGAAGGGGGACGATTGCACTCTAAACTAAACCAAGCCGGAACGACCACCGGGCGGATGTCTAGCACCGACCCCAATCTCCAAAATATTCCCGCGTCCGCCGGTTATGGTATGGATATCCGACGTGGTTTTGTGGCGACCCCGGGTCACATACTGGTTGCCGCCGACTATTCCCAGATTGAATTGCGGGTACTGGCCATATTGTCGGGTGACCCAGTGCTTAAAAATATTTTTCAGTCTGGTAAAGATATTCACACCTCGGTCGCGGCGCGGATTTTTGGGGTTAAAGAGGCCGATGTTACCTATGATATGAGACGTAAAGCCAAAGTGGTCAATTTTGGCATAATTTATGGTATGGGGGTAAATTCATTGCGGGCCAATATGGGGGGTACACGAGAAGAGGCCCAAAAATTTTATGATGGTTATTTTGAGGAATTTAAAACAGTCAAGGAATATTTTGATCAAGTGGTTCACGATGCCTATGCTTTGGGCTATACCGAAACAATGTTTGGTCGACGACGTTATTATCCTGGGTTACAGTCTAAATTACCCTTTATTAGGGCCCAGGCCGAGCGCCAAGCGGGTAATGCTCCGATTCAGGGGACTGAAGCCGATATCGTAAAAATAGCGACAATTCGGATTGAAGAGGCCCTAACCAAGTCTAAATTAAATAATCAGGCCCATTTTTTACTTCAAGTGCACGATGAGCTGATTTATGAGGTGGAAAAAGAGGCTTTAAATCAAGTTATTCCACTGATAAACCAGGAAATGGTAGGGGTAGTAGAAACCGAAGTGCCCCTGGCGGTAAACATTGAAATTGGCCCAAATTGGGGTGATTTAGAAGAGTGGCGGGGTTAAAATATAGGGTTTTACCCTTGACGATTGGTCATATTACTTATCCACATTAGATAAAAGATTGAAAACTAGGGTTTTAAATGTTATTGTCTGGTTATCGTAATCTGAAAGGTCGATTACAAAACAATCAAAGCAACTATGTCCAAGAATGTAATTATTGCCATTGTTGTCATTGTTATCATCATCGCTGGTGTTGTTTGGTACATGAACCAAAACGCCGCTGTTGATACTACTGACACCACTGATGTGGTAGATACTGGCGACAACGGCACCGGTTCTTTCACAACTGGTGACGACACAACCGCTACTGATGCTTCTGTTGAAGCAGGCGCAGGCGTTGACGCCGGAGCAAGCGCTCAGTAATCTCTTCAAGAGCCCCGCATTCATTCCGCTAAATATAGCCGATTGAATGCGGGGTTTTTGTGTGGTCACAATCGTCTTGCTCACCGGGGCGCACTCATCTATGATTGAAGTGAAATGTCCACTACTACCAAAACAGAATTAATGAAAGCCATCCGGGATGAGGTTTTAGCGCTAAAAATTTCACCCCTATACGAATATCGGGCGGCCAATGGCTATTTCCCGGTGATTGGGGAGGGTAGCCATGAGGCCTCAATTATGTTTATTGGCGAAGCGCCCGGTAAAAATGAAGCTCAAACCGCACGCCCTTTTTGTGGGGCGTCTGGTAAAATTTTAGACGAGTTGCTGGCGACTATTGGTCTCGCTCGAGCCAGTGTCTATATCACTAATATTGTCAAAGATCGGCCACCCGAAAACCGGGACCCACTACCGGCGGAAATTATGCTCTATTCGCCATTTTTAGATCGGCAGATTGATATTATTCGCCCCAAAGTCATCGCTACTTTAGGGCGCTTTGCGATGAAATATATCCTTGATAAATATGGGGCGATTGAAAATTCTAATTCGATTTCTAGTTTGCATGGCACCTTGATTAAAGCCCTTGCTCCTCATGGGGAAGTAGTGGTTTTACCGCTTTATCACCCAGCCGCCACTATTTACAATCAGTCACTCAAAGAGACCTTAAAGAAAGATTTTAAAGAGCTGAAAAAATTCATTTAAAGATTATGATATACTCGAAATAATGAAACCAGTAGCTTTAATTTCTTGGAATGTCAACGGGATTCGGGCAGCCGAGCGGAAAGGTTTTTTGGATTTTTTAGCCACCAGTAAATATGATGTGGTCGCTGTGCAAGAGACCAAAGTTCACAATATCGCCCAACTGTCCCCAGCCCTAGTTCAGCCTGAGGGCTATAATTCTTATTGGGATTGTTGTGAGACCAAAAAGGGCTACAGTGGTGTGGCAACTTTTTCTAAACTTATTCCGGAAAAAATAAAAACTGATTTTGGTAATAATATTTTGACAGCCGAGGGGAGAATGATTGAAACTCACTTTGCAAATTTTATTTTTTTGAATATTTATTTTCCTAATGGGGGAGCCAGTCCCGCTCGGCTGGCCTACAAGCTAGAGTTTTATCAGGAATTTGTCGCTTATCTTAAAAAATTAAAAAAATTAGGCAAACCGATTATTTTCACCGGTGATGTCAATACAGCCCACGAGGAAATAGATTTGGCCCGACCAAAGCAAAATGAGAAAGTCTCGGGTTTTATGAGGGTCGAGCGTGATTGGCTGGATGAGTTTGCTAAAATTGGTTTTGTGGACACTTTTCGCTTTAAACATCCAGAAACTGTAAAATATAGCTGGTGGGACCAAAAAACAGCCGCACGGGAGCGTAATGTGGGTTGGCGGATCGATTATTTTTATGTCAGTACTGATTTGGTCGATAATATAAAGCGGGCGGCCATTCTCGACGAAGTTTACGGTTCCGATCACGCGCCGATTTTATTGGAGTTGGAGTTTTAAGGAAGAGTAAAATTAATAGCCAAATTTCGTTGCCGGTGTTTGGATGCTGGAACCTTGCACAGCGCGACGGCGCGAGCAGAGCAAAAACTTAACAAAGTTTTATGTGTGTTCCAGCAGACAAATACCAAGAAAGAAATTTGGCTTACCTTTAATTTATGTTATACATCTACTTTGGATCAGACATAAATAAATCTCAACTGGCTTGGCGGAAATTTGCCGAGGCGGTAAAAACTAAACGCCCAGACGCCGAAGTTTTTGAATTGGCGGAGGATATTTTTTCGGAAACATCTGCCGACGAGCTTTTGCATGGACAGGGTTTGTTTGTGAGTAAACATATTGTTTTAGCTAAAAGATTATTGCAAAACCAGGAGGCCGAGCAGTGGTTATTTGATAATCTAAAAGATATTAGTGAAGCCGACCATATGTTTTTACTATGGGAAGAAAAATTGTTGGCACCCCAAAAACAAAAATTAGAAAAGTTTGGGGCTGAACTAAAAGAATTTATTAAAAAACCAGAAGCAGAAATTAAAGACAATTTTATTTTTTCAATTGGTGATGCATTGGGAGCGCGTGATCGGCTAAAGTTGTGGAAGGCGGTGGCTGGGGCTAGTCTAAAGGGCTATGAACCAGAAGAAATTTTTTGGCAGTTGTTTGGGACAGCACGCAATATGGCCTTGGTCGCTAGGGAAGAGAGTGACCAAGATATACCACTTCATCCATTTGTAGCTAAAAAGACACGGGGTTATTTAAGGAATTGGGGTGACGAAGGTGCGCTCAAGCTCACTGGTGACCTGATGGCCTTATATCATAATGTGCGGCGCGAGAGTCGGGATTTAGATGTAGCACTGGAGCGGTTTGCGCTTGAGATATAGACTAATGATATTTTTTTATGTAGAATACGTGCGTTAGATTTGCCCTGTTAGCTCAGTTGGTAGAGCAGCTCCCTTTTAAGGAGATGGTCGCAGGTTCGACTCCTGCACGGGGCACAAAAAGGCACTTTTTGTGCCCCGTGAGCGAGACAACTGCTTGTCTCGCGTCAGGAGTCGAAAGGACTTTCAATGTTTGTGAGCGAAGAGCAAACAAACCTGAAAGTCACCCGCGACCGTAGGTCGAGACTCACTTATTGTTACTGTAAAAATATCTTGTCTCCCGTGCAGGAGTCGAACGCCGGAGCGCACGAAGTCGGAGGTCAGCAGAGCTGGAGGTCAGCAGAGCTCCGGTGCGAGGCGGTGCCTAGACCGAGACTTGGCGACGGCCCAGGATCGAGTCGAGGGAGACTCCTGCAAAAGTATCAGTCGAAAGTCACCCGCGACCGTAGGTCGAGACTCCTGCACCACTTCAAATCTTGCCATTTCCCAATTTAGGCATAGAATCGGTGATAGAAAAAACATCCGCATAGCGGAGGAGGATTGTAAAAATGGGAACAGTAACAACAGGTGTAAATCCTCAGTTATTACCGAGAGTCAAAGATTTGCCGAAAAGAGACAGAGCCCTTCGTTTTGGGGACAGTCTTGTCTTTCATTCCGAAACCCATCGGGTCTTGGTGGTGCGTCGGGGGCCTGATGGGCCGGTGGTTGTCCACTCGGCCGACTTCGACGGCCTTACCCATTTTGGGTTCCTTCAGTATGTCGAACAGCAGGTATATCTGTTTGGGCTTAAATACCAGAAGTCCAGCCTGGTTTTTGGCCCGACAGATATTGCTTATGATGTTTACTAGTCTTTTGGCCCGGGGCGCGTTTGCGTTCCGGGTCGTCGTTTGTTACAAATATCATACTTGTGACTAAGAAAACTTTTTTAATTCTCTATAACATTCGTTCTGCCTACAATGTGGGGGCTATTTTTCGTACAGCGGACGCGGTAGGGATAAGTAAAATATATTTGGTGGGGGTCACACCGTGCCCGGCCGACAAGTTTGGCCGAGTAAACAGCCAAATCGCTAAAACGGCTTTGGGGGCGGAAAAGACGGTGGCTTGGGAGTATAAAAAAACGATTGCCCCACTTATGGCCAAACTAAAAAAAGATGGGGCTCAGGTGGTTGCGCTTGAGCAAGATGAAGAGGCGATTGACTATCGGAAGCTAAAACCAAAAGGTGATTGGGCACTTATTCTAGGCGAAGAAACCAAGGGCCTGTCGAAAGCTATTTTAAGTCAGTCTGATTCGATTGTAGAAATCCCGATGAAAGGGAAGAAAGAGTCTTTAAATGTGTCGGTTGCGGCCGGGGTGGCGTTATTTCAAATAATAGGCAATAAAATTTAAAAGCCCAAAATATTGGACACCGAGTGTCCAATATTTTTTACAATAAAAAGGGCCGTCACTGGCTCGAGGACCCCTTTCACTCGCCGCTACTAGGGGATACTTGGGATAATGTGTTTGGTCCCAGATGTATTGCCTGGGCACACCATCCTTAGTATTGTCTGCTCTTGCCAACCCAGATGGAATTCCTAAATGGGTTTGTGACGGCCTTGTTGACTATATAATATTAATCAAATTTAGCAAGATTTGGATGACAAAATTAGTATTATAGGCCAAAAAATAAGGGTATTGTAAGGTGGCTAAAACACTTGACAAAATAGATAGAAAAGTGTATAATCTAGGATAGGTAGTGTGGGTACCAGACAAAGACTCGCGTAGGCGGGTTGAAGGAGAAAGAAGAATGAACAAAAAAGTGGAACCAATTCCTGAAGATAAGCGTCTTCAAGAATTGGTTGAAGAAGCTCTGGTCGGAGGCCAGAGCCGAGGTCTCACCCCAGAAATCGACGGCGCCATGGCCACCATGGACTGCTATGAGCTGTCCAAGATGGCACAGTCTCTTTCGGGAGGAAGAGTGCATGCGCTCTCCTCATCGGAAGTCAATTCCATTGCTGGTGGAGCGGTCTCATCTTTTGAGTCTAGGTGGCTCGCCACTCAGATTCTGGAGGGAGATCGCGAACAGTTCTTGTTGGAGAACCCGGAATTCATTTCCTCTTCAGAAGAAGAGGGTAGCGAATTCGGGTTTTGGAATCAGGCGGCGCGGGTGAAGGGGGAGGAGGTGCGGACTGCGGTGGTGCTGGCCTGGCACGGTAAGTATGTGCGGGTCTCCACGCGCCGGTTGCGCGTCGGGGGTGTTCCAATTTTGTTCTACGTCAATGTTTAGTCTTGTTTCTTTGGTCGCGTCTGGTCTTTATGATCGGGCGCGACTTTTTTGTTTAAATTACTTCTGACACTTCTCACAAAAGTGAGTTCCGCGTCCTGCGTGTTTTATTTTAGATATTTTAGTGCCACAGGTTGTGCAGGGTAGATTGGCACGGCCGTAAACATTTAAGTATTTTACAAAACCACCTTTCTCGCCCGTTGAGGTAACATAATTGCGGGCCGAGGTACCTTTCATTTTGATGGAGAGTTTTAGGACGGTGAGCATGGATTTATATAATTTTTCAATTTCACTTTTTGAAAGACTGAAAATTTTCCGAGTGGGGAGTACTTTAGCGAGGAAGCTAGCTTCGTCTATATAAATATTACCCATACCAGCGATGAGGTGCTGGTCGAAGAGGGTTTGCTTGATAGTCCGATTTGGATACTTGGTGAGAAGCTCGGTAAAAATATTGAGGGTAAACTTTTTATCCAAAGGTTCAGCTCCGTGCGGGTCCAAAATGATATTTTTTTCCGCCTCGGTTACTAACTTGAGCCAGCCAAATTTGCGCAGGTCGTTGAAATAGAGGGTAGAGCCGTCGGTAAATTTAAACTCGGCCTGGGTATAGTTGTTTGGCAGATTTCTGCCGCCGTCACGCTGGGGGTGGCCGCCAACTACAGCTTTGCCAGTTTTGGGAACGAATATAAGCTGGCCGGTCATCTTGAGGTGAACTAGGAAAAAGTGTTTACCCGAGAGGGAAATGACCACAATCTTGGCTCGGCGGGATACGCCCAAGACTTTTTTCTTGCTAATATTTTGGGCAAAGTCTTGGGCCGAAAGTGGGAGGACCATTTTAGGCACGTGAACAACCACCGACTTGAAAGTCTTGCCACTGATCGCTTTATTTAATTGTCGGGAGACAGTTTCTACCTCTGGTAATTCAGGCATGTTCGTTCTAATTATTAGCTGTTACTCATTCGCCAATACTGTTTGAAATACACGAATATTTTTCTGCTGAAAAATTTCTCTGCTCGCGCCGTCGCGCTGTGCAAGGTATTTCAAACAGTGTTGGTTCATTCGTCCACTTTGACTTTTTGTTGAAGGAAAGAAGTTAATTCACTACGGGCCACCTCCGCATCGCTCCACGGTTCTTTAGCGCCATTGGCCCGCATAATATATGGGTCAGTGCCTTTGCCGGTGATGATAATGACACTGCCAGTTTCGGCTTTCTCGATAGCTTTTCTAATCGCCAGCCGGCGCTCCATAATTATTTCTTTCGGGGTGTGGGTGACACCAGATGCAACTTGGGTGGCAATTTGTTCGGGGTTTTCGTCGTAAGGGTCTTCGTCGGTGATAATAACTAGGCTGGCGTATTTGTCGGCGAGACCGCCCATAATTTGTCGGCGGTCGCTGTCGCGGCCACCACCGGTGCCACCCAAGACGGCAATGATTTTATGGTCTTTGTAAATCTCGTAAACTTTTTGGAGCGAGTCGGCCGTGTGGGCGTAGTCGACAATGACTTTAAAATCTTGGAGACGGGCCAGTGTCGGGTCGGTGGGGGTGACTTGCTCCAGCCGGCCGGGGATACCAGAAAATTTTTCTATGGCTTGTTTTATTTTATCAGGACCAATGTTTTGACTTTTGGCGTAGGTAATCGCGAGCAGAATATTGTAAAGATTAAATTCACCCACGAGCTTGGTCTGGATCTTTTGGCCAGCGTAGGTGAAAAAGAGGCCGTCGACAAGGAGGGCATGGGGCTCGGCCTCGGCGAGGTGGCTCTCTAGCTTGGTCGCAATATTTATTTTCCGAAAATCATCAAGTGCTGGGTCGTCGCCATTGGTGACCAAAACTTTATTGGGTTTCCATGATGTGGCTAAAGCATGCGCGATTTTTAGTTTAGCTTCTTTATATTTGGCGAAAGAGCCGTGCGACTCAATATGCTCGGGTGAGAGGTTGGTGACCAAGAGAGCGTCGAGGGCAATAAATTTGTGGCGGAATTGTTTGGTGGCTTCGGAGCTGATTTCCAAAACGATATAGTCGCAATGGGCATCAACGGCTTCCCGAATTAGTTTTTGCAGGGTAAACCGTCCCGGGGTGGTCATTTTTAGGCGGTTTGGCCGGCTTTCGTTGCCGATTTTGAAACGCACGGTCGAAACGAGGGCCGTTTTAAAACCAGCTTCTTCTAAAATCGCGCTCACGAGCTCGGTGGTGCTCGACTTGCCCTTGGTGCCAGTGACCGCTACTACTTTGATATGGCGGGCGGGGAAGCGGTAAATGAGGGCGCCAAGGAGGGCTAGTTTCCAGTGATAAATACTAAAAACCCAAGTGGGAACTATTTTTTTGATGATATTTTTGATTTTTCCCATTAGCGTCGAATTAGCTTTCTAAATATGTAGAGATAATACCACAAGCGTTTGATTGGCAGGTCATAGCTTGGGCCAAAGTCGACCTCGGTGCCAGGGAAATTCTTTTTGAAATTAGTTAAATCGGCCCAGGATTCTTTTTTGTCATTTGGTGTGGATATTCCACCAAAACTATATTTGGTGGCGAGACGTTTTTTGGCTTCGTTTATTCCGGCCCAGTGGGCAAGATATGAAGGCAGTTTGTCCTTATGTTGAGCAGACGAACCACCAAAGATATGCAGAGCGGTGTTGCCAAAGATAATTAACAGGTTGATAACTAGCGGTTCGTTGTCAAATGAGGTGACAACCAAAAATCCAGCATGACTTTTTTCGGTTTCAATTAATACTTTTTCATAATAGGATTTGGGGTGAAGCTGAAAATGGTTGCGTTTGGCTGTCTCATTTAATAGTTTATAAAAGTTGTCTAGATGGTCTAAAAAATTTTCGGTAATAATTTGGGTTTCCGCACCTCTTTTTTCGGCGGTGCGAATAGAGTAGCGGGTGTCTTTGGGTAGTGAGTCAAAAATATTGTTAATATCTTGGCTAATGTCCATCACCCACTCAAAACGTGGTTGGGTGAGAACAGAATGTTTAATAGCGGGGGGAGTAAAAGAAAAATGTTTGGTAAACAAGTTTTGGTATTTCAAATCTTGATTAAATCTGACAAAAACGGCTTGGCGAACTTGGGCAATCCTTATTAATTGTTTTT
Source organism: Candidatus Vogelbacteria bacterium RIFOXYD1_FULL_44_32 (assembly GCA_001823065.1). Lineage (GTDB taxonomy): Bacteria > Patescibacteriota > Minisyncoccia > Phycocordibacterales > XYD1-FULL-46-19 > XYD1-FULL-44-32. The sequence continues at coordinate 150,596 of MHTJ01000002.1, forward strand.
TAAATTCGCGAATCAAATCTTCGCTCGGGGTGCTGGTAAGAAGGATTGGTCCGTGGGGGATATGGAGCTGGTTTTTGTTTCCAATCAGTGGGGCGGTGATAATTTGAAAAAAAAGAGCCGGGGCACCGTTTTCTTTGATAACAAATCGTTCCACGGTTAGACCGCGGTTTTCTTGCCAATCTCGGTAGAGACTAGATTGGGCAAAATGGGCATTGTGGCTAGAGAGTTCGGTATCATATAATGGCCCCTCAATAGCGTTGATGGTGAATTGGTTGGTGGACATTAATGTTGGTTGCCGAGTAGGCGTAGGGCCTCTTTTATCCGTTTGTCGGTGGTGTCGGCCTCGGCCGATATTTTGTGAATAATGTCGCGAATATCGCGCGGTTGGTAACCAAGGGCTGACAGCGCGTCCAATAGATCATTGTCGCCCGAGGCGTGCATTAGTTCGCTGGTTTCGAGTGCGCCCAGTTTGTCCCGCAATTCAATAATTATTTTTTCCGCACTTTTGCGGCCAATGCCAGAAACCTTGGTCAGATAATCGGTATTGCCCGACAGCACGGCCTGGCGCAGGGTAGAAGGGGGAGCGAGCGATAAAATAGCCAGCGCCGACTTGGGGCCAATACCCGAAATACCGATGAGGAGTTTGAAATATGACAATTCCTCGCGGTCGGTAAAACCAAATAGGTCGAGGGCGTCTTCGCGGACGGACAGGTGGGTCCAAAGGGTGATTTTAGTCTCGAGGGTGATTTGGGCTAGGGTATGGGCTGGCAGATACACAATATAGCCTATTCCACCGACTGAAATAATCGCTGATTTATCGTCTTTGTATGTTAGCGAGCCTTGTAAGTAGCCAATCATGACTTTATGATACACGGCGCGGTCAACCCTTGCAATTTATAGCTAAATGCGGTATCGTTTCTCCTATGCCAATAACTAAATCAGCTAAAAAGGAGCTACGCAAAGGCGTTAATAAACGAGCTTTTAATGAAGAGCGCAAGAAAAATATGCGTGATACAGTAAAAGTAGTTAGAAAATCTTTGACGGTTAAAAACCCAGCCGAAGCAGAAAAAGGTCTAGCGGCCGCCTACCAAGCTATCGACAAGGCAGCCAAGCGGGGGGTAATAAAGAAAAATGCTGCCAACCGGAAGAAATCGAGACTAGCGGCCGCGATTAAGAAAGCGAAGGAAATTAAATAAATAGAAACCAAAAAATCCGCGTGAGCGGATTTTTTGGTGAAAGGACTTTTAAATTATAGCCCCTGATTTTTTGATTGTCTGGTGCGTTGAATTAATTCATCTCGAAGTTGTTCGCCGACTGCCATAGAAACTGCAGGAAGTCTTCCCTCCGCACCACCGCCCATTATTCCATAACGTGACATTATTGCGCTCGCTCCAGCAGTTTGGATATTGAGGTCAGAAAGACCAAGAATGCGAGCCAAGATGCCACGGTCGATGTCAACGTTTTGAATTCGGTCGTAAGGAACAGTGACATATTTTTTATAAATGACACCCGATTCTTTACGAAATCCGTTATCAAGGAGGTCATAGCGATAAAAGTGATAAGTGAGTTTAGCCCAAACAAAACACAAGATTAGAAAGGCAGGAATAATAGCCCACAACCAATTCAGAAAGCCAAACGAAAACTCACTGCTATTATTTAAGTTGTCAAAACCACCTAAAAATGCTGAGCCCCAAATACTCAAAAATATTATCGGTATGAACCAACGCAGAACAGAACTAAAAAAGAAAAACCAGACTGCTTTTGGATCAAGTTGTTTCATAATTTTATTTTAATTATTAAATAATAATTTAGTAGAAATCTTTTCCTACAGGGTGCTTTAGGGCAGGAATCTTTCATTACATGAACAGTATACCTTTGCGATTTTCTCTTGGCAAAGCCACTCAAAAATAGCTGACAGATTGGTTTATTTATTGATAACTAAAAGATTCCTTTTATAATCAGTTATTTCTTCGTTTAAACCAGTCGGGTAATCTCTCCAGGCATTTGTGATGGTATTGTAACTGTATCTGAAACTATTGCCATATATTGTCCCCGGTTCATTGGTGATAAATTCTTTATTTGTTTCATCGTAGCCCTTAATTATAATCATATGGTGTATTGGTCCGGGGGGTTTGAAGCGTGGGTTGTTTAATTTTCGGCCATCAAGCGGTATAAATACTATCTGGTTGCTATCAATAGCGTTTTTTATATCACCAATCGTTGCTTCTCTAATTATTTTGACATTATTATATTTAAAATACCCCTTAAATATTTTTGCGGTGTCGGACACAGAAGTATCATAAAAAAAGTCGTAATTTTTTTTCTGCCAATCAACCAAGGCTAATATTTTATCTCGCGCGATAGTGGGAGAGGAAATTGGGGTGCTGGTTATCCAACCCCAAGCCATAAGCATCAGCGCTTCTTCACAGCCGTACTTTTGTTTCAAATCAGCCCATTCACCAAGGGGGGCTTGGGTGATAAAGGGTAGGCCAGATATTTGCTTTACTTCGGCCACATTATTTTGTGGGGCTGGTTGCTTAACAGCGATGATATTTTTAGTTTGAACAGATTGTTCTCTTGCAACTTTTTCATCGATAATGGTTTTTCCGGAAATTTCAGTACTAAATTCCTCAGCTATTTTTGTTGCTGGTTTTTCAATTTGGATATTTGAATAATATACGGAAAAACCAAATACTAAAATAAAAACAGTTAGACTGCTAACAAAAAAAGTAATAACAAATTTTTCAATGGAGGGCATTTATTTGTAAAAGGGGGGAATTTGACTGACCCCACTCTGTTAAAGTTACAGAAAGGTACAGTGGGGCTCTCGCCTGCCAGTAGGCAGGTTTTGCGGTTTTTGGGTATTTTTTATACTATCTGCGCCCGAGCGGCTTTTATCTTGTTTAAATAGTTGTCTACCTGGTTTCGAATAGCTTGCAAATCGTCTGATATCTTTATTTTCTTTTCTTCGCTGATATCAACTTTTGTTTCCAGGGTTTCCATCGCGATGTTGATGTCTCCAGAGAAATTGAGAAGATGTGTTTCAGCGTTATTTAGCCCACGCATAAATTCAGCTATTGGTTCGACAGCGCTCAAAAATTCTCGTCCTTTTTCTTCAGCATCTCCTTCATTTTCAAAAGGACCTTCCACATATCCTGCTCTTTCGAGAACTCCTTTGACATATTCTTCTGGTAATTCGCCTTGTTCTTGAAGTCTTTCAACCCTATTTTTAATTGTCTGGAAGTAGACATCCTTGAACGGCGATTGTTCTAAAGCGGATGTCTCTTCTGGTATTGATTCAAATGACATGTTTTAATTATAAATTATTAATCAAAATTTTGGAAATTTATTAGGATTTAGTGTATTTATCCTCATTAAGCTTTCCACTGTTTGATTTCCTACCTGCCGGTAGGTCGGGTGAAGTGAGACAAACAGTTCTTACCGGCAGGGATCTTTTCCTACGGGAACAGTACAGGCTTCACATCTCATTTCGCTGAATACAGCTTATTACGATAAGTTCAGCCTTTTCGATTCCTGACGCGAGCAAAGCAGTTTGCTCGCTCCGGGGGCACACTCCGCTCTGCTTCGTGTGCCCCCGGCAGGACGCTTAGCTATCTCACCCTTTGGAAACCCTCGGTTTTCCAACGAGCTTCGCTCTGCCTTCCTCCACGAGAAAACTACAGTTTTCCCGACCCCTTTCGAGTTCGATTCCTGCCGGGTAGACACACTCATTGCATTCGTGTGCCCCCGGCAGGAATCGAACCTGCATCACAAGCTCCGCAAGCTTGCATTCTATCCGTTGAACTACGGGAGCAGTTCATTAAAGCACAAGAAAAAAGTAGCACATTTAGATTAAAAACCCAAGCGTTCAGCCAGCTCGTCTATGAGGGATTCCTCGAAAGGAACTTCGGGCAGAAAGCGACTAAGTATGGCCCGGACTTTTTCCGGATCAGTGTCACCTAAAGGCATAACAATATGGGGTAAGAATAAGCGACTAGATTCAATCATTAATTTATGGGGGGTTTCGTGGTCTCTGACAGCGAAAGACTCGAGGGAATTAAATGGGTAGAGATTGTTTTTGGCTTTTAGCCCGCGCTTAGTTATTTCAAAATTCACCATCTCAGGTTCACGGGCCCCAAACAGCATTAAAGTAAAAGTACTAATCAAAAGCACGATGGCGAACAAAAAATTTTTAAAAATAAAAGCGATAATAACGCTGGTCAAGCCAACCAAGCCAACGACCCAAAACCAATCACTGGTTTTTTCCGTCGGTGAATATTCAAAATCTTGCCATGCCAAAAGAATGTCACTAGGTCCAGCACTTAAAGGAGAAATATTTTCAGTCATTACTTATATTGTATCAATGGATTTACCCTGTCGCAATTAAAATTGGCGATAAGATATATTTTGCTATAATAAACACTGTGATTTGTCCACCAAAAATTGAAAGTTTATGCGTTGGTTAGAAAAACTAGCATTATTTATCGCTTTTTCGGGAGCAATATCCGCAGGGGCGGTTATTTTGGTGGCTAATATGGCTAAATTGGCACCCGAGTGGCAATTGGCCACTACTTTTTTCTATGCCCAAGGGCCCAATTCTGCTAGTGCCTCGACTTTAAATCAGGCCATCACGCCAGTCGAAGCAGAGATTGTTGCGCCTCCCGCTCCTGTGATGAGTGCCAACGACGATAGTCAAAAGTTTATCCGCCCATTTGTTATTGCAAAAGATAATTTGCTGTCTTCGGGTGAAAAATTTGTAGTAGTCAATTTTTTCGCCAAAAATATCGAACTATACGAGGGGGGAGCCCTGGTGGCCACTACTTCAGTTCGTGCTTTGGGTGACCCGCAGGGCTGGGGTGGGACGCCCGCCGGACTTTATAATGTATTAGACAAAAGTGAGCGGGCCTTTTCCGCTAGTGCTGAGGCCTATATGCCCAACGCCCTCCATTTTTATGGCAAATACTATATTCACGGTGAGCCCTACTATGCCTCGGGGCGTAAACTTGGGGCCGATGTTTCTGGGGGTTGTGTTCAGTTGGCCGATAGTGAGGCCCCCAACTTTTTTGCTCAGGTTGACCAAAATGTGCCGGTGCTCGCGGTGGATAAACCAGCTGATGATTTTGTCTATCCGTCCGGAGCCAAAACAGTTTTACCTAATATCAGCGCCAAGAGTTTTTTGGTGGCCGATTTAGATTCGGGTGAAATTATTGCGGACCAAGATAGTACAAAAGTTTTTCCCATTGCTTCTATTACCAAGCTGATGACAGCGGTGGTCGTGGCTGAGCACATTGACCTGCGACGGAATATTGAAATTGAACCAAAAGATTTAGAGGCCTTTGGTGATACGGCGGGCCTCGATTTAGAAAAAAGTTTTCGGGTGGTTGAGCTTTTCTACCCGCTTTTAATTGAGTCTTCCAATGATACCGCCGAGGTGGTGGCGCGGTTTTTGGGGCGTGAGGCCACGATTGATTTAATGAATGAAAAAGCCGAGCGTCTGTTTATGACTGATACTCGCTACGCCGATGTATCGGGATTTGATGTTAAAAATACCTCAACCGCCCGTGATTTGTATCTTTTAGGGCGCTATATCAAAAACAACCGCCGACCAATTTTGGATATTACGAAAGGTAAGGCAGTCACCAGTTTTGGCCCAGTGCGGTTTGATGTGAGACAGATGGAAAATAAAAATGAGTTTGCCAAAGGCGCCGATTTTATTGGCGGCAAGTCGGGCTATCTAGACGAAGCCAAAAATACTGGTTTGTTTATGTTTAAAATAAAAGTGGCCGGGGAGGAGCGGGAAGTGGCGATCGTAGTGCTAAAATCCGAACATCTCAAAAAAGATGTGGAGGTGTTGAAGGGGTGGGTGGAGAGAAATTATAAATAATTTGGGCTTAAATTTTATTTAACCCGATAAGGGTAAGATTAAATTATCTTATGGATAAAAATAAATGGACAAAAATATTTGAATTTACAGGATCTGGTTTAGCAATAGTATATTCACTACTGATTGCATCCAATACGGGTAATGAGATACTTGGTTTTTTGCTTCTTCTCATTTCAGCTTTGTTGTTTGCCGGTTGGGCGGTAATAGACCGACGGTGGGCTTTCCTTGCCTTGCAATTTTTCTATATCATCTCAGCGATCATAGGATTAATTCGGTGGTCCTAATTAATTATAATTAAAACACCTTAGGTCCTATTAAGTACTTGGGCCGCAAAACCGCCGGAGATTTTGTAGGTAATTTTGTGGCGTTCGATAATATCAATAATCCAGTGAAATGCGGCTTTGGTGTCTCGCATGAGGTAAAAATTATTTTCAGGTTAACTTATTTTAGCAAAATGTAAATATTACGCCGTTTTTAAGAGATATTATAAAACGGCGTGGTGCTTCCCTTACAAACCACTACTGATGTACTTTGCAATTACAAAGTTTTTTGTTTCTTCCGGTATTATATAGAACTCAACTTCGTTACCATAATGATCTGGAACATCAAAAATTTTGTGTTTTAATAATGGTCCCCATGACCATTTAGAAATAACATTTTTTTTATTTTCCATAAGACCAACATGACTGATTGTCCCATCGTGTGCACGATATAAAACCATATCTCCTGCTTTCGGAATATTCCTATATTCCAAAATATCTTCAGAAATCATTTCATCAAAAACCAATCCGAGATTTCGCGTAAATTTCCATCCAGCATTTCCTAAAAATCGCTGATCATTTTGAAGAGCCAACACATATACAAAACAGTTGTAATTTTGATCTTCCTTTGGTGGAGGTGCAATTATTTCAAGTTCTGGTGGAAGCAACGCCCGGGTATTTTTTTCAAATAATTCTATGCGCCACCAATTTTCCTCGTTTTCAATCGAGACTAGTTTTCCAAGCATTACTCTTAATTTAAAATGATTTTTAACCTTATTCATCAGTTTTCTCATCCACTCATCTTTGTATTTTCGATAAAGTTCGTAGTCATTGGAATATTTTTTAGTTAGTTCAAATTTGAGATTACTGTATTCTTCCACTATTTCAGGATGAGTACGAAAATAATTTCTCAAATCTAACATGTCTTTAACATGAGGATGTTCGGCCTCGAATACGTGCAGATTAACAAGTCGTGTGTCATTCGCTTCTTTAACAAATAGACGCGAACCTTTATTGATATAGTCACCGAGAGATTTATAACCAATACCCTCTATTTTTTTTGATAGCTCATCAGCAATTTCGATTTTTTCAACAGTAACAAGTATGTCAATTGTTGGTTTTCCGGCAAGTCTAGGGACAGCAGTACTGCCGATGTGTTCGATCGAAATAGCTTCGTTTTGAAAAATTGGATGCAGAGATTCTGCCTCGGTTTCAAATTGTTTTTTCCATTCGGGATTGTATGGTTCAATAGTATATTTTCGATTTTTATATTCGGTCTTCGTCATATTTATTTCAAAAGTTTATTGTTTAAAACCAACATAATATATGTCTGTACATTTTAAACTATAAATGTAATACATAAACTTTTTTGTCGCTTTTGCAAACCTTGGCGGACTTTGTCACGCCGTAGGTTCGCTTCGGCGAACCGAAGGCGGAGGGGGAGAGATTCGAACTCTCGATGCCCTTGCGGCCTGGCGGTTTTTCCGCCCGAGGCGGACCCGCCTCGGGCGGGCAAGACACAATTATCTTCCGTGCGGAGGGGGTGGGATTCGAACCCACGGTCCCGTTACCGAGACTCTTGTTTTCAAGACAAGCGCGATCGGCCTCTCTGCCACCCCTCCGCACGAAAGACAATTTAATTCTAAAGTATCAGATTTTTACAGACCTAGCCACTTTATTCTTTCTCGACCTTTACCACTTTTTAAAAACAATTCTTCTTTTCGGGCAGAGGTCTTGGTTTCAAATGCTTCGTAATAAACCAATTTCCAAGGTCGTCCAGCTTTGGTGCTTGTTACTTTTTCGCTATTGTGTTGCCTAATTCTTTCAGGTAAATCACCGCAAGATCCCTTGTATAATTTACCAGTGGTTTGGCTTTTTAGAATATATACATAATAGAACATAAGTTTTTCCGCCCAAGGCGGACCCGCCTTGGGCGGGCAAGACCGGTGCGATCAACCACTCTGCCACCCCTCCAGGTGCCCGCGTGGAAGCGGGTTATTGATTTGTCAGATTACTTTGTGATACTTCTGGGACTGGTGCTGGGGTGGTAGGGGCCGGTGTTGTTACTGGAGTGGCGGGGGCCGAAGTAGGGGCGACTGGTGCCGTTGGGCTTGGTGGCACGACTGGAATAATTTTCTGGCTCCAGATTTTGGCCACTAAAGCGAGATAAATTATTTCCAACAGACCAGCGGTGTTGATAAACATTAAAGCAATAAACCAAATTTTCTCCCCACGTTTGGCGGCATGCCACAACGCTACCGCTTTCCACACTACCGACCAAATGACCAACATTAAAATTGCTGACCAAATAAAACCAGCGGTTAAAAATGAAATGGACTGTTCCATAGGGCTATCATAGCAAAAAACCTCTTAAAATCAACAAAATATGCTATCATCTTTTTATGCGAATGTTGGGAATTGACTATGGGACGAAAAAAATTGGCTTGGCTTTGTCCGACGAGCGGGGGCGTTTTGCCTCACCATATTCCGTGATTGCGACCAATCAGAAGACACTGAAAACCGTGGTGGCTATTTGTCATCAGGAGGAAATTACTAAAATTGTAATTGGTAAATCGCTAAACTATGAGGGGACACCAAATGCGGTTCAAGCCGAGGCGGAAAAGTTTGCCAAGACACTAGGTGAAGCGACCGGATTGCCCATTGCCTTTGAATTGGAAGTGTTGACTACCAAAGAAGCGGAACGGGATATTGGGCGGGATGAGCTGACCGATGCCCGGGCCGCCGCCCTAATTTTAAAAAGTTATATTGATAGACAACAAAATGACGGAAATAAATAGTGAAGAAAGGAAACAAAAAAATAGTTGGAGCGACTCTATCCGCCAATGGTCGGTGGTCCATGCCGATGAAAAATCTACATCGTGGTGGTTGGGGGCGTTGTCTTTTACTGAAAGTTCATTTTTTCCCATCCCGCCAGATGTAATGCTGGTAGCTATATTGACCGCTAGCCGGCGTTGGGCGTATTACGCTTTGGTCACCACTCTCGGTTCGGTGGCTGGCGGTGTGGCAGGGTATTTTATCGGCCACTTTTTCTTTGATCTGGTGGGGGTAAAAATTATTGCGTTTTATCATTTACAAGACGAAATGCAAAAGGTGGGCGAGCTGTATGCGGATAATGCTTTCTGGTCTATTTTTGTTGCGGCCTTCACGCCTATACCTTATAAAGTTTTCACTATTTCGGCTGGGTTTTTCAAAATTAATTTTTTAACTTTTATTTTCGCTTCCATTATCGGTCGGGGGTTAAGATTTTTTATCGTTGGTTATTTAATGAAAATGTTTGGGCATCTTATGGGTGAGACAATCTATAAATATTTTAATATTTTCAGTCTGCTGGTGGCGGTAGCCATTGTCGGTGGAATATTACTTTTGTATCTACTTTAGATTGAAAATCGGTCTAAATTGGGCTAATCTAATAGACGATTGCCCCTGTAGTTAAATGGATATAACTGCGGACTTCCCCGCCTGCCAAAGCATGCCTCTGTAGTTCAATGGATAGAACACCGGACTTCTAAGCCGGTTATGTGGGTTCGATTCCCCCCAGAGGCACAATTAAATAAAGGCATGGCGGGCAGGTAAGCCCGAGATGGGGGTTCGATTCCTGGCGGGGGCACCCGAAATATTTTCTTTAGATAGGTGTATTATAGTAAGACATGCCCACATATGATGGCCTATCCGACGAAGCTTTGGCGTTAGAAACTCAAGGCGGCAATAAAGACGCCTATGGCGAGCTAGTTCGCCGTTTTGAAAAAAAGATTGGCCGCTATGCGCGAAAATTTGTTGCCGACAGCGATGCAATCGACGACTTGGTCCAAGATGTTTTTATCAAGGCCTATATCAATATCAATAGTTTTGATGTCGGTAAAAGATTTTCGCCGTGGCTCTATCGCATTGCCCACAATGAATTTGTTAATGCTTTACGGAAGAAAAAATCCATCCCGTTTTCCTTTTTTGAATACGATGTCCTTTTACCTAAACTCTCTGATAGTTTAAAAGCATCTGATTTGGCCGAAACTGAGGAAATAAAAAGATTAGTTGATTCATCGGTCCAAGATTTGCCCCCAAAATATCGGGAACCGTTGCTCCTTTTTTATTTTGAGGAACTGGATTATGAGGCGATTGCTGATGTGCTCGCTATCCCGGTGGCAACTGTGGGGGTGCGTCTTATGCGCGGGCGCGATTTACTAAAGAAAAAACTGCATAATATTAATAATTAAAAGCTTATGAATAATAACAACCCAAAAACACCACTAAATATTGCCGAGGTGATTGTAGCCAAAATAAATCTGGCCGAGATCAAAACTAAACCCAAACTCTTTTTTATGGCCAAGAGTGGGTTGGTGGTGGCGATGGTGATTTTTCTCTTTCTCTTTGCCTTGTATGCGGTCAGTCTTATTTCTTTTATTCTGCGGTCTAATGGCATCTTGGGGGCGCCAAACCTGGGCTGGTGGGGGGTGGGTCTAGTGCTCAATTCTTTACCGTGGTTACTTATTTTGCTGGCAGTTTTGGCGATTATTATTTTAGAAATCACAGTAGGGCATTTCCGCTTTGCTTACCGGCGACCAGCTTTATACTCACTATTAGGAGTAATTATATTGGTGATTGGAGGCAGTGTGCTCGCCGAACAAATGGAAGTACATGCCAGGTTATACCGCCGAGCGGTGGACAATCGGTTGCCAATATTTACGCCAATTTATCGTGACTACGATATGATGCCGATTGTGGGCCACCATCGTGGTCAAGTGGAAAAACTAGAAGAAACAGGCTTTTGGTTGCGGGAAAATAAAACTGCTAAAAAATTTGAAGTGGTGATTTTACCGGCGACTCGTCTGATGATACCGACGGGGGAAGAAATAGAGGTTGGGGAGCGGGTAATTGTGTTGGGTGACACTGATGGTGAGGTTATAGAAGCGAGGGCGGTCCTAGTGCCCCCAGACGATTTGCCAGATTTTTCGCGTCCAGCTATGAGACGGCAAATGATGGAGCAAAGATTTGAAATAAAAGACTAAACCGGTTTGTAATACTAAATTAGATGCCGGAGGTGTCTGGACGCTTAGCGCGAGCGTCTTAAATATTAAAATTAATTTAATTAAAAAAATGAAACACAAAAAATGGTTGGCTTATAGTTTGATGCCCGCTTTGGCTCTGTTTATTTTAGGAGCTGACACAGCCGCGGCTCAAGGTTTTGGTTTTGGGCTAGGGGGTAAAAATGTTGATCCAACCGAAGCGGCGGACCGACTACAAGAGATGTTTGCTAGCCAGGCCAAAGTCTTAGGTTTGGAAGTGTCGGACATAAAAGAAGCGTGGGCTGAAGGTAAAACAATTAAAGAACTGGCCGATGAGAAAGGTATAGATCTAAACACCCTGCGTGACAAAATGAAAGCGCAGAGGTTGGTTGATATGAAAGCACACCTACAGGCTTTAGTAGACAAGGGGGTGATTACCCAAACTCAAGCCAACAAACGTTTGGAGTTTATGCAAAAAGCAACAGATAAAATAAAAGATAAGGCTGAAAAGACTGGTGGGCGGGGCTGGAAAATGATGGGCGGGCCGATGATGGGATGGTTTTAGATTTTATTAGATTTTTAAAACCCACCCGAGACACGGCCGTGTCTCGGGTGGGTTTTACTTGAAAAAGACCAAAAATGTGCTAAAGTTTTGCCATTGATGGGCGATTAGCTCAGTTGGTAGAGCAGCGCTTTTACACAGCGAAGGTCAGAGGTTCAAGTCCTCTATCGCCCACAAGAAAAGAAAAACCGCTCACGCGGTTTTTCTTTCAATTCTTTTATTTGTTACAGTACTCTTATGAACTTCCAACCGGAAATTATTTATCAAGACCAAGATGTGCTGGTCATCAACAAGCCCGCTGGCCTGGCGGTGCATTCTGACGGCCACAAAGCTGAGCTGACTTTGGCCGACTGGGTAGCGGGACAGTTTCCCCAAGCAGTGGAAGTCGGGGAACCCATGACTTTGCCCGACGGGCGGATTATCGCTCGACCCGGTATTGTCCATCGACTGGATCGTGATACGAGTGGGGTAATGATTATTGCTTTAAATCAGCCAGCTTTCTTGTGGCTCAAAGACCAGTTTCAAAATCGCCGAGCCGAAAAGACTTACCACGCTATTTTATATGGCCAGTTTGCTGATCCGGACAAAGAGCAGACGATAGATTTGCCGATTGGCCGAAGTTTAAGAGATCCACGCGTGCGGGTGGCAAGTAAAAAAGCGGCCAGTAATCTGCGTGAGGCGGTGACAGTGTTTCGGGTTTTAGAAACAATTGGTGATTATTCTTATGTTGAAGCTAAACCGAAAACCGGCCGGACCCACCAGCTCCGCACCCATTTTAAAGCCCTACAACATCCGATAGTTTGTGACCATTTATATGCCAAGGGTAAGGTTTGTCCGCCTAGCTTGGCCAGGCAGGCTCTACACGCTCTACGGCTTAAGATTGCTCTGCCAGGGGGATCGATAAAAGAGTTTGAGGCCCCTCTACCTGATGATATAAAAACCACTCTTGATAACCTCCGTTTGTCGTGCTAGACTACCCCCGTTATGCAAGCAACTATATTTAAAGTCTCGCCGGTTGATATGGCTAAGCGCCAAAAGCTAGAGATTGCCTCTGGTAATACTGTGCGAGTGCACCAAAAGATTCAAGAAAAGGGTAAAACCCGCATTCAGATTTTTGAGGGGCTGATTATTGCCCGCAAACATGGCTCCGAAGCCGGTGCTACTTTCACGGTGCGTAAAGTGGCCTCGGGGGTGGGGATGGAAAAGACTTTTCCCCTTTATTCACCTATGATTGATAAGATTGAGATTGTAAGAAAGTCCAAAGTCCGTCGCTCCAAGCTTTACTATATTCGCGACAAAGCCGCCAAAGAAATTCGCCGGCGCATGAAGCAGGTTTTGGGTGGGCGAACCGATGTTGAAGAAGAGGCGGTTGCTGGGCCGGAAGAAACACCAGCAGAAGTAGAAGAGGTAAAAGCTGAAGAAGTTACACCAGTTGAAACCGAAACTCAAACTGAAGAATCAACAGAGGAACCAAAAACTGAATAATTTAAAATCAAAAAAAACAAGCTCATAAGACAGCTTGTTTTTTGGTTAATTTTAAATACAATTAGCCTGTGTACAAATGCCCGAGTGCGGAAATTGGTAGACCGGCTACCTTGAGGTGGTAGTGCCCGCAAGGGCGTGGAGGTTCGACTCCTCTCTCGGGCACAAAAACAAAAACCACTTTTGTGGTTTTTGTTTTTGTGCCCGAGAGCAAGCCAACTGCTTGGCTTGCGTAGAGGAGTCGAAAGACTTTTCGTTACCGAGCACCTGAAAAAGGTGCCTCGGTCGAAAAGTACCCGCCCCCGTAGGGGGAGAGTCCTCTCGCTAGGCAAAAGTTGTAGCCGAGTCCTCCTTCCATTTGCATTTTATTTCAGATATGGTATAATATTAAGTAGATGAACTTGGGGTTTCGGATTCTGTCCTATCCTAGTAAGGGTGGAGAAAGGAGTCAAAATTGGCCAAGGATTTACAAAAATATGCAGTCTATGCCAAGGAAGGCAGACTGGATATTTTCAAGGGCGAGACCTGGGCGACCAGCGAGGCCCAGGCGATAAACAATGTTGTTAATCGTCTGGCGGGCGAGGTGCCAAAGGATCGGCGCCCGCCGATGTTTGGGCAGGTCATAGAAGGGGCGGGGACAAAGCGCCCCAAACCACGCAAGGGTGGCCAAACAAGGAAGTCGGCCAAAGCTCTGCCCCGACCCGGGCTCCAACTTGGTCTCCCGGGGGTGAAATAATCTTTTTGTTGCAGTACCTGCCCAGCACCACCTTTGGTGCTGGGCGGTTTCTTTTTAATTATTTTACGGTAAAATTACCCTATGGCTCTATTTACTGGCAAAGGAGACAATGGAACGACCAAAACTTTTGGTTGTGATCAAAGAGTATCTAAAAGCTCGACCATTGCCGAGGCGTTGGGCACGCTAGACGAAATCAATTCTTTCTTGGGGATTTGTAAAGAAAAATCTCGTTCGGGCTTTTCAATACCGCCCGACAATATACCAGTGCACGAGTTGGTCCACCAAACCCAGCAAAATCTTTTTATTGTGCAGGCCGAGCTAGCGGGGGCGGATAAACATATCAATCGCGAGAAAGTGATCGAGACGGAAACAACGATAAACGAGATTGAAAAACTTTTACCACCCATTACTACTTTTTTCATTTCTGGGGGTACCGAGCTGGCCGCTCATTTTGATTTTGCACGCACGTTGGCGCGTCGGGCCGAGAGGCGAGTGGTGGCCGTACAAGAGGAAGGTTTTCGACCAATTGCCGACGATACCCGCGCTTATCTCAACCGTCTTTCCAGTCTTTTGTACGCTTTAGCTAGACTTACCAACCATATGTCTGGTATAACAGAGGAGCCACCACAGTATAAATAGTGGTTGGTGGATATAAATATGGCGACCATGGTGTAACGGTTAACACTGAGGTTTGTGGAACCTTCGATTCGGGTTCGATTCCCGATGGTCGCCCACGAAAAAGCCCGCGCAAGCGGGTTTTTGCGTGGGCGACCAAGCACGTGAACTGCTTCACGTGCGTTCGGGAATCGAAAAGGCTGAGCTTGTCGCAACGAGCCGAGCACCAATAAGGGAATCATTAGTGCTCGGCGAAGTGAGACGCGAAGCCTGTACCGTTCCTGTAAGGAAAGATTCCCGATGGGCACCTCAAATGTACAATTTCAATTTATTTTGTTAGTAATATTCTAGACCGCAAGCTAGAAACAGAGAGGAGGTGATAACATTGATTACTTGTGAACAATTTCTTGCGCTGAAAGAAGGAGACAAAATAGCCGACGCCGGTGGTTGGCAGACATGGCGAGTGGAGTCAGTAGAAGACATCACCACTAGAGGGCGCAGGGTTGTGTTAAAGGCGATGGCTGTTGGCAAAGAAAATCAGCCAGGTCTGGCTTTCTACTGGTATCGGTCTAAGGCTTATCGCTATGGATTCATAGTGAATGAGCGGGGGGAAAAAGATATGGGTCTCAATTGGACTGATTCTTTTGTCCAGCCAGAGACAGTCGAGCAGATCGTGGAGGAACTCCTTAGGAAAGAGGAAATTTCCTCTACCAATGCAACCCGTCTCCTGGCAGCGCACGACCGCGCCACTGCTCAAGCTTCTGATCGGGCCTTGGGCCTGTAGCCGTTTCTAGCTTTGCTGGGTGATACTCTCTGTGGTGACCGCCACGGGGAGTTTTCTTTTTTAAAAGAAATAACAAAATGACTTTCTCCCTCCAACCTGCTAAAGTTTGGGGATGGAAACAGAAAATTCTCGTGAAAATAGGGAGGGAAAAATTGAACTAGATATTTCTTTTAGTTTGGACCAAGAAATAAAACGGGTAAATTATACTTTAGGTAAGCTAGCTTGGTATCGGGAGAATTATGGAAAATTGGCTAATATTTTGCCAGAGGGTGTAGGCGAAGAAACAACAGAAGATGAAATTACCCAAGCAGTTGAACGAGAATTTACGAAAGATGACTATAATCAATTTGTTGAATATATTAATGAGGAATGGAAAAAGGTGGCGGGGCGATTGGAAATCTTGAAAAATCTTTCAGCTTTTAATTTATTAGCTGGTTATTCAATTTTTCTGACCAAATACGGTATGGGTGGAAGTTATGATGCCGAGACCGGAGAAGTGGTGGTAAATATAAATCGAGTTTCAAAGGAAAAAATAATGGGGGTAATAATTCACGAGATTATCCATATTGGTATTGAACATATAATAAGAGCCCACAATATAGAGCATTGGTCTAAAGAGAGATTAGTAGACCTAATTGGTGAAAAATATTTTGCCGATTTAGTTAAAACACAAAATATTAAAGAAGATGTGGAGGTAGTGGACGAGGCATTTAATGAGTTTTTTCCAGATTTAGAAGCGGTTGGACTAAAATTAGGAGAAAAAATTGATTTATAATAAATAATGAAATTAATTGTTGAAATCCGAGAAAAAGATATTGGCCCGAGTCGGGAACAACTGCCCGACGAGGCACACATAAACTATCGCGAATCGGCGAAGGTGGTGTTGTTTGACCAGGATGACAATATTGCTTTGGTGTATTATCCACCAATAGAGGGGTTTTTCGGTGGGTATTATCTTCCCGGTGGTGGGTTGGAAGAAGGGGAAACAATCCTTGAGACTCTTCACCGTGAGGCACTCGAAGAAACTGGTTGTAAAATAAAAGAGATTGGTGAAATTGGTTTTGTGATTGAGTATATGAAAGACAAACTGCTCAAGCAGAAGGTTTTTGCTTTTACCGCTAGGGTAGATGGTGAAAAAGGTGAACAACAACTAACGAAGTCCGAGCAAAAGAGAGGGCTGGAAATAGTGTGGAAGCCTTTAGGGGAAGCTATAAAATTAGTTGAAGCTAACCAATATGTTGATTTTGCTAAGTTTAGAGCAATCATGATTTTAGGTTTAATTAAAAAGATATAGGCGGTTTAGTAAATCCCCGCCAGCGCATAGCGCTGGCGGGGATTTACTTTTGATTAAGTGGATAATCTTAGCTTGACTTAATACCCCTAGGGGGTATAATGGAAACATTAGCCATTAACCTAATTTTTTATGATGTACTATTTTGGAAATTATGGCAGTCCATTCTTTTACCCACCTATGCTTATTGGCGGGTTACTGATGATGCTTTTTTGGGGCGCGCTTATTTATCTTTTGTTTGTCGGAGTGCAAAAATTGACCAGTCACAATGACAGTCGTGATACCGGGCGAGCGTTAGAGACTTTAAAGGAACGTTATGCCAAAGGTGAAATTACTCACGAAGAATATGAGAAAATAAGAAAAAATTTGGAAAAATAATATGAAATCGATTAATGAAAAATTAGTTAGACGGCTGAAAATTGTCGAGGGGCAAGTGCGGGGGTTACAAGAGATGATAAAGAAAGGCGTGTACTGTGTGGATGTTATTACCCAAACTTCGGCCGTGAAGCGGGCCCTGTCGGGGGTGGAGGACGCCTTGATGGAACAGCACTTAGCCACTTGTGTGGCGCACCAAATGCAAGAGGGCCAAGTGCCACAGGCGACCGCGGAAGTGCTGAAAGTTTATCGCCTTAAACGAAAGTAATATGACTACCAATACCTACAAAATAAAAGGCATGCACTGCGCGTCGTGCGCGGCCAGTATTGAAAAAACTTTTAAGAAAGAAGCGGGGGTGCACTCGGCCGAAGTAAATTATGGCACCGAAACGGCCAAGCTAGATTTTGACGAAACAAAAATCCAGCCAGCTGATTTATCCAAAAAAATAGAACCCCTTGGTTACTCGCTGGTTTTAGAAACAGCAGAAGAGATGAACATGTCGGCCGACGAACACGCCGAGCACACGGGGCTTAATCAATCAAAAAAAGACAAGCTGGCCGAACTGCAAGATATGAAAATGAAGCTTTGGTCGATTATTCCACTAGCTATTATGAGTGTGGTGGTGATGACTTGGGATATTTTGGTTCAATATGGCCAGGTGGCGGCCATGACGCCGGTGGTGGAAGAATTTATTCATCACCTGATGCCTTTGTTTGCGACCTACGCGTTGTTTGTCGTCGGCAAGCCATATTTGCTTGGGGTTTACCGATTTCTCCGGTTTGGTCGAGCCAATATGGACACCCTGATCGGGATTGGCACGATGGCCGCCTATCTTTACAGTTTTGTGGTGACGGCGTTTGAAGAGACGCTCGCGCCATTTATCAATGTTACCTATACCTACTACGATGTGACAATTGTAGTAATTGCCTTTATTGCCCTCGGCAAATTTTTGGAGGCAAGGTCAAAAATAAAAACGGGCGACGCGATTGAAAAACTGCTTAACTTGCAAGCTAAAACGGCTTTAGTCATTCGTGATAACGAGGAGATAGAAATACCCATCACTGAGGTAAAACACGGTGATGTGATAGTGGTAAAACCGGGAGCACGCATTCCGGTGGACGGCCAGGTGGTTAGTGGGCAGTCTTTTGTCGATGAATCGATGGTGACCGGTGAACCCATGCCCAATCAGAAAAAAATGGGGGATATGGTGGTAGCGGGGACAATCAACACCACCGGCGCTTTTACTTTCCGCGCCACCAAGGTGGGGGCGGAAACTTTGCTTGCCCAAATTATAAAAATGGTGGGCGAAGCGCAGGGCTCTAAAGCACCCATCCAAGCGCTGGCTGATAAGATTTCCAGTGTGTTTGTACCGATTGTTTTGGGGTTGTCGGTGCTTACCTTGCTAACCTGGTTGGTGGTCGGGACTCAATATTTAGGCTTTGCTCAAGCCCTTTCTTATGGCCTAGTGTCTTTTGTGGGGATTTTGGTGATTGCTTGCCCGTGCGCGTTGGGCCTCGCCACCCCGACCGCGATTATTGTGGGGGTGGGCAAAGGGGCGCAGGAGGGAATTTTGATTAAAGACGCGGCGACTTTGGAAAAATTACACAAAGTGACAACGGTGGTGGTAGACAAAACCGGCACCATTACCAAAGGCAAGCCCACTCTGACGGATATTAAAAATTTACAAGCGGGCACGGAGGAAAATTTGCTGCAGATTTTGGCAACCTTGGAAAATAAATCTGAACACCCGATTGCGCGGGCCATAATGGCTTATGCCACCGAAAAAAACATCCAGCTAGCCGAGGTTTCTAATTTTGAGGCGCTTGAGGGCAAAGGATTGAAAGGAATAATAAATGGTAAGGAATATTTAGCCGGCAATGTTAAATTAATGACCGAGGCCGGGTTTCAATTTGATTTAGCGACTATTGATTTACTCACTAGTCAAGGCAAGACACCGGTGATTGTGGCCGACAGCACGGGTGTACTAGGTTTGGTGGCGGTGGCCGATGAAGTCAAACCAGAAGCCAAAACGGCCATTACTAATTTACACAAGCTGGGAATAAAAGTGGTAATGCTGACCGGTGATGATGAGAAGGCGGGACGGTATATTGCATCACTGGTTGGTATTGATGAAGTGGTGGCCAATGTTTTACCACAAGACAAGCTGGCTAAAATTAAGGAGTTGCAACAAGCCGGGCACATGGTGGCGATGGCTGGCGACGGGGTCAATGATGCGCCGGCGCTCGCTCAAGCTGATGTGGGAATAGCGATGGCGACCGGTACCGATGTGGCCATTGAGTCGGCGGGAATTACGCTTTTGCATGGCGATATTTCCAAGCTGGTTAAAGCGATTCGTTTGTCCAAGCTGACGATGCGGGGGATCAAGCAAAATTTGTTTTGGGCTTTTGCCTACAATGTGGTCGGCATCCCGCTGGCGGCTGGGGTCTTTTTCCCAATTTTGGGTTGGCTGTTGTCGCCAATTTTTGCGGGGCTAGCGATGGCCTTTTCCAGTGTGTCGGTGGTCGGCAATTCACTTCGTTTAAAAACTATTCGTCTTTAAAAAATTATGACTGAAGAAAATTTACAAACATTTGTTTTTCACGCTCATGGTTTACATTGTGCCTCGTGCGCGGGTTTGATTGAAGGCGAATTGGGAGAGCTGGCCAATGTAAAGGCGGTCAAGGTGACACTCTCGGCCAATACCGTGGCCGTGACCGCCGATTTTGGTGAGCAGTCGATGAGTGAGGCGGCTGATACTTTGTCAGCCGTGATAAAACCCCACGGTTATTCACTATCGGTTGAGCCGATTAAACCAACAGTCAATTGGAGTGAATTTAAAATCGCCATACCGCTGACATTTTTACTGGCGCTCATATTTATCTTGTTGCAAAAAAGTGGCTTGATAAATTTGGTGTCTACTGGTTCGGTGTCTTATGGTACGGCGTTTGTGATTGGGGTGGTGGCTTCGCTGTCTACTTGTATGGCGGTCGTGGGTGGGTTGGTGCTATCTCTATCAGCCAACTTGGCCCGAGGAAAAGACGCTTGGCGCCCGCAAGTCTTGTTTCATTTGGGGCGAATCATTTCTTTCTTTGTTTTAGGGGGAGTAATCGGGGCGATTGGAAGTACCTTTAAATTAAGTATTACTATGACTTTTGG
Source organism: Candidatus Vogelbacteria bacterium RIFOXYD1_FULL_44_32 (assembly GCA_001823065.1). Classification (GTDB taxonomy): domain Bacteria; phylum Patescibacteriota; class Minisyncoccia; order Phycocordibacterales; family XYD1-FULL-46-19; genus XYD1-FULL-44-32. The sequence continues at coordinate 170,763 of MHTJ01000002.1, forward strand.
GTTGGGGGTAGTAATTGGTTTGGTAATGTTGGGTCTGGGTTTAAATTTGTTAGATATTTTCCCGTGGGCAAGGCGGTTGCAACTAGCTTTGCCTAAAGTTTTTACGGCTAAAGCGGGGAATTTTGCTAAAGCCCGTCACTCTCTGACACCGCTTTTAGCCGGCGGGGTGACTTTCTTTTTACCTTGTGGTTTTACCCAAGCCATGCAACTTTATACTTTGTCGACGGGTAGTTTCCTCACGGGGGCGGGTACCATGCTCGCTTTTGCGCTGGGGACTTTGCCGGTGCTCGCGCTTTTGTCTTTTGGTTCACTAAGCTTGGCTAAACATCGTCTGGCCGGTATATTCTTTAAGACGGCGGGTCTGGTGGTGATAATGTTTGGCTTGTTTAATCTGATCAATAGTCTGGTAATTATGGGGTGGATTGCGCCAGTGTTTAATTTTTAATTTTTTTGTCTATGAATAAAATTCCGGTCGCGATATCAATTGTGGTGGTCGCCATACTTATCGGGTGGGCGCTGGCTTTTTCTGATGGTAAGCCAACGCGAGATACCGCTTCGCGTGATAATGTAACAGTGGTGGCTGGGGTGCAATATGTTGATATTTCAGCCCGTGGTGGTTTCCAACCCCGAGTCTCTGCTGCTAAAGCCGGGCTCCCGACAGTTTTACGGTTTAATACCGCCAATACTTTTGACTGCTCGGCCTCGGTGATTATTCCTAGTTTAAGAATTAGTAAAAATTTACCCTATACCGGACAGACGGAAATAAATATTGGGACTTCGACGGTGGGAACACTCGCTGGTACTTGCGCTATGGGGATGTATCCCTTTGCGGTGGAGTTTGAGTAAATGTTGGTTTTTACTGCCGGTTGTGTTAGAAATACCACTAGACTGGACAATCCTTATGGAGGGAGGTGATTTTGTGAGTGAAGAACAGCCAGATAACATCAAAAAAAAGTTGGAGGAAAAGGTGTTTGGTTATATGACGGCCTATGATGTTTCGGGGCGAATGATGGGGTTTTACCTCAGTCTTGCTATTCTTGATCATCTGAGGACGAAGCCGGGCATCGAATTGAGGGATAATTTGCTTTCTCCGCCGGCCGCCGATTGTATTTCAGCAGCAAATTCCTTTTTTCGCGAACAGCTCTTGCCGGCTCTGGCTTTTGTCTCCAGTAGTTCACAAAGGGAAGAAGAAGGCCTGGCCGATCTCCTTAGTTTTTCCATAAAGCTGTTTACGGACAGCTTTCAGCGCTGAAAGAAGAAAAGAGTTTAAAAGCTTCGTCATCCGGTCTGGCGGGGCTTTTTCTTTTGGTTGAAAAAGTACACCTCGGCCCGCGCGCCTATGGCGCGCGGGATTTGCTATAATGTCTTATGTTATTAATCTTATCTAAAAAAATATGAAAAAAGGTTACAAAGAAAATATTGAGAATCTAACTATTGCTAATAACGATTTTCGCCACGTGGTTTACACTGGGGAGCATATGCAACTGGTGCTAATGTCACTAAAGCCGGGCGAGGATATTGGAATGGAGACTCACGAGGACAATGACCAGTTTTTTCGCTTTGATGCCGGCGAGGGAAAGGTATTAATAAATGGCAATGAATACGAAGTAGCGGATGGGGACGCAGTGATTGTCCCCTCTGGCGCCGAGCACAATGTAATTAACACCTCGCTTGACCAAGATTTAAAACTTTACACTATTTACGCCCCCTCGCATCACCAAGACGGTGTAGTCCGCGCCACTAAAGCCGAAGCCATTGCCGACAGCCCAGATTTTGATGGCAAGACAACAGAATAAAATGAAACCATTATTGGTTTTAACCGACAAACAAATTTTTCCTGACTTTGAGTTGGATGTTGATATTACCTATGAACTGCGACTGGCGGTAAAAATTGTTGCTTTTGATGGTGCTGGGCAACTAGCTTTAGTTGGAACTAAATACCGACTTTTGCCGGGCGGAGGTGTGGAGGAAGGTGAGACATTTGAGGAAGCGGTCTGGCGCGAAGCTAAGGAGGAGATGGGTTGTGATGTAAAGATTGAAAGAGAGATTGGTGTGACTGAAGAATATCGGGCGAAAATTGGCCGTCACCAAGAAACCCATTTTTTCTTAGCGACAGTATTGGGCGACAAAGGTGTACCGACTACTACTCAAGAAGATGAACAGGGAATACAAATAGACTGGGTTACTCTTGATCGGGCTATTGTATTGTTAGAGGAGCAGGTAAAAAATATATCAACTCAAAGTTACCATTCGTGTTTTAATGTCCGGACTCACCTGGTTGCCCTTAAAGAACTTAAAAAACAAACTACACCTCGATAGTTTTTACACTGTTACTATTAATTTATTAGTGGGGAAAGATGGTATTGAAGCCGATCATTAAAGCTAGCCCACAAGCTAGGGCTAAAATATGCCACTTGGTATTGCCGTGGCGTCGAATATTTTTAGTGGTGTGAGGAATAAGGTCGCGGACAATCACATAGAAAAAACCGCCAGCCGACAGGGCCACTAGGGGGGCGATAAGCTTTTCGGTACTAGCTAAATATAAACTTAAGACGACGCCAATTAAAATAGTGCTGGAGGTAAATAAGTTTATGAAAAGGGCTTTTTTAGCCCCCAATCCCGCTTCGCGCATCACAAAAAATTCGGATATTCCTTGGACGACCTCATGCAGAAAAATACCCAAAGTGGCTGAAAAGCCAAAGAGGGGGCTAGCCAGAAAAGCGGGAACGAGTAATAAGCCATCGCCAATGTTGTGAATAGCGTCGCTTAAAATCATGCGTCTGGCATCGACTTGGTTGTGAGTGTGGCTGTGTTCGATTTCGTGGTGATGGTGGGCCTCGGGGATAAGGTGGCTAGCCAGTTCTAAAATCGCGAAACTGGCGACCACTAAAGATATTAGTTCCACTAGATTAAGTCCTAGATGTTTGGTTTCTTCAAACAAGGAATAGGTAATAACCGCAAAAATACCAATTGAAAAAGTCGCGAGATAGACCAAATTGTTTTTAACCAAATTATCTAATTTCAGCCAGACAAAAATAACCCCCGCCAGGGAGGCGAGCATAATAAAAGCCGAGGCGATGAGTATTTCGATAGTCATAAAGACGAGTATAGCCGAAGTGACTTAGAAATGAAATAGAATTTAAAGCCAAGCTAGGGCGGGTTAGCTTTTAGCCTTTTTTATCACCGCCCTTGCCCCCTCTAGGGCCTTGGCAAAACTTTGGTTTTTAAAACTAAAGAAATATCCTTGCTCGGTTAGGGGCTGGTCATCGGCACTAAATAATCTGGTTAGCATTATTTTTTGGTTAGTAGGGTCTATATTTAGTGAACCCTTTAGACCACTAATTTCTTTTAGTAATAAATCGCCACTTTTAGTGATTTGAAAAACTCTGGGGCGGTCGGGGACAAGGTCGGCACCAAAGGCACTTTGCCAATATTTGGTTTCATTGGGAAAAGCGAGGGCCTGGGCCAAGGCCAGTTCTTTGTTTGGTTCCCAGCCAATCCGGTCAGTAAAATCCATCGCTTGTTTTATAACTTCGGGGGCCACATTTTGTTTGTCTAGACTGGTAAATATCTCGATTTGGGATTTATCGATTTTACCAGTCTGGTCAAATAAAGTGGCAAACTTTTCGCCAGCAAATAGTTTGGTTAAACGGTCAAAACTACCACTAGCGACAATACTACCGTCTGGGTTCACACCACTAATCCGCCCAGAAACTCCTAGCTCGACTAATTGGTCGGCCTTCAGTTTTGGGACATTAAATCGGTCGCTTAATTGAGTCGACATCCGATCAGAAGAATATCGATTAAACTGAGCATCGTGGCCACCAGCTGGGGTTTGGGGGATTAAAGGTTCTGGTCCTTCCGCGCTCATTTTTATTTCATTTTCGGCTATCATATTGTCAAGCGGGGCGGTGGCAGGCGTGGGTTCGATTTCTAATTGATTGCCAATTATTTTTGAACCAAAATCTTCAGCCACTTTCATCTGGTCAGGATCAAATCTTTGGTCCAACATTTCTTGCCAATTGGCGGTGGAAGTGGCTTGGGCAAATTTTACCGCTGGTGAATCGCTGGTAATATTTTCGGCGGCCCGGGCAAATAGGGGTTTTAGTATTGTGCTAGAAAATTTTTCATAATCAGTAATTATTAATTTCCCATTTTCAAATTTGGCGACAGTGTCCAATTGGCTAGGACTAATACCGGCGATAGTTTTACCTTCAAATATTTCTCGGACATTGGCCAAAGTATTTTCTAACTGCGCGGCTTCAATTGTGCCCAAGACCTTATCGGTTGGGTCAAAATTATATTCTTGCATCACCAGGCGACGCAAGGTTTGGTCTAAAGTGGCAAAGTCTCCACCCCGACTGATGTCATATTCCACCCGTATTTGGCCCGTGCCATCCATAAAATCTACCTTGGCGCCAGTTTTTTCTAAGAGGGACAAATCTGGCCGGGTCTCTATTTCTGGAGTATCAGGCAGACGATAGGGCGGCTTGATTGGGTTCAGCGAGTCAGCCTCGGGGGTAAATTTTGGTACTTTCCATTCTTTTGGTTCTACTGGTGGCGGAAATTTAACTGGACCTTGAGCAAAAACATTTTCGGCCGGGATATTTTCTCGCAAATTTAGTGGTGCTTCAGCTATGGCATCGGGGGATACATATTCTTGGTCTGTTGTAATAGTTGGAGTTTCTGTGGCTTCAACATATTCAACTGGTGTGAAGTCACTGGCGGTGGTGGCTGGGGCTGGATTTTCACTATTTATTTCTGGTTGGGCCGAGTCACCTGATTCCTGGTCCAGATCAACATTTTTATCAAAAATTTCATCCATAAAGTTGTAGCTAAGCATGAGCAAACTTTCTAGCATCATGGCTTTAGTGGTCATACCGGCTACCCCTTCCAGTCGTGAGGCTCCATAAGCCAGAGTATCGACATGGGCATATTTAGTGGTCATGCGGTCTAAATCCTTAATATGACGACTGTATTTACGAAGAATAGCTTGACGTTTGATCGCCTTTTTTTCGGGGGCTAGTTTCTGGTTGGCCTCGATTGCTTCTAATTTGTCATCGATAGTTTGGACTAAGCGACGATTGTCGGCTTGGATTAAAGCTTGAAAGGAATCATGCACAAATAGCCGTGCTTTGTTTAAGGCCCCTTTATCCGAACCAAAACGCTGGCGGACTTTGGCTCTAATTTCCTTTAGTCTATTAGCTCGTTTTTTAACATCATCACTATTTTCATTTTTATCAACACTAAAACGTTCCTTGAGTGAGGCAAAAGCTTCGGCTTCAAATTCATGAAGAGTTTTAAATTCGGCAGCGGTTTCTTTGGCTTCGGGATTTTTTAAAATAGAGCCAGAACGTTTTTGGGCCTTCTGGCCCGCGAGAGTAGATTCTTTACCGGCCCCAGCTAGTCGACCGATAGCCATACTACCTGCCAAAACATAGCGTAAAGGGTTTACGGTGGAGATACCGGTGACATCGGCAATAACCCGACCACTTTTTATCATAAAACCAAGGGTGTTGGAGACGGTGCCGATCTTGTGGCGTAACCTCGTGCTATCACCTTGCTCTTTAAGCTGGGCAATTTCGCGCATCTCCGCTTTGGCCCGCCTACTATCGTCACGGTAACTTTCAGCCATAAAATGTTTCAGTCGACTAAAGGTACTGCCGGCTTGGAGTTCGCTGGGAGTTTTTGGGGCATCATTTTTTTCAAACAAACTAGCCATAATGTCACTTTTTAGTTTTTTCAACTTAAAACCACTATAAAACAGCCCTACGGCTATTTTTTCTTGGGTGGGGGCGGGGAGACGATCAAATGCCTCGACAATTTGGGGGTCATTTTCTCCTAGTGAGTAATCCTTTCCGTCAAAATATTCATGAACTATTGGTGGATATTCGCCTGGGCCTAAGACTATTTTTTTCCAATCTTCTAACTCTTGAAGGAGTCGTTCTGTTTCCTTTAGGCGATTTTCAGATTCTGATTCAGGCGGTAAGGCAGAAGTAGTTTCTGGGTCTTCTATTGGCATTGGTATTTCAGCGGGGGCATTTTCTTTAATACTGATAGTTATGTCCATCAGTAGAGGAAAAAGTTTGTTGTCTAGTAATCCTTTTTCACCTGAATCCAAAGCCGATAAAGTAATTTGTTCATCGACGGTAGTGAGTTGTCCATAAATATTTTCCAGTAGTTTCAAATTATTTGCAGTGGTTTTAATACTATCAAATTCTATTCTTAGAGAATCTAATTTATGGTCAAGCTCTAGCGCTTCCGGCGAATGCAATTTTTCTACTAATTCTGGATTATTTAAACCAACTGAAGCCTCTGCCGGATTATCTATATTAATATTTTCAATCGGGTTGTCACTATAATGTTCTTCAAGTTCGCTGGCCTGCTCATTTAGTTTGCCAGTTTCTGTGTAATCAATTTTTTCAGTCTTGTTTCGGGGTTTGGATTTTTTAGGTGTCCGTTGTAATTTTATGTTTGGATCTTTTGCTACTTCGCTATACCAACGATCAATTGTCGATTGGTCTTCGCGACTAAGTTTTTCATTATTTATATTGTCAGGTTTTGGGTTGGCTACCCCTGGTTCAACTATGGGAGCTGGCGAGGCTGTAACAGTGGGTGGGGTTGGTTCTGGTTCAGGAGCTGGTATGTTTGTTGGCGCTTGGGGTTTATTTTTATTTTGTTCGGCATTGATAAAACGATTTATATTTAGGATATTTTCTTGTTCTGCCATATCCAGTTCTAATTTTAGAGCAATACCAACAACCTCATTTTTGGTTTGGCGGAGGGTGTCAAGCAAGCGCCATTTTTCCTCTCTATTTAAAGGATGTTCGGAAAATAGATTTTTTATTTTTTCAAAACTTTTGGTTAATTCAGACTCATAATCGACATAGGTATCAATCAGAGAGTTGTGGAATTCCTCGTCGAGTTGGTCTGGGATTTTGATCTCAGCTATTTTTTTCGCTATAAATTCTAAACTATCCAAGCTATTGGAAATAAGTTTTTCGACGGGAATTTCTTTTTCTGTGGTTTCAGTAGGGTTTTTTATAGTGGTTGGGGCTAGGGTTTCAGCACTTACACTTTGGTTGGCTATTTCCGCTTGGGCGGCTGCTTCCCGGGCCAGTCTGGTTGTATTAGGATCAATCCATTTCTTTCCTCCTCCTTGTTTTAGAGTCATAATTTATTCAGGTTTATTTATATATTCTAAATTATACAATAAATCAAATATTTTGAGTGATAATTATCCCCTCGAGGAGGCAACGGGGGTTGAAATAAATATAACTAAATAAGCTATAATACGTTTGGTGGTTTGGCAGGTTTTATATCAAGGGCTTATAAATAGATAAAACAACATTAATAAAATTTAGACCGCATATTATTCCCGAATTTATAGCGGTGTGGGTGGCTGGGGTAGCCCGTTTTGTTTTGGGGCGACGCGTGATTTGGCGGAAATTAGCTATTGTGGTTATATTAGCTCTACCACTGGCTATCGGGTTGGAAGTTTGGGCACTGGAGACTAGTCGTTGGGCTGATACTAATGTGATGCCACTAATCCCGCTATTAGAAGTTGGTTGGTTGCCGACTATTCAACTAGCTTTGACTGGGGTGTTGGCGGTTACCAGTGCCCGTGTTTTAAAAAATTTATGTCCCATTTGTCGTCAATATGACTAAAGAGATAATTTATAAATATAAATGGCCACTTTTGTTTTCTACCCTTTATTTTTTGGCCTTTTGTTTATATTTTATTTCAATCCGTGATTTTGAATTTCTCTGGTATATAGTGATGATGATATTTTTTTTCGGACTGGTTTTGGGTACTATCAAATATACCAAACTAACCAATACCACCATCTGGGGGCTGTCTATTTGGGGGCTTTTGCATATGGCTGGGGGCAGTCTGCCGGTGGGTGACTCGGTTCTTTATGCCTGGAAAATATTTCCCTTGCTGGATCGCGGTGGTGAATTTTATATTTTAAAATTTGATCAAGTGGTGCACGCTTTCGGCTTTGCTGTGGCCACCCTCGTAATGTTTGAAATAATTAGTCCGCGGTGGCGGGGTAGTAAGGGGCTTTTATCTTTCGTTATATTTCTCTCTGGTATGGGCCTCGGGGCGCTTAATGAGATTGTGGAGTTTGCCGCGGTACTAGTTTTTCCAGCCACTGGCGTGGGTGGGTATTTTAATACTGGCCTTGATTTAGTATTTAACGCCGTTGGTGCAACCTTAATGGCCCTAGGATTATATTTATGGAAGAAATAAATTTAAAATCTAAAGCAGGAGAAATAAAACAGGTGATTGATAACGCAACTAATATTCTTTTTCACTTGCACCCGAGCCCGGACCCAGATTCGGCGGGGTCGGTGCTGGCCTTGGCTGAATATTGTGAGTCTCTAGGTAAAAAGACGACGATTATCGGTGGTGATTCTGAATTGTCAGAGACTATGGCGGTATTGCCGGGGTTTGGGCAAATTTTATCCAAGTCGTATTTAGACATTAATCCCGCCGAGTTTGATTTATTTTTAATTTTGGATTCTGGGTCGGTGGGGATGATTTCCAAAAAAGGGGAAGTGGTATTTCCAGCTGGTATGATGGCAGTCGTGATAGACCACCATGCAACCAATGTGGGTTATGGGCAAATAAATTTAATTGATACGGAAGCGCCAGCCACGGCTCAAATTGTTTATGAATTGTTGGTCGAGTGGGGGGCCCAAATTTCCAACGATATGGCGGTTAATTTATTTGTTGGTTTACACACTGATACCAGTGGCTTTAGATATTTAAAAGGGGATGGGGTGCGAACACTAGAAGTGGGGGCCAAATTGCTTGCCCTTAGTAAAGATGCACCAAAGATGGTTTTAGATATAGATAGGACTATGGCCAAAGGAACTTTGCGGTACAAAGCGCTGGCGCTGTCTAAAGTGGAAGAGATTGTTGGTGGTCGCGGAGCGCTCTTGGCGGTTTCTTATGATGATTTAGAGAAAAATAATATCTCTTTTAAAGAAACAGAGGGGGCATCACTATCGTCGGAACTGTTGATGGTTAAAGATTGGGAGTTTGCGGTGACAATAGTGGAAAAAGAGCCAGGACAGGTCCGAGTTTCTCTACGAGCCAAAGATGCAAAAGTTTTAGATGTGTCTAAAGTGGCCGAGATTTTGGGTGGCGGCGGGCATCCAGCGGCCGCCGGGGCGCTTTTTATTGGGACAATTGAAGAGGCTAAAAGTAGAGTGATAGAAAAAATATCCGAATTGATTGGTGGACAAAAGTAAATTTTTTTGATTTGATAAAAAAGGAGACTGAACTTTTTAGAGAGGAGACAGGAATTATGTCAGGAATGATGGCTCAGGTTCCCGTTGAATCTGAAATAATTGATCCTAACTTCGCCTTTGTTCAAAGGGCAATGGCTAGTGGCATGCCGGTGTTTCGCGTTTCAAATGAACGTAACCAGGAAAGTCTGTTTTTTGTCGGGCAGACCACAATAGCCGGCCAGGATCCGATATCTATTCACTGTGAACTTTACGGTTGACGGCGACGTCAACACCAGCCCCGCGAAGTCGAAAGACTGCGCGGGGCTTTGCAATTTAATTTTTTATTTGTTGACTTAAAAATTTGACCGGAATAAAGTTATAAAAGATTCGATCGGAGGTTTAGCAAAAAGGAGAAGTGCTATGAGTAATACAACGACCACTGCGGGACTTTTTGATAGGCCTTGTGGGTGTTCGCCAAATTGTGAAAAAGTCCTTCAGATGACCCGACCGGAAATTTTGGTTTTGGGAAATTTGGGGACGATTTTTCCGGTTCACATCGGCTGTATCTCGATGTTGGGAAATGATTTTGAGCAGGTTGAGCCAGCGCGAGATCGAAGCTACGCTCTTTTTGTGAAGCTGAGCACGGCTCCTCTTTTTTGAAAGCTGTATTTTTGTTGGGACGTCACCGGCTTTAGCTGGTGACGTCCCTTTTAAATTAAAATTTTATTATTTTAACTAAGTTTACTGATGGCATCAGCTACGACTTTAGCCACCTTTTTATCAAAAGGCGAGGGGATAATTTCTTCAGGAGTAGGGTTCGTCACACAACTAGCAATCGCCCGAGCGGCCGAGATTTTCATTTCTTCGGTCACTTTTTTGGCACCGCTATCAAATAGGCCACGAAACAAACCCGGAAAGGCGAGGACATTATTGACCTGATTAGGGAAGTCGCTCCGACCAGTAGCGACAACATAGGCTCCAGCTTTCTTGGCTACATCAGGCATAATTTCGGGGGTGGGGTTGGCCATGGCAAAAACTATCGCTTTAGGGGCCATCGATTTTATCATCTCGGCCGTGACGGTGTTTGGTCCAGAAACGCCAATCAAAATATCAGCATCTGCAATAACATTGGCTAGTGTGGTGGTCGGGCAAGTAGGTGAACAGTAAGCAGAAGCCAGTGGAAATTCTTCAATGAAGTTGGCCTTAGCGGGATTTAAATCTAAACGGTGATGGCAAATGAGACCTTTGGAATCGACTAAACCAAAATTTTTCAGGCCAGCGGTCAGTAAAAGTTTGGTAATTGCCATACCGGCAGCGCCCGCACCAGTAATAACTACCTTAGTTGAGGTTAAATCTTTCTTAACTATTTTTAAAGCGTTTATTAATCCAGCTAAAACCACAATGGCCGTACCATGTTGGTCGTCGTGAAAAACAGGAATGGGTAAAATTTGTTTCAGCCGTTCCTCAATCTCAAAACACCGGGGCGCGGAAATATCTTCGAGGTTGATCCCGCCAAAAGAGGGGGCAATGGCGGTAATAGTTTTAATAATTTCTTCGGTGTCTTGGGTCGAGAGGCATATTGGCACCGCATCTACACCGCCGAACTCTTTAAACAAAATCGCTTTGCCTTCCATGACCGGCATCGCGGCCTCCGGGCCGATATTGCCGAGACCCAAGACCGCCGAGCCGTCGGTGATTACCGCCACGGTGTTGCCGACATTGGTGTAGGTATTAAGAGTGGTTTTATCGCTGACAATGGCTTGGCAGACCGCGGCCACCCCCGGGGTGTAGGCCAAGCTCAAATCTTCTCGTGTGTGGAGGGGGACTTTAGATTTGGTCTCAAGTTTGCCTCGGTGTTTTTGGTGTAGTTCTAGTGATAATTTAGCAGTATCCATTTGTCTATTGTAGCTTATACTTCTCTCTTACGCTAAATATTTCATTTGGTGTCATTGTTTGACTTATACCCCTAAAATTTGATAGTATAAGAGGGTGCCCCGCGGGGCTTTTTTAATACAACAACCTTATGTCATTTATCGATTATCTCAAATCTACTAAAGGAGAGCTTAAACATGTCAACTGGCCCACCCGGCGGCAGGCGATTGTTTATACCGTTATTGTCATTGTAATCTCGATTGCCACTGGTTTTTACTTGGGTGTGCTGGATTTTGCTTTTACATCGGTGATTAAAGAATTTATCATTTAATCTTTAACTATGGCCAAACAAGAACTTGATCAAGGGCGCAATTGGTATGCCATTCACACCTATGCGGGTTATGAAAATGCCGTGGCGCGTAATTTAAAACAGCGGATTGAATCACTCGGGATGGAGACAAAGATTTTTAATGTGCTCGTGCCGTCCGAAAAAAAAGTGAAAATCAAAGCAGGTAAGCGAGTGACTGAAGATGAGAAAATTTATCCGGGCTATGTCTTGGTAGATATGGTGGTGACTGATGATTCGTGGTATGTGGTGCGTAATACGCCCCGCGTGACTGGTTTTATTGGTTCGGGCGTTATTCCAGTGCCACTAGAGAAATTTGAAGTAGATGAACTTTTCCGCCGGATGGGTGACGATTCGACCAAGCACACTATTGATTTAACTATTGATGAAGCAGTGGTGGTCATCGACGGGCCGTTTAAAGAATTTGAAGGCAAGGTGAGTGAGATTGATACTGAGCGAGGCAAAGTCAAAGTCTTGGTGTCGATGTTCGGGCGGGAGACCCCGGTGGAGCTAGACTTTCTCCAAGTTAAGAAAATTTAGTCTTACCTTGCCAATATCACTTTAATATAGTAGATTTCTATCACTATGGCCGACAAGAAAGTAATAAAAAAGGTAAAACTTCAAATCCCGGCTGGGGCGGCTAACCCAGCGCCTCCGGTTGGACCAGCTCTTGGTCAGGCAGGCGTTAATATTGGTGAATTTGTAAACCAATTTAATAGCCGAACTCAGGAAATGCGAGGGGATATCATTCCCGTGGAAATTTCAGTCTACGAAGACCGTAGTTTTGATTTTATTTTAAAGACGCCACCCGCTTCACGGCTTATTTTAAAAGCGATTGGGACCGACAAAGGTTCCGGTAAAAACATTCTCAAGAAAGCTGGCACTATTACCAAAGCGCAAATCAAGGAAATTGCCGAGAAAAAAATGGTGGACCTAAATGCTCATGATATAAATGCCGCCATGAAGACAATTGAGGGAACGGCGCGGAGTATGGGCGTCGAAGTGAAGTAGTGCAACTTCGACGGGCCGGAGGCCGACGAGCCGAGGCGGGCCCGCGTAACTTTTCAACAGAAAAGTATGGGTGGGTGGAGGTGAAATAATTTTAAAAAATATAGATAAAATAAAACCCCCGCGCCGTAGGCGCGGGGGTTTTATTTTATCTATACTTTGTGTTAGGTATTAAGTTAGGTGTAAATGAACCTTGGAAAGGAGTTATGGTATGAAAAAAGCGGACAAGAATGGAAGTTCTTCGCGCAAGGACATTTTGGGTATAAGCGATGCCTTTGAGGCACGACTGTTCAAAGAAAGGTCTGAGCTCGTGGCGGCCATTGATGCTCTGAAGATGTTGGGGCATCGGATTGTGCTCACGATGGGGGTGTGGGATTTGCCTCATATTGGCCATTGTCGCTATCTGCGGGAAGCACGGTCTAAAGGGGATATTTTAGTAGTCGGAGTTGATTCGGATGCTCTGACCAGAAAAACCAAAGGTCCCAATCGACCAACGGTGCCCGAAGACGAGCGGCTGGAGATGCTGGCCAATATTCGTTGGGTGGACATTCTGGCTTTGCGGTCAGAAAATGAGCACCCGGACCTGCTGGTGCAACAGGTGAAGCCGGATGTCTGGGTTACATCCAACACGACCAGAATGTTTCGGTCCGATGCCAAGAAGCGTCTTGGTAAGTATTGTGGTGAGATTGTTACCCTGGATGCCCAGGCGACAATTTCTACCACGGCACGCATCAGTCAGTTGGAACGGACCGGGGTGAGTCAGTTGGGACGGGATCTGGTTGAATTGCTAGAAAAACATGGGGTGGCCACAACCAGCCCACCACCAATTGCGCTCAGCAAAAAGAGGAGGGGAAAATGAAAGTTTTGGTAGCGTATATTCCCGTGATCCACGCGGGGTACCTGGCACTCTTGCAGAAATATAAGGATTGCCACTTAGCTATCATAGGAGGAGAGCTTCTAGATACCTTGCCTTACCTTAAGCGTGATTTTCGGGCTTGTCCGGCTCATTTGATCGAAGGGATGATCCGTGGGTTGGGGTTCTTTTCGCCCATTGTTGGGGTGGTTCGCACTGGCGAAGAATTGATATTTTCCTGCGCTGGGGTGGACGAGATTATCTTGCCCGACGAAGATATCAGCCGGGCCTGTGCCGAAAAGTATTTGGCTGGATTGTCGGTCACATACGCATCGATCTGGCTACGTTGGGACAAGAAAAATGCCACTAGCGAAAAGGAGCCCAGCCCCAATCGGCTGGTCACTAGCTTGTGGGCGGATCAGGTCTTTATGGGGCAGGCTGAAAAATGTGCCTTGTCCAGCTCAGATTGGTGGCGCCAAGTGGGAGCGGTCGTGGTCAAAAATGACCAAGTGCTCATCACCGCTTTCAATCATCACTTGCCGACGGCTCAAACACCGTATATAAACGGTGACCCGCGGGGTAACTTTGACTGGGGCGAGCGGATTGACTTGTGTACGGCGATTCACGCTGAGGCGGCCATTGTCGCTCAGGCAGCTAAGTCTGGTCTTAGTCTTGAGGGGGCCTCGTTGTATTCGAGTACCTTTCCTTGTCCGGGTTGTGCCAATCTCCTCGCGGAAACAGGTATTGCTAAGGTGTACTACCGCGAGGGGTATTCACTGCTTGATGCCGAGACGGTATTTGGTTCGGCCGGCATTGAGCTGGTAAAAGTGCTGTAGGTCTAGGGGTTCTCGCTTATGTCGAGGACCCCTTTATTGGTGTGCCGAAATACCCTCCGGTTTTACCGGAGGGATAAGAGGCACTAACGATAGGAGCGGCGGAGCCTCTACCTCTTCCAAAAAACCAGCCCCGATGCTGTCCGCGTAATACCCCGTCCGCTGGCGGCGGGGAATCGACGGACAGACTGGTTTATTTTTTATAACCAACTCTAGCGGAGATGGTTTTTTTATTAGTATTTCTCTTGATCCCGGAAATAATATGACAATGGAGATGAGTAACACTGGCGCCGGTGTATTCAGTATCACCAAAACGCAATAAAAATGATCCACCCGGTATTGCAAATTTTTTAGTAGTCCAATCAATAATTTTTTTTAAGTCAGACCACTCGCTGGTTTTAATTTGTTTAATATTTTCAATATGTCGTTTATGAATAATCAAAAAATGATATTTTGAACCACTATAAGGGTTTTGATTTATGGTCACCAACCAACCACCATTTTCTTTTAAAATTGGTGGTTTATGATATTTTGGTAAATTTTTTTGGCAGAAAGGACAGACACCATCATTTTTGATTTGGCCTAATAGTTTTTCGTATTGGCCGGGTCGGCCATGATTAATATTTACATGCATTGGCCTTATCATATCATATTGGTTTTTTAGCAAAAATCCCCCGCCGGCGAAGCCGGCGGGGGGGGGGGACACAACCCAAAACTAACGGATTGTGACATATTCGGTGAAGAACATGTCGCAATCATCCTTGTCTTGCCTGGGCTGGAAGTCTTTTCTGACAAGCTTCCAGTTTGACAGCTCAAAAGGCGGGAAGAATACATCACCTTCGGCTTCCATGCAAACCTCTGTGATAAGAAGTCGGTCGGCAATAGGCAGGGTCAGTGCATAAATTTCAGCCCCACCAGCGACAAAAACGATTTCGTCGGGTCGGGTAATCTGCTGGAGTTGTTCAAGATTCTGAATCACCTCAGCACCTTCGGGCGAGTAACCATCTTGCCGCGACAAAATGATGTTTCGGCGGTCGGGCAAGGGGCGCCACTTTGATGGAATCGACTCATAAGTCTTCCTCCCCATTAGTACCACATGGCCGGTGGTCACACGCTTGAAGTATTTTTGGTCGGTAGATAATCGCCACGGGAGACCGTTTCCCTGACCGATAATTCCGTTTTGGGCCCGTGCTACAATTAAGCTCAACATAGGTTTCCTTTCAGATGCCGACAGGGATGCCGTCGATAGGGGGGTGGGGGTGGTAATCAGTAAGGGTAAAATCTCGAGCCCGCGCGAGCTCAAAACTTGTAACTCCTTCGTGGAGGGTTAGGGTAGGCAGGAACCTTGGTTCGCGTCCCAGCATTTCTTTTACCCCCTCAACTTGGTTGTCGTAAATGTGGGCGTCACCAAATTGGTGAGTGAAAGTGCCAACCTCATAGCCGGTGACCCGCGCCAAGAGAATAGTCAGGGCCGCGTACTGGATCATATTGGCGGGGACTCCGATCGGAAAATCAGCCGATCTTTGCCACATGTTCAAACACAACTTACCATTGATGACTCGCACATGGATCCAACCGTGGCAAGGCGAGACCACCGCTTTTTGGTAACCCCCTCGGCCGATGTAATACGGAATCCAAGGGGAAATAAAAGCGGTGCGAACATAAGGAAACTTCTTGATTTGCTCGATCAGGTGGGCAAATTGGTCGAACTTTTGTCCGTGGGCCATCGGAAAGTCGTGGAAGGCGGCGCCATAGGAACCGGGCCCCAGATCGTCTTTCACCAGACCAAATTCCTCAGATCGTTGGGCCCAAGGTTGCCACCAATCACAGCCCCAGTCTTTGAGGCCGGAGAAAGTGTGCACACCACTAGCAAACGCCAGAATTTCGGCGATGGCCTTACGCCAAAAACCAATTTTCCGTTCGGTGATCAGTGGTGCGCCATTCTCCAAATTAAATACCATCGGAGGCAAGGCACCAAAGACCGTGTAAGCACCAGTGCCTTGGGGTGTTTCGGCGATGAATTCACCTTTTTCCAAAATGAACCGCAGTCGATCTTGGTATTGGGTGTCCGCCGTCCTGTCGCTGTAAGGTTTCAATTTAAGTCCTCCAGAGTTTTGGGTTGAGTTGTCAGTGTTCAAAGTCCCAAGCTAATTTCTAGCGTATTTAGGGTGGATATGCAATTATGTCTGAAATGAAAGACAAACAAATTGCCAAACTAATCCAGACCGAAAAAGTGCGCCAAAAAAAGGTGGTCAATCTTATTGCCTCAGAAAATTATGTATCGAAAGATGTTTTAGTGGCGCTTGGTTCAGAATTAGTCAACAAATATGCCGAGGGGTACCCGGGGGCGCGTTACTATGGTGGCAATGAAGTGGTGGATAAAATAGAAACTTTATGTCAGGAAAGGGCTTTAAAACTTTTTAAATTAAACAAAAAGCAGTGGTCGGTAAATGTTCAACCGCTGTCTGGTTCGCCAGCCAACACGGCGGTTTATTTAGCCCTAGTACCAGTGGGGGGAAAAATAATGGGGATGACTTTGTCTGACGGGGGGCACCTTACTCATGGTCACAAAGTTTCGGTAACGGGTAAAGTTTGGCAACAAATTCCTTACGGTGTTGATTCTAAAACCGAACAGCTTGATTATGAAGAAATTTCTAAAATTGCCGAGAAAGAAAAACCTAAAATAATTGTGGCTGGTTTTACCGCTTATCCGCGTCAGATTGACTGGAAAAAGTTTCGCGTGATTGCCGATAGTTGTGGCGCCTATCTTGTGGTGGATATGTCCCACCTAGCGGGCCTGGTGGCTGGTGGGGCTTACCCCAGCCCTTTTCCCTATGCCGATGCGGTGACCACTACTACTCACAAAACTTTGCGGGGGCCACGAGCTGCGCTGATATTTTCTAAAAAAGAATTAGCAGAAAAAATAGATAAAGCGGTTTTTCCAGGGGTGCAGGGTGGTCCACATCTAAATCAGGTAGCGGCGGTGGCTGTTGCTTTGGGGGAAGCGATGACGCCGGCGTTTAAAACTTATGCTAAACAGGTGGTGAAAAATGCCAAAGCTTTGGCAGGGGAATTGAAAAAACTTGGCTGGCGGTTAGTGTCGGGTGGTACCGATTCCCATTTAATATTGCTAGACACTTGGCTGGACGGAAAAGGGGTGGGTGGTAAAGAGGCCAGTGATCGTTTAGAAAAAGTGGGGATAATTGTAAACAAAAATACTATCCCGGGTGATAAAAGAAGCCCGGTTGACCCATCGGGTATTCGCCTTGGCACAGCCGCCGAAACCAGTCGCGGGAAAAAAGAAAAAGATATGGTTAAACTCGCGAAAAGGATAAATAATATCTTAAAAAAATGAGTAGTTTCAAATTAAAAATAAAAAAATTAAATCCCGAGGCTAAATTGCCAAGTTATGCTCACACGGGTGATGCTGGTCTAGATTTGTTTGCTGTGGAAAAAGTGGTCGTGCCAGCTGGTGAGCGGGCCACTATTTCTACTGGCCTTGCTTTCGAAATACCAGAGGGTTACGTGGGTCTAGTTTGGGACAAAAGTGGTTTAGCTTTTAAACGGGGTCTGACCTCGGTCTCCGGGGTGTTAGATTCTGGCTATCGAGGGGAGCTTTTTTTGTGTATTTTGAATACCTCTCGAGAAGACTATATTTTTGCGAAAGGAGACAAAGTAGCTCAACTTTTAATTCAACCTATACTTCATACTGATATCGAACAAGTAGAAGAACTCTCTGATTCTAGCCGCGGTGAAGGGCGGTTTGGCTCTACTGGCAAGCAATAATTTACGCTTAAAAGACGGAGTAAATAACCCTATACAATAGGGGTTTTTATGCTATATTTGACCTAATGACTCGCTCTAATATTGAAAAAGCCCTGGTCGAGGAACTTAAACTCTTAGGCATACGGGGTCCCAAAATTACTCTAGAACATCCAGCTGACCCAGGTTTGGGGGATTATGCGACCAATGTGGCCCTTATCTATGCTAAAAAGCTGGGTGCCAATCCAATTGAGTTGGCCGGTCAGCTAGTGCAAAGTCTTAAAAATCGCCACTTTCCAGAGGTGGAAAAAATAGTGGTGGCGGGTTTTGGGTTTATTAATTTTTATTTAAAACCAGAATTTTTTGAGGGAGGAATAAAAAAAATAATTGGTAATGAAAAATTTGGTCAAGGTTCTAAATTGAAAAATGAAAAAACGATTGTTGAATATACCGACCCTAATCCATTTAAAACTTTTCACATTGGCCATTTAATGTCCAATACGATTGGGGAAGCGGTGTCGCGACTACTCGAGTGGAATGGGGCGGAAATAAAACGGGCCTGCTATCAAGGTGATGTTGGTTTGCATATTGCTAAGGCGATATATGGTTTACAAAAAAAACCAGGGCAGTTTTGGAAGGAAAAGTTTTTTGGTACCGCTTTCAGTCGGGTCTCGTACCTAGGGGTAGCTTATGCTTTAGGAGCTAAACAATATGATGAAAGCAAAGAGGTTCAGAAAGAGATTGCTGAATTAAATAAAAAAATTTATGAACGCAGTGATATGGCGGTCAATCGACTTTATGATGCCGGGCGTAAATGGAGCCTGGACCATTTTGAGATAATCTATCAACGATTAGGGACAGATTTTAACTTCTATTTTTTTGAGAGCGAGGCGGGTCCTTTTG
This sequence comes from Candidatus Vogelbacteria bacterium RIFOXYD1_FULL_44_32, assembly GCA_001823065.1. Classification (GTDB taxonomy): domain Bacteria; phylum Patescibacteriota; class Minisyncoccia; order Phycocordibacterales; family XYD1-FULL-46-19; genus XYD1-FULL-44-32. Next base: position 189,580 of record MHTJ01000002.1, read on the forward strand.
GTAAAGAATTAATAAACGAATTTTTAAAAAAGGATGTTTTTACCGAGTCGGACGGCGCGATTGTTTTCAAAGGTGAGGCTCATGGACTACACACTAGAGTGTTTTTAAATTCGCAAGGTTTGCCAACCTATGAGGCCAAGGAACTTGGTTTGGCCAAAATGAAATATGATTTATACCCCTACGACCGGTCGGTGGTAGTAACCGGTAATGAAATAGACTCTTATTTCAAGGTGATAAAAAAAGTTATGGAGTTTGTTTTTCCTGACCTTGAAAAAAAGACCCATCACATATCTCATGGCATGTTGCGACTACCCTCGGGAAAAATGTCTTCGCGGACAGGCGATGTGGTAGCGGCTGAAGATTTGTTGGCCGAAGTTGAAAATAAAGTATTGGAAAAATTGGCCGACCGACAAATGGCTAAGTCCGAGAAAAAAAGTATTGCCGAGGCGGTAGCGGTGGCGGCTATTAAGTTTTCCATTCTAAAACAAGCACCCGGACGTGATACTATTTTTGATTTGGAAAAATCGGTGTCTTTTGAAGGGGATTCGGGACCCTATTTACAGTACACGGCCGTGCGGGCGGGGTCGGTGCTTGATAAAGCGGTCACTGAAGACCTGGTCCCAAAGACTGTCCGACCAGAGGGGGATGTGGTACCGCTTGAGCGTTTGTTGTATCAATTTCCAGAAATAGTTGAGCGGGCAGGGACCGAATATGCTCCACAATACATCGTTACTTATTTGTTGGAGCTAGCTAGTGCCTACAATGGTTTTTATGGGGCCAATAAAATAATTGATGTCGACAACCCAGCAGTGTCGGCGTGGCGTTTGGCACTCTCTGCGGCCACCCGAACGGTAATGACAAATGGTTTGACGGTGCTGGGGATACGGGTGCCGGAGCAAATGTAATTTGCTCACCTAGCTTCCTTTTCCAAACACAGAAAACCACTCCAGCGAGTGGTTTTCTTCTGCTCCAGCGGGGCCGTTTGGCCTCGTGCCTGCTGGCCCAAATTCTCCAAAGGCCAAAACCCTGCCGGCCGACACCTCCGCAAGGTTTGGAAAAGGAACTAGGATCGCGCCCCAACGAGTCTCATTGTAAATACCCCTATTTTAAGGTAAATTAGTTAAATATGTCAGAGGAAAAGAACCAGCCGGAAAAGTCAGAAACCGCCAAACGGGAGGAAGAAATTCTGCAGTTTTGGCAGGATAATAATATTTTCAAAAAATCGGAAGAAAAAGATGCTTCAGAAGGCGAATTTGTTTTTTATGAAGGTCCACCAACCGCCAATGGCCGGCCGGGTATTCACCACCTAGAAGCCCGAGTGTTTAAAGATGCTATTCCGCGCTACAAGACAATGCGCGGGTTTAGAGTGCGCCGGCGTGGTGGCTGGGACACCCACGGCTTGCCGGTAGAAATAGAGACAGAAAAGAAGCTTGGTTTAAAATCAAAAAAAGAAATCGAAAGTTATGGTATTGGCAAATTTAATGATGAATGTAAAAAAAGCGTTTGGTCCTATGTGGATGAATGGCGGAGTTTTACTGAGAGGATTGGTTACTGGGTAGATTTGGACAATGCCTATGTTACCTACAAACCAGAATACATGGAGTCGGTGTGGAATATTTTGGCCACCGCCCACAAGCGGGGGCTTTTGTACCAAGACTATCGCGTCGTGCCGTGGTGCACGCGGTGTGGTACCGCTTTGTCTAGCCACGAATTGGCGCAAGGTTATGCGGAAGTCAAAGATTTGTCGGTGTATGTAAAGTTTGAGCTAGAGGACGAGCCAAATACCTTTATGCTCGCTTGGACAACGACCCCGTGGACTTTGCCGGGCAATGTGGCGCTGGCCGTGGGTGAGAATATTGAATATGTAAAAGTAAAAGTTGGCAGTGAGTTTTTAATCTTGGCTAAAAACCTAGCTGCTACTGTTGAAGGGGAGGTGGTTGAGGAATTTTTGGGCAAAGGATTGATTGGTAAAAAATACAAACCCTTGTGGCCATTTTTGGTAGACAAGATGTCAGATGAGGAAAAAGAAAAATCATTCAAAATATATCCAGCCGATTTTGTCACGACCGAAGATGGAACGGGGGTGGTACATACAGCGGTAATGTATGGTCAAGATGACTTTGAGTTGGGTACCAAATTTGGTTTACCTAAATATCATATTGTAAATGACGATGGCACTTTTAAACCAGAGGCCGGTTTTTTGGCCGGCAGATTTGTTAAAGATGAGGATACAACAGTTGAAATAATAAAAGATTTGGCTGGTCGCGATATATTGTTTAAAAAAGAAAAGCACACTCATACTTATCCGCATTGTTGGCGGTGCAAAACTCCGCTCATCTATTTTGCGCGCGACTCTTGGTATATTGCTATGTCCAAATTGCGCGATGAGTTGGTGGCGGAAAATCAAAATATAAATTGGGAACCGGCCCATACCAAAGACGGTCGGTTTGGTGAGTGGCTGTTGGGTATTAAAGATTGGGCGATTTCGCGCGAGCGCTATTGGGGGACACCACTACCAGTGTGGCGGAGTGAGGATAAAAAGGAAATGATAGTTGTTGACTCAATCGAGACTTTACGGCGACACACTAAAAAGTCTGGCAATAAATATTTTATAATCAGGCACGGCGAAGCCGAACATAATGCCAAGGGAATTATTGATGCTAATGATGAAAATAAATGGTCATTGACGGCCAAAGGGCGAGAACAGATTAAATTGGCAGTAAATGATTTAAAAGATAAAAATATTGATTTAGTATATTCCTCACCTTTTGTGCGAACACGAGAGACAGCTGATATTTTAGTTGCTGGTTTAAGTATTGACAAGACGGAAGTAGTTTTTGATGACCGGCTTAAAGAATTAGATTTTGGTAGCTTGCACGGCCAAGAATTTTCGGAATTTCTAAAATATGAGAAAGAAAATATGTTGTTGTTTTCTGACCCATTGCCAGGTGGGGAAAGTTATTTGGATGCTAAGAGGCGTTTCGGAAAGTTTATTTATGAATTAGAGGAGAAAGTTAAGGGTAAAAATATTTTAATTATTACTCATGGCATTGGCGCTGAGGTTTTAATGCCGGTAGCTTTGGGGGTAAATAGTGAAGACTCAAAAAAAATATTAGATAAAGTGGCACCAAAAGTGGGGGAAGTTAATCAAATTGATTTTGTGCCCCTACCCCACAATGATAATTTTGAAATTGATCTCCATCGGCCGTTTATTGATGAGGTAGTTTTGATTTCAGATAAGGAGACAGAGTTGCATCGCGTGTCCGAGGTGATGGACGTTTGGTTTGATTCAGGTGCAATGCCTTTTGCGCAGGACCATTATCCGTTTGAAAATAAAGAAAAACTAGAAAATGGTGGCTATCCAGCTGACTTTATTTCCGAAGCGATTGACCAGACTAGGGGTTGGTTTTACACCTTGCACGCGGTGGGGGCGCTTATGGGCAAAGGCAAGGCCTACAAAAATGTTATTTGTTTAGGCCTTATTTTAGACGCGGAAGGTAAAAAAATGTCCAAGTCGGTGGGCAATACAGTAAACCCGTGGGAGATGATAGATAAATATGGCGTGGATATTTTGCGTTTTTGGATGTATAGCGTGAACCAGCCGGGTGATGCTAAAAATTTTGACGAAAAAACAGTTGATGAGGTCAATAAAAAAGTTTTTAACTTGCTTAAAAATGTTCTCAATTTTTATGAGATGTTTAAAACAGGTGTAGAACCACTGGCCGATTTTACAGATTTGCCAATTCTTGACCGCTGGATAGTGGCCAAATTGGATGAATTAAAAAATGGTATGACGGCTAGTCTCGATAGATATGATTTATTTTCGGCAACTAGATTGTTGCGGGAGTTTGTGGCCGATTTGTCGCAGTGGTATATTCGGCGTTCGCGCGACCGGTTTAAAGATGGCGGGGCGGATGCTCTAAAAGCGGAAGCGACGACCAGATTTGTGTTGTTAGAAATTTCTAAATTAATAGCCCCCTTTGCGCCGTTTTTTGCCGAAGATTTGTATCAAAAATTAAAAACAGTTGGCAATCCTGAAAGTGTTCACTTGGCCGAGTGGCCGACGGCGGGGGTGGTGGATGAAAAGTTGTTAGTTGATATGGAAAAAACTCGCAGTTTGGTAACTATTACTCTAGAGCTACGCGCCAAGTCGGGGATTAAGGTCCGTCAGCCACTAAGCGAGTTATCTCTAAAAGAAAATATTGATACCGAGTATTTTGATATCATTAAGGATGAAATCAATGTCAAACAAGTGACAATAAATACTGGGCAAGAAGAGGCGGTATTGCTCAACATTGAAATAACACCAGAGCTGGTGGAAGAAGGCAAGGTTCGCGAACTAATGCGTGAAATTCAAGACTTGCGCAAAGAACGGGGCCTCTTGCCTAGTGACCGGATTAATCTAGTAATCGCTACCGCCGCGGCGGGGCAGACTATTGTAGAAAAATTTAAAGCGGAAATATTAAAAACAGTAGGAGCCGACAGTTTGTCGTTTGCGCCCGCTCAGTCTGACCGTGAATTTGAAATATCTTTTTAACCTCCAACCTCTAACCCATGGCCCATCGCCATTATCACACCAAAGGATTTGTGCTTAATCTTCGGCCATTAAAGGAAAAAGATTTACTGATCTCGGTTTTTACCCATGACCTAGGGCTAATTAGGGCCATCATAAAATCGGGGCGCGAGGTGCGGTCTAAACTACGACCACACGGTAGTCGATTTGGCGATGTAAATATAACTTTAGTGCGGGGTAAAGAATGGTGGCGGGTGGTGGGACTAGAGACTGGGGATACAATAAAAGGACTGTGGTCAAATACCCGGGCGGCCGTGCCGGCCGCCCGGGTATTTGACCTCCTGGAAAAACTTTTGCCACCCGAAGAGCCAATGATAAGTTTGTTCGATGATTTTTATAGTCTGATTTCCATGTTTAAAAAAAGCCAGCTGACCGAGCCTAGTTTTTTAGCCAACCTAGAATGCCTGGCGGTATTGAGAATACTTCACCACTTGGGTTATTTACCTGATCTGGCCTTTCTTGCACCTTTTACTGGTGCGCTTAGTTTGGATGAAGCGACAGTCAAATCTTTAACGCCGGTAAGATTGGAGGCGATTCGGGCGATCAATAGCAGTTTAAATGAGACTGGTATTTGATGCCGTAATATAGACCCTTGTGCTATAATTTCCCTATGGTCAACGATGAATCTAAAAGTAAGCTCGAGGAGACGGAAAAAAATTTGTACCGTCGTGATGTTCCACCGCCCATCCGACCGCGGACAATCTTAAAACCAGTTTCTTTTGAATCTACACCAGACTGGTCCACTCGGCCCGGTAATTATAATGCTAACAATAATGGCAGTTCATTTTTAGCTAAAGTTTTATTGTTAGCCGTCTTTATATTCTTGGTGACTTTGGGTATTGCGGCTTTTGTTTTGTATCGCGGGGGTAATCAAATTTCTGGTGGTAATATAGATTTTGAAATCAAAGGACCAGTGGCGGTTAAAGCGGGGGATGAAACCTCTTTGCAAATTTTAATCGGCAATCGCAATGTCGCCAATTTAGAGGACGTTAAGTTAATAGTTGAATATCCAGCCGACACCAAGTCTGCTTCTAGTACCAAAATCGCCCTCAACCGTGAGACAAGCAGTATCGGTTCGATTGATTCTGGTGAAGTCATAAACAAAACTATCAAAGCGGCTTTTTTTGGGGATGAGGGGCAAGAAAAAGAGGTTAAGGCCAAAATTGAATACAAAGTCACTGGCTCCAATGCTTTATATACCAAGGAAACGATGATGTTTTTTCTAATTAGTGCTCCGTCCATCGCTTTAAATTTCAAGGCCGTGCCCGAAATTGTTTCTGGTCAGAAAATAAAATTGGAAATTACTATTTTGCCGCGGGCCAAACAGACTGAAGACAAAACTTTATTAGTGGTGGACTATCCCGCTGGTTTTTCCTTTGGCAGTGCTAGTGACAAACCAACCTATCGCGACAATGCTTGGTTAGTAAAAAATATTTTGCCCGGAGAAGAAAAAGTAATTACTATCGAAGGGGTGTTGGCTGGCAATGAAAATGAAATAAAATCTTTTGTTGCCACAATTGGCGCCCAAGACCCAATCGGGGAAGATACTATTATTTTCCCTTATAATAAATCATTTCATGAGGTAAAAATAAAAGCGCCATTTATCAGTCTCAACCTATTAATCAATAATAGCAATCGGCCGCCTCATCTTGCCGATAGTGGGAGAGATATTGAAATTAATCTGGATTGGCAAAACAATTTAGATACCACTTTAACCGATGCAACTATCCGCGTGGAATTAAGTGGTAATGGGCTAAATGAAATCGCGGTTGCCCCAGCTCTCGGGTTATACCGAGTGTCTGACCAGTCTATTACTTGGACCAAATCGGTGTTGGGGTCTTTGACTTCAGTCAAACCAGGTGGTAATGGTAATTTGTCATTTAGAATTAATTCTAAATATTTAGCCAATCCGGAATCAGCAGACATTCGCAATCCAGCCATTGGTTTAAAGGTGATAATGATTGGCAATCGCTCGGCCAGTGGCTTTCAAGGTGAAGAAACTCGTGCGGAAAAAATGGCGGAAATAAAATTGCGGACTATTGCTAAAATTAATCAAAAAGTTCTGCGGGCGGAAGGACCATTTCAAAACACCGGGCCAGTGCCACCAAAAGTGGAAACCGAAAGTACTTATACTGTGGTTTGGACGGTCAGTAATTCTTCGAGCGTCTTGCGCGATGGTTTAGTCAAAACAGTCCTACCAGCTTATGTGGAGTGGAAAAACGTGCAAAAACCTGCAGTGGAAGAATTAGCTTTCAACCCAGTTTCGCGGGAATTGATTTGGAAATTAGGGCGGGTACTGCCGGGCGGAGCGCCGCGAGAGGTATCATTTCAATTAGGTTTGGTTCCCACCCAAAATCAGCTTGGCTCGACCCCGGTGCTAATAGACCGATCAAATTTGTCAGCCTTTGACACTTTTGCCGAAACCGTGATAGAAAGTGAGGTATTAGATATTAATACTAAAAATATTTCTGATAGTGGTTATATTGCCACATCCGGAATTGTCACCCAATAAAATGAAAAATGATTCAGTAATGGAAAATATAGTCAGTCTGGCCAAACGACGTGGCTTTGTTTACCAGGGCTCGGAAATATATGGGGGATTGGCCGGAGTGTACGATTTTGGTCCACGGGGTGTGGAACTTTTAAATAATATTAAAAAATCTTGGTGGCAAGCCAATGTCTATGATAAAGAGAACTATTATGGTCTTGATTCTGGGATGTTCAAGCACCCGCGGGTGTGGGAGGCGAGTGGCCACGTCAATAGCTTTTCTGACCCGCTGGCTGAATGTCGAAACTGTAATGCGCGCATTAGAGTTGATAAAGAATTAGATAAAATTAATGTTACGGCTGATGAAAAAATGACGGAGGATGCGATAAATACTCTGTTTGACCAGTACCGCGACAAAATAAAATGTCCCAATTGTGGCAAGAAAGATTTTACGAAAGTCCGAGCTTTTAACCTTCTGGTTAAGAGTAATCTGGGGGACTTTACTTCCGAAGGAGATGAGCCAGTGTATTTGCCGGGCGAAGCTTGCCAGGGAATTTATCTTAATTATAAAAACATTGTTGATACGATGCAGCCTAAAATACCGTTTGGGGTGGCTCAAATAGGTAAAGCTTTTCGTAATGAAATTTCTCCCCGCAATTTTTTGTTTCGGACGCGCGAGTTTGAGCAAGCAGATACTCAATTATTTATTAAACCGAATGAGAATAAAGAAGCTTACGAGACTATTAAACAAGATCGCTGGAATTGGTATCTATCTCTCGGTATTGATGAAAAAAAACTACGCTTCAAACAGCATGACAACTTAGTTTTTTATGCTAAGGACGCTTGGGATATCGAATATGAATTTCCGACTGGTTTTGACGAGGTGGAAGGTGTTCATGACCGGACTGACTATGATTTATCTCAGCATATGAAGTTTTCTGGGACTGACTTAAATTATGTCGACCAAGAAAAAGGAGAAAAGTATATACCTTGGATATTAGAAACATCGATGGGTCTGGGGCGAGTCTTTTTGGCTGTCCTTTGTAATGCTTACTATGAAGATGAAATGAATGGCGAAAAGCGAGTTGTTCTTAAACTCCCTTCTCATTTAGCGCCGGTAAAGGCCGCCGTTTTTCCGCTTCTTAAAAATAAACCTGAACTTGTGGCCAAAGCGCGGGAAGTCTACCTAAATCTTAAAAAAGACCAGCCGCAGATTATGTGGGATGACAATGGTAATATTGGCAAACGTTACCGTCGGCAAGATGAAATTGGCACGCCGATTTGTATTACCATTGATTTTGACACTTTAGAAAATAATACTGTTACCGTGCGTGATCGCGATACTGGGGCTCAAGAGCGAGTGGCGGTGGCGGATTTGTTGGCGCGTTTTTCTGTCTAATTTAAGCGCCAAATTCCCCGTCAGTTTACTGCGGGGATAAAGACGCGAGGAAAGGGGGTCGGGGAAAACACCTGTTTTCCCTGTGGAGGAGAGCAGTGAGCGAAGCGAGTGTTGAGAACCGAGTGGTTCTCAAAAATAAAGCTACCTCGTCAGCTTGCTGCAAGGATTTATTTGTCTTAGCGCCAAGCTTGTAGTAACATACAAGTAAATAAAGGCATGTCGCAAAGTTCAGCCCCTCAACAATTGGTCATTTCTACTGGAACAATCGTCCGGACAGTTTTTGTCTTGGTGATCGTTTTTCTGTTGTATTTACTCCTTGATTTGGTCCTAATTGTTTTAACTTCGGTGGTGATTGCCTCGGCGGTGGAGCCGGCGACCCGTTGGTTTGGCAAGTATCATCTGCCTCGGATTTTGGCGGTGATTTTTGTTTATCTTATGTCTTTCGGCCTTATTTTTGGCTTCATTTATTTCTTTATTCCACCACTTTTTGTCGATATCACTCAACTTTCCATTGCTTTACCAGACAAGGCGACCAATGTGCCAATTTTAGATCGTTTTGGTCCTATTTCCAGTTTGACTGGCAACTTTTTTCCTGGGTTATCTCTTGATGCAATGTTGGCCGATATTCAGTCAATGCTCGCCAATTTTTCTGGGGGGACTTTTACCACGGCTAGCAATGTTTTTGGTGGGGCCTTTAGTTTTATTATGATTTTGGTTATTTCTTTTTACCTCGCCGTGCAAGAGCGGGGAATTGAAAATTTCTTGCGCATTATTTCACCCCTTCGTTATGAGTCATATATTGTCGATCTGTGGAAGCGCTCACAATATAAAATTGGCCAATGGATGAAGGGTCAGCTTCTCCTTGGTCTAATTGTGGGGGTGTTGGTCTATCTCGGGCTCACTATTTTAGGGGTTAAATACGCACTAGTGCTGGCAATCTTGGCCGCCATGTTTGAACTCATCCCTATTTTTGGTCCAATTCTTTCCGCTATCCCAGCTATATTTTTAGGTTTTGCCACTAGTCCCTCGGCGGGGCTAATGGTAATTGGTCTCTATGTTATTATTCAGCAATTTGAAAATCATCTAATTTATCCGCTCGTGGTGAAAAAAATTGTTGGGGTGCCGGCCATCATTGTCATTCTGGCGCTTATTGTGGGTGGCCAGCTCGCCGGGTTTCTTGGTATTATTTTGGCGGTGCCCCTGGCCACGGTAATTATGGAGCTGGCTCATGATGCCGAACGCCGTAAACTAAATGTTCAATCTTCTCGCGAAAAAACTGCTTAATATTGGTAAAAAAAGAGGGGGAAAAAAACCTTTTTACATCACCACTACTTTACCCTATGTGAATGCCGAACCACATATTGGTTTTGCGATGGAGTTAGTGCGGGCGGACATTATTGCTCGTTATCAAAAATTAATAGGCCGGGCAGTTTTTTTCAATACCGGTACCGACGAGCATGGTCAGAAAATTTACCAAAAAGCAGTCGAAGCGGGACTAGAGCCCCAGGCTTATGTTGATAGTTATGCCACTAAATTTAAAGCCCTTATTCCTCTTTTAGGGATTAGTGAAGACATAAATTTTATTCGTACCACTGACCGGCATCATATCGAAGCGGCTCAAGAGTTTTGGCGCCGAGTGGATAAGGCAGGTTTTATTTACAAAAAACAATACGAAACTAAATATTGTATTGGTTGTGAATTGGAAAAAACTGACTCGGAATTGGAGGATGGGCGTTGTCCAATTCACCCCAACAAAGCCATTGAATTGCGGGCCGAAGAAAATTATTTTTTTCAATATTCCGCTTTTGAATCTAGGTTGCAAGAGTTGTATGCTAAAAATCCAAATTTAGTGGTACCAGATTTCCGTTTCAATGAAATAAAAAACTTTGTTAAGAGTGGTTTGCACGATTTTAGTATTTCTCGGTTGAAAACTAAAATGCCCTGGGGGATAGCGGTACCCGGGGATGAGGAGCAGGTAATGTATGTTTGGTTTGATGCCCTAGTAAACTATATTTCCGCTATCGGTTGGCCGAAAGATGAGGCCAAGTTTAGGCAGTGGGGGGTAGAGTCTGGGGGGGTGGTGCAGTACGCTGGCAAAGACAATTTGCGCCCACAGGCGGGGATGTGGCAGGCGATGCTGTTGGCGGTTGGTTTAACACCATCACAAACTATCGTAATTGATGGTTTTATCAATGCCTCCGACGGCCAAAAAATGTCCAAGTCTATTGGTAATACCATCAGCCCTCACGAGCTAGTGGCCGGATTTGGGGTGGAGGCAGTGCGTTATTATATGGCCCGACACATCAACGACTTTGAAGATTTTGATTTTTCACTGGAGAAAATGACCGAGGCCTACAATGCCAATTTGGCCAATGGTCTGGGTAATTTGGTGAGCCGAGTTATGAAAATGGCGAGCACTCATTTGGCTGGGCCAGTTAGTGTATCCGATCAGTCTATCCCCGCAGATTTTAAACAAGCGATAGCCAATTTTGAGCTCAACAAGGCTAGTAATATTATTTGGGCCCAGATTGGGGAACTTGATAAAAAAATTCAAACCACTGAGCCTTTTAAACTAATAAAAACCGAACCAATCAAAGCCAAGGCCATTATTACTGAACTGGTGGTTGGTTTGTATGCTGTGGGCCAAATATTGGAACCGATTATGCCGACAACTTCTGCTACCATTAAAGCCCTCGTCAAAGCCAATCAAATGCCTACTACACCGCTGTTTGGGCGAAAGGACTAATGTATTTTTTATGGATGTAACTAATTTAGAAAAATTTTTTTATACCTTAAGTCAGTTAAAGAAAGTTCAGGTTAAAGATAATGGAGAAAAACTAGTGAATATTAAAAGTATAGACCCTTCAATTTTAATAGAAACACCTAAGGATAATATTCCATATACAGGAGACGCTATTTTTATCAGAGAAATGGTTGCTAAAAAGCTGAAGTTAATTCAGAAAAAATTAAACGATCAAGGTCTTGGGTTAAAAATAACGGATGGATATCGCCCAATTGAAGTTCAAGCAAGTTATTGGGAGTGGAGAATCAAAAAAGATAAACAAGAACACCCAGAATTATCGGAGGAAGCATTAGAAAATTTTTCAATCAAATTTACTGCCAAACCAGAATATGCTTATCATACAACAGGGGGAGCGGTAGATCTCACAATTATTGATTTTAAGACAGAAAAAGAGTTGAACATGGGGACACCAGTGGATCATTTCTCGGAAAAGGCCTATTCGCATTATGCAAAATTATCAAAGGAGGTTCTGTCTAATAGAAGACTCTTATTTAAATATATGGAAAATTATAAATTTTATAATTTTCCTAGCGAGTGGTGGCATTTCTCTTATGGAACTCTAGATTGGGCAATTTATTATAAGAAGCCATGTGCTATTTATAAATCAATTAAGTTTCAGGTTGCTGTGTAAGGATTTTGTATTTAATTTAAATTATTATGTCACCTAAACTCATTGATGCCCACGCTCATGTCAATTTTGCCGCTTTTGACATGGACCGAGACGAAGTGATAAAAAGAGCACTCGAGGCCGGTATTTGGCTGGTCAATGTAGGGACGGATTTAAAAACTTCGACGGCGGCGGTAGCTTTGGCGCAAAAATATGAGACCGGGGTGTTTGCGACAGTTGGGCTTCATCCTGTCCACACCGGGCCATCTTATCATGACCAAGCCGAAGGTCAGGGTGACCAACCAGAAACGGAATTTGATTTCACTGAATATTTAAAATTGGCTAAAGACAATAAAGTAGTGGGGATCGGGGAATGTGGCCTCGACTATTTCCACGCTGGCGAGGAAGCTAAAGTAAAGCAAACGGCTATTTTTCGGGAGCAGATTCGTTTAGCTAAAGAGGTGGCCAAACCACTTATGCTTCATCTGCGGTCGGGTAAAGATGGTCTGTCTGCCTACACCGACGCCCTCGCTATCTTGCAAGCGGAAAAAGCCGAGCGAGGGGATGTTCATTTTTTTGCCGGCACAATGGCTGAAGCCGAAACTTTTCTTGATTTAGGTTTTTATTTATCATTTACTGGGGTACTGACTTTTACTACCGATTATGACGAGGTGGTTAAATTTGTCCCACTGGATCGAATTTTAGTTGAAACCGATTGCCCCTATGTGGCGCCGGTGCCCTACCGTGGTAAGCGCAACGAGCCACTATATGTGGAGGAGATGGCCAAGGCCGTAGCGCGGATTAAGGGCCTCTCACTGGAGGAAGTTAGTCGCCAAACCACCCTTAATTGGCAAGCTCTTTTTGGGCTAAGCAACGGTTTTTGACATTAGGGCTAGTCTCTGGTAGGATACCCATACTAATTAATTATTATGACTGACCAAACTATGAGTGATGTGAATCAACAGGATTCAAAAAAATACGAATTAGGCTATTTGTTTGTGCCTTTTGTGGGCGAAGGGGAAAAAGACGGAGCGATAAAAAAGGAAATAGTGGCGGTGATCGAAAAAAACGGAGGGCAGGTAATTAGTGAATTAGCACCGGTACTACGACACTTGGCTTACTCTATTCGTAAGATGATCAACAACAAGTACAATGCTTTCACCGACGCCTACTTTGGTTCAATTAAATTTGAGATTGTTCCCTCGGGGATAGAAAATATTAATAGTGCCTTACGTAAGTCGGATTCGGTTATCCGCCATCTGTTAGTCGAGGCACCGAAGGTGGGTCAGGTAAAAATAAAACCACTGGTACCACTAGCGTCATTGGTGCCAGCCGAGTTGACCACCAAAGAAGTTGAAGTAGAGGTCGCCAAAACCACCACTGATGAAGTGGCGATTGATAAGGAAATAGAAGATCTTTTAATTGCCTAAATTATGTACTTAAACAAAGCAATTGTTATCGGCAACCTGACTCGTGACCCCGAAGAGCGCCAGCTACCATCGGGAGCAGCTGTCACAAGTTTTTCAGTAGCCACTAATCGGGTGTGGAAAGATAAAAATGGCGCCAAACAAGAAGATACCCAATATCACAATATTGTGGTTTTTGGCCCTCAGGCGCGCAATTGTGCCCAATATTTAAGGAAAGGTAGCTCGGCTTTAATTGAGGGTCGGATGCAGACTAGAAGCTGGGATGCTCCCGATGGTAGCAAAAAATATCGGACGGAAATAATTGCTGATCGGGTGCAGTTTGGGACTAGACCAAGTGGTGCCCCAGCTGACCAGGTATCAAGTGCCACCTCGACCGAGGCCCCGAAACCAGAGCTCGATACTATTGATTATCCGGATGAAGAAATTAATCCTGAAGATATTCCTTTTTAAATAATTATGATTATGAACGACAATAAAATGAAGCAGTGCCATTTTTGTTTGGCCAATGCTAAAGAGATAGATTATAAAGATATTGAAAGTCTAAAGCTTTTTTTAGATGGTCACGCACGGATAATCAAGCATAAAAAATCGGCTGTTTGTTCGCGCCACCAACGTAAACTTTCGACCGCGATTAAGCGCGCTCGGTTTATGGCTCTTTTGCCATTTGTGCAGGGCTAAAACATTTGGGTTAGCCAAAATCACTAAACTCCTCTTGGTACGAATTTTTGCTCGACGCGCATAAAAATCTGTTGATTTTTTGCTATGCTCGGCGCGTCCGCCTGTGCAATGTCTCGCAAAAACTGTACCGGCGAGAAGTTTTGTAATTAAAAATTACCCTCGTCCGACATATTCTCCAGTTTCGGTATTTATTTCCACCATATCTCCTTCATTTACAAACAGCGGGGAGTTAATAGTTGTTCCAGTTTCTAAAACAATTTGCTTGGTGGCCCCCTGGGCAGTATTGCCCCTGACCGCTGGGGCCGCTTCAGTCACTTTTAGTTTGACTTTAATTGGCACCGCTAGGCCGATGGGCTGGTCATTAAAAGACAGGATTTCTACTAAGTCATTAGGACGAACATAAATTATTTTTTCAGCCACTAAAGGGGCTGGCAATTGAAACCGCTGGGCCGGATTACTGGCCTCACAAAACCAAAATTCACCCTTGTTGCCGTAGAGGTATTTTACTTCTCGTTTATTGATTTCCGCTTCAGCCACTTTTTCGCTTTGGTGAAATGATTGTTCCACCACTTTACCGGTCATCAAATTTTTCAGTTTGGTTTGGTTGACCGGTTTTCGTTGTTGCTTACGAAAAACATGGGAGTCAATCACTTCAAATGGTTCATTTTGCCACACAATAAATTTGTGCGGACGAATTTCGTTGTAATCAAGCATGATATAATTTTGTGATACAAAATAATATAAATCACATACAAATCAAACGAATAAAATCTCTGAATTCGTATTATTCGTGCAATTTATTTACCTGTCTGCCAATAGGTAGAGGGGAGGTAGATTAGTATCGAGTTAATTAGCTAACTGCTGTTTAATCTTTTTAACAATTTCACTCTTAATTTTGGGGTTCTCCTTAAGGTAGGTTCGAGACGCATCATAGCCACGGCCGAGAGCAATTTTCTCGCCGGCCTCGGTAGTATATGAATAAGAAGAACCTGACTTCGAGATTAAATCATATTTTTCACCCAAAGCCAACATTTCACCCTCGGGCGAAATACCCTCGTTGTAGAGGACATCAAACTCGGCCGTTTTAAATGGCGCGGCAACTTTATTTTTTACCACTTTCACTCGAACCCGACCACCGACCACTTCTTCTCCTTTTTTAATCTGGGCAATTCGGCGAATGTCGAGGCGGACGGAAGCATAAAATTTAAGGGCCTTGCCCCCCGGGGTAGTTTCTGGGTTGCCAAACATGACACCAATTTGCATGCGAATCTGATTAATAAAAACCACAACCGTTTTCGATTTGGCAACAATGGCGGTCATTTTGCGTAGGGCCTGGGACATTAGGCGGGCTTGCTTACCCACATGATGAGCACCCACGTCACCCTCAATTTCATCTTTCGGGGTAAGGGCGGCCACCGAGTCTACCACAATAATATCTATTTTGCCCGATCGGATCAGACTTTCCACTATTTCCAGCGCTTGTTCACCATAATCTGGTTGCGAAATAAGAAGCTGATCTATTTTTACGCCGAGCCGTTTAGAATATTCTGGGTCCATGGCATGTTCCGCATCGATAAAAGCACAAACCCCGCCTAGTTTTTGGGCTTCGGCCACCATATGTAAAGCCAGAGTTGTTTTACCGGAAGACTCCGGACCAAAAATTTCAATTACTCGTCCGCGGGGAATACCGCCAATCCCAAGTGCCAAATCGAGGCCAAGCGAGCCGGTGGGAATAGCATTAACATTTACTTTTGGTTTATCACCAAGTTTCATAATCGCTTCGTCACCAAAACGCGATTGAATCGCTCTAATAGTGTCTTCAATATCAGATCCGTCCGCCTCTCTTTTTCTGGTTGGTTTTTTAGTAAATGCCATAGGAATATTGTTTAGCCTTGATAAATTAATTCGATTTGTTTAGACACCTTACGCCCGAAAGCATCGGTGGCTTTCAAGGTCAGTATATTATAGCCGGAAAAGAGGAGCAATGGCTCACTAAAGTGACCCTCATTGTCGGTAAATATCTGGCGGTCGTTCATATAGATTTTAGTAATTCTTTCAACTTTGCCTTTGACCACTACTAACTCACTCGCATAAATATTACCCGCAGTAGGGGAGAGAATTTCAATGGCCGGACCCTTAATAAGTGCCGTCATTTTAAAGCCAGCGTAAATAATACAAATTAAAAGGACCACCCCCATCGCCCAAAATGAGACTTGGCGTTGGTTAGATATTTTAACTGGGTTCATGTTTATTAAATTAAGTCAGTGGGCGCGGTGGGGTTGGCCTCCCGATAAACTTCTCGTGGTTTGGCCCCATCACCGGCTCCAATCACACCTCTTTCCTCGAGCATATCTAGGAGACGGGCTGCTCGGGCATAGCCCACTTTTAGTTTTCTTTGTAAATATGAGGCCGAGGCTTTACCCGCTTCCATTACCGCTAGTCGTGCGTCTTCATACAAATCGTCATCATCACTACTATTATCTAAAGCGGTAGAAAATAGCGCGCCACTTGGGGTTTCGGCTTCCAGGCTGATTTCATCGGGTAGCTCATCGGCGTATTGTTCACAAAGATAAGCCACCACTTTTTTTACTTCTTGTTCGGAAATAAAAGCAGATTGCAGACGAATTGGTTTAGACATTTCACCTGACAAATAAAGCATGTCACCAGCGCCTAAAAGTTTTTCAGCCCCAATGCCATCTAAAATAGTTCGTGAATCAATCTGCGAAGCCACCTGGAGGGCGACACGAGTTGGAATATTGGCTTTAATTAGACCAGTAATAACTTCGACCGATGGTCTTTGGGTCGAGAGCATAAGGTGGATACCAACTGCGCGCGACATTTGCGCGAGCCGGACAATCGCCGCTTCTAGTTCGCGGGGGTAGGAAGACATAATGTCGGCCAGCTCATCGATTATGACTACAATATAAGGCATTTGTTCAATGTCCGTATCTTCGCTATTGGTTTTTTTAAGGGCTGGCTCGAGAACATTGGTGTGATAAGACTGGATATCGCGGACGGCCTCCCGCTCCAAAATATCATACCGCCGGTCCATTTCTTTAGCTGCCCAACGCAGGGCAACAATGGCTTTTTTGGCATCGGTAATAACCGGGGTTAAAAGATGAGGAATTTTATTATACAAAGTGAGTTCGACCCGTTTTGGGTCAATCATAATAAATCGTAAGCGCTCGGGTGGATTACGGTACAAAAGTGAGGTGATGAGGGTGTGGATGGTGACGGATTTGCCCGAGCCGGTCGCGCCGGCAATCAGCATATGGGGGGCTTTAGCCATATTGGCAAATAGGGCTAGACCAGAAATACCTCGGCCCAAGCCGACCAATAGGGGGTGGGCAGAGTTCGCAAATTCTTTGGCACTTAAAATGGAAGCTAAACCGACTGTAGTTTTTTGGCTGTTAGGAATTTCGATGCCAACTAATGATTTACCAGGGATCGGGGCCTCAATCCGGAGTGGATGGGCGGCCAACGCGAGCGACAAATCATTTTGGAGATTTACAATCCGGGCTAGCTTTACCCCTTCGGCTGGTTTCAAGGCGTAGCGGGTGATTGAAGGTCCGATTGATATTTCATCCATCTCAACATTTATCCCAAAGTTAGCCAGGGTTCTTTTGATAATATTAGAATTAGCTTTAATGTCGCCGACCTCTGGTTTGCCAGAGTCACGGGCAAGTAAAGACAGTGGTGGCGGTGTAAATTCCTTGCCTCGGCGGGAGAAACCTTTGAGTGAAGCAAAGAAACCTCCTTCGGCCTCGGCTTTACCGACCGCTGTGGTTGGGGTAGGTGCTAAGGGGTGGCTTTTGTCTTCCTCACTTTCACTTGTGTCATTGCCGTTGAAAATAGTTGGGCCCTTATCTTCCCTGGCCAATTTAGCTTGAGCCAAATCATCTTCAGTGGGCTTACCCCACAGGCGAGTGCCAAATAGTTTTGGTTCGAGGGTCAGACGAGTATCAAACATAATAAAAATCCCAATTAAAGCGACTGTACTGAGGATAACTAGACTGGAATAGAAATCAAAAAATTTGAGTAAGGGAAAAGATATTAAATTGCCGATTACCCCACCAGTTTTTTCGCTGGCTAGCACCACATTGACCAGGCCCAGACTAGAAGTAAAAAGGAGGAGACCACCAAGCAGGCGATGGCTAATAAAATTTGGACGAACTGTTTTTAAAAAGGAAATTCCAACTACAATAAATATTACAGGAATGAGAAAAAAGCCCGCCCCAAAAAGGTAGTCTAGGCCCTGGTAGGCATACTTACCAGCGAGGCCGGCTTTGGCCAAGCTGGCCAGCAAAAAGAAAATACCACAAGCAATAAAGATCACCGCTAAAATACCCTGTTTGGTTTCGTCGCCTAAACCACCTAGCCAAGCGCTAGCTTGTTCCTTGTCTTCTTTTTTTCGTCTACCCATGGGGATCTTTCACGTCTAAATTAGCCCTACCATTAATCCCTAAATTATAGCAGATTAAACCACCTATTTATACTAGCTCGATGTTTTTGGTGGATATAAATATGGCTAACAATAAGGACATAATAGGCCAAGGGCTAGTGAATATTGGACAAAATAATTGTCTGATATATAATAGACGATATAAGACATTATTTGTAAAGGTCACAAGGACAAACAAATAACGGCCAAGAGACAGTCTTTTATTTGGCCTATAAACTTAAACTCAAAGACAAATGATTACTAAGGACAAAAATGTAGCGGTAGTAAATTTTTCACCTGAACAGGCTTCTTTTATTGTGACCAAAAATCAGCGTCTAGCTTCGGCGGTGTATATGGTGACTAACTTAATGCCTGAGACTGAACCCCTAAAATGGAAATTGCGAGAGCTGTCCCTTGGCCTTTTGGCGGAAATAAATTTGTCTTTTAGTTCCGCTGTCTCACCAGTCAATTTTTTACCCGACAAGTCCTTTAAAATTTTAGGGGATATTTTGTCCTATATTTACGTTGCTTTGTCTGATTCAAATATTTCCCAAATGAATTTTATGATTCTGAAACAGGAATATGAATCTTTAAAAAATACTATTACTGCTGGCGCCACGACTGCAAATTTTTCTTCGTATTTGTTAGCCGGGGGAGAACCACCAGCTCCTACTACCTCTACTATTAGTTTGCCCACACCTGAAGTTTTTTATCAGCAAAGTAAAGTTGACCGACCTATGACAAGTTCTCCTACCCCTTTGTCTCGGCCAGTTGGGGGGCTACCAAAAGTAAATTTTGGTGCGGGTGATCTGGGGGATAAAGGTGGCCGTAAGGATAAAATAAAGGAATTTCTTAAAGGACGGGAGTGGACATCTATCAAGGACATTTCTCGCGCCATCCCCGGCTGTAGTGTGAAAACTATCCAGCGGGACTTGGTGGACCTAGTCAGTGCTGGCCTATTGTTAAAAACCGGTGAACGACGCTGGAGCCGTTATCGTCTTATTGCTTAAGCTGAAATAGCGGTTGCCTCTTAATCTCGTTGACTTTTTACCATTTGGCGGTATACTTTAAGGTGGTTTGAAATTGTAGTTTTAGGGCGTTTATCATGAGTTAGATCGAGGACCAATCTAGACTTATCCACAAAGGTTAAGTCCCAAGTTTGCAGACCGATGCTCAAAATACTATAATTCCATTAAGTACCTTGGTGGTACCCGCTTGTTCGTTGAAAATTAAATAGCGCTTTATATTTAAAACTACCGCCTATTTCTGCCCTGATTTGTTTATGGCTGACCGACCGAAACGCCGACTAAAATATTGTTATTAAACTCATTGGTTGACGTAAGTTGACCAGTGAGGTTAATAAAAAAATTGTTATCAATGATGCGAAGTCCTTTGACTCTTGTGAGTTTTAGGACTTATGCATTGATAAGTCCGTTAGTTAGAGACAGGTGGAGCACATGTCGATGTGTACTTTGCAAAATCTTTAACAGCGGGCAGAATTCAATTACAAGTTGAATTATAAGTAATATTTATTCGTTACAAAAAATTATGATAAAAGTTAAACAAGCTGTAGCGTTGGTAGCCGGTTTGGCTGCTGGTGTTATGGTGTTTGCCGCAGTGGCCGCTCCGGCTCCTGCTCAGGCAGACGCAACTCAAGACAAGATCGATGCTCTTATGCAAGAGATCGCTGCCTTGAAAGCTTCGATGGGTGGTTCAAGTACTGCGAGTGTTGTTTTCACTCGTGATCTTACTATTGGCTCCACTGGGGCTGATGTTACCGCTCTACAACAGTTTCTTATTGGCAAAGGTCATGTAATTCCAGCTGGGGCTACCGGTTACTTCGGGGCTCAGACTAAAGCTGCCCTTTCCGCTTACCAGGCTGCTAATGGTATTGTTCCAGCTGCTGGTTATTTTGGTCCGATCACTCGCGCCAAGGTTTCTGCTGGTACAACTACTGGTGGCGGTAATACTGATGACGGTGACGATGATAGCGATACCGATACTGACACTGGTGACCTCGAAGGTGGCGCCGGATCCGTTGACAGTTACAAACTTATGTCTGGTCTAACCAATGAAAAAGTTGGTGAAGATGCCGAAGACGTAGATGTCGCTGGTTTGGAAATTGAAGTTGATAATGGCTCTGACATTGAAATTACCGCTGTTCGCCTTGTTTTCAACGAAGGTACAGCTGGTAGCGACTTTGACAAGTATGCTTCTGAAGTAGCCATCATGCTTGATGGTAAAGAAGCGGCTCGTGTTGATGCCGATGAGTTCAACTCCGATAACAACTGGACCAAAACTGTTTCATTGGACAATGGGGCAATTATCCGTGGTGGCGACACTGAAAACTTGACAGTTGCCATTTCTGGTATTTCTAACCTTGACACCAATGATGCAGCTGATACTTGGACTGTAGACTTCACTCAAATTCGCTTCCGTGATGGAGCCGGTGATTCTACTTCTGAAGACCCAGCTACTGGAACTCGCACCTTCTCTTTCGAAAGTTTTGCTACCGCAACCAATGCGGAGTTGAGACTGGTGGAGAATGATGAAAATATCAATGATGCACATGTTATTGATGTGCATGCAACCGATGATACCAACGATGTTCCCCTTCTTTCTTTCACTATGGAAGCACGAGGAACTTCTGACTTGAAACTCAACAAATTGGCCGCTAGTACTACAGTTACTGGCGCATCCCATGTTGATGACATTCTTAAGGAAGTAACACTTTGGATTGATGGTGAAGAGATCACCTCTGGTACTTCAATTCAGGACTCTGATGGTGTCGAAGTTGGTACAACTGAAGGTTATCTTTTTGACGACCTAGATTACACCATTGATGCTGGTGACAAGGTAGAAGCCGAGATTCGTGGTTCCTTCAATTCCGTTGCTGATGCATTGGATGAAGGTGATACGGTTACGGTTACTATTGACGAAGATACAACCGACACCCCAGCTGCCTGGGATGTTGATGATGAAACTGGCGAGCGTCTAGGTGATGCTGACCTTATTGGTACAGCTACTGGTGGTGCTCACCCAATCTACGATAATGGTATTAAGGTTAAATTCTTGAGCCAGTCAACCTCACAGTCTGAGGGTTCAATCGCTGGTGACAAGGACGTTGCCTCTTTAGTGGTTAAGTTTAGTGTTGAAGCTCTAAATGGTAACAGCCAATATATCTACATCGACGGTGACACCGTGGCTACTGCTACTCCAAGTACAGATGCTGATGGTGATGCTTCGGCTGTAGGTTTCTCGTGGGCTACAACAACTGACTCCACAATTGGTACCACTACCGCTCAGATTACTGCAATCTTGGAATCCGATAATGGTACCCAAACTGGTGATACCACTACCTCGGGTGACAAGCGTTTCCGGATTACTGCTGGTAGCACCCCTCGGAACTTTACCTTCACGGTAACCGTTCCAGCTGAAGGTGTTAACGGTATTGTGGGTTCTAAGGTGACTGGTCTACGTTGGGGTACAACTGATGCCGATGCAATGGCTAATGTGTACACCTATGACCTAGGTAACTTTAAGACTAGCCTAGTGACTGGTGTAAGTATTCACTAATTATTAGCGCTTGTGATCTTGGCTAACTTTGGTTAGTTGAGATAGCTAACAAAAAACCCCGCGCCTATGGCGCGGGGTTTTTTGTGTGGGGGTTATCCACTTTTTACTCTGGTATTAACTGTCTCCTTTGTCTGCGTTAAATTATAATTTAGTAGAGATTTATTTATTAGCTTTGTAAATTTAAATTATTGAAAGTTATGCTATGATAAAAATCTTTACTAAAAGTTTTCTTTTTCTGTTTTTTGTTTTTTCTCTGGGTTTGTTGGTTGTACCCTCTGTCGAGGCAGCCACAACTGATTTCGTAGCCGATGGTGATATAACCGTGGCTAGTGTTGTTTATAATTCTCTGACAGCCGATCTTCTCATCCTAAATGGGTCTAAGGCTGAGATTTGGAATTTTGATAGTAGTAACTTTATTGTTACCAACCCTGATCCCAGTGCCCAATTTAAGGTTGGTTCTTCTGATGCCTCGGTCAAATCTATTAGGACTCGGCTAACAACTGGTGATGATGAAGTTTGTGCTAATAATACAACACCTGGTACAAGTTATGTGACAGTACCAACACAAGGTGCTTACTTTGTTTATCCTTCTTCTGATTCTTGTACCACTGCTTCCTCAGGGGGTACAGGTGGTGGGGGTGGAGGCGGGAATAAGAAGGCCAAGCCAGTTACGTCTGCTATCCCAGCTGTGCCTGGGGTGAGCTCGGCGGTACCAGCTTCACCGGCGCTGGCCAATGCTTCTGCTCAAGCTTCGTTTAATCGCGCCTTGACTGTAGGTAGCACTGGGGCCGATGTGAAAAGTTTGCAACAGTTTTTAAATAGTCATGGTTTTGCGGTGGCAAGCGTTGGGGCAGGTTCGCCCGGCCTAGAGACAACTCTCTTTGGTCCAGCCACTAAAGCCGCGGTGCTGAAGTTTCAATTAGCCAATGGGGTTGTCTTGTCTGCTAGTGATTTAGGGGCTGGTCGAATGGGCCCACTCACCATGGCCAAGATAAATGGTCTATTAAATGGTGGGGTACCAGTGTCAGTGGGCGCTACCTCAAGAGAAGAACAGGTCAAGTCCTTAATCGCTGAACTAGAGCTACTTAAGTCGCAGTGGCAGGCCTATCAAGCCAGTCATTAATTTAGCAAATTTATTATAAGTTATTAAGTAAAAAGTTATTATGGATCTAAAAACTATTTCTAAAAGTCTTACTTTATCCGCTTTGTCATTTTTCCTTGCCACTGGTGTTTTGTACGCTGCCTCGACCATTGGCGCCAATATGGTGACTACGGGCACTCTATCCGTAACGGGTGCCAGTACTCTGACTGGTGATGTGACCAGCTCCGGTACGATTACGGGTGCCGATATTACCTCGACTGATGACGTAACAGCTGGTGATGATTTGGTGGTTTCTGGTGGAACAGCAACTATTACCACTACAAATTCTGCGACCTCTACGGCCGTTGTCGGTTGTATTCAAACAACCGCTACCAGCACAGGACAGTATATTAAGCTAGTCCCTTTTGCTACTTCAACCGATGCTAACGGAAATGCGGTGGGAAGCAATAATGGCGGGAACACACCTTTTGGTGGTTATGTAATGTGGGCCTACGGTTCGTGCTAGTTGTTTCTTGTCCTAAGTGTTTATAAATCCTGAAAGTTGAAGCCCAAAAATACCCCGTAAGGGGTATTTTTGGGCTTGGAAACAATAATTCCTCTATTTACAGTTGCCTCAGACTTACACTTTAGGCTACAATTAAAACAATAATATGAAATACACTAAGGGTGAGCTGGACAATGAACTGCTGATTTTTATTGGCATTTTTCTAGTTTTAGGTTTAGCTTGGGTGACCATGTCTCCGGACACTGAAAAAGCCAAACAACAACCCCTGACTGGTATTTTCCAAAATATAAACCCGGGGTTGGTGGGGACAAATAGCAGCCCTTCTGGGAGTCAGTCAGCCAGTGCCCAAGGTAAAAAAGAAGAGACGACGATTACCCTGGCCGGGTGGACTTATACTAAATCGCCTTGGTATGGACAAGTGGAGCTTAGTGCCGGTAATGCCCGCTCACAGAGTAGGGCTAATATGGAATATGTAGTTTTAGGCTCTAATAACCAGAATAAAGACAATATAAACATTACTGGTTGGAAATTAGAAAATGGGCGAGGACGAAAGATTACTGAACCAGCCAAATCGAAGGCGGTGGTTTTGCCTTCGCAGTGGTCCACTATCCCTAGAGGGGCCGAACTTTTTTTACTAGATAAATCAGTTTTGGGCCCAGTTATTCTCTGGCCGGGGGATAAAGCGATAATTACTACTGGCTCACTAAAAACTGGCGGTGATCTGCCGGTGCGCGTGAGTTTTAAGACCAATTTGTGTACCGGCTATTTGGCTGACAATAAGCGCAATGAGTTTATTCCTACCCTGCGCCGTAATTGCCCGAAAATAAGTGTTGACCCAGAAGCGTCTAAGATGTCGGACGAGTGCTATAAATTTATCCGCAATTATCCCACTTGCCATACCCCAGACACCAAGCCTTATCGCAATTATCTTGGCGATTTGATAAAAAATCATATTGATAAAAATACCGCCGTGAGCAAGCTTTGTCGCGGGTGGATTATTAGTCGGGCCAGCTACAGTACTTGTGTGGCCAATAATTTGGCGGCCAAAGATTTTACTGGAGACGAATGGCGTATTTTCCTCAATCGCGATTGGGAATTGTGGGACAATGACCGCGAAGTAATTACTCTTTATGACACCAATGGCCTTTTGGTCGACCAAATTTCCTATTAAGCAGTAATAAATTTACTGGCATTAAATTTTATGAAAATTGCAGCTATATCACAATTTAAAAAATTTAAGGTTAAATTTTGGCCAAGTGGTTGGTTGGGGTCAACAGGGAAGGTGGTGATGTTCATTTTATTTTTTATTTTAGTGCCTAATATTGGGCTGGCGGCACCGGCGATGACAGAGTATAAATTAAATAGTGGCTCAAGTGATGTGCGTCTAAACCCAAGTCGGGGTGATACGGTGGCTATCTCTTTAACGGCAGATACGGCGGTCAAGTTTAATACCATTGCACTTTGTTTAACTACTGATGCCACCTGCTCGCGTACCACGGCGGCTAAATATTTTAGCCAAACCAACAGCTATAGTACGGCTGTCAGTAAAGTGTGGGATGGTAAAAAAAGTTCCGGGGAGGCTGTGGATGCGGGAGATTATAAGGTAAAAGTAACAATGGCCGTGGAGGGGGTAGCCGAAACCTCTTTTGTTGAGCTTAGTTTACCACTGATTATTGTTGACCCAAGTTATACTGGCGGGGCTGGTGACGATGGAACTGACGGGGAAGATGATGGTGGAAGCGATATTGGCAACGAAGCCGGCGGGAACCCGGCTGGGGGTAATTCTGACAGTAGCTCTGGTTCAAGTGCCTCAAGTTATTCGGCCCATAACAGCCCCACGGCGGCCAAAGTTAGTAAAGTTGCTAAAACCAGTGAGCTGTCGGCGGGCCGACCCAGGCTCGCGGTCGTAAATTCGCCAGTAACTTTTGAAGTGCCAGAATTAAGCAAATTTGCGGTGGCTAAATTAAAGTGGTCATTTGGGGATGGTGTTTCGGTCCGCGGTCGTAAAGCGGAACATATCTATCGCCAGCCGGGAGACTATGTGGTAGTTCTTAATGCTAAAAGCGACGAGGGAGAGGAAGTGGCGCGGACAACAGTTAAAGTAATACCGGCTACTTTTACTATTAACTGTGCGACTAGTAAAGAATTTAATATTACCAATAGTGGTGCTTATGAAATGAATCTGGGAGGCTGGCGTTTAAAACAAGAGCAAAATAATTTCACCATTGCTATTGATACGATTTTACTGCCGGGTAGCACTCTGATTTTTGATTCAACTCTACTAGGTTTTACTATTAATACTGAAAATTATATCGAGTTTGTCGCTCCCAATGGGGCAGTTG
The DNA here is from genome assembly GCA_001823065.1 of Candidatus Vogelbacteria bacterium RIFOXYD1_FULL_44_32. Taxonomy (GTDB): domain Bacteria; phylum Patescibacteriota; class Minisyncoccia; order Phycocordibacterales; family XYD1-FULL-46-19; genus XYD1-FULL-44-32. The sequence goes on from MHTJ01000002.1 coordinate 215,521, forward strand.
CTGGTGGCTGTCGTGGGGGCCAACCCTTGGTTAATAGTAATAAAGCAGATTTAGTCCCTAAAATAGAAATAGATTCAGAAACAGAAATTGTGGTGGAAAAACTGGCAACAACCAAGGAAACAATAGTGAAAGAGGTTGAAGAGGTTGAAGAACCAGCTGACTCTAAAATTATTGCTACTAAAAAAATAACTCAAACCGCTTCAGCCAGCCAAGCGGGTGAAGTGCTAGTCCTAAAGCGTCCGTCGGGCAATTTCTTTAGTCGAATCTTAAATTGGCCGTCAACTGTAAAGCGGGCGGTAGTTGATTTAATAAGATAAATTATTAATAAATGAAAAATTTTACTTCAGGATTTTGGAAAATGGTGGCGGGTTTCATTTTTATTATTGTCATGGGTTTGTTGGTAATGACCAGTGTATCCTGGTATGAGAACTACCGGGGTAGGGGGCCAACTGTAAATTTTGACATCATAAATACTTTCTGCTAAAGTAGTGCCTAACGCCGTAGACATTAGGCAAGGGGTAAGTAGCCCACTTAAGTCCTAATTAGGTCCCAACTTCAAACCCTGTTCTAAATGAGCAGGCGGGAGGTCGAACGTCCGGCGGCTAATAGCCGTTTTTATTTTACAATATGGCTTTATCACGAGAAAAAAAATCAATCATTCTCACTCAATTGAAGGGAGTGGCTAAAGAGGCCAAGTCTATTACTTTTGTTAATTTTCACGGTTTGACTGTGACCAAAGCCGATGAATTGCGCAAAAGTCTACGCCTGGTTGGGGTGGGTTATGCGGTGGCTAAAAAAACTTTGGTCCGTATGGCTTTAGGCGGAGTAAATATCGCAGGGGAGTTGCCAAACTTGCCTGGCGAAATTGCGGTGGCCTATTCCACGTCCGACCTGTTGGCCCCAGCCAAAGGGGTGTATGATTTCGGTAAAAAATATCCCAATACCGTGTCTATTGTTGGCGGGGTGTTTGAGGGTAAGTTTATGGACGAAGGGACAATGGTCGCGATTGCTAAAATTCCGGGGCGGGAGATTTTGCTTGGTCAATTGGCTAATATGCTAAATTGGCCGATTCAGGGTTTGGTTATAGCTTTAGACCAGATTGCACTGGCTAAAGAAAGTAAATAATCAGCTTAAAATTAAAAAATAAATTAAAAGAAATATGGACGAACAGAAAGATATCCAAACAGAAGAAGTGGCTACTAATCCAGTAGTCGAGGAAGCGCCGGTGGTTTCGGCTCCAGCCAAGGATGACGAGCCATTGGTCGTGCCTGCCAAGTTTAAGGACTTGATCGAACAGATTGACACTATGAGCGTACTAGAACTTCATGAATTGGTTAAGGTATTTGAAAAGAAGTTTGGGGTGTCGGCTCAAGCCACGGTTGTGGCCGGCGGGGCTGGATCGGAGGCTGGGGCGGTGGCAGAAAAGAGCTCATTTACAGTTGAGCTGACAGCAGCTGGTGATCAGAAAGTGCAAGTGATTAAAGCTATTAAAGAAGCTTTAGGGCTTGGTTTAAAAGAAGCTAAAGATTTGGTTGACGCGGCCCCATCTGTTTTAAAGGAGGGGGTTAAGAAAGAAGAAGCCGAAGCGATGAAAAAGGCCATTGAAACGGCTGGAGGAAAAGTTGAGCTTAAATAGGTTTGTGGTCAAAAAGATGCCGGTTTAAACACCCGGCCCGACGCAGTCGGGCCGGGTGTTTGTCTATCTGATTACTTGTGCTATATTTTGTCCAATACTAGCTAGAATCTAATGGGATGGAAATTTTAGAAAAACTGTTTGATAGTAAACACCGGGTTAAACTTTTACGTCTTTTTCTCTTTAATCCGGAAGTGGTTTTTGATCGAGTCGAAATTCTTAAACGGAGTAAGGTGCCAGCTTTGGCTATTCGACGGGAATTGGCGCTTTTAGTGGGGGTGGGATTGATAAAGCAAAAACGAGCCACGGTGGTGAGAAATGGTCGACGTAAGACAGTCCAAGGCTGGGAATTAGACCCGTCGTTTCCTTTGTCACAAAATTTACGAAGTCTACTAAATACTGATTTTTTACGCCGCAAAACCGATATTATTAAGCGCTTTAGGAATTGTGGGCGGGTTAAGCTGTTGGTGGTTTCGGGGGTGTTTTTAAATGAGGACGACCAACGGCTCGATATTCTTTTAGTGGGTGACCATTTAAAAAAAGTGATAATTGAAAAAAATGTGCGCTCAATTGAAGCCGAAGTTGGCCGTGAGCTCAATTATGCCATGCTTGAAACCGAAGATTTTCTTTATCGAGTTGGCACAAGTGATCGTTTTGTTCGTGATATTTTTGACTACCCGCACGAGCGCATGATCGACAAACTCACTTTTTAGTGTGAATTGGTCACCCCCGCCTGGGTTAATTTGGGGTTGACCAAACGGCTCGATTTTGTGGTATTATTTAGGTAGATTAGATTATAAATTAGCGGGTCGAATTTAGTGCTTAATCAATAAGTCAGTTTAAATCATATGTTGTTACAAAATTGGAGTGATGTTCTTGTCACTTCGTTTCAAGATTTATGGACGGATATTATCGCTTATGTACCTAATATCCTAGTGTCCATCGTAATTTTTATTGTTGGTTGGGTTTTTGCGACTTTGGTCAGCAAGTGGATTTCTAGTCTCGTTCGTTCACTTAAATTAGACACAGTTTTGCAAAGTTTGGGCGTGCAGGATTTGGTCAATCGGGCAGGCTATCGTTTAGATACAGGAGCTTTTATTGGCGCCTTGATCAAACTGTTTGTCATTGTCGTCTTTTTGATTGCGGCTTTAGATGTGCTTGGTCTCGATCAAATCAATGAATTTTTGAAAATTGTGGTGGCCTCGTATATTCCCAATGTTATTGCGGCAGCTATTATCCTACTAATTGCGGCGGTCATTGCTGATGTCTTGCGCAATATTGTAGTTGGTTCGGCCAAAGCCGCCGGGGTAATGTACGCGGATCTATTGGGTGGAATTACCAAGTGGGCGATTTGGATTTTTGCGATCCTCGCCGCTTTCAATCAGCTAAATATTGGCGCAGTCTTTGCTCAGACTCTATTTACTGGTTTGGTGGCCATGCTCGCGCTGGCGGGTGGTCTCGCCTTTGGTCTTGGTGGTCGGGAAGCAGCAGCCCGCTATTTGGAGAAACTAAGACTAGACATTTCAGACCGTAAATAAAGGGTTTTTCTGGTTTTTGGTTAATAGAAAAAAGGTGTCAGGTTATAACTTGACGCCTTTTTTCTTTAGTATATAATACCCCTTGTCAGATATGATAAATAAAGTAAACCCAAAAACCAGGCGGAAACCGTAGCTTGTATTTAGCTGGTGCTACTTTCTACCGCCTTCAGGCGGTTTATTTTTTCCAGACATGAGAGAACTTTGACAACAAAACCCTGCCACGATATCGACTTTTCCGTCTATAGGATAGATGGAAGGGGTCTTTTCAAATATCGGAGGCAGAATAGGTAGAAACATTGTGTTTTGAAAGTAATTAAAGAAAGTGGTTTTTAAATTTCCTAATAGGAAATTAAGAGCATATGGTGGATGCCTTGACACAAAATGGCGATGAAGGACGCGGCTTGGCGGCGATACGCTTCGGGGAGGTGCCTAGCAACCTTTGATCCGAAGATGTCCGAATGGGGAAACCCGATCGAGTAAAGCTCGATTACTTGCTTTTGCAAGAGCGAACCCGGGGAAGTGAAACATCTCAGTACCCGGAGGAATAGAAACTAAATGAACTTCCTAGTTTGGAGGCGCAAATTTCGAGCTTCCAAACTATGAGGTTCTAAGCATTCCCCTAGTAGCGGCGAGCGAACAGGGAGAAGCCCAAACCCATAAGTTTACTTGTGGGGGTTGTAAGGTACAAACGTAGATTTCTAGGGAAGTCAAAAAATATTTTGTTAGCCGAAACTGCTGGGAAGCAGTGCCACAGAAGGTAACGGCCCTGTAGGCGAAAACGAAATATCTTCCTTGTTTGTATTCTTGAGTACCTCGAGGAACGACAGCCTTGAGGGAATCCGCCGGAACTAACCGGCAAGGCTAAATACATTTTGTGATCGATAGTGAACTAGTACCGTGAGGGAAAGGTGAAAAGCAGCCCCATAAGGGCGTTGAAATAGACCTGAAACCATATGCTTACAAGGAGTGGGAGTCGCCACACCTATTTAGTGTCAGAAATCGAAGGTACTTAATATGATATAAAAATATCACGGAAAGTGCACTCTCTTCTGATGTTAAATAGGTGTGGCGATGACCGCGTGCCTATTGAAGAATGAGCCAACGAGTTTATGCGTACTGCGGGCTAAGCCCTTCTGGGGTGGAGCCGTAGGGAAACCAAGTGTGAATAGCGCGTTTGTAGTCCGCATAAGACCCGAAGCCAGGTGAGCTTGCCATGGGCAGGATGAACCCCACAGAAATGTGGGGGGAGGTCCGAACCGGTTAGCCGTGCAATACTATCGGATGACCTGTGGTAGGGAGTGAAAAGCTAATCGAACCTGGTAATAGCTGGTTCTCTCCGAAATATCTTTTGGGGTAGCGTCAGATGTTCCTTCTGGGGGTAGAGCACTGGAAGAGTCGAACAGGGAGAAATCTCGTCGATTCTATCAAACTCCGAATACCAGAAACTAAAGTCTGGCAGTTAGACTCCGGGCGCTAAGGTCCGGTGGTCAAAAGGGAAACAGCCCTGACCTCAATCTAAGGTCCCTAAATCTACACTAAGTGCACTTAAGGAGGTGAAATTTCTCCGACAATGAGGAGGTTGGCTTAGAAGCAGCCATCCTTTAAAGAAAGCGTAATAGCTCACTCATTCAGAGATCTTGCGCCGCAAATAATCGGGGCTAAGTGTGGTACCGAAGGTGAGGATGTCTTTTGTCTTCGGACAGAAGGCGTGGTAGGAGAGCGTTCCTCTCTGCAGTGAAGCGAGGTTGTGAAGCCTCGTGGAGCGTGAGGAAGTGAGAATGTTGGCACAAGTAACCGCAAGGCAGGTGAGAACCCTGCCCGCCGAAAGATCAAGGTTTCCTTGGCAATGGTAATCAGCCAAGGGTTAGTCGGGCCTAAGCCGATGGTGAAAACCGCAGGCGATGGACACACGGTTAATATTCCGTGACTTCTGTAATGTGCGATGGGGAGACGGAGGGCAGTATGTCGAGCGTATTATTGGATTTACGTTCGGGCCGTCAGGAAGTACTCTAGGCAAATCCGGAGTACATTATTCCAAGCGGAGCGAAAACGCGGTGGTCTCCACTGTGAATTTGACAAAGCGCGCTTCCAAGAAAAGCCTCTAAGCTTCAACATTATAGAAACCGTACCGCAAACCGACACAGGTGATCAGGTCGAGAAGACCAAGGCGAACGGGTGATTGCTCCTCAAGGAACTCGGCAAAAAAGCGGCCGTAAGTTTGCAATAAGGCCTGCCCTCGCAAGAGGGCCGCAGCTAAAGTATCCCTGGCGACTGTTTATCAAAAACACAGCTCCCTGCGAACTCGTAAGAGTATGTATAGGGGGTGACACCTGACCAATGCCCGAAGGTCAAATAAGGTGGGTGTGCGCAGTAATGCGTATGCTTGCTCTATAAGCCCGGGTGAATGTCGGCGATAACTATAATCGTCCTAAGGTTCCGTGTTTGATTTTAAAATCGAACACGGAACGGATTGGGGCGATGTATAGCGAGTGTGATAAACAGAAGACAAAATATACCAATCAAAAGCTACCTCAGCGCGTGGTAACGCGCGCATGATCCACATGGCACGAAGAGACTATACGCCATGCCCCCGCCCTGCCTTGCAGGGCGGGGTGAAGATATAGTCCTTATGTGAGGAATATAAGAGCGAAATTCCTTGTCTGGTAAGTTCAGACGTGCACGAATGGTGTAACGACTGGGGAACTGTCTCGAGGAGTAGCCCG
>MHTJ01000003.1:0-74670 GCA_001823065.1 Candidatus Vogelbacteria bacterium RIFOXYD1_FULL_44_32
CTGGGAAGTACGGCCGCAAGGCTAAAACTCAAAAGAATAGACGGGGACTTGCACAAGCGGTGGATCATGTGGTTTAATTCGAAGCTAAACGAAGAACCTCACCAGGGTTTGCACCCAAACGACGTACCGAGGAAACTTGGTATTCCTTCACAAGAGGCGGTTGGGCAGGTGATGCATGGCTGTCGTCAGTTCGTGGCTTGAGTTGTTCCCTTAAGTGGGGAAACGAACGCAACCCTCGTCGTCTGTTACAAGTGTCAGGCGAGACTACTTATCTTTGATAAGAGGAAGCGAGGATGACGCCAAGTCAGCATGTCCCTTTGACATCCTGGGCTACACACATGATACAATGGCCGTTACAACGGGTTGCGACACCGAGAGGTTGAGCTAATCCTTTAAAGACGGCCCCAGTTCGGATTGAGGTCTGCAACTCGACCTCATGAAGTTGGAATCGCTAGTAATCGCGGGTCAGCTATACCGCGGTGAATACGTTCTCAAGTCTTGTACTCAAAATTAAATGCGCCGGGCAGTAGTATTTGCGAGAGGGTTAAAATCCCTCTTGCGCGCAAGCGTTATAGCCGAAAGACAGGTCCTCTGGAGTGATCCGTGGACTGAAGGGTCTGATGTGGCAAAAAGCAGCCCTATAAAATGGCTGTAGCCGATCTCTGCGGTGAGTCAGAGAGAAGGTTACATATAAAAAGCCAAGGGATGCTCGGAAACGTGAATACTATAACCCCGGGAGATCTCGTGATAAAATGAGATGATGATGGTCACGAGAAGTCAGCTGCGCCGTAGTACTTTTTCCTCCTTGGAGGAAAAAGGAAGGGCAAAACCAGTATTAAAACCAGATTATATTGTGGGTCTAACAGATGGGGAAGGATGTTTCTATGTTCAAATTAGAACATCTGATCGTTACCGTCTCGGAGCAACTGTCCATTTGCATTTTCATATTAAAATGCAGGCGGATGATAAAGAATTACTCGATAAGGTAATGAATACATTAAAATGTGGTAATGTTTATTTCCAACCGGAAAATAGACAGACTCATCGACAATGTTATCGCTATTCTGTTAGTTCACACGAAGAGATTTTACAGATTATCGTTCCTTTTTTCAAGGAACACGATTTGCAAAGTCCATCTAAAATTAAAAATTTCGGATTATTTTGTCAGATTGCAGAATTAGTAGAGCATAAAGCTCATCTAACTACTGTCGGTCTGTCAGAAATTCGGAAAATTAAATCACAGATGAATAAAGTTGGTACTGGGCTCGCGTAGTGCGGGAAATCCGCTCGCTACGTGGGGACGCGAAGTTGTCTCAACTATCGCAATCCGCCCGTCAAGCCAGGGGAGCCGGGAATACCCGAAGTCTCACTTCGGTGGGCCTAAGGTAAGCTCGGTGACAAGGGTTAAGTCGTAACAAGGCACGGCTAGCGGAAGCTGGTCGTGGAACTATTCCATTTGGAACGCTAAGTTTTAAACTTAGCTTACGAGGTTGATCACTGTTTTTAATCGAACAGTTGGAGTGATGGTCCTATGACTCAGAACATGGACTGATGACCCGAGGCATCTAACCTCGGGTAAACGGAACACCAGAAAAGATAGGAGGAACCGTATTTAAATCTTCAATTCAATTTCAATCCACCAAAAAACGGCCTATTTAGGCCGTTTTTTGGTGGATTGGCGGAATGCTAATAATTCAAGTGCTGCTCGGTTGACTTTTTCTAATATATAGTGTATTATTATAAGTAGGTGCAGTGATCACTTTTGGCCCTGTTGGCAAGAAGTGTTGAACATACAGGTCCCCAAAGTTTGGAGGTCCAGCTATGTTGAAAGATTTTTTCAAGGGTCTGGCCAGTCTTCTGCTGGTCATCGTATTTTTTTGGGGAGGGATTTGGCTGTCTTTAGACAGTATCCTTCCTCCCGTCGAGGTGACTCGGTCGTGGCCAAACCATCAGGTCATTCGGGTGCGGGTGGTGGAGGGTGACTGTTGGGTTACAAAGCCAGCGGTCTGGCTTCAGACCTACGATGGCCCCATTACTTATCTGTGGGGACCGTCGGTGGAGCAGCTGGCGGAGATGAAATAGGAGATTGGTTTTGGTGGGCTTGGGTGATTTTTATATCGCCCAAGCCCTTTCTTTTTTCAATTTTTCTGGTATATTTTGACAGTAAATATGCGCGCATAGCTCAGTTGGCCCGCCCGCAACGCCTGAGCTTGCGATGGCGGGCGGGTGGAGCATTTTTACCCCGCAGTCAGCTTCGCTGTACTGCTGGGGCGACTGACCCCAGTATCAAAATTACCCCTGTTCCTTGTATAATGTATTTATAAATAGTGCGTTGCGTGCGCGCATAGCTCAGTTGGTAGAGCATTCGACTGATACTCGAAAGGTCCTTGGTTCGACCCCAAGTGCGCGCACGCAGAGCAGTATTTAATGTTTCGTGTCAGGGGTAATTTGATACGGGGCAAGTACTAGAAAAATCCCTGGTTCGAATCCAGAATCGTACACAACAATACTCGTGTTGAATATATATAAACTATTATGATGTCGGAAGCAGAAAAAGAAGAATATAAAGTACAAAAAGAGATACTTTTTACTGTTGTACGAGGGCGGTTTGAAATATTACCTATAATCAGTGCATTGTCTGGAGCGTTACTTGTGGTAGCAACATTTAATCCCAAGTTAATTCCAGTTACTATTGTCGTAAAAGTTATCTTGGCTGTTCTTCTTTTCATTATTCCACTTTCTTTGTTTGGATATCTCTGGGAACTTAAAATAGCCGAAGATAAAGCAATGGAGTGGTTTGAACAATTTGGAGGAGTTAATAATAAAAGGAGTCACATTGAAACCATTTTGGCATATTTTCCTTGGATTATGTTTTGTGTGATTTCGGTGGCAATAATATTAATAGTAATCATTATATTTGTTCCAGTAGATATGTTCTCACAAAAATTATGGACAAAAATACTCTAACTTCTGAAGAGCAAGAACAATTGAATGATTATTTCACTCAGGTGCAAGCTGGAGAAATGGCTCAAATTAAAGATTTGATAGAAAATTGTAATAGTGCTTATCAATTCGCAAAGACACATAGTACATATATTAAAGATTGGGAGAAAACAAAACAGCAATCAGAAACCAAGATTAAAAATGGAATTTTACCTCCAGGAGTGAGTAATAACTTATATAGAGCAATTATAGATACAACAGATGAAGTTATTCAACAAAAGTTAGAGAGAGTGAGGGATGCTTTCCAAGTGAAATTTGGAGAATCAATTTACAATTATCTTGGTCCTGACGGAAAAACAAAAAAGTTTTTTGGAATTTTTGGATAAAGTTATGTCTCACAATGAAATTAATAGTCTGCTCGTGGTTTTCAAAAGTTGATTATAATCTAAATCGAGTTTAATTTTACACAGGATGAATTGGCAAGAATATCTCAAAGGAAAAAAGGTCACCATTATAGGTCTCGGTCTAAACGGTGGCGCTCTTAACGACGCCAAATTTTTGTCTAAACACGGGGCCATTTTGACGATTACCGATATCAAAACGGCGGAAGAATTGAAACCATCTATCGATGCTTTGGCGGGGTATGAAAATATTACTTATGTTCTCGGTGAGCACCGACTGGGAGATTTCCAGACCGCTGACTTTATCCTCCAGCCGGGCAATGTGCCGCTAGACTCTGTTTATTTAGCTGAGGCGAGAAAAAATAATATTCCAATACATGTTGGTGAATCTCTGTTTGTTCACTTGGCACCAGAAGTCTTGCTTGTTGGTGTTACCGGTACACGAGGTAAATCAACAGTGACGCATCTTTTGTATGAGATTTTGAAGAAAGGCCTAAACCTCGCCGAAGGCGAGGTCGGCCAAAACAGCCAAGGAAGAAGGCTGTTTTTAGGTGGTAATGTGCGTAATGTTTCGACCTTGGCCCTACTGGAAGAAATAAAAGCGGGGGACACTGTGGTAATGGAGCTAGACTCGTGGGCCTTGCGCGGCCTGGGTGATATTAAAAAGAGTCCGCAGGTGTCAGTTTTTACAAATTTTATGAAGGATCATTTGAACTTTTACAAAGGTGATATAGATATGTATCTCGAGGACAAAGCTCAGATTTTCCTACACCAAAATGTTGACGACACCTTGGTTCTTGGGTCCCAAGTCGAGTCTTTAGTCCGAGAGAGATATGGCAATGAAATAAAATCTAAAATTATTGTGCCGCCAGTCGATTTGCCAGCCGACTGGCAGATAAAAATGCCAGGGGCGCATAATCGTTATAATACTTCGCTGGCGGTGGCGGCCGCGCGCGAGCTCGGTGTAGCGGAAAAAGTAATAAAAGAAGTCGCAGAAAGTTTTCGGGGCTTACCGGGCCGACTGGAATATTTGGGCGAAAAAGAGGGTATTACTTACTACAACGACAACAATGCGACAACTCCGGATGGAACAATAGCGGCTGTGAAATCTTTTCCTGATCACAAAGGCAAAATAATTCTCATCGGCGGTGGAGCGGACAAAGAACTTGATTTTACCGAGTACTCGCAAGTAATGCCCGACTATGTCAAAAAGTTTATTTTATTTACCGGTAAAGCCACGGAAAAAATTAAGGCCGTGTTGCCGGCGAGTGCTGATGTGGTAGTTGTTGATTCTATGGATGAAGCCCTAAAACAGGCTTGGGCTTGTTCGGGCAAGGGGGATATGATTCTCCTTTCCCCTGGGGCGGCCAGCTTTGGCGTTTTTCAAAACGAATACCAAAGAAATGACCAGTTTGTGGAGTTGGTTAAAAATATTTAATTATGAAAAATAAAAAACCAAAAATAGTGCCACTTCTACTACTTACCTTACTTTCCGCCGTAGAAAAAAGTGTGGGCAGTAAAATGTTTCAGTCAGCCTTTTGTAAAATAGGTAAAGAAAAAAAAGATATTTTAAATAAAGGCGATTTATCTTGCGCTTTTTATGTAGCGGGTATTTTAGCGATGTTTGATTTAATAGACAAAGTGCATGCGACAGTATCAGGCACAGTGAAAGCCATGGAAAAAGCTGGCTGGCAGACAACTAAAAAACTGGCACCAGGGGTGGTGATAGTCTGGGGGCCAGAACAAGGGGGCGGGTTTACTCACGACCACTTGGGGTTTTATATTGGCGAGAATAAAGCGGTCAGTAATATTTGGCAGAAAAAAGTACCTGGGGTTCACTCGCTAAATTTTGCCCCACCAAATAGTAAGGCTTTTCGGCCCATTGTTGCTATGTACAAACACTCTGATTTGAAATAACTGAAATGTCTAAACTTGGTCTTACTCCTTATTCGCAATATTTAGATTTATTTAAACCGGGCTACAAAAAAACTGGTTGTGGTATAACTTGCTTGGGGATGTTTTTAGGAAAAAAGATTTCTAACTTAGATGAGTTATATGAATTAGGGTTGGAGCAAAACGCTTATCAACCAGAGGTTGGCTGGAGACATAAAGGTTTGGCGGAGCTAGCCAGTAGTTTTGGTCTAACTGGTTCCTACAATCTAGATTTGGCGGAGGAGGATATGGAGTTGGCCCTGGTTAAATTAAAAACGGAATTAGCAAAAGGGCCAGTGGTGGTTTCGGTCTTTGCTAAATATAAGCCGGGCAATACCGAGGGACACTTGGCAGTACTTTTAAATTTAGACGACCAAGAGGCGGTGCTGCTCGACCCAGCTACCCGGGACCGCGCGAAAATAGAACTAAAAATGTCGGCCCAAAAATTTATCAAAGCGTGGAAAAAACGATTGGTGGTATTTCGGGATTAGTTTACTAGTTATGTTAAAATTGCGGGATGAAAAATATTGATTTGAAAAAAATAAGCAAAGTCCACTTTATTGGCATCGGGGGGATTGGGGTGTCAGCTATTGCTCGGATGATGATGCTGGAGGGGAAAGTGGTCAGTGGTTCTGACCAAGGTTCGTCGGTGGTCACCGAAGAGTTGGCCAAGCTAGGAGGCACTATTTACACCAGCCAAAAAGCGGAAAATATCTCGGCTGATATTGATTTGATAATTTATTCCATCGCGGTGCCCCCATCTAACCCGGAGTTTGCGAAAGCCGAGGAGCTGGGAATACCGATGCTCACTTACCCCGAGGCACTAGGGGAAATTAGTAAAGATAAATACACAATTGCGGTCTCTGGCACCCATGGGAAAACGACGACGACAGCGATGATAGCTAAGATTTTTTTGGAGGCCAAACTGGACCCGACTGTAGTAGTCGGCAGTTTTCTGAAGGATTACAAATCAAATTTTATTGCTGGGTCTAGTAAATATTTTATTGCTGAAGCTTGTGAATACCGCCGGTCGTTTTTAAATCTTTACCCAAATATTTTGGTAATTACTAATTTAGAGGAAGACCACCTCGACTATTATAAAGATTTGGCAGACATTCAGTCGGCGTTTAAGGAATTGGCCGAGCGGGTGCCGGCCGATGGGTATATTGTTTGTAACACCGCGGACCCCCACCTCGCACCAGTGCTAGCCGAAGTAAGGGCAAAAATAATTGATTACGCTAAAATAGAAGCAGAAAATTTGGCTTTGAAATTCCCCGGCGCGCATATGGTGGCGGATGCGAAGACCGCGCTCGCGGTCGCGAGCGCGGTGGGAATTGATGTGTCTTTGGCGATCACAGCTTTAAATAATTTTTCTGGCACCTGGCGCCGGTTTGACTACCAAGGCCAGACGGAAAATGGCGCCGAGGTTTACGACGACTATGCCCACCACCCCGACGAAGTGCGGGCGACCATTTTAGCAGCTCGCGAAAAAACTAGCGGTAAGATAATTGTGGTTTTTCAGCCCCATCTATATTCCCGGACGCGAGATTTTTTGGCCGAGTTTGCGGCCGCTTTGGCGCTCGCGGATGAAATAATTTTGGTACCAATTTACGCCGCGCGCGAGCAAGCTGATGGGAGTGTGAGCTCGGAGATGGTGGCCGAAAAAATTCGGAGTTTAGACGGCCACGCCGAAGCCGTGACCGATTTTGCCACTGCGGCCGCTCGCGCGGCCGCGGTGGCCGGACCACAGGACCTTATTCTAGTAATGGGTGCTGGCAATGTAACAGAGGTTTCGAAAATTCTAGTTCAAGTTGACCTTTGAGTTTTACCTTGAGATTTAGTAGTATTTAACTTATGCAAAACATAATCTGGCGCAACCGTGCCAATACTGGTCTTGGTTTATTGGTAGTTTTGTTGGCATTATTTTCAGGGTTTCCCGACTATTTGGACACTATTATTTTAGTTATCATCGGGGTCTTGATTTTTCTGTTTAGTTTTACCGGCAATCGCTATGTGCGAGTGATAGGTGAACCGAGAGATACGCTGGGCGCTTTTCGTAATGAAGAATCATTTGTCGAAGCTGGTCCGGTTGGTCAGGAGGAAGTTGGGGCGATCGAAGACTCTGACACTAATAGCCAAGTTTAAGTACTTAAAAATATTATTATCATTACACTACAGACTATTTTAGCCAAGGACGGTCCTCGGAAAATTGCTGGCATGGTGTAATTTGAAAAACAGATGAGTTTAAACCCAAGCCAGAAAAAAATCTGGGCGAGTCTAGGGGGAGCAGGGGCCGTGGCCGCTGTTTTCTTGTCTTGGCAGACTTTAGCTAAACCCACTTTTGATTATCAAGTGCCGGAATATCCAACCGTTGGTTTGCTGACCAACTTTACTCAGCCAAAAGTGGTTCATTTGGCGACACCCGAACCACTAAAAGCGGTGTATATGACCAGCTGTGTGGCCGGCACGCCATCTTTGCGCGAACGAGTTTTGAAACTAGTGCGGGAGACAGAAATAAATGCCGTGGTTGTGGATTTAAAAGATTATACCGGCGCGTTGTCTTTCCCCGCTAAAGCTGAAGATTTGCAAGGTTATGTCTCATCTGATTGCCCCATTGGGGACTTGGAAGCTTTGGTGAAAGAATTGCACGCTGACAATATTTATTTGATTGGGCGGGTGACGGTTTTTCAGGACCCACTTTTTGCTAAAAGAAATCCGAGTGAAGCTGTGAAAAAAAAGAGCGACCAAAATATTTTATGGGCCGATCGCAAAGGGATAAATTACATTGACCCGGGGTCCAAGGTCGCTTGGGAGCACATTGTCGGTATTGCTCTCGATGCTTATAACCAAGGTGTCGATGAAATTAATTTTGATTACATTCGTTTTCCGTCGGATGGCAATATGCAGGATATTAGTTTTCCAATTTCAGAGCTACGTTCGAAACCGGCCGTGTTGGAAGAATTTTTTAGCTATTTAAATCAGAAACTAAAACCAAGTGGCATGATTATTTCGGCCGATCTATTTGGTATGACGACTTCTAGCTATGTCGATGTGGGCATTGGCCAGATGTGGGAGCGGACCATTCCGCATTTTGATTATGTCGCTCCAATGGTGTACCCCTCGCACTATTATACTGGCTTTGCGGGGTACACCAATCCCAATGAACACCCGTACGAGATTGTGCATGAGGCTTTAGCCTCGGCCGTTGCGCGGACGGTGGCGACCACGACCATGGTGCTGACCAAAGATGGTCAAGCGGTGGCTTCCACTTCACCCCAGCTCTACACCAAAAAGGGTTATAATCGCGCCAAAATCCGCCCGTGGTTGCAAGATTTTGATTACCCAGTCCCTTATACCGCCGAGATGGTGCGGGCCCAGATTCGGGCCACTTCTGACCTGGGGCTGACTTCCTGGATGATGTGGGACCCGTCAAACCACTATACCCCCGAGGTTTATGCCCCAATTAGCCCCGAAATGCCCCGCTAGAGCTTTATTAAGCTGGTTTTTAGCGATATACTAAAGGTAGTAATTATGGATCAAACTCCTCATATCAACTACTTTGCCCAGACCGACTTTCGGGGTAAAAAAATACCCTTTGGTATCAAGTCGGAAGACCGGGCCAAGCATATGTATATTATCGGTAAAACCGGTATGGGCAAATCGACCATGTTGGAAAATATGGCGATTCAGGATATTAAAAATGGCGAGGGGATTTGTTTTATTGACCCCCATGGTAAAACGGCCGAACTGCTACTCGAATATATTCCGCGCGAACGTCTTGATGATGTTTTATATATCGCCCCGTTTGATCTAGAACACCCGGTGGCTTTCAATGTGATGGAGGATATTGGTCGGGATAAACGGCATTTGGTGGCGGCGGGGCTGATGAGTGCCTTTAAAAAGATCTGGGTCGATGCGTGGTCGGCGCGGATGGAATATATTTTAAATAATACGATTTTGGCTTTGCTGGAATACCCGGGTTCGACGTTGCTGTCGGTCAACCGCATGATTGCGGATAAAAATTTTCGTAACAAAGTCGTGGAGAAAGTGACCGACCCGGGGGTGCGCTCATTTTGGGTGGATGAATTTGCCAATTATACCGACCGTTTTGCCGCTGAAGCGACCCCGGCCATTCAAAACAAAGTGGGGCAATTTACTTCCAATCCGCTGATCCGTAATATTTTGGGTCAAACCAAATCTTCTTTTGATTTCCGTGAGCTAATGGATGATAAAAAAATTGTTATTATAAACCTATCTAAAGGTCGGATTGGGGAGGGGAATGCCAACTTGATTGGCTCAATGCTGATTACTAAAATATATTTGGCGGCAATGTCGCGGGCGAGCGCCACGGATGCTGATTTAAAAAAACTCCCCCCGTTTTATTTATATGTTGATGAGTTTCAGTCTTTTGCCAATGAGTCTTTTGCGGATATTTTATCCGAAGCGCGCAAATACAAGTTGTCTTTAACGATTGCGCACCAATATATTGAGCAGATGCCCGAAGAGGTACGAGATGCGGTGTTTGGCAACGTGGGGACGACGGTTACTTTCCGGGTGGGTCCACTCGACGCGGAAGTTTTTGAAAAAATATTTTTTCCGACTTTTACCAAAGAGGATATGGTGGGCTTGGGTTTTGCCCAAATCTATTTATCACTGTCGATTGATGGCATTGGGTCGAAGCCATTTTCCGCAGTGACTTTACCTCCGATTTTAAGTGCCGAGACTTCCAGTAAAGAGGAGGCGATTAGGCGGTCGCGGGCTCACTATACACGGGCCCGGGAATTGGTGGAGAAAGAAATTATGGATATCCATATGCCAGCCACTAGTGGTAGCAATGTAGCCAAGTCGGTAAGTAGCAATTCTCCTAGCCAAAATAATACTAGAAATAATAATTTTTCAGCTTCTAGTGACCGTCCAAAAAGGGACCTACCGCCACCACCGCCAGCCCGCCCGAGCCCAAAACCAGTTATCTCTAAACCCGAACCACCAAAAAGTGCGCCGGCGGTTCCAGCTCCCACTTTGGTCAAGGCCGTCCCTTTGTCGGCCCGCCCAGTATCTTTGAGTGACCTACGGGCACAAACCGCCAAGGACCCGCAATCTAAAAGTAGTGAAGCTGGGCGCAGTGCGCTCCGGAGTGCTCTGGCCGAAATTATGAATGCGTCGAATAAGTCAGCCGAACCTAAACCAGCTAAACCAAACATCCCTGAGGTTAAATCAGAGGCAAGGCTAATAAAACCAGAGCAAGTGGCAACGCCAACTAAACCTGCTGTGGCTGAAGTCCCAGAAGATATCCTCCGTGGTATGCTTAATGTCGATGGTAAGTAATAGACCAAAAATATTAATTTTCTCCACCGCTTATTTGCCTTTAATTGGCGGAGCGGAGATAGCGATTAAAGAAATCACTGACCGTTGGCCGGATTGTGATTTTGATTTAGTGACGGCTAAACTTAGACCTGGTTTGCCGAGCTTGGAAAAAATCGGGGCGGTGACAGTTTATCGGTTGGGTTTTGGTTGGTCATTAGATAAATTTTGGTTGGCGGTAGTGGGCGCCGCTTTTGCCAGTAAATTGCACCGTCAAAATAACTATGATGTAGTGTGGGCCATGATGGCTAGCTTCGGTGGTTTGGCAGCCGTTTTGTTTAAGCAGAAATTTCCAGCCGTAAAATATTTATTATCTTTGCAAGAAGGAGATGAACTGTCGCGACCAACCAAGAAAGCTTTTTTAATAAAAAAATGGTGGAGTAATATTTTTAAACTGGCCGATATTATTCAAGTGATATCTAGTTATTTGGCAGAGTGGGCTAAGACAGAAAACCCGTCCGCTAAGGTGATGGTTATTCCCAATGGGGTTGATCTGGCTGGCTATAATTTTAGGCCAAAAACTTGGTCGCTAGGCGCTAAAAAATTGGTCACCACTTCGCGCCTGGCTCATAAAAACGGACTTGATTTGGTGATTAAAGCTTTGCCTTTACTGCCAGCGGACATTACTTTTCATATTGCGGGCATGGGTGAGGAAGAAAATAAATTGCGGGGGTTGGCTACAAAATTAGGAGTGGCTGACCGCGTGATATTCCACGGTTTAGTAGCGAGAGAAAATTTACCCAGCTTTTTAATGGCCGGGGATATTTTTATTCGCCCTTCCCGCTCGGAGGGTTTGGGCAATTCTTTTTTGGAGGCCATGGCGGTGGGTTTGCCGATTGTGGCCCCTTTGGTTGGAGGTATCACTGACTTTCTAGTAGACAAAGAGACGGGCTTTGTTATCAAGCCTGAAAGTCCCGCGTCGATTGCCGAAGTGGTCAAATATGTGTTAGAGGAGGAGAATAAGACAGAGGTTTTAGGGGTCACCCAAACCGCGCGCGAGCTAGTCGTGGACCGTTTTGACTGGACCAAAATTAGTCAACAATTTAGAGAATTATTTGAATCTATTATATGAAAATCGTCATTGCGACTCCACTTTACCCACCAGAGGTGGGTGGTCCAGCGTATTATGCCTTTAATTTGGAACAGGCGCTGGTCGCCCAAGGGGTGAAGGTGCGGGTAATATCATATCGCTTCGAGAGGAAATTACCACCCGGCCTTAGACATATCTTATTTTTTCTTCGTTCTCTGACCGTGGTACCAGGGTCAGATGGGATAATTGTTCTCGATACTTTTAGTGTTGGCTTGCCGGCGGGGTTGGCCGCCTTAATATTTCGGACGCCTATTATTGTGCGAGTGGGTGGGGATTTTTTATGGGAACAATATGTGGCCCGCCGGCAAGAGGCCACAACGCTGAGTTCTTTTTACCTGGCTCCACGTTTTTTTACGATTAAAGAGAAAATAATTTTTAAATTAACTAAGATTTTTTTACACTGGGCGACGGTAATTGTCTTTAGCACTAAGTGGCAGGCCGATATTTGGCAACAGCCATATAATATTAGCCCGGCTAAAATAAAATATATTGAAAATTTTTATGGCCACAAAAAAAATACTTCACCCCGGCCCTATCCCCAGGATTTTATTTTAGTCTGGGCGGGGCGTGATATTTTTCTAAAAAATTTAACACTACTGCAAGAAGCCTTCGCTTTAGCCCAAGTCGAACAACCGGCCTTGAAACTGCAAATTGTTACAAATGTCAGGCAAGCGGAACTTTTTCAAGTATTAGACAAAGCCTCGGCCCTTATTTTGCCTTCATTATCCGATATTAGTCCAAACATTGTTCTGGAAGGTTTGATGTTTAATCTGCCAATGATTGTTACAAAAGAGATGGGCCTTAAAGACCGACTACAGGATACGGTTTTATATATTGACTCTTTAGATATTTCCGATATTAAAGAAAAAATATTGCTTCTCGCTAGCCGGGCGGGGTATGAGCAGGGGGCTAAGGCCGCGGCTAATTTTAGCTTTACCCACAGTTATGAAGCGATCGCCGAGGAGTTTATAAATTTATTTTCCAAATTATGAAGGTGTTAAGTTTAGGATTGGATAATAGTGTTTTAAACCAAGCTTCCAAAGTAGCTGATCGCTTGCGTCGCTTTGAAGGTCTAGTCGCTAAATATGTTGTGATTGTGCCTAGTTATAAATCTAGATTTATTGAACTGGCGCCCACTATTCACATCTATGGTGTATCAGGTTTTGGTAAAGTCGGTCAATTGTGGCAAATATATCGTTTGGCCAATAAATTGGTCAAAACCGAGGGTTATAATATTTTAACCGTGCAAGATACTTATTATTTGGCTCTAGTGGGTTGGCTGATTGCTAAAAAAAATAAGCTTCCGCTTGAGATTCAGGTTCATGGATTTGAAAAGGAAAATTATTTGCGCCAATTGGTGGCCCGGTTTGTGCTAAAAAAGGCGCAGGTGGTACGAGTGGTTAGTGGGCGCTTAAAGTATGAAGTGTGCCGAGATTATAATTTAAATTTAGAGCAAGTTTATATTCTACCAATTTTCCCGCCACTTTTAGCTGGCCCGTTACCGAAATCAGATTACAATATTGGTCAGCGGTTTATGTTTTTAGCAGTTGGTCGCTTGGTACCGATTAAACGTTTTGATTTACAATTGCGGGCGGTCGCCCAATTGGCCTTGCGTCATAGTAATTTTGAACTTTGTATTGTGGGTGATGGTCCAGAGAGAGTTAAACTAGAAACTTTGGCTGTTAATCTTGGCATCAGAAATTTGGTCGAATTTTGTGGCCACCAATCTCCGTTTTATTTTTATCACAAAGCCGATGTATTTCTTTTAACCTCTGACCGTGAAGGATGGGGGATGGTGGCGATTGAAGCGGCGGCGGCTGGCTTACCAATTATTATGACTGATGTCGGCTTGGCTGGAGAGGTGTTGCATGGTAATAAAGAGGCCCTTATTATTCCCACTGGCGATGAGGAAGCGTTGGTTGAAGCGATGGCCAATTTAATGACTGATGATAAATTGCGCTGTAGTTTGGGGACCAATGCGACCAAAGCTATCGCCAAGCTTCCCGCTGGTGATAAAGTTGCCAGTCTTTACATTAAGGAGTGGAAAAAGCTATTATAAAAGCTATGAATTTTTCTATCGGCTTTATTGGTCAAGGTTGGATTGGCAAAAATTATGCCGATGATTTTGAAAATCGGGGATTTTCGGTTGTCCGTTATGGTTTAGAACCGAAATTTGCTGCCAATAAAGATAAAATCAAGGATTGTGACATTGTTTTTATTGCAGTGCCTACCCCCACTACGCCCACAGGTTTTGATGATTCGATTGTCCGTCAGGTGGTAGGGTTGGTTGGAGCGGGGAAAATTGCGGTTATCAAATCAACCGTCAAGCCCGGAACAACCGAATCAATCCAAGCTGATTACCCAAATGTTTTAGTTTTACATTCGCCGGAATTTTTGGTTGAATCATCGGCCGCTATCAACGCCGCTAACCCGTTTAGTAATATTATTGGTTTACCTAAACAAACCAAAGAATACCAAGTGGCAGCCGAAGCGGTGCTCAAAGTTTTGCCCCAGGCGCCGTTTGTGCAAGTTTGTTCGGCCCAAGAAGCGGAATTATTTAAGTATTTACATAATGTTCATGGTTTTGTCGAAGTGATCTTAATGAATCTTTGTTATGATTTGGCTGAAAAACTAGGGGCGCGTTGGGAAGTATTAAAAGACGCGATGCTGGCTGACCCGATGTTCTCCAATTATTATCGGGAACCAATTCATAAAAGTGGCCGGGGGGCGGGGGGTCATTGCTTTATTAAAGACTTTGCGACTTTTCGTGATTTACACCGCAACTTGGTTGCGACTGATACCATCGGCCAGCAGATTTTAACGGCTCTGGAAGCCAAAAATATTGAGCTACTTAGCCAATCGGGCAAAGACTTGGATTTGTTACAGGGTGTCTATGGGCCCCGTCATGAAAAAAGTGACTAGGTTTGTCTTGTGTTATGCGACTTTTAATTATTACTCAAAAAGTTGATAGTAGCGACCCAATTCTGGGATTTTTTCACCAGTGGATTTTAGCACTGGCTAAGCATTTTTCCACAGTGATTGTTATTTGTCTCGAACGGGGTGAATATAATTTGCCCGCCCAGGTGCGAGTTTTATCGCTGGGTAAAGAAGCCAATCAATCTCGCTGGCAATACCTGACTCGCTTTTACCGGTATATTTGGCAGGAGCGTAAAAATTATGATGTGGTTTTTGTGCATATGAATCCAGAGTATATAGTTTTAGGCGGTTGGCTGTGGCGGGTGATGGGTAAAAAGGTTGCTCTCTGGTACGCTCATGGGGCGGTTGGTTGGTCGCTTTGGTGGGCAATCTTTTTTACCCATATTGTTTTTACTTCGACTGAATCAGGATTAAAAATAAAAACGCGGAAAAAAAATATTGTTGGACAGGGGATTGACACAAACTATTTTACCTTTGTGCCACGTCAGCGGGGGCGAGTCTTGCGCTTAGTCGCTGTTGGCCGACTAGCTCGGTCTAAAGACTGCCTTTTTATGGTTAAAGTTGTCGAGACTTTAAAAAATAATGGGCAGGCGGTTTGTCTTACTATTGTGGGCGGGGCGGTGACAGCCGCTGACCGTCTTTATCAAGCAGAAATCGAGCGTTATATCACAGAGCATAAATTAGCACCGGAAATCAATTTGACCGGGCCGGTTACAAGTGCGGGTGTGCGTGATTTTCTCTCTACTGCCGATATTATGCTATCGGCCAGCCATAATGGCAGTTTAGATAAGACAATTGTGGAAGCGTTGGCCACTGGTTTACCGGTGGTCACTTCCAATGAATCAGGACGGGCCCTTTTGGCTGAAAATTTTCCGGAATGTGTTTATTCCGCGGGTGCACTTGATGAAGCTATTGAGCGTTTGCAGTATATCTTTGCTTTGTCTGATGGGGAATATTTTAAACTAGGGCAACGTTTGTCAGCTTTAGTCGAAAAAGAACACAGTTTACCGCGACTCATAAACGAAAAAATTGTCCCTTTAATAAGGGAAATATAGCTATTGCTGGCCCTTGCTCAATATTCTAATAATTTAAAAATTGACTCGCTAAATATTATACCTATGCTCCATACTGATAATACTCATCGTCCCCTCATTTTTATTGTCAATTGCGATTGGCGTGATATTTTTCGGACAGCCCCGGCAGAGTTTGAGGCCAAAATTAAGCGGGATCACCTAGGTTTAGACCAAAACGATTTCTTTTATTTGTCATTTGCTCATATTAACTATAATCTAACAGTTAAAAATTTTTCGACTCGGCATCTCAAGACTTATTTAGGGTTTATCAAACCCTGGCTTGACTTGAAGGCGCTCTGGGCAGTTCCTTTGACAATTTATCGGTACCACTTGCGTCCTACTGTTTGGCTAGCTTACGATTTTGGTTCTTTGCCTGCCCTTTCCCTGGCGCGGGCAATTTGGGGAGGTACTATTGTTATGGTCCTGACCAATCAGCCCCGATTTTATTCGAGCACGAGACAATTTGGTGCCTTTAAATCTGTCTATTCGTTTTTCCTCGAGCGACTTTTTTCCGGTTTGCCGAATTATTTTATGACTATTAATGAGACGATGAAATCATATCTACTTGATTTGCAGGTGCCAGCGCATAAAATAAAAATATTTTCGACTGATACTATCAACCGCGATCAGGTCTGGCTTAAACAAGCAAGGTCGGGTCGAGTGCGAGCTAAATTGGGTTTATCTTCAACTGCTAAAATAGTGCTTTCGGTTGGCCGACTTGAGCCAGAAAAAAATTTTTCCGAGCTGATTACTCTTTTTGCTACTTTGCCGGCTGATTATGTATTGATTATTCTAGGTCAAGGGCGCATGTTAGCAAGTTTACAGGCGGAGATTAAGGCTAAAAATCTAGAGGGACGAGTTTTTTTCCCGGGTTTTGTCAGTCGCGAAGATATATGGAACTATTATCTTGATGCCAATGTTTTTGTTCTTTTGTCTAAAGCCGAGGCCCTAGGGATGGTTTTTTGGGAGGCGATGTATCTAGGAGTACCAGTTATTGGCAGTACTGCTTCGGGAATAGTGGAAACAATTGGTGCTGATTTTGATCGGGGTCGTCTGTGGCAGACCGAAGACAAAGTCGAGGTTTTCAAAGAGAAAATATTTTCTTGTGTTGAGGCTAGCACGGCCAAAGACGCGATGTGTGCCCGGGCCAAGGCTTATGTTGAAGTTAAAATCAAAAATAGTGTAACTCTAAATGATATTATTGATATGAGCCATAATGAGAAAAAAATTTCTGGCCAAAGCTTGCTCTCTGATTAAATACCTTTTATTATGTAAATCATGACAGAAATCTTGGAAAAAATATATACGACTCGTCACGACCATAAAGACGCCTTGGGTGGGGGGTCGAGTGGGTTTGAGGCCGAACGGGTAGCTCTTTTTGTTAGCTTGATTGGTAGTGGGAAACGGGTGCTTGATTTGGGTTGTCGTGACGGTCGAATCGCTCGTCATCTACTGGCTAGTGGTAATGAGGTGGTTGGTTTTGATGTTGATTCCAATGCTCTTAAACGTTGCCCACCGGGGATGGTAACCGAATGGAAGGATTTGAATGATGATTGGCACCGCGGGTATGAAGGTCAGTTTGATGTTGTGGTTGCTTCAGAAGTGATTGAACATATTTACTATGCTGACCGGACTGTGGCGAAAATTGTAGCTGTTCTAAAACCAGGTGGGGTGTTTATCGGTTCGGTGCCCAATGCATTTAATATCAAAAATCGTTTACGCTTATTGTTTGGGCAAATCCAAAATACACCCTTGGCCGAGCCGACACATATCAATCACTTTTCGTATCAATCTCTTACTAGACTTTTAGCCCAACAATTTGCCGCCGTTTGGGTCAGTGGGATTGCCAGACCGCGCTGGCGTCTGGTGGCTAAATTGTTACCCGGTTTAGGGGGTTCACTTTTAGTATTTAAAGCTCAAAAACCGAAGAATTAGTGAAGAAAATTTTATTTATAACCAGTGCTTCACTTGCCGATCTGAAACGAGGAACGCCGATTCGGATTTTTAACTTTGTTGAGCAGCTAAAAAAAGACCATCAAGTGTTGCTTTACGAGTCAGTGCCGACCAATCAGTTATTAAAACAACTGTGGCGGTTTTTGGTGATTGTTAAAAATGAGAAGCCAGACTTGGTGATGACTGCCACCGATGTCGATATTAGTTTGCCATTCTGGTTAAAAATTATAACCGGTGTCAAAATCGCGATTGACCTACATGGTCTGGCCGCCGCGGAAATGTATTTTCATGGCCAAATGGGACAGATTAAGAGTTGGTTATTTCAGCGGAAAATAAGTTGGCAAATCCGTTGGTATGATCTAGTTTTTGTGGTTTCCCCTAAACTTATCGACTATTATGGGCACCGATTAAAACAGGGAGTGGTCGTGTATGGTGGTGTCACTACCAATGAATTTTATCACGGTGCTATCAGGCCCCCAGCTGTTTTTACTATCGGCTATACTGGCAACTGCAATCCCTATCAAGGGGTAAACACTGTTCTCAATGTGGCTAGCCGTATTCGCCAGAAAAATTTATTTTCCTTTCGACTTAATTTAATTTTAAGTAATGGACGGGGTGAAATTGAAGATCAGCTTAAGGTTTTAGGTCTTTCAGATGTGACCGAGCTTCATTTTAAGGTGCCTCATGAGGAAGTACCGGCTTTAATTGCAGCTTCGGATGTTTTAGTTATTGCACGACCGAGTGTCCCAATGACCGAATACGCCTACCCCTCAAAATTACCGGAATATTTGGCCACCGGTATTCCGGTGGTGACAACCCGAGTTGGTCCAGTGGAAGCTCTATTTCAGGATCAAAATTGTCTTATTATTATCTCGCCAGATCAGGTGGAGGTAGAGCTCGAGCAAGCCCTGGTCAAATTACAGGTTATGACGAGAGCTGAGCGCGAGATTTTAGGGTCACGGGCGGTGGCTTTTGTTCGTCAAAATTTGACTTGGGATGTCCTGGGTGCCACTATAAACAAAAATGTGGAAGCCCTGTGATGACAAGTGGTAGTGTAAATTAATTATTGGCGTGCCGTAATACCCTGCGACTCGACCACAGGGATAAGAGGCACTAACGATAGGAGCGGCGGAGCCGCTACCTCTTCCAAAAAACCAGCCCCGATGCTGTCCGCGTCATACCCCGTCCGCTTGCGGCGGGGAATCGACGGACAGACTGGTTTATTTGCTAGAGTATTTACCAATCTAATCTATTTAGAAAAATATGGCAGTTACAGACAAAAAAGGCAGAGTAGCGGACAAAATCGCTTTAGTCACTGGTGGTGCGGATGGTATTGGCCTAGCGGTGGCCAAACTTCTGGCCCAAGAAGGAGCCAAGGTAATAATTGCTGATATTAATGACGCGAAGGGGGTGCTCGCAGCGAAATTGGTGCGGGGGACTTTTCTACATTTAGATGTATCTAATGAGGCGTCGTGGCAAGAAGCTAGTAATAAAATTAAAGCCAAATTTGGGCGGTTAAATATTTTAGTGAACAATGCTGGTATTCTGGGTCAGGGTGCCCAAGACCCAGAACATGTGACACTCGCCGATTGGCGAAAAATACACGCGATTAATCTTGATAGTGTTTTTTTGGGTTGTAAATATGCGATTGGTTTAATGAAAAAAAGCGGGGGTTCAATCGTCAATATGTCTTCCCGTTCCGGTATTGTGGGAGTGCCTTTTGCGGCCCCTTATGCCTCGACCAAGGCGGGAGTCAGAAATCATACTAAATCTGTGGCACTCTATTGTGCGGCGAAGAATTATCCCATCCGTTGTAATTCAGTCCATCCTGCTTCGATTATGACCGAGATGTGGAAGGCGATGCTTGGCACGGGTCAGACTTTTAAGAAAAATCTAAAACATCATAGCGAACACATACCAATGAAGCGTTTTGGTACAGTTCTCGAGGTGGCGCAAGCGGTTCTTTTTCTTGCTTCCGCTGAGTCTAGTTATACCACTGGTTCAGAACTTGTGGTGGATGGAGGGACTCTCGCCGGCACTCTAACCAGTCCAGATACCAATATTAAGAAAAAGGTTTAATTAAGAGTCGCGGTTGGGGCTAGATGTAGTTCCTCAAAACTGAGTTTATGTTCAATGGGCGATTTACCCATCATCAATAAAATAGCATTGGCGATGTCAACTTTTGTCGGGTAGAAAAATTCAGTTAAGGCTGTCGAGGTGGGGCAGGGAACATTAGGACAGGCCACCGCCACAGAAGTATTTTTGAGAGTAATTGATTTGTTTTTTGCCACTAGGGCAATAATTTCCGAACTGACACCAAAGGCCTCGTTGGTGGTGTCAATACATATTAACCTTCCGGTTTTTTCGACTGATTGCGAAATTGTTTGGGTATCAATCGGGTTTAGACTAACTAGGTCTATTAGTTCGACATCAGTTTCGTGGCCGATCAGTTCAAGGGCCTCGGTGGCAGAAAAGAGGCCATCGCCATAAGCAACAACAGTAATATCACGCCCAGTTTTAACGATTCGAGCTTTGTCCAATGGTTCCGCATACCTTTCTATTGGGACATCTTGTTTTATATTGAAAATCCAGCGTGGTTCAAGAATAACAACTGGTGAGCTTTCCTTTAAGGCTGATATTAAAAGTCCTTTGGCCATTTTGGGAGTGGCGGGAATAACCACTTTAATACCTGGAACATTTCCAAAAAGGGAATAAAGCGCTTGGGTGTGTTGGGGCCCGTTGCCCCACTGTCGACCAATATTAATACGAAAAACTATTGGGACAGGGTTGTTTCCACCAAACATATAATTCCACTTAGCGGCTTGGGTAAACATTTGATCCGAAGCGAGCAGACTAAATTCGACTCGACCATGGTGTACAATAGGCCGTAGTCCGTTGATAGCTGCACCTACCGCCATGCCAGTAACTGAAGCTTCTGATACCGGCACATCAAAAATTCGTTCCGGGTATCTTTCTTTTAGTCCAGCCGTGGTACCATCAGCCCCATTTTTATAGGACACACCAAGGCCAATTACAAAAATAGTTGCATCAATTGCCATCATTTGATCGGTTGCTTCTTTGATGGCTTCGGTATATTTTATAATTCGATCAGACATATAAATTAGCGTAGAGATTTTCTTTGTCTGGATATTTGGCCTCAATGGCGTACTTCAGACTCTTATCAACTTGATTGTGAATTTCTTTTTCAATTTCGACTAGCATATTTTCGGCAATTCCTTCGCTGTAAAGTTGGTCTTTTAATTTCTTTAGAGAATCTTTTTCAAGGCGGACTTCAAGCACATCTTCTTCACGATAACCTTGAGCATCATCAAATATTGGTGCGCTGTGTGCCATATGTCGATAGGTTATACATTCTAAGACGGCTGGCCCTTCGCCATTCTTTATTTTTTCTACTAAACGCTTTGATTTATTAAATACATCTTGATAATCATTTCCGTCAGCTTTTATATACTCTACTCCAAAACCTGTAACAATTTGTTCTGTATTGTGTTTGGCCGATCTTCGATCTCTCATTTTTGAATTAACTGAATAAAGATTGTTTTCTACTACGAGTAAAAGGGGTAGATTAAACAGCGCAGCTAAATTTAAGGTTTCATACACTACCCCTTCTTCAAAGGCACCATCACCACAAAATACGGCTGTAATATTTTTTTTGGCTGAGTATTTTTGTTCGAAAGAACTGCCATTTGCTAAAGGGACGGCACTTCCTAAAATTGGGGTTGAACCAATAAAATTTACTGATTTATCAATCATGTGCATGGAACCACCTTTACCCTTAGCCAGTCCGTCCTCTTTTCCTAAAAGTTCACAGATCATTTTTTTTAAATTGCCGCCTTTGGCTAAATAGTGACCATGGGAACGGTGGTTACCCATAACCCGATCCTCTTTTTCTAGAGCATTACAAACGCCAACAGCAACCGCTTCTTGACCGACACAAAAGTGAACAAAACTCATAACCTTGTTTTCTAAATAATATTTTGCAATTTCCTCTTCCGCTATTCGGATGGAAAGCATCTTTTTATAAGCATCAAGAAGGAGGGGGGAGGACATAAATTTACATCTCAATCAAAATCCGGCTCGCCTGGCCTTTTCTGACCAGGTCTATTGCCTCGTTTATTTGCTCGAGCTTAAAACGGTGAGTAATAATATGATCAATATTTAATATTCCCGCTTTATGTAATTTAACATAGCGGGGGATATCCTTGCTGGGAGAAAATTTCCCACCCTGAGTCGCTTTGATCATTTTTCCTTCACCACCAAACAGGTGGTTAGCATTTAATAAGCCTACCGTTTCGCCGGGTTTTGGTTGACCGACCATAATATATCTACCAATACCACTTAAAAGGGGAATCGTATTTTCAATCGCTTGTTTATTGCCCGAGGTGTCAATAATAACATCCACCTCCTTGATATTAAATTTTTTATCTAACTCCTCCACAATATTTTGGGTTTGGGAATTAATAAAAAGATGTGCCCCCAAAGATTCCGCGAGCTCTTTTTTATGGTCATAGATATCAACCGAGATTATCGGGTAAGCGCTCGCAGCGGTTGCGGCTCGGACGAGGTTGAGTCCCAGTCCACCGGCGCCAATTATCATTATACTCTCGCCAAATTTGACCTCGGCCTCATTATTAATCGTCCCTAGAGCGGTAGATAGGCCACAACCAAGAAGGGCACACAGCTCATTTGGGGTATCGTGGGGGACGGGGGTAATCCTATTTTCTGAGACAATGGTGTATTCACTGAAAGTAGTAACTTTACCGCTCTTGATTACTTTGTCTTTAAAGAGATAGCTGGGGAAATCTGACTCAATACCATCACCTTTGCGCCAGTGCATTATAACTTTGTCCCCTTTTTTTACTTTAGTCACGCCCACGCCAGTGTCTTCTACTATACCGGCTCCTTCATGCCCTAAAAGATGGGGGACAAATTTAGCATTACCTTTATTGCCAGCTATTTCTTGCAACTGGGCGCCACAAATCCCACTAACTAGTACTTTCACTAGGACTTGGCCAAATGTGAGGTCGGTCAACCCAACCTCGCCCACAGTCAGAGGGCCATTGATTTCTTCTAAAATAGCCGCTTTCATTATTTAATCATTCTAGCACAAAGTGCCCCCTCGTCCAGAAAACTTCTGCTATACTGTTTTTATGTCCAAAATTATTCTGCTTTTACCTTTTGGCCTTGGGGATCATATTTATTGTAATGCGATTGTTCGGCATTATTGTCAGAAATATGAGAAAGTGGCAACTTTTTGCCTACCCCAAAACTACCCAACGGTCGCTTTTATGTTTCGTGACTTGCAAAATTTGGTTATTATTGCGGGGGATAAAAGTTTTGCCAAGCGATTTATTGCTACTCATAGTGGCGATAATGGCGATAGGGAATATGATGAAGCTAAAATAATTGGTTTTGAAAATTTTAATCGTCAATCGGGTGAGCTTTTTCAACACCAGCTTTATCGCCTGGCTGGGGTAGATTTTGACCTACTGGAGAAAAATTTTTTGGTAGAGAGAGACCGGGGTCGAGAGGAAGTTTTGTTTGCAAAAATTGCTCCCAGTGGGAGCTATATTTTTCTCCACGAGGATCGTTCGAGAAATTACACTATTAAGCGCCAGAAAATCAACTTAAAATATAAAGTTGTTGAGCCGGACCCTACTCTCACTGACAATATTTTTGATTACTGTACTTTGCTTGAACGAGCCAAGGAAATCCATGTGATAGATTCCTCTTTTATGTTTTTAGTTGACTGTTTACCTTATCAAAACTCTCAACAAAAATTATATGTTCATCGCTACGCTCGGCCCAATGAAGACTGGAAACTGCCAGTCCTTAAAAAAGATTGGCAGATTATTACTGTCGGCTATTCAAGACTAGAAAAATTTTATTTCGCCAGCTGGTTTTGGGGGCGAAAAATTATGCGGAAATTTTTTTCACTTTAAAAATAGCTCCACCCCAACCAAAATAGCCTGTTAGCTCGGTGTCAATTTCCGGATGAAGGGCTAAAAATTCTCGCCAAGCCCGGCGTTCACCTTTTTGTTCATCAGCTTCAAAACAGTTCCAGTCGTCAAAGAGGATGGCGGTACCGGGTTGGAGGTAGGGATAGATAAAATTGAGCACATCCCGAGCGGATTCATATAGGTCAGAATCAATCAAAACCACTTTGGCGGGACCCAGTGGTAAGTGGTTTAGTTTGGCCTTATTTTTGAGCGACTCATTATAAAAACCTTTGATCAAATAGACATTATCAGCCAGGCAATTTTTGCTTTTTAGGTTGGCTGTAACTTCCTCGAGGGACGAACGGTATTGACCACGCTTGAAGCGCCAGCCAGCGTCAATGCCAGTAACATCTGGTAATCCCTCAAACGAGTCAAAGCCAAAATAATGCGCTGTCTGGCCCCAGGTTTTGCCAAGCTTAATTGCCCGATAAAATGAATAACCCTCAAAGAGGCCAAATTCATAGTAATCTCCAGCCAGGCTTTGTGTTTGTTTGAAAGCTTGTTTTAAACCCCGAGCCGTGTCTGGGGTCGGCGTATAGAAAGAATGCCAGCCAAACTTTTTTTTGAGATGATAGTATTTGCGAATCAAACGATCAGATAGTTTCATAGTTGGTATCGAGGAAAATAGAATTAATGTAGGTATCGCCAAAAAGAGTATAGCCCTGATGTCTCAATTTTTCAATTATATTGGCTTGTTTTTCGAGGTGTCCAGCCGCATTATAGCGCAACGTTTCGATGCAGATCACCTTTGGCCGATATATTTTAAAATTGAGCGAGCTAATAATCTCCTCGTCATAACCTTCGGTATCAAGCGACAGCAGGTCCAGGCCGGTGGGAAAATATTTTATCAGCAGTTCATTGATGGTGGCGAGGGGGATTTTAATTATCTCGCTAATACTTTGGGAGCCATATTTTTGGTCCTTGATATATCGGTCAGCCTCATCTTGGCGAAAAGTACTTAGGGATTTTGACTTCATAACGTAGAAATTGGTTGCTGGGGAGGGAACCGGAGCCACGCCTAGATTTAGACAAATATCATTTTTACGAATTTTTTTGGTGAGAAGACAAAGTTTTGGGTCTGGTTCCACACATACACCATGATTACCTTGAGTGTAAAAAAGGAAGGTATTATTGTCACGCACCGGATAATTGCTACCAATATCAAGATAGGTTGGACGGCGAATACCTCTAGTGGCGAGTGCCGCCTCAATTATTAGGTCTTCTCCACATTGGGAGTAGCTCACCTTGTGAGGTTTGGTTAGGCGATATTTAAAAAATTCCCGGTAATTTTTAAGGGTAAAATATTTTTGGAAATTCATTGCAGTCAGAGTATATAACATTTTCCAGATTTATTCATTAGTTGAAAAGTTGACGAAAAATTATTAGTAGACCAAAATACTCCGTCGGTTATATTGTGAGAGCACAATATAGCCTAGTCTATTTTTCGAGCCAAATATTTTGCATGTGGCCTTAGATTAAGCTAGTATTTTCTTATGTTACAAGTGCTTCAAGTTAAGTTTTATCGCTTCCTCCGGTGGAGCGAACAATACACGAAAACTGATATGGTCTATATGGCTAAAGGCGGGTCTTGGCTTGTCGCGAGCCAAGTGATTTCTTCTTTGTGTTCTTTGGTTCTAGTGATTGCTTTTGCCAATTTAATTCCCGCCGAATTGTACGGCAAATATCGTTATGTTATTTCAATCATCGGTATTTTGGCGGTCGCGACTTTTCCCGGCCTAAACTCGGTGGCTATCACCAGTGTGGCTCAAGGCCATGATTCGACTTTCTGGAAATTACTTTATCGGCGGACCCTCTGGTCATTTGTGAGTACTTTGGCTGGTTTTTTCATCGCCAGCTATTATTATCTACAAGGTAATAATGAACTTGCATTAGTCTTTGTAGTCGCGGCGGTGGCCACCCCACTTTTGAGTACCAGTGGCATGTACGCCGCTTTTTTAAATGGTAAAAAAGATTTTCAGCGGTTGGCTCAATGGTCCACCATTGCCAAATTTGGTACAACCGGTGCTTTAGTCTTGGCCCTCTTTTTTGTCAAAAGTCTCTGGGTTTTATTCTTAGTTTATTTTATTCCAGAGCTAATCATTGAGAGTATTTTTCTGTGGTACTTATATCGGCACAATATCAAAGGGGTGGAGTCCGAATTTGATTTTAAGAAATATAGCCATTTTGGTTTTCATTTAAGTTTAATGGAGGTTTTTAAAATTGTGGCCAGTCAGATAGACAAAATTCTGGTTTTCCATTATCTAGGGGCGACCCAGCTGGCGGTTTATGCGATTGCGACGACAGCGCCAGGACAAATTAAAAGTCTGTTTCAAAATATGACCACTTTGGCTTTACCAAAATTAAGCGCGGTGACTGAGGAGGATATAAGAGTCAACTTGCCTCAAAAGCTTTTACGGCTCGAATTGCTCATTTTGGGCTTTGTTGCGTTGTACTGGATTGTGGCGCCGGTTCTTTTTCCACTGTTTTTTCCTCAATACGCCGAGGCTGTGTTTATTTCTCAAATTTTTTCGCTCTCACTCCTATTTTTTCCTCGAACCTTCCTTTCAACCGCGATGACTGTGCATTTGAAGAAAACAGAAATGTATTGGATCCGCATCGTGGCTCCAGCTATTCGCATTATTGTTTTTGCAATTGCACTACCTTGGTGGGGGCTGTGGGGAGCGATTATTGGCTCAATTGTTTCTGGCGGTCTCACCGCTTTTGTCTACCAGTATTTTTTCCGACGGGCGTTTAGGGGGGTAGTTTAGTTTCAACCAAAAGATTTGACATATATAATATATATGCTATAATAGGTGATAGTTAGATTAAACTGAATATTTACAACTCGGAGGACGAAGGATGAGAAAACTGGATTCTGGTTTACTCAATCAGCCGGTGGTGGCCGCTCAAGTGGCCCTCGCCTACGCTGTGATGAGTGACTGGCCGCTGGAGCCGCTGCAGGTCGTGGTGTTGCACGGGCTCTCCGAGGGCATGTACGCCTCGGGGGATTTGTTCCGCTACACGGCAAGGGTGCAGAGTATTTGTCCGGTGGCGGTGGTTGGTGGTGATGGCCGAACGACTGGTGGCACGGTGCCCCAAGCGTCTTGGATTGGCTTTGAAGCGGTGGTGCAAAAACTGCTCCAAGCCGGAGTTGACCGACAGTCCATCATCGAGTTGGATCCAACCACCAACTCGAAAGAAGAAGCGGTGGCTATTGTGAAGATGGCCAAAGAGCGGGGTTTCAGTCGGGTCGGCAGTGTGTCGGTGGCCTACCATGGCGGGCGGATGTTCCCGTATATGGTGGCAGCGATGAAAGAGTTGGGTTACTGGCTTGACTATCGGATGTTGCCACCAGCGCGGACCGATTGGTGGCTGCCAATGGTCGCAAGCCAAGGGGCAGGGACGACCAACAGTATCGAGGCTACCTTGCTCGATGCCGTCAAAATCGAGCGTCATATCGAACAGGGTTTCGCCGCTTCGTTTCCGGAGGTGTTCTACTACCTCGAACATCGGGCGGAGATTGTTCGCACCCAGGTGTGGGACTACCCCAACACCTGAATAACCGTTTGCGTTAGGTCCCTGGCCGCTCTACAAAGAGCGGCCATTTTTGTATTTGAAAAGTGGTGGCTGGAGTGTTAGTATGGAAGTTACTTAAATTTACATTTTATGGCTCGGATATTAATCACTGGCAGTAAAGGAGTAGTCGGAAGCTGGCTCTCTAAAATTTTACAAGAGCGCGGGCATGCTGTTTTTGGTTTGGATCTCACTCATCAGCTGGGGGCGGTTGGCTTTGAACATGAAATGTCCGCTGGGCATTTTCATTATGCTCGTTGTGATGTGGCCAATTTTCGTCAGTTAGAGCGTATTTTTGATAAGGCCGGACCCTTTGATTTTGTCTATCACTGTGCGGCCGAATTTGGGCGCTGGAACGGGGAAGATTATTATGACCAAGTTTGGAACACTAATGCGATTGGTACAAAAAACATAATCAAATTGCAGGAACGTTTGGGCTTTAAACTAATTCATTTTTCTTCGTCAGAAGTTTATGGTGATTTCCCAGGCGTAATGAAAGAAGAGGTAATGGAAACAACAGAGGTCAAACAACTAAATGATTATGCTTTGTCCAAATGGGTTAATGAACAACAAATTAGAAATTCCATCACTCAATACAATACGCAAACGATAATTGTTCGTCTGTTTAATACCTTTGGTCCGGGGGAGTGGTATCACCCTTACCGTAGTGTCAACTGTAAATTTTCTTATCATGCTCTACACGGTTTACCGATTACTGTTTATCGCGGTCACAAACGAACTTCTACTTATCTCGAAGATACTTGCACTACTCTGGCCAATATTGTGGACAATTTTAAGGCCGGTGAGATTTACAATATTGGGGGTAAAGAGGAACATGATATTGAAACCTTGGCGGATATAATTTGGAATTATACCGGGGCCTCACGAGATCTTATTACCTATAAAGATAGCGAAATTCTGACGACTAAGGTTAAACAAGTA
This sequence comes from Candidatus Vogelbacteria bacterium RIFOXYD1_FULL_44_32, assembly GCA_001823065.1. Classification (GTDB taxonomy): domain Bacteria; phylum Patescibacteriota; class Minisyncoccia; order Phycocordibacterales; family XYD1-FULL-46-19; genus XYD1-FULL-44-32. Next base: position 28,226 of record MHTJ01000003.1, read on the forward strand.
GACACTTCCAAATCCGAACGTGATCTTGGCCATACTTTGACTATTGATCTTAAAACCGGGGTAGAAAGAACTATTGATTGGATGAGGCAATATTATGGGTTATCTAAATAACCTATAATCTTGATATTTACCGCAGTGTTTGTTGGCGAAAAAAAACGATGGTAGAACTATTTTACCTATTATGCTTGAAATGTTTAAAATTAAATTTTACCGCTACCTTTGGTTTGTGCTAATCGGTGCGCTTGGTTCTCTATTTGTGCTTGGAGGCACTTATGTTCTGACCGAGTTTTTGCATTGGTGGTATTTGCTGGCCTATGTTTTAGCCACTTTCGTGGCTTGGACAGCTGTTTTTTTTCTCAACGCGCAAGTAACTTTTAAGGACCATAACCGCGACCATTATCTGCAACGTTATCTAAGTTTTTTCGGATTGTACACGATTATTGGTCTTGTTAATTTTGGTTTGGTATTTCTTTTGACTTCAGTCGTCGGCCTTTATTACTTGTTGTCTATTGTTCTCGTCGTGGTTCCTCTCTCCCTTTTTAATTTCTGGGTCAACCAGATTTATATTTTCAATTCTACCTAAAATTATGTGTGGCATTATTGGCGAACATAATCCAAGTGGGGATGACAAGGAGTTTACAAAGCGCCGAGACTCCATGTCCCACCGTGGTCCCGACGCTACTGGGTTTGTAAAGTTGTCTGATGGCCGAGTTCGTTTGGGGCACCGACGTCTCGCGATTATTGACTTGTCTAACCGCGCTGATCAGCCACTAATAATAGATGGTTATGCTCTTGTTTATAATGGTGAAGTCTATAATTTTCGCCAACTAGCCCAAGAGATTGGTGGCCAATTTACCACCACTTCTGATACGGAAGTGATACTGCGGGGCTATATTAAATATGGGCCAGAAATTTTTGCTAAACTCGATGGAATGTTTGCCCTTGCTATCTATGATCCTCGACGCCAAATACTTGTTTTAGCTCGTGACCGTTTTGGGATTAAACCTTTATATTATTATCACGCTGGTCAGGAATTTTCCTTTGCTTCAGAGCCACAAGCGGTGGCTAGACCCTTGACCTTAAGTCGGCCGGCTTTACGTTCTTACCTAACGCAGAATTATATTTATGGTGATGAAGAAATTGTTGGAGGGCTTCGTTCTTTATTGGCTGGTAGTTATGCGGTGTTTGATTTAAACCAAGCCACTTTGTCCTCAGTGGTTTATGACAAGGTTAAATTTAGCCAAAAATTTAGCGAACCCACTCAAGCAGCTGATCATTTGCAGGCGGTGTTAAAACAGTCAGTCACCGATTCTTTAATTAGTGATGTACCAGTTGGAGTTTTTCTATCTTCTGGTATAGATTCGAGTCTGATTGCTGCTTTGGCTCAGGAAATCACCGGCCAAATAAGTTCCTTCACTATTAGCTTTGATTTTAAGTCATTTGATGAATCGCGTCGGTCAGCGGAAATTGCCAATATCCTCGGCACTGACCATCACACGGTGACCTTAGATAAAGCTGTTGTTTTAGAAGCTATTCCGACTATCCTCAACCAGTTTCATTTACCTTTTGGTGATTCGGGCGCCTTGCCATTTTACTTTTTATGTCAGTACGCTCGCCAACATGTTAAGGTCTGTTTATCTGGTGATGGGGCTGATGAATTGTTTGGCGGTTATCCAATCTATTATTTACCCCCTTTGGCTACCCTCTACCAGCGGTTGCCTTGGCAACGACTAATCGAGCGCGTAGTAGCTATGCCTTTTGCCTCCTTTGCCAAAATGAGTTTTGATTATAAACTTCGGCGGTTTGTTGGGGCAGCGAAGTATAATTACCCCCAAGCTCATTTTCTTTATCGCGCCATGCACAACGAGGGCGTACTTAAGCCAGCATATCAAGCTGATCAGCAATATTTTGACAGTATTTTTGCTCAAGTCCAAGGAGAGGATATTCGGGATCAGTTGATGTATGTTGACCAGAAAACAGTCTTAGAATATGACTATTTAGTCAAAGCTGATCGGATGAGTATGGCCCATGGTTTGGAAGTGCGGGTGCCATTTCTTAACAACCAAGTCGTGCAATTTAGTCGTGAGCTCGACCCAAATTTGAAAGTTCGTCGGCTTACTACTAAATATTTACTCAAGCGTGTTCTCGAGCGTTACTTGCCCGCCAAATATATTTACCGCAAAAAAGAGGGTTTTGCTTTTCCCATCGCGTCTTGGCTCTGCTTAGAATTGCGGGATTTTATGCTTGATACTCTCTCAGCGAAAAACATAGCTCAAATCGAGTTTTTGGAGTATAGTAAAATTCGCCAGATGATAGATGATCATTTGGCTCATCGCCGTGATTATAACCGTGAGCTTTGGGGTCTAATCAGTCTGGTTTGTTTTTTACGATCTAATCGTTTCTAATCTAATTTATTTATGGCGTCTACTGATCGTTTTGGATATGAATGGGCTAAATATGACCAAATATTACCAGCTCATGAGGGTCAATTTTTGATGTGGGTAACACCACTGACGGCTGTTGATTTTAAAAATAAACGAGTTTTAGATGCGGGCTGTGGGATGGGGCGCAATAGTTATTGGGCCTGCCATTATGGGGCGAGGGAAGTGGTGGCTTTTGATTATGATAAACGTTCTGTGACAGCGGCTCTTAAGACATTGGCGAAATTTCCCCAAGCCAGTGTTCGGTATGAAAGCATTTACGATATCAATTATCAAAATGAATTTGATATTGTTTTTTCCATTGGGGTTATTCATCATTTAGTCGATCCCGAAAAAGCCATTCTTAATTTATATCGAGCCCTCTGTCCTGGGGGTCGGTTGTTATTATGGGTCTATGGGGATATGCATAAGCACAAAATTCGGCTGATTAATTTGGTTCGTTTGGTGCTGTCTAGAATGCCGGTAGCTTTGGTCCACTTTTTAACTTACTTTATTTCAGTGCCGTTTTATCTTTATTTAAAAGTATTTCCACAACGAAGTGATTATCTAAAACTGCTCAAGACCTTTTCTTTCCTCCATGTTCACGCTATTGCCTTTGACCAATTAATCCCTCAAGTTGCTCATTACTGGAGTCGAGCTGAGATTGAAGTATTACTGCGAGTTTTACCTCCGGAGCACGAGAGTTTAATAAGTCCTATTCGGGGTTATAGCTGGTCAGTGTTGATAACTAAACCACTATGAACACAATTTCTGTTGTTATTCCAGTTTACAATGAAGAAAAAGGGATCAAGGGCACTTTAGAAATCCTGCAAAACCTGAGGCGTCAGTATCCCGATATTATTGAAATTATTGTCGTCAACGACGGGAGTGTTGATCGTTCGGGCGAAATTTTAAGCACAGAAACGGGAATTAAGCTTTTAACCAATGGTTATAATATTGGCTATGGTTCATCATTAAAACGTGGTATTAAAGCGGCGAGTGGCGATTGGATTTTTATTGCTGATGCTGATGGTACTTATCCAGTAGAACGTTTACCTGATTTTTTTAGTTTTATGGCTGATTACGATATGATTGTTGGGGTTAGAACAACGGCGGTCAATCATATACCAGTGTTACGTCGGCCGGCCAAGAAATTTTTAAATTGGTTTGCTGGCTGGATAGTAAATTTTCCGATTCCTGATCTCAACTCAGGTATGAGGTTGTTTCGTCGGCGAGAGTGTCTAGAGTTCTGGGGACTTTACCCAGAGCGGTTTTCTTTTACTTCAACTATTACTTTAGCTTTTATTCGGAGTCATTATTTAGTAAAATATGTGCCAATTGATTACCATAAGCGCTTAGGTAGTTCGAGCTTATCGCCGTGGAATTTTTTTACTTTTTTGGGTTTAGTTTTTCGGATTGCATTTTATTTTAATCCGCTTAGATTCCTGCTGCCATTTGTCCTATTACTTATAAGTACTGGCGTTATTAAAGGGGTTTATGATCTGGCCTATTCTAATGCTATTGGGAACTTTAGTATTTTACTGGTAACAATAGGTTGTTTTGTTTTACTGCTAGCCTTATTATCTGATCTGCTTTTTCGCCAAAGATCAAAATGAGAGTAAAGATATCAAACTTTTTCAATCTATTTTTTTCTTCGCCTTGGTTTTTTGGGCTTGGCTTGGTCGGGTTGATTTTGCTTTATGTTGTTAGTAATGTTGGAAATAATATTTCATCTGTGAGTAGTGATGTGTGGTTATATAATTTTTCTCATACTCAAACCATTGAAGGACTATGGAGTGAGGTGCCGAAAAATTATACTAATGAACCATATTATTTGGCGTATCCTATTCTTAATTGGGCGGCTGCCAATTGGCAGGTTGGAGTGGCGCGTTTTCACTTTTTAGCTCTTTTTCTTCTTACTGCTACTTATCTAGTAAATGGTCTGGTAATTTTTGCTTTTACTAAAAAGTGGTGGGCGGCCACTTTAGCGGGTCTTCTGCTTATTATTCCCCATAATGTGTTTTCCACCCAAATTGGAATGCTTAATTTCAATAATGTTCGGGGGCTGGGCTTTGCTTTTCCTTTTTATTTTTTACTTAGTTTCTATTGGATTCATTTTGGGCTTGGTCATAGGGTGCGTAATATTGTTTTAGCTATTACCGCTGGGGCTCTGGTTTATTTATACCCTCTAGTTGGCGTGATTATTGTTCCACTTTTTGTGTTGACAGCGGCTATCCTCAAAGGGAAAAAATATTGGCGAGAAATCTCTCTGTTTTTTGCTATCTACCTCTTGGTTTCAAGTTTATTCTGGTATGGTCATTTTACGGCTGGGTATACCGGTATGCTAAACCAAGAGTCAATACTTTCGCCAGCGCAAGCGAATTTACAAATTGAAATATTAAAGGAACGTTTTCATGGTTCGCTATTTGATCTTGAATTTGGCAAATTAAAACGTTCCGCGTGGGATGGTCTACCACTTTTAGTTCTTTTTATTGGATCGATTTGGTGGATTAGACGGCGGTCGCTGGAGATTACACCACCCCTTAAAAATTTCACCTCTATTTCCTTAGTTTTTTCTCTCCTGATGGTATCTTTTACGGTTGGGGTAGAAATTATCAATCAAATTCTAAGTTTTTATGGTCAGCCGGCCTTTTTTATTGAACATATCAGACTTTTGCGGGCTTTAGGTTTTGTGCTGATTGGTCAAGTTGTGGTTGGTCTTGTGGTTCTAGTGAATGCGGGTCGATGGGGGCAAGTCACCGCTTTTGTACTTGCCCTCCTACTTTTGTTTTCGCCCCTGTCATTGTCGACGCCAGTGGTTCGCCCGGTTGTTCGCACCGTGGTACCGACTTCCATTCGCACCAAGTACAATTTAGCCCCGATTGTCGATCAATCCGACTACAAAAGTTTTTCTAATTTGGAGGCGGCCGCTATTTGGAGTCGAGATCAGCTAGCTCCCAAAGCCAAGATTTTTGTTTTTGATGATAGTCAATGGGAATTTATTTTTAAGATACTAAGTAAACACGATACTAATCTTACGGTTAAAGAGGGTTCAGTTTGGACCACCGCTGGCTTTGCCAATAGTCTAAGGTGGTACACCGAAAGACAAAATTATAAACAAAAGGTAGAGTCGGCGGGCACATTTGGGGAAATTGTTCTGTTTGCTCGATCCTTAGAGATGACCCACATGCTTATTCCGCGTGGAAAATATGAAGATTTATTTAAACAAAATAATTTTAATCTAAATACTGTCTATGTGAATCCGGATTATCGTTTAATTAAGTTATAATTTATTTATGAATTTTTTTAATCCTTTTTATTCCTTACCTCGTCGTCTGGCGGTGATTGTTGGCACCAGACCGAATTTTGTGAAGGCAGCCCCTTTCTTACGTGAAGCCAAAAATCATCCCCGTTTTGATTACACCGTTATTCACACTGGCCAGCATTTTGACCAGAATATGTCGGAAGTTTTTTTTGCGGAATTAGGAATTCCACGACCAGATGTTTTTCTTAATCCTGGGGGGGAAAAACATACAGAAAAAATTGCCCTGATGTTTGACCAGATGAAGGATGTTTTTAAGCAACACAAATTTGCGGGGGCAATAGTTTTTGGTGATGTTAATTCTACTTTGGCTGGGGCACTGGCGGCGATCAAACATAATGTTCGCTTGGCGCATATTGAAGCTGGTCTCCGCAGTCATGACCGACGCATGCCTGAGGAAATCAATCGGGTGATTGTTGACCATCTGGCTCATTTGCATTTTGTTACGGAACAGTCGGGTGTCGAAAACCTGCGTCGGGAGGGAGTGAAAGAAAGGAAAATTCACTTGGTCGGTAATATTATGATTGAATCCCTCGAGCTTTATCGAAACAAAATTGAGGCCTCGCCGATTTTAGCTCAACTTCAGCTAAAGCCTAAAGGTTATATTTTGGTCACCATTCATCGCCAAGAAAATACCGACAGTAAACAAGCTTTGGCCGAAATCCTCCAACTCGTGGCAGGTCTTAAGAACCAGTATCAGGTAGTTTTTCCGCTTCACCCGGGGACCAAAAAACGGATTGAGGAGTATGGCTTGGCCAGTTTTCTCACCGGACTAACTGTGATCGAACCGGTTGGTTATTTTGATTTTGTAAAATTAACTAAAGATAGTCTGGGGGTGGTCACCGACTCTGGCGGGATTCAAGAAGAGACCAGCCATCTAGGTATTCCCTGTGCTACTTTGCGAGACAATACTGAACGACCAGTGACTCTTGAACTTGGTTCCAATAAACTTTTTCCTATTGCCGAAGCGACCAGCAGTGAGATTCTTCAGCATCTCAAACGACTAGACTTCAAGCCTGGCCTTATTCCGTTTTGGGACAGCGGTGTCAGTAAGCGAATTTTTCAGGTCCTCGATAATTGGGAAATTTAAGTAGGTTATAATTTTTTACTATGAAATTTGTTTTTATTGCCCCCCGTTTTCATACCAATTTTTATTATCTGGTCAAGACCTTGCTTGACCATGGCCACCAGGTTGATTTTTTGGCTCTTTATGAGGGTAAGTCTGAGGACCATAGCTTAGTTAAACCGATAATTGTGGGAAAGCCCAATTCACGCTGGCCTTTAATTATAAAATTAATCAAACAAATATTATTTAGTCAGGCTGATGTCCTTATTATTAAAGATATTGTTACGCCCTATTCACTTATTGCTCTTACGACTGGTTTTTTGCTCCGAAAAAAAATGCTGGCGCTAACCCAGATTCCCAAATATCGAGCGCAACTGGTAAGTGGGGCGGTGACATGGCTCTGGCGAGTTTTTCACACGGAAGCTATTACGCCCGTCCAGGGTGACTTACGATTTTCCAACGGCAATCCAACCTTATGGTATGTGCCGTTTGTAATTGAGGCCAACGATAAACCCTATGAAGCTCATCCCGATGTTGGTCAAATAAATATCCTTTGTGTTGGTAAATTTCAGACGCGTAAAAATCAATTACTGCTGGTGCAAGCAGTTGAACAACTTTGCCAAGAATTTCCGCTTAAGCTACTTTTGGCCGGTGAAGTAGAAGAATTTTCTTATTTTGAAAAATTACAGCACTATATACATAATCACAATTTGGATTCCATTGTAACAATTGTGCCCCATTTGCCCTGGGCAAAAATGTCTGACTTGTATCGCGCCAGTGATATTTTTGTTCTTCCTAGCTCGGGTGAGCCAGCTGCTTATTCTATTTTAGAAGCCATGAGTTATGGTTTGCCGGTCGTAAGTTCTGATGACAATGGGACCCAGTGGTATATCAAATCTAACAGCAATGGTTTTATTTTTCGCCATGATGATCTGGCTGATCTGATTTTAAAACTGCGGACAATATTGGGCGACAAAGCTAAACTTAAGGTTATGGGTGGGGTTAGTTTGCAACTTACCAAACAACTCCACCAGCCGGTTATTTTCTATCAAAAAGTAATGGCCATAATTAACTAAAAGTGTTATGCTCAAAAACACTATGGTCAAAAAAATTATTCCTCATGTCCGTTTGACCCTTGGTCCGGCCGAGCTCGAGGCTGTGGCCAAAGTTCTTAAGAGTGGGTATCTCGCTCCTGGTCTGGTTGGTGAGACTCTCGAGCGGGGGATTGCCCGTTTGTCTAATCAAAAGTCTGGGGTGGCGGTCAGCTCTGGTACCGCTGCCCTTCATGTTGCTTTACTTGCACTTGGAGTTAAGGCTGGAGATGAAGTGATTATTCCCGCTTATTCCTGCCAAGCCCTTTTAAATGCCGTCCTTTATGTTGGCGCTCGGCCAGTGGTTGTTGATATTGACCTTTCTACTTTTAATATTGATCCTCAGGAGGTTCAAAAAAATATTACTAAAAAAACCAAGGCCATTATTGTACCACATATGTTTGGTTTGATGGCTGATATAGTTGCTATCAAGCGTTTTAGCATTCCGATTATTGAAGATTGTGCGCTATCAATTGGGGCCAAATTTAAAGGTCAACCCGCTGGTTCTTTTGGCGTAGTGGCGATATTTTCCTTTTATGCCACCAAGACTATCACTGGCGGTGAGGGGGGTATGGTGGTGTCTTCAGTTGAAGCAATTGTCGACCAGGCGCGCGATGTGCGTGAATATGACAAAAAGAAAAACTTTATTATCCGCTATAATTACAAATTAAGTGATGTTAATGCGGCTATTGCCCTCGCTCAACTAAAACAACTTCCGTCTTTTGTTACTAAAAGGCAGGCCATCGCTAAAAAATATACCAAAGCCCTTGCTGGCACTAATTTTATCTTGCCCACCGTGCCGGTCGACTATCATCACACTTTTTCCCGCTATATTATTCGTACCCCCCAAGCGGAACAATTGCGAACGTATCTTAAAGACCACGGTGTTGGCACAGGCCGAGGGGTTGTGCTTGGTATTCATGAGCTAATAAAAACTAAAGCCTCTTTACCTAAAAGCAAGCAAGCTCTTCGTGAGGCGGTATCACTTCCAATTTATCCTACTTTGACGGCTAGCGAGCAACAAAAAATTATTACACTTTTGATAAACTTTAAATCATAAGTTATGCCTGAAGAAGCGATTAATAAAACTACTTACAGCACCGCCAAATCGGTTGAAATCTATTCCCAATTATATCTTTGGCCCTATGAAAAAGTGTTGTTCGACCGCTATATTACGCCAGGTCTCTCTGTCCTTGACGTGGGTTGTGGTACTGGTCGGTCAACTTATTTTTTAAACCAGCGGGGAGTGACCGTGATTGGTATTGATATGGTTGAAGCTTTTATCAATCATGGACACGAGCTCTACCCCGAGCTTGATCTACGGCTTATGAATGCCACTAAGCTCGAATTTCCGGACAATTCATTTGATATTGTTTTCTTTTCCAATCAGGGTATCGATTATACTGACCGGCGGCTTGACGTTTTGCGAGAAGTTTACCGTGTGACCAAGCCGGGTGGTGTTTTTGCTTACTCTAGTCACAACAGTTTGTATTTACCCCGTACTAAAAAAGGGTGGGTTAATTTCGGTCGTAATCTACGCTATTTTCGACTTGGCTATCACTTTCGGATTGAGCATCATCCAAACGGTGATCTCCATGTTGCTCATAATAATATTTGGAACGAAGCAAAAACTTTGCGCCAGCTTGGTTTTAAAGTTATCGAAATTCTCTCGAATAGTCAGCGGTTTTCAAGCTTACCAAAACTCATCACTGGGCTTTTTACTCGTTGGCCCCTTTTTGTTTGTCGTAAACCATTATGAAGAAAGTCCTTTTCCTGATTAATAATCTAAATCGGGGCGGAGCTGAACGAGTGTTTGTTAATCAAGCTAATAATTTGCACCGAGCTGGTGGACTAGTTTATTTTGGACTTTTGTTTTCTTCCCCCGTAGATAGTTTTGCCAGCGAGCTAGAATTACCAGTCGAGCAGATTTTTTCTCTAGCTGGATTAAGGAGCGGAAATCTGGGTCGGTTTTGGACTCTGCAGAAAATAATTCGTCGGCACAAAATCGAGGTGATTTATTCTACCCTTGAGCTTTCAAACATTTTTGCGCGTCTAACCAAGATTTTTAATCCCCGTTTGCGTGTAATTATTCGCGAAGGGAGCGCTGTTATTGACAAAAATGGTCAAACATCGCCGAAACCTACCAAATTTAGACTGCTTGATATTATCCTTAATCTTTTGGCCAGTCGTGTTATTGCTGTCTCGGACGAGATTGCCATTATTTTGCGGGGCTATCAACCCCATATCGCTTCTAAGATTGTTGTTGTGGAAAATGGGGTAATGCTCGGAGAGTCGCGGGCCGAAGTTGAAAAGCGACTTAAAGCAAAAACTAGCCAGAACACTTTTCAGATTCTGACTGCCGCTTCGATGAATTATTACGAGCGGGCGTTTGAATATCTAATTGAAGCCATTTCACTTTTGCCAACTGAATTACGAAATCGCACAACCTTGATTTTTGCTGGTGATGGCACCTTGCGGCCGATGTATGAAAAACAGACCAAGGAGCTTGGTTTAGAGAAACAAATTAAATTTTTGGGTCGGCTCGATACGGCCCGGCTTGTCGAGGAGTACAAACGGGCCGATGTTTTTGTGCTGTGTTCCACTTCCGAAGGTTCGCCTAATGTCATTATCGAAGCCGCGTCCCGTGGTTTGCCGGTGGTGACGACGCGCGTTGGCTCGGCTGTGACCATGGTGGTGGAAGGGGAGACGGGCTGGTTTATTCCGTTTAAAAATAGCCAAGCAATCGCCGATAAACTTATCTGGTTGGCAACACACGAGTCCAAGCGACTAGCGATGGGTTTAACGGCCTATGACCATGTGGCCAAGCAATTTTCCTTTGTCAGTAAAATGGAGGAGCTAAAGGGTTTACTTTTTGGGTCAAATCCTGTTAAATGACATCATTAACTTATGTTTAGTCAAGCTAAAAAAGTGCTCATTATTAGTGCCCATGCCGATGATATGGAGATTGGCTGTGGGGGCACTGTCCAGAAGCTCCTGAAAGAGGGAAAAGATGTCTATCAACTTATCCTCTCATTAAATATGAAAGGGGCTTCGGATAAATTTTCCGAAGATCAAATTCGGGCTGAAGTCTATGCCAGTGCGAAGGTTCTTGGCCTGCCCCAGGAAAATATCTTTTTTGAGAGATTTGAAAATCGGGTTTTTCCTGAGCATCGCCAAGAAATTCTTGACACACTTTGGGTCTATCATCGCAAACTCAATCCCGATGTTGTTTTTACAATGGCTCTTGATGATATGCATCAAGACCATGTGACCGTTGCTGTCGAAAGTTTTAGGGCTTTTAAAGAATGCACCTTACTGTCCTATGGCTATGACTGGAATCGGCTCAACAAAACGGCTGACTTTTATAATGTGTTGTCGGAGGAAGAATTGACTAAAAAAATTACTGCTGTTCAGTGTTACCAGAGTCAGCAAGATGGTCGGGCCTATTTTTCACCGGAATATATTAGAAGTTGGGCGATTGCTCGGGGAGTCGAGATTAAGGAAAGATACGCTGAGGCGTTTAATATTATTCGCTTTATTGTCCGTTAGTTTATGCTTGTGTCTATGCATCAGCCGGACTATTTGCCTTGGTGTGGCTACTTCAATAAAATTGTCACAGCCGACGCCTTTATTTTTTTTGATACGGCCCACTTTTCTAAAGAAGGTTTTCATGAACGGAACAAAATAAAAACCGCAACCGGTTGGGCCTATTTGACTATCCCCATGCCCCACGAGTCGGCCTTTAAACCACTCAAAGATGCAAAATTGCCGATCGACACTAGGTGGGCCAATAAGCATTGGCGGGCATTAATATCTTCCTATAATCGTACCCCTTATTTTAAAGAACATGCGCCCTATTTTGAAGATTTATATGCTAATGTTGGACGTTTTACCACTTTGGCAGATTTGAATATTGATATTATTACTTATCTGTGCCAAGCTTTTGGTATCAAGACTATGTTTTCACGAGCCAGTGACTATCCCTTTGATTCGGGTTTAAAGTCTACTGAAGCCATTTTGGCCATTATTAAGCAAGCCGGGGCCACCGAATTTCTGGCCGGTCCCTCGGGCAAAAAATATCTCAATCAGCCCCGTTTTCCCGAGGAGGGAATTAAGCTAATTTTTCAGGAATATCATGAACCCGAACATACTCAAAGGAAACAGCCGTTTGTGGCGGGCTTGTCGGCCGTTGACCTGCTTTTTAACGAAGGGCCACAAGCTATAAATTTTTTAAGATGATTCGTTTAGCTATCAGACAATATATTTATCGGCATCACTCACTTGTACGTAGGTTGTTGGGTTTGTTTATCCGTTTGCATAATTACAGTTACAAAAAAATCACCGAATACTCCACAATTTTAAACGACGGTTTCAATCCGAAATACCAGATCACTCGCTATCATGATTTTTTCAGTGAGCGTGTTGCCCCGGGTGAGAGAGTGTTGGATATCGGCTGTGGGGTGGGTTTTTTGGCCAATCGTTTGGCGGATAAAGCGGGGAAAGTCATTGGTATTGATATTTCGGCGCGCAACATTGCTCGTGCCCAAGCTGACTACCAACAAGACAATTTGGAATTTATCTTAGGCGATGCCACAACCTACAATTTGGCCGGCCGTTTCGACAAATTGGTTTTATCAAACGTCCTCGAACATATTGCCGACCGCGTCGCTTTATTGCAAAAAATCGGCCGGTTGGGCGACACTTTGCTTCTGCGGGTGCCCATGATTACACGTGATTGGACCGCTGCCTACAAGCGCGACCATGGCTACCCCTACAAGCTCGACGATACTCACGAAACAGAGTTTACCCTTGAACAAATAAAGGAGGAAACTGCTCTGGCCGGTTGGCGCGTGGAATCTTATCAAGTAAATTGGGGGGAGTTTTGGGGTGTATTAAAGCGGGACTAATTCTATTATGACCAAACTTTCTTTTGCCGCTTATCGAGAAAAAGTGCATACGACCAAATCCGCGCGCATGGAGGTGGATACTATTTATTGGCTGGAGCGACATATCTCGGTTTGGTTGTCGTATATTTTAATCCGTCTTTGGCCTCAAATTTTACCAACCTATGTTTCTGTGGCCAATGTTTTATTAGTGCTCTTGGTGCTGGTGCTAAATCTTGGTAAACCCACTGGTTCAATTATTGGGCTGACTTTGGTTCAGTTGTTTTTATTGCGTCTAGCCACTATTGGCGATAAGGTTGACGGGGAAATTGCTCGTTATCGCGCTTATTTTACTCAGGCGGGTATTTATTTTGATTTAGCTTTTCATTTTTTTTATCCTTTTGTTTTTATTTTTTCGATTGGCTATACCTTTTCACTTATTCTCAACAACCCACCACTGACCATTGCTGTGGTAGTGGTAGCCATTCTGATGGTCCACTATCGTCTCTTAGGTAAATTACGTCATCATATTCGTTTCAAGATCCAACTTGAAAATCACGGGGGAGTCTTGCGTGACTATCGGGAAAAAAATATCCGCTCAGTTGCTTGGCCAGCTAGTTTTCGCTTCATCCGCTATCTTCTCTTTTTTATTTATGACTGGACTTGGTTTTTCTATTTACTCCTTATTTTAGGCTTAACTTTTAGTCCATACGCCATGGCGGTTATTTACTGCTTTTATTTGGCTGTGCTGGCTTTTGCTCTTCTCTTGCAAATATTCGTTATTTATCCTAAACATTATTTGTTTAGTGTTGATGATTTTTCTTAATTTTTTGCCAACAGTAAAGGTTGGGTATTCTTTAGCTGTTTTTAGGGTTAACTTGGCAATGACTGATTATCGGGTTATGATATTCGCAATATGAAAAAACTATATGGTGAGGAGTTTTTGGCCCCAGTCCTAATTTTTGGCTTGTTTTTAGTGCCCTTTTTGGTCTTATTTGTTCCATCATCATTCTTTTTTCCTTATATTGCCGGCAAAGCCTTTGCGTTCCGACTGATTGTGGAAATTATCACGGCTGGCTGGCTAGTACTCGCGGTTCAAAGTCCAAAATACCGTCCCCACCGTTCTTATATTTTACTCGCCGCCACTATTTTTATTGTCGTTCTGGGGGTGGCCATGGTGGCGGGCGAAAATCCGTATCGCAGTTTTTGGAGCAACTTTGAACGGATGGAAGGACTAGTGACCCACCTTCATCTTTTCTTTTATTTTTTAGTGGCTACTTCGGTTTTGCAGACTAAAGCTATTTGGCACCGCCTATTCCTAACCAATGTGGTGGCCAGTATTTTGGTCGGTGTGTATGGTTTTTTTCAACTGGTGGGAGCGATACCGATTAGACAAGGTGGGGGTCGTCTTGATTCAACCTTGGGTAATGCCGCTTATCTAGGAACTTATATGTTTTTTTTGTTTTTTGTCACGTTGTATTTATTAATCAATGATTGGCAAAATCGCAGTTGGCGTTATTTCTATCTAGGAGCGATGTTGTTGCAGACAATTATCCTTTACGAAACCGCCACCAGAGGCGCTATTCTTGGTTTTATTTTTGGCCTGCTCCTGGCGGCGGGTCTGGGGGCCTGGTCGGAGCGGAAAAATATTTTTGTCCGCAATATTGCCCTCGGCACCTTAGTCGGACTCGCCCTACTAGCTGGCGGTGTTTGGTTGGCCCGCGATTCTGCTTTTATTAAAGGTAATCCAGTGTTGTCTCGTTTTGCCTCTATGTCTTTAACTGAAGGGACAGTCAAATCTCGGTTTATGATTTGGAATATTTCTTGGCAGGGGGTCAAAGAGCGACCAATTCTGGGCTGGGGTCAAGATAATTTCCAATTTGTGTTTACCAAGTATTATAATCCGCAGATGTATGCCCAGGAGCCGTGGTTTGATCGCTCGCATAATGTTTTTCTCGATTGGTTGGTGGCGGCGGGGGTGGTGGGACTGGGCGCTTATCTATATTTATTTTTTAGTGCCACTTATGTCTTGATTAGGCCTAAAAATAAAATATTTAGCTCGGCCGAAAGAATAATTTTACTTGGTTTGTTGGGGGGCTATTTTCTCCAAAATTTGGTTATTTTTGATAATCTCATTAGTTACGTTTTGTTCTTTAGTCTTATCGCTTATATTCATGTTCGTTCCGCTGAGCATAATAAAAATATTATGCCGTATGAGTTGGATCGTGAATCAATGGTTAAATATGCACCGGCGGTTGGAGCGGTGGCAGTAGTGTTGTTTGGCCTAGTTTCATTTTTGGTGGTGGTTCGTCCGGTTTTAGCATCGTCTAGTTTAATCAATGCTCTGCGGGCCACTGGCCAGGGTGACTTAAAAACTGCCACTGAGTCATTTGCCCAGGTCTATCGTTATCATACTTTTGCGGATCGGGAGACGTCTGAACAAGCCACTTCGGCTTTGACTAGTGCCATTGTTTATCGCAATCCTGATACGGCTAGTATCACTCAATTAAGTGCAGTGGCTGAAGCGGGGCTAAAAAAACAATTAATTTCGGCTCCCAAAGATGTCCGGTTGCACATTTTTTATTCCGAATTGTTGCAATTGACCAATCGTCCACAGGAGGCTCTAGCTGAACTTGAGCTGGCTCGCACTTATTCCCCCAAAAAACAAGATATTTTGTATCGGTTGGCTTACTTTTCAGCTAGCAATGGTAACTTGAAAGAAGCTTTACGCTATGCCCGAGAATCTTATGAATTACTGCCGGCCAATGACCAAGCGGCCAAGATGTATGGTTTGATGGCTATTCAGACGGGTGATCAGGCATTAGCCAAAACCATCCTATTGCCTCGCTTTGGCACTTTAGCTGTCGATGATGATAATTTTATTAATTATTATTCCAAAATAAAACGTTATGATTTGGTCGCCGCCATCTGGGGCCAAAGAACCAAAAATAGTCCCAATGATATTAATGCTTGGACTAAATATGCCATGTCTTTATATGCTATTGGAGAGCGGGCCGAAGCGGTCAGTGTTTTAGAACAAGCTATAGTTGTTAATCCACAATTCAAGACCGAAGCAGACAAAATTATCGAAATTATTAAAGCGGGCCGAGCGGAGGTTGGTTAACCGAGCCGAGCACTAATGATTTAAATGGTGCTCGGGTGCTCAACCCAGTTGACTTTTATTGCTTAATTTGCTAGACTGGAAGGGTGAGTGTTGTAATCTAATTCTAGGTTGCGACTCTAAGTGCAATTTAAATGTCTTACATAAAAACCCCTTCGGGGGTTTTTATGTTCGTAAATATTGCATTTAGGTGTAGTTGCTATATCATAAAGTAGTGGGTTGCCGGTACAAGTGGCCGGCGGCTGCACTCACATTAAGACATTTAGCCTTTGGAGTTCCGCCCCGCCGGCCTCTTGTGCCCACTGGGCAACCAAACTAAACTAAAAGTGCGACCGCCTTCGGCGGTCGCACTTTTAGTTTCTAAATAGTATAAATATTTTTTAACCCTGTTATATTTTTTAGATCAAATTATAAAATTATTTTTAAAATTAATTAAAATTAAAATAAAAATTTAAAAATAATTAAATATAAAAAGTTTTTAAATTTTTTAGTTATCCACATTTTTGTGGTAAAAAATATTGTGAGCAAGACATATTTGCTTGATAATGTAATTAACAGTTTGTAACAACAAAATTTTTCATCGACAAAATTTCCTAACAAAGGTCGAAGGTTGTTACAAAAACTTTTAAAAATAATTTTTTCTAAACCATGGCTAAGAAGAAAAAAGCTGCCAAGAAAAGCGCAAAGAAGCGCCCAGCAGCAAAAAAGAAGGCAACCAAAAAGACTGCCAAGCGCCGCACTGCAAAGCGCCGCAAATAGTCTTTACCAAACACCCCGCAAGCGAAGCTTGCGGGGTGTTTTGAGTTAGATTTGATTTAGATTTCATTACTAAAAATTACAGTTTTCAAACCGCCCATTTTATGCTAAAATACAACTTTCTCCTAAGTGTAAAATAATGAGTATTTTCAAGGCCATATTTGGTGACAGTGACGCCCGTGAGGTCAAAGCTATCCAGCCCGTGATTACTAAAATCAATGCGTTGGAAGCGACTTTTGCGGTCCTGTCGCCCGAAGAATTAAAAAATAAGACTGCCGAGTTTAAACAGCGCGTCGCTGCTGGAGAAACTCTCGAACAAATTTTACCCGAAGCTTTTGCAGCGGTACGCGAAGCTTCAAAGCGGACTTTAGGCCAGCGCCATTTTGATGTGCAGTTGGTGGGCGGAGTGGTGCTGGCTCGGGGTGGTATTGCCGAAATGCGCACTGGTGAAGGAAAAACTTTAGTGGCGACCGCACCGGTTTATTTACATGCTTTAACAGGTAAGGGGGCGCATGTGGTGACGGTCAACGATTATTTGGCGCGTCGTGATGCCGCGTGGATGGGACAAATTTATAACGCCCTTGGTTTTTCGGTGGGGATTGTCAATCAACATGAGAGTTTTCTTTATGACCCCACTCATATTGAAAAAGATCACGAACGTGATGATGTTGCTTCTTATAAAGTCGTTTATGAATTTTTAAAACCTTGCGCTCGTCGTGATGCCTACTATGCTGACATTACTTACGGCACCAACAATGCTTTTGGTTTTGATTATTTACGTGACTATTTGGCGCACAGTGACCAGCAGTTGTCGCAACGGCGAGCCAAAGACGAGCGTCACCACTTTGCGATTGTGGACGAGGTGGATTCAATTTTAATCGACGAATCGCGCACCCCACTTATTATTGCTGGTCCCGCCGCCGAAGCGGAAAATCTTTATGGCACTTTTGCTAGTCTGGTGGCTAGTTTTAAAGAAGATGAAGATTACACCGCTGACCATAAATTTCACGCGATCACGGTCACTGAGCGTGGTATCGAAAAAACCGAGCAAGCGCTAAAGGTGGATAATATTTATACTGACAAGGGTATCAAATATGTTCATCATTTGGAAACAGCTATTCGGGCCAAGGCCCTCTACGAACGGGACAAGGCCTATGTGGTGAAAGATGGCGAGGTTATTATTGTCGATGAATTTACGGGGCGTCTTCAACCAGGGCGACGCTGGTCCGAGGGTTTACATCAGGCCGTCGAGGCCAAAGAGGGGGTGGCTATAAAAGAGGAGTCGCGCACTTATGGTTCCGTGACACTCCAAAACTATTTTCGCTTGTATCAAAAAATAGCGGGGATGACTGGGACGGCCAAAACCTCGGCCGAAGAATTTGAAAAAGTTTATGGTCTCGATGTTATTTCTATTCCCACCAACCAAACCCCAACCCGTCTCGACCATCCTGATTTTATTTTTCAAACCGAAACGGGCAAATTTAAAGCGATTGCGAAAAGGGTGCGCGATCTGTACGATAAGGGCCAGCCGGTCTTGATCGGTACGGTATCAATTGAAAAAAATGAATTATTGTCAGCTTATCTGAAAAAAGAGGGAATACCACACGAAATATTAAATGCTAAAAATCATGAGCGAGAAGGGGAAATTATTGCCGCCGCGGGCAAGAAAAAGGGGGTAGTCATTGCCACCAATATGGCTGGGCGCGGAGTGGATATTAAGCTGGGGGGGATTTCGGCCACCGCCGAAGAAATGGCCGAGGTTAAAAATCTCGGTGGTTTGTTTGTGCTCGGTACCGAGCGTCACGAAGCCCGCCGGATCGACAACCAGCTCCGCGGGCGCTCGGGGCGCCAAGGTGACCCAGGGGCGACCCAGTTTTATATTTCCCTCGAAGACTCGCTGATGAAAGTTTTTGCTTCGGACCGTGTCAAAAATATGATGGGGCGTTTTGGTATACCCGAAGACGAGCCCATTCAAAATAGTATTGTGTCGCGAGCAATTGAAAGCGCCCAGTCACGGATTGAAGGGATGAACTTTGATACCCGTAAACATCTGTTGGAATATGATGATGTGGTCAATTTTCAACGCGTGACCATGTATGGCCGGCGCGAAGATGTGCTTTTGGGAGGTAATGCTGAAATTGCCGATTTTCTGGAGCGGGCCACGATTGAGCTTGGCCTCTCGGTCGAGGAACAGCGCGCGGTGAGCGACCAATTTACCTCGAAGGTGGCTTCACTTGGTCAGGAATATGTCGGAGCAGTCCGCGAGCTTATTTTGCAGGTGATTGATATGTATTGGATGCAACACCTCGAAGCGGTGGAATATATGAAAGGGTCGGTGCGCTTGCGCGCCTATGGTCAACGCGACCCACTGGTGGAGTTTAAGCGTGAGGGTTTGAAAATGTTTAAGGATTTAGAAGCGTCCATTTTTTCGGATGTTATTCGTTTATTTCCCAATGTGGGCACCGATTTGAAACCACCCGAAGTAGTAAATTTACAGGAAGTCCATACCGATATTACCGCTTTACCAGGCACCGACCCAATTAATGCTGGCGATGTTCCCACTCCAACCACTAGTGAGCCAAAAATCGGTCGCAATGACCCTTGCCCGTGTGGCTCGGGTAAAAAATATAAAAAGTGTCATGGGCAGTAAAAATTAGTGTTATAATTAAAATATGTTAAGGATCAAGATACATTTCTTGTTAAATATAGCTTTATTTTCTTTGTTGATTTTGGCTTCGGTTGCAATAATGTTTTATACGCAAGATTCGCGTAATCCATTAAGGTTTAGTGATGGCCAACAGTGGGGTTTTATTGCCGTTTTGGTTTGGTTTTTACTATTTTGGATTTTTGGTTTAGTAACTTCTAATTTAAATAGCCCCTGGTTTAGGGTCTCTCATATTCTTAATTATACAGTGGGGCTGATTTCTCTTTTTATTGCATATAGAACCGTACCAACAGCTTCTCATCTAGAGTCGTTAAGAGGAGCTAGTCCGGGGATCTTTCCGGTCGAGTTTTTAATCTTAGGTATTGGCGGAATTTTGGCGGTGATTTCTCTAATTTTTCTGGCCAGTGGAATTTTGGTAACGCAGAAAAATGGCCGAACCAAATGGTCCTACTTTTGGTTTTTCTTTCTGCTATTTTTACCTGTAATCTTATATTTATCTCAGATTCCACTAGGGTATATTTATAATCTTTTATAGACCATTCTTTTAAAAATCACCCTATGTGGTGAGTAAAATATAATAAAAAGTGCTTGTTATAAGTCAGTAAAAAATAAAAAAGTAATAAATCATATCAAAAAATCGCGCCCGGCGCGATTTTTTGTGTGGATAACTTTTAAAATATAATTCAAAAAAATATCATAATCCCCACCAAAAATACACCATAATTTATGGTGTATTTTTGGTGGGGATTTATCCACAAAATCGCCTTTATTTTCAATAATAAATAACGCAAAAAATGATAGAATAAGAGTAATTAAATAATGCCAACAAGTTACGGAAAACTGTTACAGACAATCCGTTATTATGTGTTGGTTTTGAAGCAAATAATTTTTAAATTTGCTTTTTCAAAGTGGATTAGCAAAAAAAATATCCTAGGAAAAATAAGGGTATTTGGAGTAGTGGTGATTATCCTAGCCAATATTTTTACTCCACTTACCGCCAGTGCCGCTATTAATCAGCAAATAAACTATCAGGGTAAACTTACTACTACGGCTGGCGCCGCGGTCACCGACGCTACCCGTAGTACTGTCTTTTCACTTTACACCGCTTCGTCTGGGGGCACCGCTATTTGGACCGAAACTCAAAGTGTCTCCACGACTGATGGCTTGTTTAGCGTGATGCTCGGTTCAGTGACTTCGCTAGCGACAGTCAATTTCAATCAAACTCTCTATCTGGGGGTCAATGTGGCCAGTGACGGCGAAATGTCACCCCGCAAAATTATCGGCGCTGTGCCCGCTTCTTTTTATTCTAGCGATTCCGATAAACTCGATGGTTTGACCGCCTCTGATTTTCTGTATGCCACTACCACCAATGCCACCGCCACTATTACCTCTTTAAATGTTGGCAATTCTACGACCACCAACGCGACCACTACCAGTTTATATGTTGGGTCAACTGCCACCGTGGCTGGATCTTTGGTTGTATCAGGAACAGCCACTAGTACTTTTAATGGAGGTATAAATCTTCTTGGGACTAATGCTACTTTGACTATTGGCAACAATCTGGCTGAAAATAATTATCTTAAATTCAACTATTCGTCGACGGGTGGTGGTGATGTGACCGGCCAGCTCGAAGGGGTAGACCAAATGTCCTATGGGTTTAACAATCGGGCTTACTACGGCGGCACGGCGGGCGTAGCCAGCGGTCGGACTTTGTATATTCTTGATCGCGTGGCCGGGCTCAATCGGGGTGGCTTCAACGCCTCTGGCGATTTCTATGTTGGCCCATCCACTACCAACTATGGTCTCAATGTCAAAGGTCCCAATTCTGGCGTTACCGGGCTCACTGTTTTGGGAAACGGATATGTGGGCATTGGTACTAGTACTCCAGATACAGATTTGGCGGTTTTTGCTAGTACCGGCACCACTACTTTAAAGATTCATAATTCTGGCACCGATTTAAACGCTGTCTTGCAATTTATGGAAGATACAGTGGGACAGGGAATGGAACTTCTCTACGATGCCAATGGTAATGATCTAACCATTCGGGGTATTACTGAACAAACACCAATTTTTACGGCGGAACGTACTGGCCGAGTGGGTATCGGCAAGGCCAACCCTTCAACTACATTGGATATTGTGGGTACTGCTTCCTCAACTGGTTTACAAGTAAATGGCAGTGGAACAATCGCGGGGAGTTTGACTTTGGGTACTGCCCTAGGTGTTGCCAGTGGTGGTACCGGCCTTACTTCCTACACTTTGGGTGATGTTATTTATGCTTCTGGTACAGGGACACTGGCTGGCACTTCTACCGCCAATTTGAAAACCACTTTAAGTTTGAACAATGTCGAAAACACGGCCCTGTCCACTTGGGCGGGAACAACCAATTTGACAACGTTAGGGACAATCGCCACCGGCCTCTGGCATGGCACGGCAATTGAAGATGCTTACATTACCAAAACTGGTGCTTGGACTGGTACCTTTGATGGTCAAGAAGGTAGTTATTATTTAGACGCCACGAACCTCACCAACTTTGGTACACCGTTCTACACCTATTTCTCCGCCACCACCACCGATGCTCTGACTCAAGGTTCAACCAACAAATATTACGCCGACTCTTTGGTTAATGCTTACATTCATGCTTCATCAACTATCCCTAAAACTTACACCGCCAACACTTTCACCGGCGCCAATACTTTCAACAGCACTTTCACTATCGGCTCCTTCACTGGCCCATTGCAAGCCGCCAACGGCGTCGTCTCCGCCACCACTTCCATCGGCGTCGTCTACGGTGGCACCGGTCTCACTTCCGCTCCGGCCTACGGCAACCTGCTGGTTGGTAATGCTTCCAGTGGCTACACTTTGACGGCGACTTCGTCACTCAACCTCGCTATCTCCGACACTGTTGGTACCTTGAGTGTGGCCAAAGGGGGGACGGGCGCCACCACATTCGGTCAAGGTTGGATATATTCCGATGGTGGCACTGGTGCGCTCGCTGCTTCAACTTCACCAACGGTCAATTATATTACCGCTACCTCGACCATCGCCACTTCCACCTTTGCTGGTGGCCTCGCGGTGGAGACGAGTGGTTTGGTATATGACTATTCGACCAATAAGGTTGGTATCGGTACAGATAGTCCCACCAATGAACTGCACGTAAATGGCAATGCCCGCATTGGTGAGCTCGGCTTTATAGCCAACTGGCCGGTGGTATGGTTCAACGCCTACTATGACGATACTGACGCACGGGCAGAGTTTACCACCAGCGATTCTGCTTTTGCTTTGTATCATGATCAAACCAATGACTTGTTCAAGATTTTATATAACGCAGTAGGCACGGCTGGAAACCAGGTGAGCTCATCAAACGTTGCATTGTCAGTAAATACATCTGGCAATGTCGGCATTGGTTCTACCACCCCTGAGGCAAAACTCACCGTTCAAAATACTGGCACGGGTAACTCGTTCATCGTCGAAGACCAAGCCGACGATACCTCACCTTTTGTCATCAATGCCAGTGGCAATGTGGGTATTGGCATGACTGCTCCCGGCTATAGCCTAGAGGTTTCCAATGCGATTGTCTCATCTTTGGCTAATGGTTCTGGTCACCCTTATATCGGTATTCGGTCTTCTGGAGCTTCAATGTGGTATTTGTCTGACAATGACACAACCAATGACTTTCATCTCGGTACATCTCTCAATGATACAAAGTTTGTCGTTGACTTTTCAACAGGCAACGTCGGCATCGGCGACTCCACTCCCGACTATACCCTCGATGTCACCGGCAACGCTCGATTCACTTCGCTTGTTGATGCTGCCAACTTTGTCGCCACTTCCACCACCGCCACCTCCACCTTTGCTGGTGGCCTCGCGGTGGAGACGAGTGGGTTGGTGTATGACTACTCCACCAATTTTGTGGGTATCGGTACAGCTTCGCCATCTCAAGAATTGGAAGTTATCTCCTCGGCAAGTAATAGTAATGTTTTTGTTGTTTCCGATTCCGCGGGTACTGATACCAGTATTTTCCGTATCTTTGAAGTATCTGGTGGCGGTGGGCTGGCCTCACTTTATAGTGCGTCTGATGCAGAAGCGATTAGGCTAAGTGCCACCGGTGACTCGTGGATTAACACCGACAATGATCTGGGTATTGGCACCACTTCACCCCTGGCTCGCCTCGATGTCGTCGGCTCTCTATCTGGTACTACACCGCTATTTCAAGTTTCTAGTCTGGGCGCGAGCTATGCCACCACGACTCGAATGATAATTGATTCGAGTGGTAATGTGGGGATCGGTTCATCCGCTCCTTCTGAATTGCTCACTATTCAAGGAGCAAGTGGTGGTATATCGGGTGTTACAGCCGATACGGTGAGAGTTATGATCCATGATACCTCTAATGGTGGAACTTGGGATATTGTAAATCCGTTTGCTTCTTTTGCTTTTTCGCGGGCTGACACTAGCGGCGAAGGCGCTGGAATAGCCGCGGAAATTGGAGCCGTCCATAATGTCTCTAGCACTGGTGGTAATGTGCGAATAGGATTTTTTACCGCTCCAACAACCTCTGGGACTATGTTGGAAAGAATGAGTATTATGGATGCTGGTGAGGTGGGTATAGGTACCACTACTCCAAGTGCTAAATTGACTGTTACATCAGATACCGCCAGTGATACTTTTGCTTCTTTGTATCTTGGAGCTATTGAAACAGCCAGTGACACCTATCTGACTGGTCTATTTAAATCTGGTACAACCAATGGAGCTCCAGATGTGCGGATAGTAGACAAGGATACCAGTCAAGCTCGCGCTGCTTTACAGATTCAAGGTAATAATGGAAGTACCGAAATCGCTTTCTTTGGGGCCGGTGGTAATGTCGGCATCGGCACCACTACTCCCCAAAATATTTTGACAGTAAATAGTGCTTACAATGTGAGCAATGATTCATTGGATGTGAGAATTAACAATACGACCGATAGTTATAATCGGGGGGCGGGTATCCTTTTCTCTGACGCCTATCTTACTACTGGGCGGATAATGGGTATGCGTAGTCGGGGGGCATCACTAGCTGCCGACCCACTTTATGGCAGTATGTTTTTGGATTATCGCAGTAATTTTCATCTATTTAATAATTTAGCTGGTACGACGGAATTTATGCGGATTACTTCAGCGGGCAACATGGGGATTGGCACTACCACACCCCTTGCCCGTCTTGATGTTGTCGGCTCTCTATCCGGCACTACCCCACTCTTCCAAGTTTCCAGTCTGGGGGCCAGCTATGCTACGAGCACTAAATTTATAATTGATTCCAGTGGTAATGTCGGCATCGGTACTACCACCCCCGGCACTTCACTTGGTGTCGCGGGGGCTGGAGTCTTCGGGGCCAATGTAACAGCCAGTGTTTTCAATGCGACCTCCACCACCGCTACCTCCACTTTTGCGGGGGGTTTGGCGGTGGAGACAAGCGGGTTGGTGTATGACTATTCAACCAATTTTGTGGGAATTGGAACCGCTAATCCTCATGGAGCTTTAGAAGTCGATGGTAGTATATATACAAGTCGTGAAAATAGAGGCATCTTCTTTAATAATTTTTTCAATGGTACTAATTACACAACCATTAATAACGGAGAATCTGGCGTTTTAAATTTCGGTTCTTCTGGGGAGTTAAATTATAGTACCGCCGCTTCTCGCTCAGCTGGGGCAACTGGTTCGCAGACAAATATATTTACCGTTCTTAATACTGGGAATTTTGGTATCGGCACCTCCACTCCCGGTACCCAACTTGGTGTCGCTGGCGCGGGTGTCTTTGGTACTTATGTCAATGCCAGCATATTTAATGCGACTTCTACAACCGCCACCTCCACCTTTGCTGGTGGGCTGGCAGTAGAAACCAATGGACTGGTTTACGACTACTCCACAAATTTTGTGGGGGTTGGGACGGCTGCCCCTCAAACAAAATTCAACGTTAATACAGCTAGTGCTTCTCTAAGTTGGAATGGTATGTTTAGAAATACGACTCATCAGTCGGCTGTTGGTCCTGGAGTGGGAGTAAAGTTTCAGCTGGGTGGTGCCGACACTCCTTCTGAATTGCAAAAATGGGCGGGTATTGCCGGGGTCTCAGAAGTAGGCACTTATGAACAAACAGTCGCTCTAGCCTTTTATACTCGTTTGGAAGCTAGTGCGGCTGATGCGACTGAAAAAATGAGAATTACAGGATCGGGCAATGTCGGCGTGGGTACCACCACCCCCTTAGCTCAACTCACCGCTTCGTCTACTAGTAAGATTGGTCTTATTATTGATCAGCGTGGAACTTCTGACATTGCTCAATTTCAAGATGCTGGTACTTCAATTTTTGTGATTAAAGATGGTGGCAATGTCGGTATCGGTACCACTACCCCGGGGTCGCTTTTGTCTATCGGCAACACCGGCACCGGGCCTATCAACCTGTCCGCTACCGCCACTTCCACCTTTGGTTTTGGCATCAACCTCCGCGGCGGTTGTTTCTCGATTAATGATTCCTGTCTCGCCAGCGGTGGGTCGGGGACCCCGGTGGGTAGTAATGGAAATATTCAGTTTAATAATTCCGGTTCTTTTGGTGGGGAAAATGACTTAAACTGGAATTCTACTTTGGACATCTTACAAGTTGCAACATCTACTGGTGGTCAGATACATGTCGGATATATAAATAACAGTAATATCACAGGTACAGCAGCCGCTAATACCTATATATCGTCCGGCCATAGTTTTCTTTCAAACGGAACAAATGCGGCAACTATCTATCTTGCGGTTGGAGGCGCCGACACTTCGATTGGGGTTGGCCAAGGAGGAGATGGTGGAGTTGTAAATATGGTTCAGGGGGGTAGTAGTAGTGATACTAACGGTGCTGATGGCACAGTCAACATTGGTCTATCAACCGGTAACAAAAATGCCACCGTCAATGTTTATGGGACCATCAATACTATGTTTAGAAATACTGCTACCACTAATGGCGTCTGCCATTCTGGTACTGATCTAGATACTACTGACACAACTAATACCTACTCTTTAGTTGCCTGTTCGGCGGCACCGGGTGACATCGCCGAATTTTATCCTGTATCTGACGAGGATATAGAAGCTGGCGATATTGTTGCACCATCACTAGATGAATTTTTGTATAGTGCCGAAGGTAGTGATCCTTATACTGGAGTTGTTAAATCTCTAGGCACTCAAGATGTTTCAATAATGGACAAGGCTACTAAAGAGACGGGTTTTGTTGGGGTTGTATCTACTGGTCCATTCCAGACTTTTGGTAAGGATATTTTGAAAGCTAGAGGCAAAGACAAATCTCGAGCTATTGCCCTAGTTGGTCGGGTGCCAGTAAAAGTAAATGGCGAAGGGGGAAATATAAAGCCCGGTGACCGCATTACTATTTCATCCGAACCAGGCATTGGGATGAAGGCTACTACCACTGGTATGACTTTGGGTGTGGCTCTCAATTCTTTTGCTGGCGAAAGTGTCAGTGATACTGGCGAAGTTATGGTATTTATAAATATGTCTTACGCCAAGATTTCCGATAGTGTCAGTGACGGTGATATTACTGAAGCTTTGTGGCAGATAGACAACACAACTGGAGATATCAAAGCTCTAGCCTCGCTTGATTTAGGTGGTAAATCACTAAAAAACATTTCTTCACTTTCTAGTATTACTGGTAAATGGAGTATTAGTGAAGATGGCAAGCTGGTTGTTGACGAAATAGAAACCAACAAGCTGACAGTCAAAAATGGGATTACGACCCAAGATAAAACCACTGGTGATTTTTATTGTATATATATAGACAATGGCACTCTTGAAACTGAACAAGGTAGGTGTGAAGATTTGGTTGTAGAAGTAGTGGCTGAACCAGAGCCTGAGCCAGAACCACCGGCCGGTGATAGCGGTACTGGTGGCGAAACAGGAGACGGAGACGGTGATGGTGACGCTGGTGGTGATATCGGGGGCGAAGAAAATTCCAGTGGTACAACAGAAGAGGGTGGAAGCACAAGCGGTTCTGCTGGAGAAGAATCGACAGGAGACGAGGAGGCTACTACTGGAGGAGAAACTGGTGGTGGGACAGACCCCGGCGCAAGTGAATCGGATGTAGGAACTTCTGAAAGTGGAGAGCCATCAGTCGAGTCGGGTGGCGATAGTCAGACCGGTGATTCGAGTGGTGGGGAAACTACTAGTGGTGTGTAATCAAAAATTAAAAATTTTTTCTAAACGAAAAAGTGCCCGCCCAACGAGTGAGCGGACACAGAGGGTTCCAGGGAGAGAGACTAGTTCTGCCTTAAAACCCTAAAGCTTACAGACTAGCCCGGCGACCGGACTGGTCATAAAAACGTAGACGGTTTCGCCGGTGGTGAGAGTGCCGGCCTCAGCGGGAGCGAGAGAGAGGAAAATAATTTTCCCTTCAATGTCAGCGGTTCCGTGGAACCGCCAAATCGAAGAGTTCTCCCTCACTGTCACTGACGTGAGCTTGGTCTCGACAACTTCTAGAGTGTCGAGGTCCCAGCCCTGGGCCTCCCACCAGTCGC
This sequence comes from Candidatus Vogelbacteria bacterium RIFOXYD1_FULL_44_32, assembly GCA_001823065.1. GTDB lineage: Bacteria > Patescibacteriota > Minisyncoccia > Phycocordibacterales > XYD1-FULL-46-19 > XYD1-FULL-44-32. The sequence continues at coordinate 56,081 of MHTJ01000003.1, forward strand.
GGGCGGGGGTGGTGGCTTCGATCCTCGCATTTTCCTCCGTCCGTTCGCGTCCGCGCGCGAGCTCGGATTCCGTCATCGGAATCATGCTCGAGTTGGCGGCCGCGTACACCGTGTCCATCGGTGTACCCGGGATGAAAAACGGAATCAACGCAATTGTGCCGATAGTGATGGATACCGCCACCATCCCGGCGATCAACACCCGCATTCTCCACGTCATCTTTTTGACGGTCTTTGGGCCGTCATTGTTAACAGTCAACATATGGCCTCCTTGCTGGATAACCAGCCCTAATGATAAGTGCTCTAATTTAGATAATACACAATATAGAAAAAAAGTCAAGTACAAGGGGAAAATAGGGGATAAGTGATATTTAGGTATAAAAATAGCGCCGACTCTGGGGGAGAGCCGGCGCGCTTGGCTTTGTTCTGGTCTTGAACCTAGAACAAAGCCGTGAGGATTGCGTTCAGACGGGAAGCGGGACCCCGTCCGGTTGGGTACTTTTCAAACGAAACGTGTCCGTCCATGTACAGGATGTTGGCGCCACCAGGAACGTGGTTGAAATCGTCGGCTTGGGCGTCGACGATATCCCAGAGGACGTAAACATTGCTCTGGGCCGCTGAGCTTGCCGCCGCGTTGTTGATGTCGGTAATGAAAAATCGCTCAATGCCTTCGCGCAAGCGCAAGCCTTTGGTGGCTGCTCCACCCGCGTTGGTCCAAGACAAGTCGTTATCCGCGGCCGTTGCGTTTCCGCCACCGACAGCGGTGGCCACTCCAACTAAGGCGCCGACAAATCCGGCGTCGATATAGGTGCCAACGGCGTTGGCTAGGGTCATGGCACCGTCGTTGAAGTTGACCCCGGGTACTCCAATCAGGTCTTGGAAGGCCCAACCGGAATACACCAACGAAAGCGAATCTAATTCACAGGGGGCAAACGTCCCGCTGGGGCTGTTTCCCACCTGCCACCGACCACCGGTGAAGCGGTCGATGCCGTCGGAATCGGACGGGCAGACAAACACCTTCAAATCAGCGATGTACTCGGGGAACACTGAGTCCCCGCGCACGATGAAGTCAAACCCGGGCGACTCGCAAAAGTCCCCGTCCCTCGTCTTCGCGGTTGGGAACTTCTCGCCCTTGCTCTCGTTCGCGTACATCTTGAGCACTATTCCGATCTGCTTGAGATTGTTGGCGCAGGACGCCCGACGGGCCGCTTCGCGCGCCCGGGCCAGTGCCGGCAACAGAATGGCCGCGAGGATGCCAATGATGGCGATGACCACCAACAGTTCGATCAGGGTAAATCCCTTTTTCTTCATTTCTCAACACTCCTTCTTTTTCTGTATTTTACCTCACGCCAGGGCGACGCCCTTAGCAACTAGATGAGGTGTCAGTCCGCTACCAGTTATACACTTCATATAAATAATGTCAAGGTGTGAAATTTGGAATTTAAATTTGAAAATCTGGGTTAGCCACCATTCATTTATTCCCCACGAGGTTCAACCTCGTGGTGGGGATCTATTTTCCAAAGTTTAACCTTGGAATTTAGCCGGTGGGTTGTAATTTCCCCCCGTTTTGGCGAAGCCAAAACGGGGGGAATTTACTTAATATTTTTTAAAATGTTACAATAATTTAAATGAACAATTACGCATTTATTGATGCTCAAAATGTCCACCTAGGCATCAAATCTTTGGGTTGGGATTTGGACTGGGGAAAATTTAGAGTTTATCTGAGAGAAAAGTATAATATTTTCACGGCCTATATTTTCATTGGATTTATCCAGACCAACCAAGATTTATATTCCGAGCTACAGAAAGCGGGTTATATTTTGATATTTAAACCAATTATTTTAGACAACAACGGAAAAGCTAAGGGAAATTGTGACGCGGATCTAGTATTGCACTCTCTTATAGAAAAAGATAAATATGACCAGGCGGTTATTGTTACCAGTGATGGAGATTTTTATTCCCTCGTTCGCTATTTATACGAGAACGGTAAACTGGCAATGGTGCTAAGTCCTTATGCCGAAACCTGCTCCAAATTGTTAAAAAGAGAAGCTAAAGATAAGATAAACTATATGGACAATTTGAAGGGGAAAGTTGGGCAAAAATGAAAACGCACCGCATAAGGACAAAACCTTATGAAGTGCGTTTTCTTGTGGATATATACATCATATAGAAATTACCCTAAAAGTCAACTATTTTGATAGGTCTGGAAATTTAGCATCGGAGAATTGGGGTCAGCCACCATTCATTTATTCCCCACGAGATTCAACCTCGTGGCGAAGCCCAATTTTTTGAGAGTTAAAGTAAAAACCGTTCTTGCTTAAAAAATTCCTGCTCTTCCTAGTTCTCCAATGACTCCTTTTAGATAGCTCAGCGAAGTCTGACCTCAAATGGGTAAGTTGTTGGGGGTAGCTTTTTAGGTATTGTGAGGGTAATTTAGAAGAATAAAGTTTAAAGGACAGGTATTTCTATCGGACATTTAGGAGGGGAGAAAGTAAAACAGGGGGTTTTTAGGTGGTGGGGGAGTAAAGATGGGGTCAGTTTTTAGACAAACTAAATCTTAAAAAATATATATTTAGACGTAATAAAAAATTTATAAACCAGCCAATAATCTTTTCCTTGACAAGTGGGCTCTAAAGTAGTAGTAATTTCAGGGTAGATAGATCTTTCCCACCTGTTTCTTTGTAGAAATTGCGGTGGGTTCAACTCAGGTGAAAGTTTGTCTTTCACTCAGTGCTCAATTTAAATTATAAATCTCACTTTGTCCTAAACGAGGCTCTAACTCGTCGTTTTTTGTGTATATGTTCAAAAGTATCCTAAAGACCAATAAAACAAAAATCTTCACTCTACTCCTAGTAGCGGTGGTAGTTTTTGGTGCCTTTGGTTTACCCCTGACCACTTATGCCGACGACGGTAGTGCTACCGCTTCAGTGGATTCAACCTCGACTGCGGACACTGGTGATACTGGTAGTACAGACACCGGCAGTGCGGATGCTAGTACCAGCGAAAGTGCTTCTGGTTCAGCTGATACTACTGCCACCGGCTCAACCGAAGAGCCAACGGGCACTGGAGAGGGTGTATCGGACACTGACCAGAGTGTATCGGACACAGATTCAACCACCACTTCCGGTGAGGGTGAGACTGGTACCAGTGACCAGAATACTGGCGATACTCAAACTGGGGATAACTCTACAGGGGAAGAAGAAACCAGTGATACTGGCACGACCACTACTCCGATCTTGCCTGATACAGAAAACACTGATACTGGCACGACTACGGAGCCGACCTTACCTGGAGATAATGGGACCACGACGGTTCCTGTGCTTCCTGAAGGGGGTGATACTGGTACGACCACCGTGGCGACTACTACCGAGCCAGTGACTGGTGGTGAAGACCAAGATGAACTTCCTTTAGTAGAGGGATATCTTCCTCCGGCGGAAGATGTGTCAGGTGAATATGATATGACTACATCCGAGGACGATGGGTTGCCAGCGGTAGCTGAAGATGTTTCCGCTGAATACAACTTCACCACTCTATCGGACACTCTGCCAGCGGTGGAAGAGGAGGTCTCCCTCGAATACAATTTTAATACACTTGAATCAGGAGGGGGAACTCTAGCTGAAGATGTTTCCGCTGAGTACCACTTCACGACTCTATCGGACAATAATCCTCCAGTTGACGAGGAGTATTCCTTGGAGTACCACTTCACCACTCTATCGGACACAAATCCTCCAGTGGATGAGGAACACTCCAATGAATATTTCTTTACGACATTGTCCGATACAAATCCTTCTAGCGAGGAGTTTTCTAATGAATACAATTTTACCACCGACGATGATGGTGGTACTAATCCACCAAATGAGGAATATTCTAATGAGTACCAATTTGGAACTACTGGTGGGGGTGGAACAGAAACGGAAGAAGAATATTCCAATGAGTACAGCTTTACCACCGACGATGATGGTGGTACTAATCCACCAAATGAGGAATATTCTAACGAGTACCAATTTGGAACTACTGGTGGGGGTGGAACAGAAACGGAAGAAGAATATTCCAATGAGTACAGCTTTACTACCGATAACGGTGGCTGTACCGAAAATTGTGGTGGCGGAGGTGGAGGCGGTGGTGGCGGAGGCGGGCATAATCACAAAAAGAATAAAGTTTTGCCTAGTCCGTGCATGCCACTACTCTTGAAATATATTCGCTTGGGGGCCAACAACGATCCGTATGAAGTTTACAAACTGCAGTGGTTCTTGCGGACTTTTGAAAATATGGAAATACCTTTGTCCGGAGTGTATGACCAGACCACATATGAAGCAGTAAAAATATTCCAAGCGCGCCATGCGACAGATGTGCTCCACAGCTGGGGTATTACTGAGCCGACCGGCTATGTCTATATCACCACCCAACTGATGGTAAATTATATTTACTGTGATATTGACGAGCCACTGCGTCTAGAATTATTGCTCGAGGAACAAACGGGCACTGGTTTTGGTTATACTAAATTACCAAGTAAAGGTGATGGTCTAGACTATCTGGTCTATCCGCCAAAAACCGAGCGTACGGTGTTTGAAGGTATCACTCTTGATTTACCCGCCGAAGCAGACAAAAAAGTTGGTAATATTTTTCAACTAGCCACCGCCGGTTTTATGGATTGGCTTCAGGGTACCGAAGGTAAGTATTGGTGGTGGTTGATTATTTTGCCGTTGGTAGTGGTTGCTGGTTATCTATATCGGCGATTGAAAGTTGAACAAACTGACAAAGAATTAGCCCAAGAGGCGCAGGCCACAATTTTGGAAGCCGACCGCGAAATGACCGCTGAACCAATTGTCGGAGCCGAGGCGGAGACACCACATAAAGAAGATGTGCCCGATGAAATTATTGCCGAATACAATGCGGCTAATGGCGGACACCAAGCTGGCCAAGAAGCCATAGTTTTGCCAGGCGAGAGTCTAGAGGACCGAGAGAGTTAAACGTTCGCTAATTTCTGTTGAAAATTTGCTCGGCTCGGGCTTTACTTTTTATTCTCGTGGAGTATAAAGGAGATAATCAAAATGGTGTCTAACCACTCTAAGCGGTATAAAGGCCGATATTCATTTCTAACTTACATCAAGCCAGCTTTCCTAGTGCTGGCTTTTTTATTCTTTTTCCAATTAATCACGCCAGTCGCCCTGGCTCAAGACGGGACGGTGGAGGAATCATTGCCGCTTCCTCCGGCAGAGGAGCCAGCACCCGTTCTTCCGCCGGCCGGAGGTAGTATCAGCGACCCCGAAGCTCCAGCCGAACTGGCAGCAGTTGCGGAGGAAGACAACCTAGTCGCTTTGTCACTTACTGTCACCAGTCGTTCGCCGGTAGACTTAGGCAAGCCACCAGTGGGAACGGGCTTTAAAATTTCGGCCGACACCTCGGACGGCTCGCTGGCATATGAGTTTCCCCTGACTCTCCCTCCTGGCCGCCAGGGTTTGGCCCCGGAGCTGTCTTTGCTCTATTCTAGCCGTCCTACTAGCGCTACCTCTTTATTTGGTTACGGTTGGACGTTGTCGATTCCTTTTATCGAACGAAAAAATCTTCATGGTTCGGATCGGCTGTACGAGGAGACAGATTTCACTTCTTCCTTAAGTGGTGACTTGGTGGCCTTAGGCGGCGAGACCTATCGCGCCAAAGTTGATGAGGGGGAGTTTCTGGTTTATGTTTTCCGCGATAATGCTTGGACAGTGACAGACAAAAGCGGCATGGTCTACCGCTTCGGCCAGACCGCCGCCGCCCGTCAGGATGATGCTGATCATCCGACCCACGTCTACAAATGGATGCTCGAGGAAGTTCGCGATCTAAACGGAAATTATGTTACCTATCGTTATGCCAAAGATTCCAACCAAATTTATCCGGAATCAATAACTTATACTCACCATGCTGATACGGCTGGTCTATATTCAATACGCTTCATCAAAACTCCACGTGATTATCCCGTCACCTCTTGGGCGGCAGGTTTTAAAGTTGTCACCAATCATATTATAAGTGAAATAGTTGTTGAAGTCGGAGGAGGGTGGACGAGGAAGTATTCTTTCGCCTATACCCAGCGAGACAACCAGAGTCGGTCATTGCTAACCTCAATCATCGAATGGGGAAATGACGGTTCAAAAATCATCTCTTTACCACCGACCACCTTTACTTATCAAGTATCAGCTAAGGCCTGGGTTGAAAACAGCCGTTGGACTTTGCCAGTGTCTCTTGTCGGAGACAACTACGAAGACACGGGCGCGCGAATTGCCGACATTAATGGCGATGCTTTACCCGATATTATAACTAATAATAATGGCTCCTTTCTTAACACTGGTTACGGTGACTGGGACAGAGCCGGCCCCGAGTGGACCCTGCCTGTGGCGTTGACGAAACCAGATGTGGTCCACCCTGGAAGTATGTTGATTGACGTTAATGGTGATGGATTGATTGATATTGCCCAAAGTCGGGATGGTGATGAGGACCCGGATATTGTCTATTTTAATACTGGCCACGGCTGGGTGACATCGTCGACCACGGTTCCGGTCTATTTTGCGACGCGAAACGGCAGTGATAACGGAGTCCGGGTTGCCGACATTAATGGCGACGGTCTGCCTGATTTGTTGCGTTTTCATGCTGGCGACGGCGCATTGGGTAATCGTGTTTATATCAATAATGGTTCCGGCTGGAGCGAAGATCGGTCCTGGGTTTTACCGGAGCCGACCCTTGCCGGCGACGGCCAGACTGATTTGGGCACGCGTTTTGGCGACGTTAATGGTGATGGCCTAGTCGATATCCTTCGCAAAGATGAAAGCGTTAGTAAAGTCTATTTCAATACTGGTCACGGTTGGGAACTGGCCTCTGCTTGGGTTATTACCGCCGAGGAATTTATGAACGACGGTGGTGATCGAGGCACGCGAGTTTATGATGTCAATAGTGACGGATTTGACGATCTTGTGAATAGTCAGGCGCCAGGTGATGTTGGTGTTTATCTCAATACGGGTAGTCCTTCTAACGACTGGACTTTAGACATGAGCTGGCGTATTCCTTTCAGGTTGGTTGATTATCTTCGCGACGGGGGCCGTTACGTTGATCCGGGAACGCGGTTGGTGGATTTAAACGCTGACGGACTCCTGGACATACTTCAGTCACGATCAAGTGGCCCGAACCAGGTTTATTTTCAAGCTGGCCCACAGCCTGATCTCCTTCAGAGTGTGACATTTAGTCGGGGCGGTGGGGCGAACATTACCTATCTCTCCAGCACCTTTTATCATCCAAATGGTCTTGGTCGTCTCAATCAAAAGTTGCCGTTTCCGATGATAACGGTTAGTACGATTACCGAGCACGATGGCCTCGGCGGTAGTGCCACTACCGAATATAGTTATAAAAATGGCGAATATTATCACGAGAACATTCTTGACCGAAAATTTGCCGGCTTTGGCCAAGTGGAAAAAACCGATGCCATGGGCAATATTACTAAAACCTATTTTCACCAAGGTAATGATTCTGATTCTGGTCGCGGGGAATTTGAAGATCATTTTAGTAAAATTGGGCGAATTTATCGAGTAGAAAAATATGATTCAGCTGGCAATTTATTGACCCAAGAAATTAGTCGGTGGGGGAGGGTGGCCTTGGCTGTCAGCGCTGGCCTTGATCGATCTTTTGTTCCATTGTTAAACAATATAAAAATGACTTACGATGGCGACAATAGTCACCGTGATGTGGCTGAAGCCTATACTTATGATAATTTTGGTAATTTAGTTCGGGCCGAAAATTATGGTGAAGTGGTGGCTAGTGACGATGGAAGTTTTAGTGATCTGGGTTCTGATAAAACAACCAAGATTTTGAGTTATGTCACAAACTCAACAACGGGCATATTGGGGTTAGTAAGGATGGAAGAATTGAGAAATAACAATGGAGCCAATGTGGCGGTCAAAAAATATTATTATGATAATCTTCCCATTGGGGCAGTTCAACGGGGCAATTTAACCAAAACGGAAAGTTGGGTTGGGGGCACTAAATGGGTGACGACGGCCAATAGTTATGACAACCAGGGTTTACTTAAAACAAGTACTGATGGGCGAGGATATTCCACCACTTATTTATACGACGAATTTGGCTTGTACCCTAGTACAATATCCAATTCTCTAGGGCAGGTCACGTCCTATCAATATGATTATGCTTCAGGGCAGGTCACTAAAGAAACTGACCCTAATGGTTTTGCTAAAATTAAAATATACGATGGGTTGGGGCGAGTGGTTACTGAAAAAGAGCAAACAGGTGGGGTGGCCGAGGTGGTGACAAAAGAAACATTTTATCGTGACGATATTGTACCTAAACTTATTCAGACCAAAAAATTTCTTCTCTTAAATTTATCTAACGAGGTCTATAGTTATTTTGATGGTCTGGGTCGACTAGTCGAAGAGAGGACGCAAATGGAAAATGCCGGCGACTATGCTGTGACCTCGCTTAAATACAACCCAAAAGGAGAATTATTAGCTAAGACTTTGCCCTACCTGGAAACTGGTTCAAGTTATACTGCACCAACCTTTCCCGTTGGTCTTACCACTAATTTTACTTACGACTCTCTTGGTCGGGCTAAAACGGTGAGTGATTCGCTGGGCACGACCAATTACTCTTACACCGATTGGGTGACTACAATTACCGACCCGCTTGGCAAAGTCAAAAAATATACGACCGACGCTTATGGCCGACTAATCTTGGTTGATGAGGGGTATGGCAAGGGCTTTTATCATACTCGGTATTATTATAGTCCCACGGGTAATTTAATCAGGATTATGGATGCACTGAATAATATCCGTGATTTTACTTATGATAACCTGGGGCGTCGTCTGTCGGCTCAAGACTTGCATCAGTCGAGCGATACTAGTTTTGGTCTGTGGTCTTATACCTATGACGATAATAATAACCTGTTTTCCAGGAAAGATCCGCTCGGTCAAACTGTAAATTATACTTACGATGGCCTAAATCGGCCATTAATAGAAGACTATCTCGGTCGAGCCAATCCGGAGGTAAAATATACTTATGACAATTGTATAAATGGAGTGGGGCGCTTGTGTAAGGTGGCTATAGTTGGACTGTCTAAAAATTATCAATATACTCCGCGTGGTGAAGTACGGGTGGACAACAGAGTTTATAATCAAGCTTCTTACACTACAGTCAATGCTTACGATTTAGCTGGCAATATAGTATCTATTCGTTTACCCGACAACAGTCAAATTATTTATGAATATAATTTAGTTGGAAAAGTTGAAAACATATCACGCCGTGATATTTTCAATAGCTCGGCCATTATCCCCGTTGTTTCCAATTTTGATTATAGCCCTCATGGCTTACCTGTTTATCAGCAAAATGCTGATGGCATAAAAAATATATTTACCTATGACCCGACCAAAAGTTATCGTCTGCAGACAAAGACAACCAAAAAAGATAATATCAATTATCAATTAGTTAGTTATGAATATGATTCAGTTGGTAATATTACCAAACTCATTGATACCTCTCCTAACCTATTAGCCAAGACAGTTAGTTATACTTATGACGATCTCTACCGACTGACCAAGGCCGTAGCGACCAACGCCAGTTCGACTTTATATTCCCAAGATTTTCTTTATGGCCCAACGGGGAACATTTTGAAAGGGTCGATGGGTATATATGCTTACAGTGGTATCGATTTTACTTCACCTCAAGCTGTAACCTCAATTGCTTCTTCTACTTACAGCTATGATAAAAACGGCAATATGTTAACCGCCCCTAGCGCCACTTACGCTTGGGACTACAATAATCGCTTAGTTAAGAGTGTGGCCGGAACCACTACCACCACCTATGAATATGACAACGAAGGCCAACGAATCTCTCAAAAAACTGGAGCCAGTGCTACACTGTATATTAGCCCCAACTACGATTTGACCGGTTCGGTCATTGATAAACATGTCTATGCTGGTGACCAGTTAGTCGCTACTCTCCGTACTCAAAACGGCACCACTAGCCCTTATTACACCCACTCCGACCACCTGTCCGGCACTAGTCTGGTAACTGACCAAAATAGTAACGTGATGCAGAGCATAGACTATTTACCTTATGGTGCCAAAAGAATAAGTTCTGGAACGGATGTTTCTCAAAGAGAGTTCATTGGTCAAATTTATGATGAATTGACTTCGCTAAGCTATCTGAATGCACGCTACTACGATGGGTCGAGAGGACAATTTCTTTCCCAAGATCCAATGTTTTGGCAACTTCCATCGACCTTGCTCGTAGATCCTCAACAGCTAAATTCTTATAGCTACGCAAGAAACAATCCTCTAATATATAAAGATCCACTAGGTCTATACAACATAAAAACTGGAGCTGTTGAAAAGGGTGATAATCTGTCTAAGATTAGAAATTTGATTAATGGGGCAAATGGAACAAGCTACTCTGTTTCTCAACTTGCGAAGCTAAATAATATATCAAATCCAGATCGTATTTATGTTGGTCAAACAATCAAACCGAATAACTTGGTCCCAGATATTACAAGATCCCTGAATAGTGTCAATCAATCACATGGAGTGCAAGCCCAGGGTCCGGTTGTTGCAGGTTCTGGTTCTACCAATTCTACTCCAGCGGCCAAGGGTATAGGGTCGGTTGAATTTGGATGGAATTTTAGGGAAGGAGGTAAATGGGATTTGAAGTCGCAGGGTTCAAATGTAGAAGGAGGAGTATTCTGCCAGAAGTCAGCTTGTGGAGGACAGAGAGCAACAAGTTATATTTACAATTCTCAAGAAGTCTCGGGTGACGCACCAGGAAATATTCATTATGGTTATGTTGGCAAAAGAGCAGAGTATAGTGAAAGCACACTCTTATTCTTCGGTGGAGCAGTTCAAACTATTACACACCCAGGTCAATTTGGAGACCCTAGTTCTGACAAAACTTACATCATGCAGGGTTATGGGTTAAACTATTAATAAATTGAGATGAAAAAATATTCATTCAAAAAAATAATTACTATTTTAGCTGTTGCACTAGTACTGGTAATTCTAATTTACTATATTCTTGGTGAGTTAGGAGGAAATGCTTTCCGTATCCGAGCAGGTTTGTTGATTCATAAAGAAGAATTTAATGAATTTGTAGACAAGTTCCTTAATCAAAATTCTATAAAAAATATTCAAACGTCTGTTGGTTTCTTTAGCACTACGGAAAGTATAAATAGTTGTAGCCGCTATCCTGAAGAAGGCGATACACCTTGGACTTGTAGTGAGGGGGAATACCCAAATATCGTATCAATAAATCTTGCGAGTATTAATGCAGTTTTAGAACATGAACATATCCCGAATGAAGAATACCAATACTTTGTTGATTTTATGGAAAGATATAAATTCAACGGTGTGGGTAAGAATAATAATGACAGATCTGTCGAAATAGAAGATAAACTAAAAGGCTTGAGATATTACGAACAACAAAATTCAAGTAAGCTTACTGAAAATAATGAGTATCTTTTTGTTAAAAAAATTAATGAACATTGGTTTTACTATGTGAGAGATTGGAATTAGGATAAATAGAGATTGAAATTTGACAACGAAGGCCAACGAATCTCTCAAAAAACTGGAGCCAGTGCTAAACTATATATTAGCCCCAACTACGATTTGACTGGTTCGGTCATTGATAAACACATCTACGCTGGTGACCAGTTGGTTGCCACCCTGCGTACCCAAAACGGCACCACTAGCTCTTATTACACCCACTCTGACCACTTGTCTGGCACTAGTCTGGTGACTGACCAAAATAGTGTGATTACTGAACTAATCGACTATTACCCCTACGGCGATATTCGCCTAGACCAAAAAACCTCCACCTACAATGAAAGCAAGAAATATATTGGTCAGGAGTATGATGAGGCTACTGGTCTTTCTTATATGAATGCCCGTTATCAAAATGGAAAAACAAGTCGATTTTTGAGCCAGGATCCTGTGTTTTGGGAAATCGGAAATGAGGGAGAGATCAAGCAGAAGACGGGGCTCGGTCTACAAGAACTCCTAGCTGATCCTCAGCAATTTAACAGCTATTCTTACGCTCGGAACAATCCGATTACATATAAAGATCCAACAGGTAATCTTACTTGGGGGGCTCTCTTAAATCATCCTATTGGTAGCATACAAAGTGCGACAAATTGGGGATTATTTTCTCTCGGCGGAAACATTATGAATAAACCATTTGCAGCCTCTCTTTTGAGACATTCAGCTTCCCTTAATCCTTCTGCAGAACTTAATATAGATTCTGGTAATCAAAAGCAATATGGAAATCCAGTTGACCAAGTAATGCAGACAGATCAGTACAAGAACTACATTAAAGATACAATCCAGAGAGCGGAGAGCGGTAAGATGAAAAACTCAACTCACTTTGAGTTTGAAAATAGAAGTGATTTGTACTACGCCTTACATGGTGCAAATATTGAATCACAAATTACTCAAGAAAATGGGGAATGGGTAGTAAATAGCACTGTGTCAGATAAATATGATTTTAATAAACCTAATCCTCAAACAGAGAAGGGTAGAGTAATTAAAATTCCTGCAAGTAATGCTTATAAAGCTCAAAGTAAGGGTATCCTAAGTAACTATAATGTAAAGATTAAAATTAGTGATAGAATTAAAAAATAAATATCATGAAGAGAAAACTGCTAATTATTGTAACTAGTGTCACATTAATTATTTTGGGTGGTGCCATGTTTCTGTACTACTTTTGGTTTGTTGCTCCAGAAAAAAAGATTGCATTGGAGTGTCAAAATTTTGTTCCAAGTTGGTTGGATTTTATTGAATGTTCAGGAGTAGTTGCTATCAATGATGGGTGGGATATGGATTATATTTCACTCAAGGATCATGTTCATGACTATGAAATTGCACGTGTCTATGATCAGAAGCAATACTTGTTTGTTGAGAATAAGCTATTTGTAATCAATCAAAAGTATATTGAAAATAGTGCCTCAGATAACGTTGAGGTTACTTATTATCATAAGTTGTTCCAAAATGGAAAATTGATTGAGAACTCTTACGGTAGTATTTCTGATATCCCGACCTATTTAATTGTCGACACTAAAACGGGGGAAGTAAAAGCATATAAAGATCTGATGGAAGCTTCTGAAGCAGAAAAGAAGTATTTTTCTGAAATAGAATAAATATCTCTACAAATGCCTCAGGTAATACCATTAGAAATATTGAATAATTGTGTCGTAAATTTAAGACAAGAAACTAGCGCTGGTGATTTTAAGGTGGGAACAGGAATTCTTATTGGAAAAGATAACAAACTTTTACTCCTTACAGCTGAACATGTCGCACGGGATATGAAGAATGATGAGAAGCTTATCTTAAGAGTTGATAATAATTTACCAATAAGCTTAGAAATTATTCAAGTTTGTAAGTTAGATAATTCAGGAAATATACCATATATAATGGTTCAAATGATCATGCTAAAAGATATGGAGAAAGAATTAATGCTCAATTGAATAACCCAAACTATAATAAGAACATCGTTGCTAATCAATTGAAAAAATTTATTAAATCATTTAATAAATCAAAGTAAAAATATGAAAAATAAAGCGGTTAAAAATCTATATTTAATAACAGGATTATTTTCAATCGTTCCTTTCTTTATTTATTACTGGGAAGCGATGCGTGGGAGGTTGCCAGATCCAGATGTATGGTTTATGGATTCCAATCACGGTCCTTGGAGATATGAATTACAGGGATTTCTAGTCCTTAATCCGATCCTGTTATTGCTACTTATCACAGGAATATTATTCTTGAAGAACGTATTTAAGCTTAAAGAAAATAAAGATGCTGCATTTTATTTGGGATCTTTGATTGTCATTCAAATTCTAGTTCTTTTACTACAGCTTTTTGTGATGGGATGGACTATAGATTAGTCCCATTAAAGACATTTAAATCAACGTTCCCTTTTATTCCATCAATACTCCCTCTGGGATTATATTGCCAAATTTCCCAATCACCGATTTTTTTTGTATCAGGTTTTGAAAAAATATCTCTTATCCATATCTTTTCTTTCTCAAATTCTGGGTAGAGATAATCTTCATAAAACTCGTAAGTAGTATAAAGAATTGGCTGTTTATTATAGTGACTCGAAATAACTCTTAGGTAGATTCTAAGTCCATTTACAAATTCCTCTTTTGGGGGTCTTTTTTTACTGTTACCGACATATTCCAGATCGACAACTGGTGGAAGCTGATACTTATCTAGTGGTACAGTTTTGATAAAATTTTCTGCTTGGATCTTGCCAGAGTGGGCTAAGGAATAGAAGTGGTACGCTCCAGTCGGAATATTATTTTTTATTGCATTATTCCAATTGAACATAAATTTAGCATCTCTTAAGTCATTAGCTTCTGTAGCTTTTATGTAAGCAAACCCTACGTCATCTTTTGAGACAGCTTGCCAATCAATGTCTCCCTGATAGTGTGATACGTCTATACCCCTTATAGGGTATTTACTTCGATCCGGGTTGACTAGCCAAATCTTTCCCTGAATAAATAAAAAAAGTGATATGACAAATGCCAACAACAAAAAAAATAGGAGTAATTTTTTACACATCGTCTATATGTTAATATTAAAAGCAAAATATGAAAAGCCCCTATTACACCCACTCTGACCACTTGTCTGGCACTAGTCTGGTAACTGACCAAAGCAGTGTGATTACTGAACTAATCGACTATTACCCATACGGCGATATTCGCCTAGACCAAAAAACCTCCACCTACAATGAAAGCAAGAAATATATTGGTCAGGAGTATGATGAGGCTACTGGTCTTTCTTATATGAATGCCCGTTATCAAAATGGAAAAATCGGGCGGTTTTTGAGTCAGGATCCAGTATTTTGGGAGGTAGGACAAACCGATGAAGGTAAAGCCTCCCTAATGAATCCGCAAGCGCAAAATAGCTACAGCTATGCGGGTAATAATCCTATAACTAACAAAGATCCGAGTGGACGTTTCTGGTGGGTTGGGTTCTATGATTGGAGCGGTTATGAGGGAATGAGTGGTGTGGCTATGAAAGCGGGTGAGGTCTTAGGAGGTCACTCGCGTGCTATGAATGCTATTCAACAGAATCAGAGCACGATTAATTCAGCGAGTTCAAAATACGGTGTCGATCCGGCCTTAACTAGTGCAATCATAAGGGAAGAGCAATCACATCTTCTGCCTGGCGAAGGAATGAAAGATGCCGCGTTCCCAGACTCTCAACTGGCGGGATATGATGGAGGTGTGGGTATTATGCAGGTAAGCGGTCGTGTAGGAAAAGACTTCGGTGGCTACACAAAAGCCGAGCTTGCTCGAAATCCTCAGAAGAATATTGATTCAGGGACGGCGTACTTGGAAAATATAAGTAGCTCTAGAAATACGACTAATCCTGCCACTATTGGAACAGCGTATAATGGCGCAGGCGCATACGGACAACGCATCCAATCACAGATGAATAATCCAAATTACAATACAAACGTTGTAGTTTATGGACTTCAGAAACTTGTTAAATCATTAAATTCTTATGTTAAAAGTCTTAAAAAATAAAATGTCATGAAAAGAAATACTTTAATTTTGTTAGGGATTCTTGGCTCAGTTGTTCTAGTAATTGCCTTATATGTAGGAGGCTTCATCTGGATTGTGCCGAAGATGCACGATGAAACCCTAACTAAGTTCTCAAACCAAATCTTTTCTGTGCAATTACCCGCTGATACTACCCAGGTCGATTCAATAAGTGTAATTGGCCAGCAATTTGCGAATGGAAATCATTGTGATTATCTGGCGGCGAGGTTGCTTGAGACATCGCTCCAAAAAGAAAAGCTAGAAAATGACTTTGAAGAGAACTACCAAGGAACATCAAAACTACAATTTATCTGGCTGGATGAAAGTAATGCCTACACTGATGACATCTTTGACTCTTCAAAGATTTACTCATTGGATGATTGGCTAGACCAACACGCACAAACTTCAAAAGCTGATGTAGTTGTCTATCTTTTTGAAGGCCATATGACATCATCATTTGATTATCGTTGTCGCTAGGTAGCTGTCGTATTCACCTCTACTTATCACTGCAGTTGAAGCATATGGTCTTCTTTCTATCTTTACTGAGAGGGTAAGGTTGATGAGGTAGGAGCTTACTTTGAGTAATTCTTTATCTCGGTTGGTCTATATTGATTTTTTGTAGGATCTAGTAATGTGACTTTATATGAAAAATAACATTACTATAAAGTTGTTGATTGTAGGTATAATAATGCTTCTTTGTTATGTTGCTGGTTTGTTTGTGTATGATGTAGTATCCGATCGCGACCCAGTAGTAAAATATGTCTCTAATTCGCGCGAATCAGGGAATATAAAAAAGTGGGTGGATGATGGGTGGATTAAGGCGGGGCGGACAATTTTATAAATATGAAATGGACAAATGACATTTTAGGGAGGGCTTGGTAGGATTGGGAGATGAGAAATATTTTGTTGGTTGGTGGCGGTTTAATTTTACTGACCATATTGGTTTCTTTTGTATTATCCGCAGGGGTGGAGACGGGAGTTCAATCTAAGACCGTAGCGATATTAGCGACTAGTACGGCAAAAATAGCGATTGAGGCGACATCAACTGGCCCTGCGTTTTTAGTAGTGCCGAAAGTATTAAACAGCTATCAAGTGGTAAAAGTAGTGGATGGGGACACGGTAGTGGTAAATATAAATGGCAAGACAGAAACTTTGCGCCTGATTGGGATAAATACGCCTGAGACAGTGGACCCGCGGAAAGCGGTGGAATGTTTTGGTAAAGAAGCCTCGGCCAAAGCCAAAAGTCTGCTTGCTGGGCAAACGGTACGGCTAGAAGCCGACCCAAGCCAAGGTGAACGGGATAAATATAACCGGTTGTTGTGCTATGTTTTTTTAGCTGACGGGACTAATTTTAATAAACTAATGATAAGCCAGGGCTTTGCTTACGAGTACACCTACAACTTGCCCTACAAATATCAGGCGGAATTTAAATTAGCGGAAAGGGAAGCGCGTGAACTAAAAAAAGGTTTGTGGGCTGATGGGGTGTGCGAAGATAAAATCGTGACCAAAGAGACCCCCGCCGCGCAAAGCGCGGCGGGGGTGGGGGAAAATTATATTTGTGACCGCAATGTTTATAATTGCACAAACTTTAAGACTCAAACTGAAGCTCAATCAGTTTTTACAGCTTGTGGTGGTCCAATGGCTGACCCCCACAAATTGGACAGTGATGGCGATGGGGTGGTGTGCGAGAGTTTAAAATAAAAAGTGGACAGAGAGATTTTATTGTTGTAGTAATAGAACAGATAAATAAGTCACCAGTGATTAAACCGCAAAGAAAAACAGAAGGGAAAAACAATGGGCAGTTTGTCGCGCCAACCAAATTCCAATGAGTCAACGCCAGCCCCAATGACCAATCCGTGGGCCCCAGCTGACACAATGTTTGCGCTCTTGAGCAAGGGGGCAGTGCGTTGTTGCGTATGTTATCGGCCCACAGCCAAAGAACATGTGACTGTCAAAGGTGAACACGTGTTTTGCCCCGATCATTGTGACGAAGAGTGTTGCGAGCCTGCTGAATTTGATCACCACTACAATGTGAAAGGCTATTTGGACTATCATTCTAGTCGGTGAGGAGAATATTCCGGAGTTAGTTGCCGTGAGTCCCAGCTGGGACTCACGGCATTTTTTCTAGACAAAAAATTAAATATATTGTAGAAGTATGGGTGGAAAAAACCGCTAAGCGGAAGGAGATTGAAATGGATAGTGGGAGAATACCTTTGACCGAAAGAGACCACTTTGCGTGGTTCTGGTTGTCTCTGTCGGACGACCTGAAATACCTGCTAGTGCACTTGCACCCCAAGACCTTGGAGTGGTTGCAAGGGAGGAGTACGCGCTATCGGGGGACCGCCTCGCGCGAACATGATGCGGGGTTTTACAACAACCAAGGGATGGTCAATGGTTCGGCTATTTTTCCGCTCGACTTTGGTCGAGACGGGGACTGGCCGAAACTGGTGGTGCAACTACCAGTTATCCGTGGGGAAAATGAAGATTCGCCAGAGCGAGTGAAGTCGGTTCACGAAGGGCTACAGGCTCTTTTTCAGGACTTGCGGGTGCCACCACCAGACATTGCCTTTGAGGGGCACAATCAGGCGCTCTCGATTGCGCTTGATAGCCGGTCGGGTCTGGCCTGCTGTGGTCTGGTGGCCCAACTTTCGCCCGATTTTGTGAAGCGGTTGGCACGTTTGGCTCTCGACGTGGAGGCCATCGTAAAGGTGGAACAGGTGATGGTTGATGTGTATTGTCGCCTGTGGCAACATCGGCCGGTGGCCGGAGTCGCTGATCGCTGGACCCCAGAGGAAAGGATGAGGTCTTTGAGGAAAGAGACTGGGGTTACTATTTATTCTTCGGGAAATCACTGCGGGAAATTGCATATTTCGGTCCCCGGAGAATCTTGTGGGCTTGACCCATCCCTCCCATCGCCACTTCTTGGTGGGGAAGCGGGCTATGAGCTTTGCCCCCACAATGTGGGCAATGAGGTGCAAAAGTTTGTCCTCCTCGCCGGGCTTGCGAAGCTCTCGAGCTT
>MHTJ01000003.1:74872-320175 GCA_001823065.1 Candidatus Vogelbacteria bacterium RIFOXYD1_FULL_44_32
CTCTGACCGACGCTATTATGCGTGAGACGGGGATGACCGAAGAGGGCACCACTATGGATTCCAATGATTTGGAACGCGAGCGGGGTATTACTATTTATGCTAAAAATACCTCGATTAACTACAAAGGCACCAAAATAAATATTGTGGATACCCCGGGCCACGCCGACTTTGGTTCGGAAGTGGAGCGAGTACTACGCTCGATTGATTCGGTGCTACTGGTTGTCGATGCCCAAGAGGGTCCCATGCCTCAAACTCGGTTTGTGTTGAAGAAATCACTGGAGATTGGTCATAAACCGATTGTTGTTTTAAATAAAATAGACAAACCAGCGGCCGATTGTGCCCGCGCTCATGATGAAATTTTAGAGCTTTTTATGGAACTGGGCGCCACCGACGAGCAACTAGATTTTGTCACGGTATACGCTATTGGCAAAGATGGGGTAGCGATGAAAAATTTGGCCGATGAACGAAAAAATCTAGAGCCACTGCTTGATACTATTCTCGCTCATGTAGCGCCGGCCTCCCACGAGGTGGCCGTGCCTTTGCGGGCGCAACCTTTTAATCTCGCCTATGACAACTTTTTGGGCCGGCTGGCGATTGTGCGAGTGTATGAAGGGGTAATCAAAGATGGCAGTAAGGTTTATATTAAAAAGCCCAATGGGCAGGTGGAAGAAGGAAAAATTACCAAACTTTTTACTTTTGAAGGGATAAGCCGACAAGAAGTGAAAGAAGCCGAAGCGGGAGATATTGTGATGGTGGCGGGGCTGGCGGAAATATATATTGGGGACACGATTAGTGATAGTTTGGACGTGGAAATGTTGCCGGTAATTCATGTGGATGAGCCAACCATCGCCCTCAATTTTTTGGTCAATGATTCACCTTTTGGCGGTCGCGAGGGTAAGTTTGTCACCAGTCGGCAAATTCGTGAGCGCCTGTTGAAGGAACTAGAAATTAATGTGGGTCTGCGGGTAGATTTTGAGGGGGACACAATGAAAGTCTATGGTCGGGGGGAACTGCATATTGCGGTGTTGCTAGAAAATATGCGTCGGGAAGGGTTTGAAATGACCGTGTCTCAACCCCAGGTAATTATTAAAGAGATTGACGGGGTCAAGTCAGAGCCGTATGAAGAAGTGACGATTGAAATTCCCACTGTGTCCCAAGGCACGGTGATTGAAAAACTCGGCAAACGGGCGGTGCATATGACCAATATGAAAGTTGATGATAATATTGTCCGTCTCACCCTCGAAGGGCCAACGCGCGGTCTCTTGGGCTACCGCGGACAATTTATTATTGATACCAAAGGAGAGGGGATTTTTGCCAGTCGAGTGATTGGTTTTAAACCTTATGCCGGGGAAATCGAAAAGCGCGCCGTGGGCTCGATGACCTCGATGGTGGGTGGAAAAGCCCTGGGTTTTTCCTTGGCCAACCTGCAAACCCGTGGAACTTTGTATATTGAAGCAGCGACCGAGGTGTATGAAGGGATGGTGGTGGGCAACACCGCTAAAGGGGAAGAGATGGCGGTCAATCCAACTAAAGGTAAGCAACTAACCAATATGCGGGCCTCGGGGACTGATGAAAAAATATATTTAGTTCCTCCACTACCGATTACGATTGAGCGGGGATTGGAAATTATGTCGGACGATGAATATTTAGAAATTACGCCGAAGAGCGTCCGTTTACGCAAACAGTATTTGACGGAAGCGGAGAGAGCGAAGCATAAGAGGCAATAAATAAAATCCCCCGGCGTCGCGTAGCGACGCCGGGGGACAAGTAAAACCCGACCGCTAGCGGTCGGGTTTTACTTTAATTACAGACGATTAGACATATTTTAAAACTAAAAAATACGCCTTACGCGCGTAATTGAAAAACTAAAGACCATTCATCTGCTGATATAAATTTTAAACGCGAACGCTTTTGTTTAGAGCATTTTAATATTTATCAAACAGATTTGCTACCGACAATACTAGCAAAAATTTAGACCAATGGCAAATATATTTGGGGATAGGGCATTAATTGCGGTTGAGTTTTAAGGTAATTAAAAATTCAGCCAGCTCGGGGCCCGCCAATTCACGCCATTCACCCACTTTTAAATTGCCAAGTTTGATATTTTCAATTCGGACGCGAATTAAATCTCTAGTTTCTAAACCAAGGGCGGCACACATTCGGCGGACTTGGTGCTTTTTACCCTCGGTTAAAATCATGGTAAATTCTTTATCACCAGTTTTAGTCACTTGGGCTTTTTTGGTGCGATAATTTTCAATTTTAATACCATTAGCTAAAATTTTAGCTTGCTCGGCCGTGACAGTTTTGTCGGCGGTGACCACATATTCTTTGGTATGTTCATGGTCGGGAGACAAAAGCGCTCCCGCAAGCCGGCCGTCATTGGTCAGTAAAATCAGACCCCGAGAATCTTTATCGAGACGGCCAATCGGGAAAGCTTTGACAGGCAGACGGAGAACATTGACGATAGCTTTTTCAGTCGGGCTTGAGGAATGAGTAGCGATGCCAACTGGTTTGTGGTAAGCAAAGTAGCGATACACTGGCCGTGAGGCCGAGCTTTTAGTTTCCACTTTGTCACTAGCTTGGACCAGGTCACCTAGGACAGCCAACCGGCCATTTATTTTTACGGTGCCACTTTTAATTAGATCGTCGGCGGCCCGGCGGGTGAGAGGGAAATGGGCAGCAAGATATTTATTAAGCCGAACTGGAAATTCGGGCGGGGAAACTTTGCTGGTGCGCTTTATTTTACTTGATTTTCGCATTAGAGCTAGTCTAGCAAATTACTACCGAGGAGGGAAATTGGACTATGTCCACACAAAATAGTCGCCACTCCCCTTTTTGTTTGCTAAAATTTGAATAGTAAATATGTTTAAAACTTTTTTTGTTGCCAGTTTCCTGGAACAGCAAGCCAGCTTGTCGCAACTTTTACATGAAAGTCATATCAAAGTTGATTTTTATTTTTTGTTGGCGTTGGCTTCATTTATTACCACCTTGGGTATGATTACCGACGACGTGGGGGTGACAGTCGGTGGTATTTTTATTGCCCCTCTCCTTTTACCCTTGCTTAGTCTGGCGATGGGGATAGTCACGATGAGTGCCTTGGCGATCGGGCGGGCCACACGGATTATTTTAAAATCATCGGCGCTTATCTTTGGCGTGTCGCTAATCACCGCTTTCTTATTTTCTAATAATGTAGTGGGCAGTGAAATCCTGTTGCGGATTAAACCAGATTTAATCATGTTACTGATTGCCTTTGCTTCAGGGGTGGCCGTGGCTTACTCCTGGGTCAAGCAAGATTTGTCGGCGGCTTTGCCGGGGGTGGCAGTGTCGGTGTCACTTTTGCCACCGCTAGCGGCCGCAGCAATTGGGGTCGTGATGCTAAATCGGATAGTCGTGGCGGGAGCACTAACAATGTTTATGATGAATTTGGCCGCGACAGTTGTGGGGGCAATATTAGTTTTTTCCTTATATGGCTTTGCTCGACTCCAACGGGAGGAAGAAGAAAAAATTGCGGAAGAGAAATATGAAGAGAAAATTCAACATGATGCCTTGGTTCAAGTGGCTAAAATGAAAGCGAGAAAAAAAGCCAAAGTAATAACGGAAACTAATTTTCTGTAGCTTCGGGTTAATTAAATCGGAAAATTTGAAATTTGTTTAAATCAGTGTAGGATAAAAAAAGAAGGAGGAATTGGTTGTGTTGGCATTATTGTGGACACTGAAAGGATAAGAGCCATGCGCTATTGGCGACAGTTTCAGAAAGCGGTGGTGGTGATGGGGGTAATCATTTGGGAGTTGGCGAAATGTGTTTTTGAAGTACTGATTATGGGCAAGAAGCTGGAAAGGGAGTAGGGATAGTTTGCTGGCCGAAAATCCCCCGGGCGCGCAAAGCGCGCCCGGGGGATTAATTTATTTTTAACCCAACATTTCTTCCGCGATCCTTTTGACCTCGCCGCCGTCGGCTTGTCCGCCGGTGGCTTTAATTATTGCCCCAATCAGTTGGCCTATTTTGGATTTGTCGGCCCCGAGTTCGGCAATTTTTTCGGCAACTATTTTTTTAATGTCTTCAGTCGACATTTGGGCCGGCAGGTAGGTTTGAATAATTACCAGTTCGGCTTCCTCATTTACCGCCAAATCTTCACGTCCACCGGCTCGATATTGGGTGCTGGCATCTTTCCGCTGATTGCTGGCTCGCTTTATAACTGCTAGGGCCTCGTCATCAGTCAAAAATTCATCCGGTTTTTTGCCTTTGGCCACAGCCTCGTTAGTAAAGGCTGATAATAGGCCCCGAATCACCGATAGCCTAACTGCGTCTTTAGCTTTCATGGCGTCCTTCATCTCACTTTTTATTTTCTCGTGCAACATATTGTTTATGATTAAATTATTCTAGTATTAATCTAGCAAATTAAAACCAATTGCTCAAATACAAATCGCCCAGAAACTCGGAGTTTCTGGGCGGTCATTTGTCTTTGACTTTTTCTTCAAAGCTTAGCTCGCCACCAAGCTTGGTGGCGTCTTTGGTCTTTTCGCCACGTAGTACGTCTTCGACCCGGCTAATTGCCGAAAAGAATGAGTTGAGGATTCCCTCTCTCACTTTTTTGAGTAAAGACGACCGATGATGATGGTGACCGTTGCGGTGTTTGCTCACGTCGCTCACCCCCTTTCTAGGGTATATTAAACACTATTGGGTGCCGAAAGTACACCGTTCGCTCGGCAACGGGGATGAGAGGCAAGGTGATATGAAGAGGCGGAGCCGCTTCCTCTTTCAAAAAACCAGCCCTGTTGCCTTCGCCTAATACCCCGTCGGCTGGTCACGGGGATGGGGCGAAGGACTGGTTTATTCCCCACCCTTTTCAAGGGGTGCTATACTTTAGCTATGTCAGGTGAGAAAAACTTCCAAAAAACCTATAACAATCTAAATTCGGCCCAAAAAGAAGCGGTGGATACTATCGAGGGGCCCGTGATGGTTATTGCTGGTCCGGGTACCGGTAAAACCCAGATTTTGACCATGCGGATAGCCAATATTTTGCGGGCGACCGACAGTGCTCCCGAGCAAATTTTAGCCCTGACTTTTACTGAAAATGCCACCGCTAATATGCGGGACCGGTTGGCCCACCTGATTGGCAGTCGGGCTTATCGGGTAGTGATTAGTACTTTTCATGGTTTTTGTAACAATATTATTAAAAATTATCCCGAAGAATTTCCGCGGATTATTGGTTCGGCTAGTATTACCGAAATCGACCAAATTGCAATTGTGGAAAAAATAATTGATAGTTTGCCGCTCAAGCTATTGCGGCCCTATGGTGACCCGACTTTTTATGTGCGCAGTGTTGTTGGTAGTATTGGTGACTTAAAACGAGAGGGAGTGAGTGTGGCCGAATATAAAAATATTTGTCGCAAGGCCGATAGGGAATATGCTGATATTTCTGATTTGCGTCATGAAAAGGGGGCTTATAAAGGCAAAATAAAGAAAGTTTACGAAAAACTACGGCGGGAGATTGATAAAAATTTGGAGTTAGCTGAAATTTACGAAGCCTATGAAGCCAGCTTAAACGAGAAAAAACTTTACGATTTTAACGATATGATTATGGAGGTGTTGCGAGAGTTGAAAAGTAATACCACTTTACTGGCCATGTTGCAGGAGGAACATCAATATATTTTGGTGGACGAGCATCAAGATACTAATAATGCCCAAAATAAAATTTTGGAACTAATTGCTGGCTTTCACAGTAACCCAAATCTGTTTGTGGTGGGGGATGAAAAGCAGGCTATTTTTCGGTTTCAGGGCGCCTCGCTCGAAAACTTTTTTTATTTTTCTCGCTTGTACCCTAAGGCCAAGATAATAACCTTGGCCAACAACTATCGCTCGGGACAGGCGATTTTAGACCAGGCTGAGGCGGTTTTGTCGGGTAAGAGTCCCCTGGTGGCTTTTGACAAAAAAGTGGGACCCTTGATTAAAGTGGGCGGGTTTGACTCCCCTGTCACCGAATATTTTTATTTAGCCAGTGATATTCAGGCTAAAATTACAGCGGGGGCAGAACCAAATGAGATTGCCGTTTTGTATCGGGACAATCGTGACGCTTTACCACTCTCGGCTATTTTGCGTAAGTGTGGCTTGGCCGTAGCCGTCGAGTCGGATGATGATTTGTTATCAGATCTTGATGTGCAGAAAATGATTACGGTTTTTGAGGCACTAGCTAATTTTGGCGATAATGAAAGGTTGGCCCGCCTGCTTCATATCGATTTTTTTGGTTTGGCCCCGATTGCAACTTATAAATATATCCGTCAGGCCCATGAAGAAAAGAGAGATCTAATTGCTATTCTCCAGGAAAAAGAGGATAGAGTTTTTGAGTTATTGTCCTCGCTTAAGGTAGCCAGTGAAAATATGAACCTTTTGCCGTTTATGGAGCGGTTGCTTAAAGAATCAAAATTGATCGAGTTTGTGGTGACCGACCATAATGCTCGGGGACGACTAGAAACTATTGCGACATTTTTTGATTTAGCTTCTTCGGTCGTAGCCAGTCAGCCCGGGGCGCGTCTGGCCGACTTTTTAGCTTTTTTAAATATTGCTCAAAAACATAAAGTACTGTTGAAGAAAAAGGCAGGTCAAGGTTATAAAGGTAAAGTCCGGCTAATGACTACCCACAAAGCCAAAGGTTTAGAATTTGATCACGTTTATATTGTGGGAGCATACGATGGTCACTTTGGTGGGCGTCCAAACCGCGATAAATTAAAACTGCTCAATGAGGTTTATGCCTTATCGGCCGAAAGCCAAAAGGCCGAAGCACAAGCAACTGATGATGCCGATGAACGGCGGTTGTTTTATGTGGCTTTAACTAGGGGCAAAAGTGAGGTGACTATTACCTATGCAAAAATAGGAGAAACCGGTCGGGAACAAGTGCCCAGCCGGTTTGTGACCGACTTGCGACCAGAATTGGTTCAGGTGATAGAGACAGAAAAGTGGAATAATGACAGTAAAACAGAGCGGTCTATTTTTCTTTTACCGGAAAGGGAGACAGGTAGTAGTTTACACGATGTGCAGTTTGTAGCCGAACTTTTTCATGAGCAGGGTCTATCGGTGACGGCGCTTAATAACTATTTGACTTGTCCGTGGCAATATTTTTATCGCAACCTTATTCGCCTACCAGCGGTGCCCGCTAAATATTTACTTTATGGTATTGCTATTCACGCGGCGCTCCAAGATGTTTTTCGCCAGGGTAAAGATAAGGGGATTGAACGGGATTTTTTACTAGCCAGTTTTGAGCGTCATTTACGCGCCCAGCCTTTAGAGGTTGGTGATTTTAGCGAGACTTTGGCCAAGGGGCAAAAAGCTTTAGCTGGTTGGTACGACACCTACAGTGCCACTTTTAATTTAAATGTTTTAACGGAGTTTAAAATCACTGGTGTTTTGCTCACGCCGGGGATTAAGCTGGTGGGCAGTTTGGATAAACTAGAGTTTTTGGGTGATGGGCAGACGGTCAATGTGGTGGATTATAAAACCGGTCAGCCCAAAAGTCGCAACCAAATTTTGGGCGAAACTAAAGACGCCGATGGCAACTATTTCCGGCAACTAGTATTTTACAAATTGTTGTTAGATTTATTTGAAGATAAAAAATATCAAATGGTGTCGGGGGAGATTGACTTTGTTGAGCCAAGTGACAGTGGCAAATATAAAAAAGAAAAATTTGAAGTGACTGAAGCGGATGTCACTAGTTTGAAAACAACTATTGAAACCGTGGCGACGGAAATTCTCAACCTCTCATTTTGGGACAAAACTTGTGACGATGCCAAGTGTGAGTATTGCGGGTTGCGTCGATTAATGAAGTAGACGCTCGCCTATACCGTTTGATTTGCACACATAATTTTCTGCTGAAAATTTGCTCTGCTCGGGCCGTCGCCCTTGCGCAAGGCAAATCAAACGGTATCGGCTCGCTCGCTGGGTTGGTAAAATAAAACCGCCAGGCTGGTCGGGGCCAGCGCGGCGGGATGGGATTGGTCCGGAACGGAGGGGTTAGGAGGTGGTGGCCTCTAGGGCCGGGGCCTCGACCGGAGTAAGGGTGTGGACCTTGTAGCGTCGGTCCACATCACTCACTCGTTCGATGGTCACGGTCGTGTGACCGTTGTGGCCGTGGCGATCGGTAATCCTGTACCGACCCTTGCCACCCCTCAGTTCCTGACCGGAAATATTGAGGCTGTCGCCGATTGAGGGAATCTCTTTCGGCTTCAGCATCAGTATTCCCACAACAATACCACGTCGTTTGCAAATAAATTGCTGGCGGTGGTGCATAACGGATCTCCTTCAAGTCCGTTTATCTGGCTCCCATTAGCCAGAATCAACTTTCTACTTTACTCCTTTTAATTTTTTTAGCAACTTCCAACACTATTTAGTGTCAATTAGGGCCAGAGCTGGTCGCAGGCCCAGGAGGACAATTGCACCAAGGGCCAGAAAAATAAAGCGAAAATCAAAAAAAGTTAGGAAAAGGGTAGCTGCAGCAGGGCCAATAATATAGGAAAACGACACCATTATGCGCGAGAGGGACAAAATCGAGGTGTCACCGGGGGTGATCCGTTTGAAGAGATAAATTTCTTTGGCGACTTCGACTGAAGCGGCGCCAACCCGAGTAATAAAAAGAAGCGAGGCCCAAACCACTAGCCCTGCGCCCCCAATAAAAGATAGGGCCATGGTTGCGAGGCCCATAATAACTAAACCACCAACCAAGATTTCTTTTTCACCCATCTTTTTGTCAGCTAGTAGGCCAAGGGGGTAATCAAGCAGAACAAATGGTAAAAGCATAACGGTAAATACTAAACCAATTTGGTCCCAAGATAGGCCGATGTGTTGATATAAATAAATCGGGGTGTAAACCACCATTAATGAGTAGAAAAAGTTTAACAATAAATCAATCGTAATAATGTTTTTAATATCACGATCAAAATTTGATTGCGGTTTAAATAAAATAGTGAAAGATGAGACAGGGGAAACGGTCGGAATATTTTTTATTGCTTGTTTGGTTAGCCCCCAAATAATAATAGCAAACAAAGGCAGGGCAATAACCGTAGCCCCAAGGTAAACCCACTGGTAATTAGCGGTGCCGTTTAACATAAATCCAGCCAAAAGCGGTGAGGCGAGCCAGGCCAAATTTATAATCGTCAAAAATAAACCCCTGATTCCACCAGTTACTTTGTCGGCGGATATATTTTCAAGATACAAATCTAAAACATAGCGAGCCAGGGCCCCAGCAATATAAAAAATACAAAAAATCGCAATTAAGATGACGGGGCCCTGGGTCACTAGGCCGAGCAGTCCGGTAGCGGTAACCATAACCAAGGTGGTTAGTAACAATATTTGCCGTAAATCCCTTTTTCTTAAAACAAAAGGTAAGACCCAAAAACCAGCGATGGTAATAATCGAGGCAAAAATATAAATCCAACCGACGGCTTTTTCGCCTACCAGCTGTGACAAGAAACTTGAGTTTATATAAGAAACTAAAGAAGCATTTAGGGTTAAAAACAAAACCGCAATGTAGGTGTGGCGCCGTAGAGTTTTGGGGGTAAAAAGTTTAGGGTTGGTCACAAATGATTAGCTTAGGTGGTTTAAACTTCGATTAGTACAGGCAAGATAATCGGTCGTTTGTGGGTTTTCTGGAATAAATAACGGGCGGTTTCTTCGCGGACCGTGTTTTTGACGAAGTCAAAGTTGATTGGGTGCATTTTGCTGGCCGAATCCTCGATAGATTTTTTGATGAGATTGCGAACGGCGTGCAACATTTCCTGGGATTCTTTGAGATAAACAAAACCGCGGGAAATAATATCGGGTGATTTGCGGACTTTACCAGTTTTTATATCAATAGTGGCAATAATAACAAACATACCATCTTGAGAAAGTAGCTGGCGATCGCGGATCACTACTTCTTCAACATTGCCAGTACCTAAACCGTCGACCATTACCACTCGGCTCGACGCACTTTCCTTGAGGGCCTTGATTTTGGTTCCTTGGTCGGTAATTTCAATAATCATCCCATTGTCGGGCACAATAATATGGTCACTTTTTTCCCCTAGTTCTTCGGCAATTCGCTCGTGGACCCGCAACATATAATGGCTACCATGGACCGGAATAAAATATTTGGCCTTGATCATTTTGTGCAGATATTCCATTTCTCCACGGTAAGAGTGTCCAGACGAGTGGATTTCGGCCACGCCGTAGTGGATAATGCGCGCGCCTTGACGAGCGAGGTTGTCTTTTAGGCGACCAACACTTTTTTCGTTGCCGGGCACGACCGAGGAAGACAGTAGGACAGTGTCACCTTTGTGTAGTTTGACATATTTATGAGTTTTGTTGGAAATACGCATAAGGGCAGCAAACTCGTCACCCTGGGCGCCGGTGGCTAGAACCACTAGCTTGTTTTCAGGGTAGTCTTCCATCCGCTCCGCACCGATAATTGTTGTGTCACTGACTTTGAGAATACCAAGCTCACGGGCGATCTCGACATTGGTTTTCATGGAGCGACCTTCCACTACCACTTTTTTCCCTAATAACTCGGCCGCTTGAATAACATACACAATGCGATCAAACAAAGATGCAAAAGTACTAACAATAATGCGACCAGGTGCGTCTTGAATTAATTTTTTAAGATTGTCGTGCACCACTTTTTCGGGAAAAGAAAAGCCTTCCTTTTCAACATTGGTCGAGTCGGCAATCAATAGTAAGTTGTTTTCGCGGCCTAATTTTTCATAAGTGGCCACTTCAAACGGGGCTGGGATATTGTCTTTGGTTTCAATTTTGATATCGCCAGTCATAATAATATTGCCGTAAGGTGTTTCGATAATAAGACCGAGGGTATCGGGAATAGTGTGAGTGGCGCCAAAGAAACGCAATTTAAATTGTCCCAGACGGACAGTGTCAGTTTGCGTCACTACATTAATCGTCAACTTGGGCAAATGAATAAATTCTTCTTGCCGTTTTCTAATCATTACCGACGTCAGGATACTGGTATAAATCGGGGGGTTGCCAATCTTGGGCATCACATACGGAATCCCGCCAATATGGTCGAGATGGCCGTGGGTGACCACAAGCCCCCGAATTTTGTTTTTATTGGTTTCGAGATAAGTGGTGTCGGGAATAATATAATCTACTCCCGGGGCGTTTTCATCGGGAAATTGGAGGCCGGCATCAACCACAATAATATCGTTACCCATTTCGATGGCCGTCATATTTTTACCGATTTCTTCGACCCCACCAAGGGGGATGATGCGGATAGTGTTGGGCGCAATCGGCGAAATTGGTTTGGAGACTTTCTGATTGTCAGATTTGGGCCCGCGATTTACACCTTGGTGGTGGGGTAGACGAGGATGGCGGTTGGCTGATGAGGGGCGTGCCACTGGTCGCTGGCTACTGCCCACTCCGGCGGGCTGGGGGCTAGCTTTCTGACTGTTGCTTAGGCCCGGGCGACGATCAGGCAATTTAGTATTATTGTTTGGTCGTGACGCGGGGCGTGGGTATTTTCCAAGTGGAGGCATATTATTATTTTATTTTTTTATTAATTTACTTTAATAGTAGTTGAGGCGACTTCGGCTTGTTTAACAAAAATTGGCCAGATCTTATCTGTGGCTAAATACCAATCATAAATATAAGTCAAACGATCAGACGGAATTGTGATAAACGGTAATTCAAGATGGCGAATATCAGTGGAAACAATATAAACAAAATCAGGACTATAAATAAAAACGGCTGGCCGGTCATTGATTATTTCTGTACTCAGTTTTTTGATATAGCCAGCTAAAAAGGTGGGGTCTTTTTCGGTTTTTATTTTTTCCAACAATTTATCGGCGGTAGGATTGGCATAGAGTGCTACGTTGAGACCGGGGTCAGTCCGTTCGCGCGAGTGCCAGAAAGAATAGAGGTCACTGTCGACTGCGGTAGACATACCAAACAACAGCGCGTCGTATTTGCGGGGCCGGATACTGGTTTGTTGGAGGTCGCTAACATCTTGCACTTTAATATTGACCTTGGCTCCCAGTTTCTCCCAGGTATTTTTAGCGAGGGTGGCAATCGCTTTTAGCTCTACCGTATCAGCGGTGGTAATAGTAAATTCCAAACGCCAAGTTTCCTTACCTACTTTTTTTTGCAAAATACTGTCGGCACCTTTTTGCCAACCAGCGGCTGCTAAAGTAGTTTTAAGTTTTTTAATCCGGAGACCAATTGGCTCCACCTGCAAATTTTTAGTTTCGTAACCAAGCGAGGCTGGCGGTAGGGGGCCATCAATAGCGGTGGCAAAACCATCTAAAATATTGGTCACTATATATTGGCGATCGAGACTTTGGTCGAGGGCTTGGCGTACTTCGGTCTGGGTAAAAATTTTGGCTTCGTTTTGATTCCAAAAAATACCAAAGACACGGGGTAAAGGCATTTTTTCAACTCGTGTTCCAAATCGGCCCAATTTTTTGGCGGTGGCGGGGGTAATGCCACTTAGGTTGTCGATCACCTTTTTTTCCTTGGCTTTAACTAACTCCTCTTCATTGGGGTAAAAGTAAAAATCAATCTCTTTAATATGGGGCCGGCCGAGAGCAAAATTATTGAAGGCTAGTAAACTGTAATAAACCGGTAGACCATCATTGGTATTTTTTACATTAGCTACAAAATATGGTCCAGAACCAATCGGACGAGTGTTTAACTCGCTAAAGGCCAAGGTTTCAGCGGGAATATTTTTCCAAATATGGGCTGGTAAAATACCGATCGTAGCATGACTAATAAAGGCCGAGTAAGCTTGGGGTAAAGTAAAGGTCACCACGCGGTCACTTTTAGCGGTGACTGTGATTCCCTCCCAGTTGCTGGCCCGGGGGCTTTTGACGGCCGGGTCCACCGCTCGATTGATTGTAAAAACCACATCGGCCGCGGTAATCGGTTCACTATCATGCCAAGTCAGATTCTGACGCAAATAAAAAGTGTAAGTTTTGCCGTCGGCTGAAACTTCAAAGTGTTCGGCTAAGTCGGGCACATATTTACCATCTTTACCTTTGCGAATTAAACCAGAATAGATGACAGCTGTTAAATCACGGTCGGTGTCCGAAATAGCGAGGAGAGGATTAATAAAACGGGGGGCTCCGATAACACCCTCACGCAAAACCCCGCCGTTTTCGGGGACGCCAATTAGAATGGAATTATTGAGTTGCCATAAGACCACGAGTAAGCTAGCTGTTCCCACGGTTGCTAAAGCCAAAATAGCCAATTTTTTGCGCCGTGATAAAGAACGGGCCACTGAAGACAAATCAGTCGATATCGACATAGTTTAGATTAATTTTATTTTACTTAATTAATATTCAAACTGAAACAAATAACGTTTGCAGTTGGTATTTAAATGAATAGAGCGAGGATTGCAGCCCCTACAAAAAGAATAGCGACGATGATGGTAGAATTAAATACTAGTTTTTCGGCACCTCGTTTGCGGTGGGCATGAGTGGCGGAATCCGCGCCCCCAAAAGCTCCTCCAAGACTGGAGTCATTTTGTTGTAGCAATATGAGTGCTATGAGAAGTAAGGCCAGTACGACCTGACTCCAAGGCAAAAGGGCCGAAATCGTTTCCATTCTGTTCTATTTGATTAAAGTTTGAGCCAGTTTAGAGACCAGCGAGAACTATTACTGGCTATTGTAGCAAAGCTTAACTAGGATTGCAATATTTGGTTTTTCGGGCATAATACAAGCTTAAATTACCAGCTAATTTTGGTGCGGATCATTGTTTTGGTCCAGACTAAATTAAATCACAAGCGATGAAAAAAAATAGAATAAAATTACAACCTTTGGGTGACCGGGTACTAATCGAAATTGACAAGGCCAATGAAAAAACTAGTGCCTCTGGTATTATTATCCCCGACACGGTGGGCAAGGAGCGTCCCGAGCAAGGCACGGTAATAGCGGTGGGGGCGGGTCGTTATGATGATGGCCAAATTGTCCCCCTTCGTGTCAAAAAGGGGGACCAGGTGATTTTTACTAAATATGGTCCAGATGAAATAAAGATTGATGGTGAAGAATATCTAATTGTCAGTGAGTCGAATATATTAGCTATAATAGAAAAATAATAAAATATGGCTAAAAAAATCTATTTCAACGATGAAGCTAGACAGGCTTTGAAACGGGGTATTGATCAGTTATCCGAGGCTGTGAAAATGACGCTTGGTCCACGGGGCCGAGCAGTGGTAATTGAAAAAAGCTATGGCGCGCCGCAGGTGACCTTAGATGGAGTGACAGTGGCCAAGGAAATTGAGTTGGAGGACCGGTTTGAAAATCTCGGGGCTGAACTCTTGAAGCAAGCCGCTGATAAAACCAATGACAATGTGGGTGATGGTACTACCACTTCAATAATTTTAGCCCAAGCCCTTATCGAAGAAGGGGAAAAAGCCATTGCCGACCGTGGGTTTAATGTTATCCGCTTGGCCGATGAAATCAAAAAAGGTAGTGAAGCTATAATTTCGGCCCTCGAAGACCAGGCCGAGCCAGTGAGGGATGCCGGCAAAATAAAAGAGGTAGCCACTCTGTCGGCCAAAGACGCCGAAATTGGCGAGCTGATTGCTGGAGTATTTAAAACGGTTGGCAGGGAAGGGGTGATTACGATTGAAGACTCTAATACGATTTCCAATTCCTCAGAGGTGGTGGAAGGTTTGTCTTTTGACAAAGGTTATATTGCCCCTTATATGGTCACTAATACCGAGAAAATGGAAGCGCAGTACGAAGATCCCTATATTCTCATCACTGACAAAAAGATTTCAGCCATTAAAGATATTTTACCCTTGATTGAAAAGATGGCCCAAAGTGGAAAAAAAGATTTGGTGATTATTGCCGAAGATGTCGATGGTGAAGCGCTGACGACGCTGATTGTGAACAAAATTAGGGGTATTTTTAACAGCGTCGCCATCAAGGCACCGGGTTTTGGTGATCGCCGAAAAGAAATGCTGGAAGATATTGCAGTGGTGACGGGCGGTAAAGTAATTTCGGAAGATGTTGGTCTGAAAATTGAAAGTGTGGAGTTAGCGCAATTGGGCCGAGCGCGCCGGATTGTATCATCAAAAGATGCGACTGTAATTGTGGGCGGTAAAGGGAAAAAAACGGAGATTGAAAACCGTTTGACACAAATCAAGGCCCAACTGGCTAAAACCGAGTCTAAATATGATAAGGAAAAACTAGTCGAACGAATTGGCAAATTAGCCGGTGGAGTCGCGGTAATTAAAATTGGAGCACCAACCGAATCGGCCCAAAAAGAACTTAAACAGCGGGTGGAAGATGCGGTGGCCGCGACGCGCGCAGCGATGGAAGAAGGCGTGGTGCCGGGGGGTGGGATTGCTCTGTTTAATGTTAGTCTCACTATGACAGACCACACCGGTGGTGATGTCGTGGCTGACCATGCCCGCGAGATTTTAGAAAAAGTCGCTCGGTCACCACTTACGGCAATTATTGAAAACAGTGGAGAGGGCGCAGTGATAATTATGGATGAATTAAAGGCAAAAAAAGCGGAAGTCAAAGACAAGTCAGTGCGGTCTTGGCTAGGGTTTAATGCTTCGTCTAACAAGATTGAAGACTTGAAAAAAGCGGGCATTGTGGACCCACTAAAAGTTACTAAAATGGCTTTTACTAATGCCGTGTCGGTGGCGGCCAATTATCTCACGATTGGGGTCGCTATTACCGAGATTCCTAAAAAAGACGAGCCCCGCGCTCCGGGCGGTGGGATGGGAATGGATTACTAGAAACTGTGAGTTGTGGTATAATTTAAAAATTATCCGGTTTATCCTCCAATTATGACTATTTTAATTGTGATTTTAGCGGTGGTGGTAGTGGTCGGGTTGTGGTTAGTGTTGGCCTACAACGGTTTTGTGGTTTTGGTCAATCGCACCAAAGAAGCGTGGGCCGATATTGATGTTCAGCTCAAGCGGCGCTATGACCTGATTCCTAATTTAGTAAATACGGTCAAGGGTTATGCCGGTCACGAAGCAGGCACTTTAGAGAAAGTGACCGAAGCCCGGACGATGGCCATGCAGGCGGGGACAATAAAAGAGCATGAACAAGCGGAAAATATGTTGAGTGGGGCGCTCAAGTCGCTGTTTGCCGTATCTGAAAGCTATCCTGATTTGAAAGCCAATACCAACTTTTTGGAATTACAACGCGAACTAAGTGATACGGAAAACAAAATTCAAGCGGCGCGCCGCTTTTACAATGGTAATGTCCGTGACTTGAATACTAAAATAGAAAGTTTCCCATCTAATATTATTGCCAGCATCTTTAAATTTGTTAAACGAGAATTTTTTGAATTGGAAGCGGGGGAAGAAAAGGCACGTCAGCCTGTGGAAGTAAAATTCTAAATTTAAAAATCCAATCCCCCCGCCGGCATAGCCGGCGGGGGGATTTGGGTATAAAAAATTGTTTTTTCCTCCCTCCTCTTGCTACAATTAACCCAATTTAACATCAGGGCTTTAATTTATTTTTCCTTCATGTCTAATCTCTCCCGTTGGTTCTTGGTTTCGGTA
Source organism: Candidatus Vogelbacteria bacterium RIFOXYD1_FULL_44_32 (assembly GCA_001823065.1). GTDB lineage: Bacteria > Patescibacteriota > Minisyncoccia > Phycocordibacterales > XYD1-FULL-46-19 > XYD1-FULL-44-32. The sequence goes on from MHTJ01000003.1 coordinate 91,376, forward strand.
ATACTAACTTTAGTCGTAGGAGGGACAGTGTTGGCCCAAACCCCCGATCCCGCCGCTACCATCACCAACAATGGTGGTGACTGGGGTGGTAGCCCCACCGCTACTAGTGAGGGAGTCTCTTGGAACTCGGCTGATTTCGGCTCTACTCCCGTAATCACCAATATTTCCCTCATCTCCACTTCTACCCCGACCGCTAGTGCAACCATCTGGTCTTCTGGTCTCACCCCTGGTAACTACCGCTCTGGTTCCAAAACCTTCACCGTTACCTCGACGGCCAGCCAAGTCACGGTCTATTTAAATGGGACAGCCAAAGGCACTTTCCCCATCGGCTACTACCGCCTCTCTGTCGACATCCGCGACCAACTCCTTAACCCCGACCTCGAAGCTTCCAGCTACTCCGCTGGTTTTCAGCTTAAACCCAACGTCACCTGCCCCGTCACCGTGAGAGTCGCCTCTGGTTCTGGTACCGCCTATGCCAACACCAGCCCTATCGCTAGTGGCCAGACTACCAATATCTTCTACAATCCCGCCACCAACTACCAAGCTTCCTCCGCTCGTTACCAAGTGGGCAGTGGTAGTTGGACCAATGTCACACTCAATGCCACCGGTGGCCACTTCACTTCACCCGCTTGTACGGCTTCAGGCAATACTGGTCAAACCATTACCGCGGAAGTTAACTTCACTTCAGCTGGTGGTTGCCCTTTAAACATCACCAAAAGTCCCACCAACGGGGGAACGGTCAATATCACCAATCTAGTCAATGGTAAAATCCCCGCTGGTCAATCGTCTAATATCACCGCGACCGCCAACACTGGCTACACCTTCTCTTCTTTTGTGGGTGCTAATTCAGTGAGTGGCAATGTGGCCACCGTCTCCTGCCCGACGGGGTCAACGGCGACGAAGAATCTGACGGTTAACTTTACTGCCAGCTCTTGTTTAGTGACAGGCACCGTCACCGGTGGCAACGGCACCATCACGCCAACCACTGGTACCAAAACCAATGGTCAGACTCAAACTTTTACCGCTACGGCCGACTCGGGGTTTGTGATTGATACCTTTACGGTCAACAACACCGCTGTTCCCAATGCCAGTGGTGAACGAAGCAAAACCAGCCCAGCGGTGACTTGCGCTTCACCGAATCCAATCCCGGCTAATGTCACCTTCCGTCCGGCTGGTAACTGCACCATCATTCACAATCAACCTAGCCCGAGCGCTATTGGTTCTATCAGTCCGGCCACTGGTACCACTGTTGCTCCCAATGCTACTCGTAGTATTACCGCCACGGCCCGCAACAACAATGTTTACAAGTATATTGTTCGTAGTTTAACTATCGCTGGTCAAACCACTAATGCTCCAGCCAATGCCACTACCTTTACTGCTCCCGCCACTTGTCCTGCCACTGGTAGCAATATTCCCGTTTCGGCGGTCTTTGAACCAACCGCTTGTAACTTAAGTACCCGCGTGGACGGTGACGGTGGTCGTATCTCACCCGAAGGCACCGTCAACTCTGTTCCCACTGGTACCGCTGGTCTTAGTGTTATCGCTACCCCCAACACCGGCTATGCCATCGACACCTTCACCGTGCCGGGGGACACCCGCCCGGTACCAACGACGGGCCCAATGGACAAGAAAGCCCTGTGTACAACGGCTGGGACGAATATTGAGGCGGTGGTGAAATTCAAACCTTCCACCACCTGCACCTTTACGGCGACCGCTACACCCACAAATGGTGGCACCGTTACCCTGACCCCTACCAACGGAATTGTTCAACCCAACCAAAATGGTACCTTTAATGTTCAGGCCACTAACCCTAATTGGATTATTAAATCATTTAAATATCGTATTGACCGTGGGGCTTGGCAAGACAGTCGAGTGGCCCCAAATACCACATCTTTGTCTCCCAGTGTGACTTGCCCAGCCACCGGGGGAGCGGTGGAGGGAGTGGCGGAGTTTAGACCGGCAACCAAGAACTGTACCTTCACTGCTACCGCTAGACCGACTGAGGGCGGCACTATGACACTTGACCCTACTAGTGGGGTTGTTCCTATAGGTAAAGATTGGACTATTAAGGGTGTAGCTACTCAACCCCTATGGTTTATTGAAAAATTTAGATATCGTATTATAGTGGATGGTAAGTTTGGTGATTGGCAGGAAAGTACCGTATCAGATCCTACAGATCCGTTGGATAGAATTACTACTTTTTCTTTTGGAAATATGTGTCCAGCGACTGGAGGAATTGTGGAGGGTGAAATGATATTCAATCACGATCTTCAAGTTGATTGGTCGATAACTACCTCTATTGAATCAGAACCAAACAATCCGAACGCAGGAGAGGTTAGGCCTTTACCTTTAGGTAAAAAAAACTACACCACCTCTCGTTCAGTGATATTTGTTGTTGAACCAAATAAGGCCGCTGGTTATGTGTTAGATTGGGTGAAACTAGATGGTGTAGTTATTGAACCTGATGACAAAGGAAGGTATATAGTCAACTATGATGCCAACAAAAAAGATCGAACATTGCGGGCCCGATTTATTTCAGATTCTTGTGCTACCTATCCACCAGAACAGACAATAGCTGACCTTCGAGCGGGAAACCCAGCTCAGATTAATACTAAGACATTTCGAGAGTGGCTTGGACAGAAGGGAACGTATTCGCTTGATGGAAAAACTTATACTACTGTTGAGGAGATGGTGAAGGCGGAGATGGACAGGGGGCAGTGTACTTTTGTAGGTGATTTTGAAAAAGAATATTATACAAATGGGCATTTTGATTATCGAAAAGCGTGGACAATCTATATCAAAGTGTTGCGGTCAGCAAAACCACCCTTAGCCTTAAATAGACCAGCATCATTTTTGATTATTTATCCTGAAGGTGGGCATGCACTGGTCGGTTTAAGTTTGAAGGAAATTCCTAGTCCTGTGCCAGGTTGGGTTGGAGCAAAAAAATATGAGATAAAATATATTAATTCTAATGGACCTAAGATTGAGGAAAAAACATGTAGAGAAAAATTGATGAGAAATCCACTTGAACTCGGACCTCTATTTTCAAGGATTTTGCAGTGTGGTAAAGGTGAAGGTCAATATGATGTTTTTGTTTTTCAATCACAAACCCCAGATGAAGAATTTAACAATTGGATAGCTACAATGAATGCAGTTAGACCAAATTCTGCCAAGTGGATAGAAAAAAATTATACCAAGATCAATAATTTTGGTTCACCATCTAGCCCTGATGGAAATTGTCGTGGTTGGTCTGAATTCAATATTCGTGCCGCTTTGCTTGTAAAAGAGTGCCCCTGGAAAGGTGATCCTAGTGGAGGAGGGGTTGGAATTTCTACGGTCGATAAAAAATGGCAATTAGCATCCTTGTGGCAGGCTACGGATCGATTTTCCGATTTTGTTAAAGCATTAATTTACAACCTAATCCTAAATTAGCCGATAAAATAAGGGTGTATTCGATTACCTATTGCATTTTATAAATGATGTGATATAATAATAGAAGAGAAGTTTCACCAACTCTTAGGAGTAGGGAGGTACACATGAAGAAGTACTTTAGTGTCATTGCTCTCTTGCTGGCGGTGCTGCTCTCGGGCTGTCAGACCAGAAACCCCGATCAGCCTACAACCGAAGAGATTCTCCGGGAAGTCTATACCCATCCGGAGAAACTTTGCCCGGCCGCTCACCCGAGCGGCCTTTTCTTTTGCCTGAAAAATGGTTTAATTTAGGAACGATGGCGACTTTATATACCGAGCAGTCTAAAAATATCTGGAAGACTTGGTTTTTGATGACCGGCTTTTTGGTGGTGGTCATCGCCCTCGGTTGGTATTTTGGCTTTGCTCTCGACTTGCCGTGGCTACTACCAGTGGCGGTGGTTTTTAGTCTTATTATGAATGTCGCCAGCTACTGGTGGTCGGACAAGATTGTGTTGAAAATGTCTGGTGCCCGACCGGCCTCGCGCGAAAAGTTTTTTGATTTTTATACGGCGACCGAAAACTTGGCCATTACGGCTGGCTTACCTTTGCCGAAACTTTATGTCATAGACGACCCATCACCAAACGCTTTTGCGACCGGTCGAGACAAGGACCACGCGGTGGTGGCGGCGACAACAGGACTGCTGGCGATACTGGAAAGAAATGAACTAGAGGGGGTGGTGGCGCACGAGCTATCGCATATTGGCAACCGCGATATGTTGCTCTCTACGGTCGTGGTGGTGTTAGTCGGCTTTGTGGCGATTTTGTCAGATTTCTTTTTACGTTTTTCTTTTTCTGGGGGCGGGGATAGAGATAATAAAGGCAATGCGATTTTGATTGTGGTGGGTATAGCTTTGGCCATCCTGGCACCCATTGTCGCCACTCTTATTCAGCTGGCGGTGTCGCGTAAACGCGAGTTTTTGGCCGATGCTTCGGGAGCGCTCCTTACTCGCTATCCGGAGGGGCTAGCCAAAGCTTTGGAAAAGATATCAGCTAGTGGTGTGCCGGTTGCTAGGGCTAGCAATGCCACCGCTCACTTGTATATTGCCAATCCGTTTAGGGGTGGTCGGGTCAGTGGTTTACATAAATTATTCCTTACTCACCCGCCGGTCGAGGAGCGTCTTGCGGCCCTAAGGGGGATGAGCGTAGAATAGATAAATATGAATAAAAAAGTAAAAACGTGGGGCGAAATGGAGGTGGAAGAAAATGATGAAAAATGGGACAGAATGAAAGTGGAGATAAGTATGGAATTGGCGAGCTCTACCAATCCAAATGCCGAGGGGATAAATGTTGGTGAACTTCGGCAAGAAGATTTGGTGATATGGCAAAGGGTCAATGATTATAATACCTTAGGGGAAGGTTTAACTCCCGCCGAATTTGCCGAATATAGCGACAATATAATGGCGGTGGGTCAGCCAGCTCGCGGTCGCTTTCGGGCTTATCTTTATGATATGTTGACCAGTCGCTTTTTTTATCCCGAATATTTTGGTAAATAAATTTTAACTATGAATTTTTTAAAAGACCTTAAAAATAGTATTTATAATCCAGCTTTTTATCACGCCCTCCTTGACCGCGATTTTAGCTATTCTTTGGCTTATTACGCCAAGCTAAGCGCGGTCATTGCCCTCGTGTGGGCCACGTCGGTGAGCTTGGCTTTAGTGCCGATCGTTTACCAACTGTTTGGGGAATTAAATAAATCAGTGGCGGAAGTTTATCCACCCTTGCTTGAACTGACACTCAAAAACGGCGAACTGACTAAAAATATGGCTGGTCCGGTCCGTCTGGAAATGCCGGAATTTGCTGGCAGTCTAAGTAAAGTTGATAAAAATGATTTGCCTAATCCGGAAATAAAAACACTACTAGTTATTGACACGGAAGCGACCGCTGATTTGAAGTCATACCAAAAAGCGAAAGCGCTAATTTTAGTCACAAAAAAGGCGGTGGTGTACACGGAAGATAATGACAGGAGTAGTATTAAAATTTCCCCATTTGACCAGACCATGACCGGCAGTTTAAATCAGGCCAAGTTGGTCGGGTATTTGGAAACTGTTCGCCCGTGGCTCAAAATATTTGTACCAGCGTTAGTGGTTATAATTTTTCTGGTGTTTATGTTCATAATGTATGTTTTACTTTTACCCCTCGCTTTACTAGCCCTTTTGGTGTGGGCCCTTTTAAGTCTGCTGAAAAAAAATATGGGGCGGGTCATCACTTATGGCACTGCCTACCGGCTGACTTTACATGCCTCCACGTTGTCATTTCTAGTGTGGGCGGTACTGTCGGTCATACTAGGGGTGCCCTCGGGAGTGTTGCTTTTTTCGGCTTTAACTTTGTTTTTAACGTATTTAAACTTTAGATTGGTAATAAAAATATAGTCTAAGTCGCCTTTTAAATTTAGTATTTTGTGCTAGTCTGGTGGAGGTTTAATAACAAGCTAGTTTGTTATTGTGTTTGTAGTAAACGGAGGCGTCGCATAGTGGTCTAGTGCGCACGCTTGGAAAGCGTGTAAGGGGGCAACCCCTTCGAGGGTTCAAATCCCTCCGCCTCCGCACTAAGAACCTGGTAGTTTTGTGACCCAAGTACCCAAGGTTGTAGGGCGACCCACAAAGCTATAATGGCTGATAAAACATAACCGCCCCTAGGGTTTTAATACCAATTGCTTTTTGAAGTAGAAGTAAAATACAAAAAGGATCACCGAAATTCCTACTGGAGGGAAAGCATACAGGGCAAGAGCAAATAGGTTGTATGTAATTGAGAGGATTCCATTAAGAATATCTACGACCAACGGAACGATGATAAAGAACATTGTTCCCATGAGCAGTACCCAAATGATTGCCTTCGCCTCCTTGAAGGATTGCCAGTTCCCAAGTATCCGATACAGGCCCTGATAGAACTTAATCTTGTACAGGAAAGCGCCCAGCGTCACGAACGTAAGGGCGCTGTAGAAGATGCGTACGAAAATGGATGGCGGATCTATAGGACTGATATCCGTCCATGTGAAGGTCTTACCCATTCCATAAATCCACAGGAAAAATGCGAGCGTACAGATGATCGAGAAAATCGCTCCTGTCAGGATTTCCTTTCCGCATTTCTTTAATGTCTTTTGATACCAAGTCATTTCTTCTCAAATGATTTAAGCAGAGGTAATTACCTTGAACGGGAGTTCGTAGGTTTCCAACAAATAATGGTCCGTGATGCCTAGGAGCTTCTTCTGCTCATCGCTCATCCGCGCCTTAGAAACACCCGGCTGAACAAGATGTATATTCATTCGGAATTCCATGACCTCGCTCATACGGCTTATCTTCTCAAGGATCTTTTGATCACCTTTTTCAAAACGATCAACTTCCTGACCGTTGTGTTTAAGAGGGTTCCTTCTGAGCAAGTGAGTAAAAAGTCTTTCGGCACTTTCTTTCCAGTACGCGCTTCTCTGAACCTGCCCGCACACCACATACAGATCTCCGATACGCGCTCCGGCAGTTGCTGCACTCGAGAATTTACAGTGATACAAATCAACCTCGATATATTTATGAGTTCCTTCGACAGTCCTTATAGCAACAATGTCCGCTGCTTCTCCTGAACCGTCGTCGTTAAAGACGACTTCGTAATCCTCAGCAACGAGTTTCTGTATAACTTTATATTGGATAGAATCTTGGCGCTTATTCACCCCTTGTGATTCAGCTTGAATGTCGGTGCCCTGCCAATCCCAAACCTCCACTTTATTGTCTGCAATTGCAGGAGGAGTTTCATTCAGTTCGATGTAAGTATTCCCTTCAAGGGAAGATCCGTCTGCAAACCAGAAGATAGGCGGATTCTCGTTGAAAAACTCTGTTAACGCAGTCTCACCACGATAAAGTATTTTTGCTTCATCTCTTGTGTTCTTGGAGAACTCATAAGTTTTGTTATCACCATTTTCCTGAAGAGTTAGGGTGAAATCAGATGTAATCTCTCCAGATTTTATTGAGAACTCCAAATTGCCTGTGTCATTAGTATTCTTCAATTCAATATCAGCCAAATGAAGCGGTACTCTGGTACCACCGAGCATGAGTACGAAATCAGTCTCTGGTTGAAGATAAAACATTTCTGGCCAATCAATACGCACAGGGACTTTAGCAGGCCGGACACCGACAATTTTAGGCCTAAGCGTACCCTTAAGTACTTCATCCGGATCAATGGTCTCATCGAGAACTTTGGAGCCGATGTAATCAAACCAACGCACGAGCGCGTCAATATTAATCACTCTTCGAGACCAGACTCTTCCTTTCCTCGAGCAACCTATAGACGTTCTTGCGCCTCTTTCATAACCCGCACCAAACATGTTCGACTTAATCGAAGTCCGCTTAAGCAGTTCATCAAGTCCTGCCTCAACATCAGACCCAGCCTGCATGGTGTAGCGAATCAGCCTACCTATCTGCTTTCTAAGACCGACGTTATAGAGTTTCAGTCTCTTCACTCCGGCCAGAGACCGAAATACCGCATCGTCCTGCACAAGTTCAACATCCTCACCTGCAAGAGCTACAGCAAGACTTTTAAAGTACCCTGCATTGCTTGAGCTATGGATATAAAGGGCTTTTGTGTCTTCGTTCCAGTAAGCGATATACAACTCCCATGCCCAGTTGAATACATCGGGCAGCTTAAGCCAGTCCACGGCAACTTTTTTTCCTGTAACTACCAACAGCACTTTCTTCTCCTTATTAATGCCGCTAAAAAGTTTGTCGACAGTGCCGAGACCTTTCATACCCCTCTCAAAATTCTCTGGGTCCCAATCGGTACACTTCGTCTTGTATATGACAGTACTGGATGCGGGATGCAGGTTCTGAAGAGGTATATCAGTTGGAAGACCAGTGAACCCTGCGGCAAACTGCTGAAGCGATACTTGCTCACCAATTGCTTCTTCACCGATCTGCTCAAGCAATGCATTCCAATCAGCCTCATGCTCGTACAATCTCTTCAATTCCTCTCGAACTTTTACGTCGGCAATATTGGCAATAAAAGTCGGATCTCCAAGATCATCTCTTGCTCGGGTAAAACGACCTGCGAGCTGGAGAGTAATTGCAAGACTTTTCTTAATATCATGGAAAGCGGCAATCTTAAGTTCTGGAAGGTCAAAGCCTTCTCCAAGCATATCTACACAGACCACTATGCGAGACCTTCCTGCGATCAGATCTGCCTGAATTTTCTTACGCTCCTTCACGGACTTGATGCCGGTGTGTATTTGTACCGGATTGAATTCTGTATAGCCTTTATATAGCTCGAAGACTTCTCTAGCCCTTGCGACTGTCTCAACACGAGCCATAAGAATGTGATTCGCTGGATCTGCCCGTAGCTGAGTAACAGCCTTCTCTGCAATTGCTTTGTCTGACTTCTCAGGATCGAACTCACTTACAGGGTCAAACTTTATTTTCTTGAAGTAGCCATTCTCAAGGGCCTTCTTGAGTGGATACTTGAAAATAATCTTTCCATCTACCGCCTTATTGTCATTTCTGAAAGGAGTGGCCGTGAACTGAAGAATCTTGTTTTTCTTAAACGCGAGCTTCAGCTCCTTCCATGTCTTTGCCCCGATATGGTGAGCTTCGTCAATAAAAAGATACTCGCAGTGAGTAGCCATCTTTGCCTGCATTTCTTTTGAAAGCTGGCCAGCGATATTGATAGTGGTAACAACCACGTTTGATGCCTCAAAGACACTATCGAGTTCTGTCATGTTCACCGGCATTTCGCGCAGAATACCGACGATTGGGTGTTGATATGATTCAGGCACTATTCCGAAAGTCTTAAGAACTCCGAGTGACAAAAATTTTTCAGCGATTTGATTTCTCAAAGCATCTGTTGGGACGACGACCAGAATCTTTGAACACTTTTTAGAAAGAAGCGTGGATAGCATTGTCTCCGTCTTTCCTGTACCCGTCGGCATGACGACAGTGGCAGTTGAGTCATCAACGATCCAGTGAGCGTGTATCGCATGGAGCGCACCAATTTGCGGAGATCGCAACCCTTTTATGTTGTTTGAAGGATCTTCCTCTTTGTATGAAAAGGAGCTGTCCCATGATTCGAGGACAACACTTGGACTGCTTGGGTTTGCTCTGACTTCCTCAATACGCGGATGAGCCACCCACTCTCCCGTAGAGAGATCGGCAATATTTTCTCTTGTCGGAGTTTCGTCGAAACGTATTATTCGCTGGTGAGTATCAGGGGCGATGCCACGAGGGCCTATTACTAAAATTGAGGCATTTTCAGCCTCAATTTCATCGTCCTGCTCGAGAATGACAAGTCCGCCCCTTACTTCTGTAATGTCATCAATCTCTGCATCAATTTCATGAACGGGAAAGACGCGTTGTTTTACAACACTTTCATTTCGTTCTAGGTATTTAAAATCCAATGAGGGCAGCTTGACTTTCATATTGAAATCAAGCCTATTTTAACATTTTTTAAGCTTTTTATCCTTAGGGATTTTTCCTCTTATTTTTACAATTCCTATTCCTCTACCAGAGTAATCTTCTTGTCGTTCAGCACCAGTCTCGACCGCAAGTGACCCATCAATTCGCGCTTCTCAAGCGGCGTTCCTTCGCGTAGCACATACTTGGCGTATTCGCGCGTGGCGATGTCATCCTCGTCAATCTGCATCTTCGGCTTGCCTTTGACCGCCAACCTTTGCAGTCGGTTGAATCGCTTGATCTCTTCCTCGAGCTTCATCCGCATGCCAAGCTCGTTCATGTTCAGCTTATCAATGATCTTGAACAATTCCTCGACCAGTTCCTCCTCGCGGATGTATTTGTTCTTGCAGTTTCGATCCCTCGCTTTCGAGCAGGAGTAGTAGACGTACTTGGCGTTCGTGCCGTCCTTGAGCAGTTTGTATTTCTCCTGTGCCGTAATCCCTGATCCGCACATACCGCAGGTGAATAGTTTGGTGAAGGCGAACTCTCGGTTCTCGCGCACGATCTTGTCTCGCTTCAGCTGTTCCTGCACTTTTCTGAATAATTCTTCGGTGATAAGTGGCTCATGCGTGCCTTGATACCACTGTCCTGAACTTCGAGGGTACTCGAATGGTCCGTAATATATCGGCATCTGAAGCATTCGATACACACCACTCAAGGTCAGCGGTCTGTTGCCGCGCGTATGAAAATTAAGGTCGAAGCGAAGCCAGTTGTATACCTTGCGACCAGACCATTGCTCGTACGCGACCTTCTCGAACATCTGCTTTACAATTGGTGCGCGTTGCGGGTCGACGACGATTCTGCATTTCTTGTCCATGAGCTTTTGATTGAGGTACCCCAGCGGTGCCATGCCCGGCCAGAGACCCATCTCTACTCTCGTCCGCAGTCCTCGCTTCACGTTGATACCTCGGTTGTCGTTCTCAAGTTTTGCTTGCGAGCCGAGAATCATCAGTAGAAATTTCTCATTCGGGTTGTTGCCGAAGGTCTGTCCGAAAGTTCGGATCATGTGCAACTTTCCCGCATCCATCAGATCCACGATTCGTCCGAGGTCTCCGGCATTTCTTGAGATGCGATCCGGTGCCCATGTGAGGATGCCGTTGTATTTGCCGTCCCTGACTTCTTCGACTATCTCGTTGAACACCGGCCGTTGCCCAGTTTCTTTTGCCGAATGCGATTCGCGCTTCATCGTCACGATCTCCAGTCCTTCGCGTTCGGCGAGCTGGAGCATCTCCTTGATCTGGCTGTCGATACTCAAGACTTGCCGTTCCTCAGACTCACTACTTTTTCTAGCATAAAGGCAGTATTTCACCTTTACGGGGATTGCTTCTTGTTTGGCCGCCATCCCGTGCGGCGCTTGTATTGTGTTATTCATACAACAACATTGATGACGCAACCCTCCCTAGGAGTCTAGAGCGTCCCACGAGCCTACGAAGTTGATAAATTGGCCAGCTTGAATTCCTCAATTTTAATCGTAGATACTTCATACTAGCGTCTATCGGGTGTTTTTCTGTAGCGATACACTTGTTGAAAATGTTATAATTATGCAACATGAAAGATTTTTATACGCATCCGCTGAATGAGATTTTAAAGATATTTGAAACAGATACTAAAAAGGGGTTGTCTTCGGAGGAGGTTGATCGTAATCGTCATAAATTTGGTGCAAATACTATTGAGGAAATCAAGCCAGCAACAGCACTAGAGCTTATTATCGATGGAGTCCGTGAACCGATGATGATCGTACTCCTTGCAATAGGAGGATTGTCGTTATTGTTCGGCAAGGTGGCTGAGGCGGTGGTCATGGTGTTTGTGGTCGCCGCATACATTGGCGTTGAATTTGTGAATAAGTACCGGACTGACCAAACCATGACGCAGCTACGACGGCTCACTGCCGCAACAGCAAAAGTAATTCGTGACGGTCAGCACCAGGACATTGCGACAAACCAAGTGGTCTGTGGTGACATACTTATTCTTACTGAAGGTACCCGTGTGTCTGCCGATGCACGGCTGCTTGAATCCTCTGGTCTCACTGTAGACGAGGCCTCGTTTACCGGGGAGTCGTTTGCTGTTGAAAAAGATGCTCGCACAACACTATCTCTCGACACTTCGCTTGCTGAGCGTCGCAACATGATATTCGCTGGAACGATTATCCAAAATGGTGAAGGTACGGCTATTGTGACGGCGGTTGGTAAAGAAAGTGAGTTTGGCAAGATTGCTGGCGATGTTGGCAGAGTTACTAAGGAGAAGACAGTGCTCCAGACGGCAATGAAAAAACTGGCAAAAATCTTGCTCTTTTTTGCGATTGGAGTGAGTGCACTCATTCCTGCAGTCGGTTTTCTGCAAGGCCTTAGCTTTGAGGAAATGGTTGTGACATGGCTTGCACTCACGTTTCTCATGATTCCCGGTCAACCTCCCGTTATTATCACGATGGCGCTTGCGCTTGCTTCATTCAAGCTTGCGAAAATTAATCTGGTGGTAAAACGCCTTCATGGAGTTGAATCACTCTCGCAGGTTACCGCAATCGTGACAGACAAGACCGGAACGATAACTGAGAATAGAATGAGCGTGGATTACTTCGTCCTCTCTGATGGCACACATGTGTCTCCAGAGGAGATGTCTGCGGAAACACAACGCTCAATCTTCTACGCATTGCCTCGGTACAGTAACGATCCGACTGATACAGCAGTTCGCGCTGCTGTATCGAGTGCTGGTACAGAAGAGACACCTTTACACTTCAAAGGGTTCTCTGAATCACAACCGTGGCGTGAAATCATATACGACAGAAGTGGTGAGCGTGCAGTATACAGGGCGGGTAAGACCGAAGAAATACTTGCTCATACGGGACATGCCCACAATGGAAAGATTGAAGAAGCGATTACTGCTGCTACTGCACAAGGGAGGAGAGTTGTTGCGTATGCGTGTGGAAAGGAGAATGATCTTTCGCTCCTAGCTCTGGCTGTGCTCACTGACCCGATCCGAAATGGTGTAAAAGAAACACTGACTTCTCTCAAGGATGCATCAGTAAAGACGTATATTGTGACGGGAGATCATCCCGATACGGCAAGAGCGCTAGCGACCGAACTTGGACTAGCTTCGGAAGTGATTGTCGGAAGCAAACTCTCCACAATGGACGATGCCTTGCTTGAGGCGACACTGAGAAGCACTACGGTCTTTGCGCGCATTGAACCATCACAGAAACTTCGTATAGTCGAAGCGCTGAAGCGTATGGGAGAGGTGGTGGCGGTAATAGGCGATGGTATAAATGACGCACCGGCATTACGTGCCGCTAATGTCGGCATCGCTATGGGAGAAATCGGCACCGATCTTGCCAAGGAAACAGCAGACCTCGTTCTCACTGACGATAATTACACGCACATCGCCGAAGCAATCAGTATCGCACGCACCGCACACGATAATTTCCGTAAAGGACTTACCTACTATCTTACCGCAAAAGCAATTCTTCTTTCCATATTTCTTATACCACTTGCACTGGGCGTTCCATTTCCGTTTGCAGCAATCCATATTATTCTCACCGAACTCCTTATGGATCTTGCGTCATCAACAATATTTGTGACGGAAGCAGCAGAGCCAAATGTTCTGCAAAAAGGAGTGCGCAAGCTCAAGGATTTTCTTGGGAAAGAACTTGTATTCAGTATTGCTAAGAATGGCGTATGGCTTGCCCTTGGTATCACCACACTATATCTCTTGGTTTACTATCAAACAGGAAATGTTGTGCTTGCTCAGACAACCGCATTTGTTACTTGGCTATTAGGTCACATTCTGCTTGCGCTTAATCTCAAACAGGAAAAGTTATCATTGTTGCGTCAGGGGTTGTTCTCGAATCGCTTCGCTACTTTCTGGTTGGTAGGAATGGTTGTTTTGGCTGTTGCCATTACGAATGTTTCATCAATTCAGCAATATATGAGTTCCACGTTTATTCCTGTACATATATGGCTGGGCATCATTGCTGTGGCATTTGTCACAACGTGGTGGATTGAACTTAGTAAATTACTAAGAATAAGAAGGAGTAGTGTGTAAGCCCTTATTTTTTTGAAGTAATATGAAGAAAATCCTTTTTGCTTGTACAGAAAATAAGAAGCGTAGCAAAATGGCTGAAGCTATCTTTAATCACTTTGCGAACAAAGAGGGCGTCCCTGCTCGTGCAGTCAGTGCGGGCACCATTCCTGCAACAGAAGTTGATCCACAAGTGGCAGATATCTTAAGCCGTCATGCTGTCGAGTACACGAAACAAGTACCAAAAAAACTCACGGACGAGATGCTGAGTGAGGCTGATTATATTGTCTCGTTTGGTTGTCTCATTCCGGACATGTTTCCGAGAGACAAATTTGAGGAATGGCTGGTAGATGACCCGCAGACTCCGGAAGAGTATGAGCATACCTTTCGCTCCATTCAGCAGCGTGTAGCCGCACTACATGAAATCCTACGCAAGAAAAAATAATAACTTTTATATTCCTGTTGGTAATTGACCCCTTCGCAACAGCCTTTTTCTAGGCTAAGCTACTGACTAATACCATCAATTTTGGTATTATGTTCTTGGTACAACTGAATAAGGGACCTAACCCCGAAAAGCCTTAAAGTTCTTCGGATATGGTCGCAAATCCGTCCAAAGTAAAGAACTCCTAATCAGAGCTACTTTGGACGGTCATATCTCGAAAGGGGTATGGGTATACCTCACGGGGTATATCGGCCTGGTTAGGAGCTTTTTGCTACCCGCCAGAATTATTAGATTAGTAAAAACCGTCCAAAAATATGAATAACGAAAACACCGAAGCCGTTAAATCGGTTTCAGCAGGTTCAATAGTTCTTTGGCTTCTCGGCATCCTGACCATCATCATTGGTCTTGCTGGAGGCTATGTCGCCGTCATCATCGCCGGTGTAATTTTATTACCAATAGTCAACACGCTCACTAAGAAGCATCTCAAGATCAACTTCTCGGGCATGGCACGATTCGTCATCGCCGTCATCCTCATCATCGGAGGAACCGTTATGTCGAGTTCGATAGATGAAGCTCGCCAAGCGATAGACAGCCAATCAGGTGGAAGCGAATCCGCACCACAAGAAGAAGTCTGGACAGAAATCTATACCCTTAAAGGCAAGGGCAATCAAGATTCCGAATCATTCAATGTGACCAGCAAGAAAGTGCGTGTCACTGCTACCACTTGTTGTGGATCAAGCTCAAGCGGTAGCTTCTCAGGCGTAAGTCTTGAGAAAGAGAATGGTGGATACACCGGACCTGGACTTCACATCTCGACCAGCGGATCCGAACAGGGCGAAGGTCAGACCACGTATCGCGGCATGGCTCCCGGCCTCTACTATGTCCAAGTTATCAGTGGCGTGAACTGGGAGGTTAAGGTTGAGCAAACTAACTAGCCATGGAGCTCAAATTACCAGAATTTGTACAGAGATATTTCAAGAGAAGAGATGGCCTCAAGAAATATCAGGAATCAATCAGCTCATTCCTTGCTGATGGTGAATTGTCGGTTGAGGAGAATGCAAAACTTTCCGAGATGCAAAAGGAGTTCGGTCTGTCGGCAGAGGATGTGAATGGTATTCATAAGACCTCGGTCGCTTCCGTGTTCACGAATATCGGATCCGATAAGCGGATTACCGATGATGAGAAAAATTCACTTGAGAAATTACTCAATCACTTCAATCTCTCAAAGAGCGACATTGCGTTCAATCAGGACAACTTTAATAAGTTCTACACGCTCGCGCTCGTGGACAAGGGCGTATTACCGACAATCGAGAACGGGCAGTCCGAGGTCAATATCGTATTCAAGGAGGGCGAGGCACTACACTGGGCAGTTGCCGCAAGCCTTATGAAGCGAAAGAAAGTAACAACTCGTGTGAACTACGGAGGTCTGACTGGATCGGTAAAGATCATGAAAGGGGTGCGCTACCGTGTAGGTTCGATTGGTGTAAGCAGTGTATCCAAGGAAATCATGGATACCGAAGACTCCGGCGCATTCTACATCACCAACCAGCGCATCGGCTATATCGGCTACCGCAAGCAATTCTCGTTTCCATTCAAGAAGATTGGGTCGCTCGAACTGCGTTCTGACGGCCTCCACATATTCAAGGACGGCAAGGAAGCGCCATATATCCTTGATTTACGAGACTATGAGGTTCCTCTCGCAATGATCTCTTCCATACTTAACAAAGCAACTTAGCCCTATCGCATCACCTTTTTAAACTCCTCTGTGTACTTTTCGATAATGTCGGCTTTTTCACCGTTCTCTTCAAGAATATAACGGAATCTCCCATCGGTGATATGGATGCCGTACCTGAAATCTTCGTCGCTATTCGTGTACACATGCTCGGTAGCCATGTCGGTGAGCTTGCCGAGTTCGTGATTGAGGATATTTATTTCGTCCTCGTATGACTCGACGAGCTTGTCGTACTCTTCGGTGAAGTTGGCATCAAACACATCCGATGCTTTTTTGCCGAGTGCTCTGAACTGGCAGAGGGTAGTGTAGTTTTCTACAGGTTTAGCGTACTTTTCTATGAAGAGCGCAAAATTCGAGAACGGCAGGATCATCTCTACCTGCTTTTTGTATTGCCGCACAAATTCAAGATTCTCCGTGCACATATACAAACTCTCGCCGGTGAGTATCTCTATGACCTTTGTCTCACCGAGGACAGTCATCTCCATATCCTGCCGCTTCAACTTACGCGCACTGAAGAGTCCTGCAAAATACTTTCGGGACTTTTCTAGTTCCGCATACCAAATGGCGAATAATTCCTTATGGCTTTTCTTGGTATCGCTGTTCCAGGTGTCGTGCCGATCGCTGTCAAAGATGGGAGCAAAGTCTCTTGTGAACAGTCCGTCGTCAAGCCATGAGCGCAGCGAATTGCGTGCAAGCGACACCATCGTTACGTCCTTTTCTTTTGCGTACGCTTCGATATCATCGAGTAGTTTTTCCTCATCCTTGTCCTTCCACACAATGCCCGCATCGTGAGCAACCCTGTGCATCACCTCCGCAAGTGGGAGTTCTGCATAGAAATCGCCGACCATGAAGCCGTCTCGTTCGGTGCCGCCGCGAATCTTCTTAATGCCTTCAAAGTAAAGGCGTGAGATGATGGTGTCTACGAGCGTATCCTTGTTCTTCGTACTGAACGTTCCGCTCCTAAGCATTTCGTAGAGGAGTACTTGCTCTTCAAGGTATCGCTTGCTGTGTCCAACGGAGTCATCAAGGAGAGCAAGATCTTCTCGCACCTCGAGTGGCAGGTTCTCAAGGGTGAAGGTATGGAGGACGTAGTGGTATTCGAGATAGGTATGGGCGGTGGCGAAGCGGATACCTTCTTCCTCGGTAATACCCTGCATCATTTCATCGTTATGTATCCCTTTCATGCGCTTCATATCCGCAAGACAATATGCGAGCACTCGCTGGTTGCGGACGGCTGACAGCTCCACGCGGTACGAGAACATTGTTGCATCCATCCGCATCGAACCCTCCAGACGAGCAATCTCAAGATAGCGGTTGTATTCGTTTGCTTCTCCCATCCGTGCCGCCCAGCCTTGAGTGAGAGTATGGAGTTCCGCATCCGAGAGCATGCTCTTGCCAGTTTTCTGTTTATGCTCGGTGTTGTGTACGAGTGCGGTCATCCGTTCAAGTGGGGTGAGGTTCGACCTCTTAATGATCTTGTTCAGATTTTTCATATCATCGTGTTTTGCTCAGCATGCTCTCAAGGAACTCGACCCGTTCCTTAAGCTCCGTGTTGGCGATATTCCGCGACAACGTCGAAGCAAGCTTGGCGATCATAGATGCCTGCTTGTGCGATATCTCTCTGTTCACCACCTTGCGGAGGGTGTCCGAGAGAATGTTGTTTATTTCTTCTAGATTGATGGGTTCCATATTAGTTATGCTCTACGATCTCAAACCATGCTCTGACCTCATGCGCTCGACCGCTCTTGATGATGTTCTTGTAGAGGGCGAAGATGACGTTCGGTGTGAGCTTCCGCGCCCATGCGTTCAGATCATTGGTTAGTCCGTCTTTCTCAAGTCGTTTGTTCCAATCGGTAAGCGTGCCGGTATCGACATCGTACTTATTTGAGAAATCTAATTGCGTCTTTATGGAGAGCAACTCAAACATCGTTTCCTCCTCGATGCCGAATTTTTCAAGCGCAACTCTCGGCTGTCCCTTGAGGAACGAAGGAAGAGACTTCCAAAGAGCATAGGTTCCGTAGACCTGCTTTTTGTATGGATCCTTGGAAAAATCTTCTCCCTGCATATGCTTATATTTTCACCGCTGTTGTGCCAGTGAGTTTTTCAAGTCGCTTGATTGAGATTTCCACATACGTCTCATCAAGTTCAATACCGATACACTTTCGACCCAAGTGTTCACAGGCGACAGCCGTCGAACCGCTTCCGAGGAAGGGATCATACACAACGTCACCGACCTTCGTTGAGTTCGGAATAATCTTTCGCAGAAGACCGACTGGCTT
The DNA here is from genome assembly GCA_001823065.1 of Candidatus Vogelbacteria bacterium RIFOXYD1_FULL_44_32. Classification (GTDB taxonomy): domain Bacteria; phylum Patescibacteriota; class Minisyncoccia; order Phycocordibacterales; family XYD1-FULL-46-19; genus XYD1-FULL-44-32. Next base: position 109,732 of record MHTJ01000003.1, read on the forward strand.
CTGTGTCGGGTGCAATTTCGACTTCGTAGGACGCGGATGGCAGATGACGTTCCGCGCCTTCGACCGTTCCATCTTGTGCTTGCCGAACCAGCCGTAGGCGATCAGCTCATAAAGCGAGAGATAATCCTTCCTACTCATAACAGGCTGATTCTTGAACCATATGATCATTTGGCTGTAGTAGAAGCCTGCGGACTTCATGCCCGCGCGAAGACTCGGGAACATCGGGTCGGCATTGAAGATGTAGACCGCATTGTATTCGGCGAGATACGGAATGACCGCCCCGAGGTAGCCACGGGTGAAGTCCTCGTATTTCTCCTCGCTCTGGAGGTGGTCATTGGTGATTGCCTTATCTTCGTCTGCACTCAGTTTCAGGAAGCCTTTCTTGTTTTCGACATACGCAACTCCATAGGGCGGGTCAGTGACGACCGCGCGAATCTTGTGCTTGCCGATAACCTTCCCGACATACGCCCTGTCGAGCGAGTCGCCGCAGGCGATGATATGGTCGCCAACCTTAAAAATATCTCCTTTATTTACTTTCATATATTCTCTTCGCCTTAAGGTTGGTAAATTTCTCCCATCGGTCGATAACGATGGTCGCGAAGATGAGGTCCCTCTCGACACCTCGCCATGCACGATTAAGTTCCTCGCACGCAATCAGGTCGCTCCCGCTTCCTGCGAATCCACTGAACACAATGTGGAGAGGTGCACTGCATCTCTTGAACGGTTTCTCGTTTAAGGTCACAGGCTTTTGAGTGGGATGCTGGTATGACTGCGCGTTGTCCCTTTTCTCGATCCAAATATCTATCATGTCGAGTATCTCGTCATGCACTTGATTGCCGGTGGTCACCTCCTGATTAAGGATTTCGTTGATGTTGTTCATCCCCGTATTGAGGTACGGCTTTCCGATCGTTCCGTACACGCACGGCTCGTACACCTTGTTGAAGGCGATCTTGTGCGTGGGGTTCTGGTTGTTCTTAAGCCACAGACAGACACGCTTCGCGTTCACTTTGTGCTTTGCGTACAATGCCTGCACCATTCCGATGTATGAGGAATCACACCAGTAGAAGAGGTGAGCGTCTTTTTTAGCGGCACCTTTCGCCACCTCCATGCTCTTGTCCAAGAAGTCCATGTAGTCGCTGTCCTTCTTGGAGTCGTCCTTGCCAGAATATGAGCCTTGGTACTTTTCCTTGTTGCCAACACCTTTGGAATAGTCGAGTCCGATGTTGTATGGAGGGTCGCAGTACACGATGTCCGCAAGGTCGCCAGCCATGAGCTTCTGTACCAGCTCGGTATCGGTCGAGTCGCCAACAAGGAGACGGTGCTTACCGAGTTCCCAGATCTCTCCCGACTTTACTTTCGGAGTGATTGTCTCCTTGAGTGCCTTCTCGACATTGAAGTCGTCATCAACTACATCGACATCATCGAATAGGCTCTGAAGTTCCTCGTCACCGAAGCCGACATCAAGAAGCACGCTCATATCGAACTCCTTGAGAAGCTCCTCGTTCCAAGAGCCGGTGTTCTTGTTGAGGCGAAGATTGAGTTCTCGCTCTTCTTCGAGTGAAAGCTCACGCGAAGGTACCATGCATTCGACATCCTCGATGCTTAAATCTGCGTATACCTTGATACGCTGTTCGCCGCCGATAATGATGTTGGCTCTGGAGCCAATGTTGAGGACAATAGGAACGACCGTCCCAAATTCCGTCACAGATTTCTCCAAGTCCCTGCGTTCGTTCTCGCTTAGCTTGCGCGGATTGTATCCGTTCTTGATCAAGTCGCCGAGCTTGCGAGTGGTGGGCGACCATGTGATCTTTTCTTTTGCCATGGGTTAATTTCAGAAGAGGGTCTTATTAATGCTCTCCTAACCCTAATCGTCATTTAGGGATCAAATGACAATTTCGTGCCGACACAGGAAGATAAATGACAAAAATTTCCATCAAACAAAAGACCTTTTGCCAAAGTGGCAAAAGGTCTTTACATCGTCATCCCAGACAGAATGACTATCGATCTCCTCGAATGACAAAGAGTGTCATGTACCCATCGCGACGAGTGTATCGAGGAATAGGGCTGGTCGTCATGCCGAAGAACCGCTTGAGTCTCCCATTGAGTTCGTATTTGATGTTGCGGTGCATGCGACCATCCCAGTGTTCTTTGGTTAGATATCCTCGGTGATCCGCAATTGACTTAAGTAATTGCCATTTCCTGTCCGGCTGAACATTTCTAGTATCCATAAAGCCCATGTCCTTGAAATCAAACTTCTTTGACTCCATGTCCGGGTACGAGACGCGGACGAAATGCCCATCAATGAACTGTATTTCGAGCGACTCCCATTTTGCGTTGCCAGGAAGAATATATGAGGCGGTTATATATTCACGCTCCTGTTCCTGTTTTGCTGGTGCGATAGCAAGAACTTCTGGGTTCACGATCCGTACTTCCTGAACCGGTCGAGTGAACTCAGGCAAAGTGAATTCACCATCCTCGTCGTACATATATGATGGTATAAACGATCTCGAGGGAAGTTGTATTTTGCTGAGAGCTTCCATCTGCGGCCGTACAGATTCGGCTACTGAGTAGATACGCTTGATCGGTGCCTGCATAGATTCAGCCATCTCGGACACTCTCTTCATTGGCTCTCGCATAGTATCGAAGACTCTTTGATATACCTCAGCAATCTTTTTCAACTCAGGCGGAATCTCCTCAGGGTTGTACCCATCCTTGATTGCTGTTTGATATACCAATTCGCCGACTGTCATGCTTTATATTATATCTCAAAAATTGGCATTTGTTGGCATTTGGTTTCCACAACAGAGAACGAAAGTGGCAGGAAGTCCAGACCAGCGATAGGTAGACAGATGTTTTATGTCCAATTCGTCTCATTCTCAAAAAAGAGACCCCGACCCACAAACCCTAAAGTCTCAATGGAAAAGTTGCTCAAAAACCCTTACACTGCCTTATGTCACGGGTACCATACCCGAGTACACCGCAAAATAAGAAAACCAAAGCAGAGCTTTGGTCGACTATATTTTGCGATGAGGCGGAGGGATTTGAAAGCCGCAGGCGCGAAGCCGACCGCAGTAGCGGTCGTTGCCGAGGCAGGGTCGTGAAAATTTTGTTTTGACGAAAACAAAATTATTCCTGATCAAATCCCTCCGCCTCAATGATTTCTACCGTACTTAAACTAGTTATAAATTAAAAAAAATGACCACCCAAAAATTTTCCTCTACTGGCAACTTTGGTAAATTGGCTGATCAATATAAAGTCGGTCGTAAAGGGGTCCCCGAAGAAGTACTGGATTATCTATGGTCCCATATTAAAAAATCAAAGCCGATGATTCTGGATGTTGGTTGTGGGACTGGCTTACCCAGTCGACAGCTCGCTGGGCGTGGTGCACTGGTGACGGGAACAGATATTTCTCCGGAAATGATTAGAGCGGCGAAAGAGAACAGCCAGGAAAATATCTCTTATCTTGTAGCTTCCACTCAAGCTCTACCTTTTCCCGATGAATCATTTGATATTGTTACTTCTTTTAGTGCTTTTCATTGGTTTACTGATACCAAGTCTACAAAGGAGATGAAGTGGGTACTAAAACCTGGTGGCCCGATTTTTATTGTAAATAAAAATGATATCGGAGATTTTAGTCAGGGCTATCGATCTATTTTCCGCCAATATATGACCGAGGATCTCCCTCGTATTAAAAATGGATATAGCCCTGATCAAATCCTCCAAGAAGCGGGTTTTGGTGATATAAAAAGGACAGTATTTCCGGTGTCTGAATTTTTTACCATAGAGCAAGTTATGGATTACTTTCAGTCGGTAAGTGGTTGGAACTTAGTTCCGCCAGAGTCTAAGAAAGAAGCCCTCGAGTTACTAAAGGAATATGCGCATGGAAGAGCGGAAAATGGAGTAGTAGAAAGAAAATTGGAGATTATAACTCAACTTGGATTCAGATAGCTGGTCGAACCACCTCGCCCTATGGTGTATAATCTTTGAATGACTACTGATAATATTTGGGCAATTTTTTAATATATTATGAGCTCCGAAAAGGTGAAGGTTGATTCAAATGCCGATGAGCATGAGCCCACCAAAGAGGGTGAACTTTTTCTTGAGACTGAAAACCAAGACAGGGACAAAATTGTCTTCAATCAAAAAAAGGACAGAGAGCAAGAAGAGCAAGAGGAGCGCTTGCAATATTTGGCCGATCAAGCCGAAGAAGATTTTCATCAGCTAAAACTCCAAGATATAAAAGACAAGCTGTTAAAAAAAGAAGAACCACTACCTGATATTGTAAAAGTCCCCAATCTACAGTCAGTAAGGCAAGAACAAAAAACGGCCAAGAAAAGTTTTCAACAAAAAATCAAGGACAAAATGGTTGATACTGTGCTTGGCAAAGACTATCGCAAAGAGTCAGCCTGGATTTATTATCTGGAAAAGAATATTCCGGTTAAAAAGTATATTAGGGAATCTATTGCTGTCAGCGACGGTGGCGCGGAGGCGGTTATTGCTAAACATCAGGCAGAGGAATACGAAGTCACCGATGATTACGTTATCCATATGGGTGAGGAGCCGACCCGCGAGATTTCCTTTGCCAAAGAGATGCCATATGTTATGGCTAAACCACAAAATGAGTTTGACCGGGGCGACCAAGATAAATTGAGATCGTACTTACATCTGCGCCACGATCCAGTAGAAGTGACCGAATTGTTGAAGCTAGCGGGGCGAGAGGTTTTTGCAAACAATTTTGTAGAACATAATTACTATTTTGGCAAAACAATGCGGGAACTTATTGATACCCCACATATTGTGGAGGTACTCCAATGGCTTATTCAGGTGGGGGTTACGTTTGACTATATTTATGACAGCTATTTAGAAAAACTTTGTTCTTCACCGTATGTAGAAAAGCTGACACCACAGCTCGCGTCAGCCGTCAGGGCTACCGTAGGTGGGGAGACCAAACATCTTATGTATATGCTCCCGGACTGTCTTGACCGGAACATTTTTGAGGGTGAACATGCGGGCGAGGATTTTCAAATTATCCGTAAATTTGGGTTTGAACTTTTTGACAAGTTAGACGAAGTCGGTTTGTTGGGGGAAGCCAGAAAATTGGTGGGACAAGGGATATTTAAGATTGAGAAATTATTTGATGAATTTAAGAGTAAAAATTTTTCTGGTAATAATGACTCACAAGCTCGACTGGAAACCTTTGCGAACATTATTAATTCATCTGCGCTACAGTCTCTGGAAAAAGATGAAGGTGCGATGGCTATAGCTAAAAAACTTCACCGCTTGGTAGGGATACAAATTGAACCAACGGATCCCGATTTGGAAAAACTAAAAATATTGGAGACAGACCCTACGGCCATGGCGGTGGCCGGTGTTTTAAATAGACTATCTGGGGCAGACCACTTTTTTGGTGATCTTGATGATTTTGTCAAAATTATGGGTGATAAAAGAGCGGTTGAGTCTTTGTGCGACGAAAAGGCTATTGATTTTGTAAGCAGGTTTATTAAGCAGTACCACTATCGCTTGGGACTGTCCGACTTTACCCCTCCTTATAGTATTTTCGATATTCCAAATCAGTTAGACCAAGAAAAATTACTGGCGGCCGACACAGTGGCTTTATATGAGAAACTTCATACTTTGGGCTACAACCTAAATTTGTGCAAGTTGGATGTTTTTATGGGTATGGTAGAAAACAAAGATCAGTGGCAAGAAATTCTGGCCGATGATATTTATACTGAGCTATTGCGCTCGATTCTAAAAAAATCCAGTCTTGAGGACATCAAGGACGTTCTTCTGATAGAGCAGGTGGAGGCCAAGCTCTTGAACCAATTATCTACCGCCTTTGATTATTCAATAAACGAAGATTATGCCAAGTCGGACCGCTCCTATGTGACCGCTCTTCTTTCTCACCCAGAACAGATAGAGGCTTTGTTTGAGCCACAGCGAATCGCCCTGATCAAGCACTTAAACAGACGGACGAGGGGTTTTGGTTATTATGTGGGCGGTTTCCACTTGAGGGAGCTTAATAGCTATATGAAAATTCCGCTTGAAACTTTACGGATTTTTGAGCTTTTCGATAAGACAGACGGAAATACGGTTGGTTCTAGTGAAATTGACCTAATAAAACAGCTAGTTGGTTATAAAAACGAAGAAATATTAAAGGCGGTTTCAATATTGGAAAATTTATTACTAGTAGAAAAAAGTAACGGACCGTCATCTGGGTCAGAAAAATTTAAATTTCGACTTGAATCAGATAGTCTGCGAACCGTGCTTGAAGTATTGCAAAATGGTTTTACCGTTACTGATTTGCAAAAATTACAAGATTTCTGGCTCAAGAAATATGGCGACAGTTACGGGCGGCATTATACGCTGGAAGACAAGCAAGTAAAAGCCAGTAGGGATATTTTGCAATATTTACCACAATTGGTGGCCTTTGAAAAAGATGAAGCTAATCTGGAGGCTATTTATCAAGAAATTTCCGAGTATCTTGGCTCATTTCGAGGGGATCTTGACCTTTTTACGGTAGATAAGATAGTCAAAATCCGTGACATCGGACTACTGGAGGTGTTTCGAAAAATAAAAGATGACCAACGGGTTGTTCAATTTGTTTACGCTAATGTAGATAAGTACTCAGAGATCCCCCCAGAAAAGATTGAAGACTATATTTCGGTTATCATCAAAATTAACCAGTCACCGTCTCAAGAAATTCAACGATTGAAAAATAGTTTGATGGGAGAAATTATGGCGACCAGTGACCCAGTGGCGGCCTATGACAAAATTGAACAAGTTTTTGTCAAAAATAATCTTCCACTGGTCGGTAAGGTATATAAAATATTTGAGATTATCCACCCGGCGGCGGTACTGGCTCAGCAAGTTAAAAAATGCCCCAGCCCAGAACTAAAAAAGAAGAGAGGCCGGGCGGTGCAGGCGACATTTCTTAGTGATTTACTGCAGGTCCATATTGACTCGGCCAATCGGTCTTTGCGAGACTATTTGGAAGTTTTAGCTTTAGGAGAAGATGTTTTAAACCAAGCCGAAGACGAAGGGTTTGACTCACTCCAAACAGAAGATGAGCAATTACTGAAGGCCGTATTTGCCAAACTGCGAACCTTGTTTGAGGTTTCCCAGTTGGGTTCTTCGGCCGAGGTTGGTCCCCTTGCCGACCCAGATCTTCAAAATCAATATGAAAAGTTAAAGCAAAGTTTGAAAGTTGGACCAGGACAAAAGATTACCGACCGAATCACCGATATGTTTTTGCGCCCGATTGGCGCCCGGACAATGGGCGAAGTTTTGGAGCGGATGAAGTCGGCTAAAGAGCTAGCCCACCAGCGCAATGTTGAAGCAGTCCAGCAAGCTGACCACGGTTATGTAGAAGTGGCACCGGGGGACCTCTTGAAAGGGGTAAGAGCCGAGTTTATTGAAGATATTTTACAAAATGGTTCGGTGGCCAAAGAATTTTTAGGGGGCAAAGCCGAATCTGACGCCACCCCTTTTGATACAGACGTAAGCCAAGTGTTGGTCGAAGATTTTACGGAGACGGACAATGTGCGCACTAGATTTGCCGGAGCAATCGGAAAGTCTTTGGCCACTGGTTATGGCCCTCTTCTCTTCTTAGTCAAAAATCATGGGCAGTTTTCCGCTGGGCCTAACAAAAAAGCGCAGTACGAGCTTTTTGGGGCTGGGGGTGGCGATTTGGCCACTGCTCGTCATTGTGGAATTAGGACTGGTTTTGCCACTACCGAAGTCGATGCCATTATTGCCAATGATCTGGAGGGCAAAGTACCAGATAATTTGTATTTTGAAATCAGCCAAAATGGCTATTATATACCGGTGGCCGATCGGACAGGGAAAATTATTTTTACACCTGAAATGTATGACGAGAAAAGAAAAACCTTTGCTGGGTTAGATAGGTTTGACGGACCACCGCTTGCGGTAGCAGAGACAAAGCCAGAAGAGGCTCATTATAATGAGATCCAAAAAACTAAGAAAAAATCTTACGAATCTCAGACTTTATCACAAGAGGCGATGAGGGTGATAAGCGACTCGGTCCGCGAGACCTTAAGCGAGGCGGGAGTTAACCTGAAAAATCGCTTTGACACGGGAATTTTGGGTGCTCGTCTCGAAGACATTGGTTCAACTGGTCGTGGTACCAATCTTGATACCCATTTTGACTTTGATTTAATGCTTAGTCTCGACGCTAATGATTTTCCTAAGGCCGAAACGATTGCCCAGCAGCTGATATTAGCTTGTCGTTATGAAGGCAATGACTCCCATGTGGATCAAGGGGGTTACTATCAATTAAGACTAAAAGGGGTTAGGGAAATAGCCGGCCGAACTTTTGCTGAGCCAATTGATCTGGATATCGGTTTCAATCGCAGTGCCGATGTTAAGATTTTTGGTACCCATGAAGCTATTAAAGAAAGATTGGATTGGATCGAAGAGACCGTGGGTGCAGATACTAAAAATGAAGTGGTGGCTAATATTGTTTTAGCCAAGGAAGTTCTAAAAGCTGGTCATTGTTATAAAAAATTAGAAGATGGTGGTATGGGTGGTGCGGGTGTAGAGAATTGGATTTTAAAGCATGAAGGAAATTTGATTAAAGCTTTTGAAGCGTTCCTGACCGCGGCCACCGATGACAAAGGGCAGGTGGTTTCCCTGGAAAAATTTAGAAAGAATTATGACATTACTGATCCGGGAATAAATACTAAATATCTAAAGCATGATAATTTTATCTTAAATCTAAAGCCAGAGGGCTATCAAAAAATGGTGACAACCATAACTGATTATTTATATATTGGCGGGTTTTACACTGCCTAATTAAAATTTTTAAATATACCCATAATAATCGAATTTGATAGAAAAGAGATACAGGTGCCCAAATACCACCACCAGAAAACCGATGTTAAGAAAAAATTGGCCAAATATTTTTCTAAAATAATTGTGACTAGTGGGGGCAAAGAAAACAGTAAGGTCAACTATTCCGGCCAGATAAAAAGCTATGATATTTGGGCGGGGAAGTAGGCAGTTGACAAAGGTCTGATTTTTGGTATAATTAGAGATGTACGTGGTCATTAACTTTTGTAAAGAAAGGAGGTGAGACTATGTTAACACAGGAAAGACGGGGCGAGATTGCCCTGGCGTTGCTGAAAAGGCACGTCCGGAAAGATCGCCGGATACCGCAAGATTTCCGGCGCGAAATTGGGGAATTTTTGAAAGATAATCCCCAATTGGTGGAGGCCGAGGTTCTGTATCTTATGCAGGAGGTTCTGCAAGAGGTGTTGAACGAAGCTTTCTCTATGGGGGAATTGGCCCCCGAGATGCCCAGCCGGTCGGGGAAAGGCGCGTTTGAATTCCGCGCCTAAATCTCTCTGCCCATCACTCCAGCGCAAGGTGGGCCACAGTGGCCCCTAAAAGGGTAATTGTTTCTCCTCGCCCAAGAGGCGAGCTGGAAACAGAATAAGAACCTCTCCTCCGCTGGACGACCCCACGAGCGCTTCGCGCTCGTGGGGTTTCATTGTTTTAGCTACTTAAATTTTTTAATCTAATATGTTAAACTGACCCTATGACTGACACTAAAGAATCTAAACAAGAGCGTGATGCCCGCAAAGAGGCGGCGCGGGCGACCCGCCAAATGGGCTGGGCTGTATTTCTCGTGACGGGGGCAATTCTCCTAGTTTTTGCGGGGGTTTGGCTGACCAATCGACCAGAAAATACTGAGGACATAGGAGACGTGGCGACGATTTCGGCCACTGACCACACCAAAGGGGCGACTACAACCCCAAAGGCGGTACTGATCGAATACAGTGACTTTCAGTGCCCAGCTTGCGCGGCTTATGAACCTTTGGTCAATGAACTGGCATCAACCTATGGCCCCCAAGGTTTAACTGTGGTTTATCGCCACTATCCACTGCCTCAGCACAATAAAGCGCTGTTAATGGCTAAAGCCAGTGAAGCGGCCAGTGGTCAAGGTAAGTTTTGGGAGATGCACGACCTTATTTTTGCCGAGCAAGCTGATTGGTCTAAAATTAGTGTAGCGGAAGTTGAAAAAACAATTACTGCTTATGCTAAAAAACTTGATTTAGATTTAACTAAATTTAATACGGCACTAAACAGTAAAGTCGTAGCTAACAAAATTCAAGCGGATGTGGCGAGCGCTAAAACTGCCAAGGTGGTGGGCACCCCAACCTTTTTCCTCAATGGTCAAGAAGTGGTTGCACGCACCAGCGAGGATTTTGCCCGTTTGATTGAACAATCTTTGGCGACAACCACGGCCAATGCCAAACTCTAACCTAAAACAAAAATTTAGTGGTATCAGTCGGGTCCAGTTATTCATCACAACCCTAGTTTTTTCTTTGGTGGGGATTTTGGATACTTCCTATCTTTTAGCGGAAAAGATTTTGGGTGGGACGGTAAAATGTATTGCCGTTAAAGGTTGTGACACGGTTTTGCAAAGCTCTTATTCCACTTTGTTTGGTTTTGTACCGGCCTCCCTCGCGGGATTTATTTTTTATATAGCGGTCTTTATCCTCGCTTTTTATCTATGGAGTAAAGGGGGTAAGGTTCAAAGGGGAGAAAATATACTTTTGGTTTTAGCGGTATTAGGGCTACTTTTTTCTGGTTGGTTTTTCTATGTCCAAGCCGTTATTTTGCAGGCTTTTTGTACTTATTGTCTTATTTCCGCTTTTAATACTGTGCTGATCTTTGGCTCAATATTTTGGTTGAGATTTAAAAGTTAAAAGTGCTAAAAAATTAAAGCGACCACAGGCTGGTTTTTTTATTTGGTGGTGTTTTTAGCTTGCCGTTTAAGGCCCGTACCAGGTCTAGCTTGCCTTTTTGCTGGTCGTGTTTTTTGACTGGGTATTTATCCCCCAAAAATTTGGTTGGACCGCGGTTGAGTAATATAATATTTGTTACCAATTATAAATTTTTACTCTAATTTTATATTATGTCACCAGAGTCATTGCACCTCGTTGGGATTATGAAAAGAAATGGTACTATCTTGCCTTTTGATGCGGTGAAGATTCAAAATGCTATCTGGAAGGCCATGAAGGCAACCGGTGAGGGTGATGAACAAGCGGCCGAAAAGGTAACAGCAACAGTTTTGGCCGAACTAGCCAAAAATCAAGCCAAAGTTAGTGGCAAAGACTATCTTCCCGGAGTGGAAGAGATCCAGGATTTAGTGGAAAAAGCGCTGATTTTGGAACAATTTCCAGTGGTGGCTAAAGCTTATATTTTATACCGCGAACGGCGGTCGGAAGCGAGGCGGGAGCATGGTGATATTCCAGATAAGGTCAAAGATTTTGTGGACCGCAGTAAGCAATATTTTAAAAATCCCTTGGGCGAATTTGTTTATTACCGGACCTATGCCAACTGGATTGAGGACGAGGGTCGGCGCGAGACGTGGATTGAAACCGTCGAACGGTATATTAGTTTTATGCAGGAAAATATGGGCGCGCTTTTGACTGAGGCCGAATATGATGAAATTCGTCAAACTATTTTAAAACAAGAAGCGATGCCCTCGATGCGCCTGATGCAGTTTGCCGGCAAAGCGGCTCGGGCGACCAATGTTTGTGCCTACAACTGTTCTTATATCGCCCCGACCAAGCTGGAAGATTTTGCGGAAATTATGTATGTGTCAATGTGTGGGACGGGCGCTGGTTATGCGGCAGAAAGTCAAAATATTCAACAGTTGCCCATTATCAAAAGACAAACTGGGGAAAAAATTGCCACTCATACAGTGGAAGATTCCAAAGAGGGTTGGTGTAATGCTTTAACTTTAGGCTTTAAAACTTGGTATGACGGTAAGGATGTTGATTTTGATTTTTCTCAGCTTCGGCCGGCGGGAGCGCGCCTAAAAACGATGGGGGGCAAGTCATCTGGCCCGGAACCCTTGCGTCAACTTTTAACTTTTACCCGTGACCATATTTTACGTAAACAAGGTAAGCGCCTATCCAATCTTGATGCCCACGATATTATTTGTAAGATTGGGGAAATTGTAGTGGCGGGGGGTGTCCGGCGCAGTGCCCTCATTTCCTTGTCAGATTTTGATGATACAGACATTCGTGACGCCAAGAAAGGTTTGTTTTGGATTACTGACCCCCAGCGGAGTCTGGCCAACAACTCGGCCGTGTACAATGAAAAGCCCACCGCCTCTGATTTTCTGGCTGAGTGGACCGCTTTAGTAAAGTCGGGCACAGGCGAGCGAGGTATTTTCAATCGGGGTGGTTTGAAGACCTCGATGCCCGAACGTCGGCGCAAGATTTCGGCTAACCATTTTGATAAATTTGGCACCAATCCGTGCGGGGAGATTATTTTGCGCTCAAAACAATTTTGTAACTTGTCGGAGGTGGTGGCCCGAGCGGAAGATACCGAAGAGACTTTGCTCAAGAAAATACGCATCGCGACCATTCTTGGCACTTACCAATCGACGCTCACTAAGTTTCGTTATTTGTCGGATGAGTGGCGCCAAAACTGTGAGGAAGAACGGCTATTAGGGGTGTCGATTACTGGTCAGTGGGACTGTCCCGCAGTGCGCAATGCTGAAACTTTGCGCAAAATGCGTGATTATGCCATCGAGGTGAATAAAGAATATGCCAAACGTTTTGGGGTCAATGAATCCACTTCTATTACCTGTGTTAAACCATCGGGCACGGTGTCCCAGACGGTAGACGCCGCTTCGGGGATGCATCCTCGGCATGCCGCCTACTATATTCGCCGGATTCGGATTTCCGCGACTGATTCTTTATTTAAGATGTTAAAGGACCAAGGAGTGCCTTATAACCCGGAAGTGGGACAATCATTAGAAGGAGCGACCACTTATGTGCTAGATTTTCCCGTCAAAGCGCCGGACAATAGCACTTTTAAAGATGATTTGTCAGCTCTAGAACAATTAAAGTATTGGCAAATGCTCAAAGAAAATTATACCGAGCACAATCCCTCGGTGACGATTTCGGTGGGAGAAAATGAGTGGATTGTCGTGGCCAACTGGCTGTATGAAAATTGGGAGATGATTGGCGGTCTATCTTTCTTGCCCCGCAGTGAGCATGTTTACCAGCTTGCTCCTTACGAGGAAATAGACGAAGCCCGCTACCAGGAGTTGGTTAAGGGTTTTGCGGATATGGATTTTTCTAAAATTATGAGCTACGAATTAAAAGATGAGACCGAGGTGAAAAAAGAGTTAGCTTGCGCCGGGGGGACTTGTGAGATTGAAATACCAGTGGATATGTCAGCCACTAGTAGCCAATCGGCCTAAAACCTATATTATTTTCAAGCCAAAAAACAACCACCAGAACCAGGGGTTGTTTTTTGGCTAAAATATGTTACAATTAACCTAGTTTGTTGTTGGATGATCGCTCGATGAGGTTTTAATTATCTCATAGGGAGGAAAGTCCGAACACGTACTTTAATTTTTTAAAGTAACCGGGTAGCAGGTAATACCTGTCGCGCGCAAGCGCCGAGGTGCGAACAGAGACGCCTAGAGGTGAAAACTAAAAGGCACCCCACCCGCCTGACGGCGGGTGGGGTGAGCTCTATCGAAAGGTAGAAGTTGAAACGGCCAAATCCTTACTCACGTGCAAGATCGTATTCTCAATGCTTGGCATTGAGTCTGTATCGCTCGAGGTGATTGGTGACAATCATCCCAGATAAATGGTCATCCCCTGTGGAATAAAGAGTTTAAAGTTTAGAGGTATAACAGATTCAGGACAACTGTCAGTGTCTGTGAATATTTTGAACTTTTTATTCCACAGGGACAGAATTCGGCTTATAGACAACAAACTAAAAATATGAAAAAACCCAGCCTCACGGCAGGGTTTTTTCTTTAGGGTAACAATTCGCGTTTACTTTTTTTGGTTTGGCCGAGGGTTGCGGCGAGTTGAGCCACAGCGCTGGCCTCATAGAGGCGGTAGTTGGTGTTGGGTTGGCGCCTGGCTTTGAGCACCCCGTTTTTATCCCAAGCGCGAATAGTACTAGAACATTTGTTAAGCAATTCGGCGACTTCTTTGACTGACAAATATTGGGGGTGCCTAGTGTTTTGGCTTTTATTCGCGCTTGTTTTCATAATTTAGTATAATAGAGAAAATCAATAATTAACCAAAATCACTATGCCCATCGTTAAAATTGAATCGGCCCGAGAAGCTATTTTGGCCCCCGTTAGACGGTCAATGATTTCGGCCAATACCGCCGCCTTCTTTACTTTATTTGTGGGTATTATTATTTTACCCTTAATTTCTTTGTCCCAATTTGGAATCGGGCCCGATGTCGCCAAAAAGTTCTTCCTCTTGGGGGTATTGGTAGTTACGATTGCCCTGTGGCTGGTGGGTCGTCTACAAGACGGGGAAGTAAAATTACCTTGGTCCCTACCAATGATATTTTTACCACTTATCTCGGTGTCCTTTATTATCAGCGCTATATTTTCCACTGGGGTTCGCCACTCTTTACTCGGCTCACTCTATCAGTCTGGCACGGCTTTGTCGATTTTGGCTTTGTCCGCGCTCACTTTCTTTATTGTTTTGTTTGTGGATAGTCGGAAACATTTGTTTAATTTATATTTAGGAATTTCCTTGGCGGCCTTAGTGGTGGCGGTCTATTATCTCTTGGTTGTTCCCCTTGGTTCCTGGTTGTGGCCGAGCTTATTCAATTATTTACCCCAAGTGTTGATTGGTAAATGGTATGAGACGGCAGTGTTTTTTGGCTTTACCGCTTTAGTGGCTTTATTTATGTTGGAGTTGCCCGCCTTGGGGACTAGTCTAGTTTTAAAACGTTTGTCCATCGCGTCTTTTGTGGCTTCATTGTTGATGTTGATGTTTACCAACTTTACGATTGTTTGGATAATTACGGGAGTGATTGCTTTGTCTGTTTTTGTTTATGCCTTAGCGGCTAGTGCAGGTCAACAAACTGAAGTGCGGCGCGGTTTTCTCGATGGTCGTCAAGTTTTTAGACCATCATTCTTTTTTCTTTTACTCGCTCTCCTTTTTATTATTCTCGGTCGACCTGGTGGGCCTCTAAATGATGGCTTAAATACTATTTATGCTAAGGCCAATGTGTCATTTGTGGAGGTTCGGCCGGGCTGGGCTAGTACGTTGATGGTAGCGACCGAGGTATTAAAACGTGACCCCTTGACGGGGATTGGTCCGAATAATTTTTCCAATGCCTGGGCTTCGTACCGCCCCCGCGTAGTCAATGAATTGCAGTATTGGAATGTTGATTTTGCTGATTCGGTTGGCATTATCCCTACTTTTGTGGTTACCACTGGCTTGGCTGGTACGCTGGCCCTGGTTTTATTCTTCTTGTCTTTGGTTTATGTCGCCGTCAAATCTATTAGTAAATTGCCCAATGACCCTTTGACCCAGTTTTTGGTGGTTTTGTCAGGGGTGGGAGCACTTTATTTCTGGCTTACCTCTTTTCTTTATACACCGGATGCAATCGGCTTGCCTATGCTCTTTGTTATGACGGGACTGTTTTTAGCATCTTTAACTGTGGCTAAAATATTACCAGTCAAGACTATTCAGATAAATTCCAATCCGCGCACTTATTTTGCTTATCTCCTTGTGTTGGTTTTGTTGTTAGTTATGGCTATTACTGGCGGTTATATTTTATTGCAACGTTTTTGGTCAGTTGTTCGCTATCAGCAAGCGACGGTGGCGCTCGCTAAGAGTGAGGTGGACAAAGCTGATAGTTTGGTTATTTCGGCGATCAAACTAAATTCTAAAGACCCACTATATTATCGGTTGTTATCACGAATTAAGCTTGAGGAATTAAATCGTTTGATTAGTACGGCCGAGGGAAAAAGTGAGTCGGCCAAACCAATTTTACAAAATATGATTGGGACGGCGATTGCAGCGGCTCAAGAAGCAGTGAAGCTCGATCCAGGTAGCTATGGCAGTACCGTGGCTCTCGGTAATGTTTATGAGTATTTGGCTGGTTTGGGTGTGGCCGGAGCCTATGATCAAGCCAAGGTGGCCTATGAAGATGCAGCCAAGAAAAATCAAAATAACCCCGAGATTTTATTGAGTCTAGCTCGATTAGAAATTACTCAGGGGAAATTTGCTTCGGCCCGCACTTATCTGGAAAAAGCTCTAGCCATAAAGTCTAATTATAGTTCATCCATTTTGTTGTTGTCTCAACTTGACCTCGAAGATATTGGTACTAGTGCGGCGATTAAACGACTAGAAACAGCTTTGGCGGCGGTACCCAATGACACTAGTTTGCTGTTCCAGCTAGGGTTTTTACGCTACCGAGCGGGCGATTATGAGGGGACAGCTAATGCGATGCGCTCGGTTATTAGTTTTAGTCCGGGTGGTTTAAATGCCAATGCTTCATATTTTCTTGGTCTAGCCTATGATAAGCTTGGCCAGACCGCGAAGGCGATTGAACAATTTGCTTTAATTGCTCGCTATAATCCAGACAATGTCGAGGTGAAGGAAATATTGCGCAATTTACGCGCCGGTCGACCAGCTCTAGCTGGTTTGGGTGAGCAAGCACCAGCGGAGGCAGAGCCAGCTGAGGAAGATGACCAAGCCACCGAGGCTGAGGCCACTAAGGAGCAGAAAAAATAATTTAAACTAGAGTGGTAGCCCGTTTGTTATCGCTATTGTCTAAGGAGTGGGGAGGTCTCCATCAGGCCGCTTTTTTGCTGGCTATTTCGGCGCTGTCAGCCCAGATTTTGGCTTTGTTGCGTGACCGCCTCCTAGCAGCGACTTTTGGGGCAGGAGCAGAACTTGATATTTATTATAGTGCTTTTCGTTTGCCTGATCTGATTTATGTTTCGTTTGCATCGTTTGTGTCGGTGACCGTCCTCATCCCTTTTATTATTCGGGCTGGTAAAGCTGGTGGTGAAGCTGAGGTGGAGAGATTTTTAAGTAATTTATTTACGGTTTTTTTTGGAGTCACGGTGCTGGTCGGCTTGGTGGCATTTGCCGGTATGCCCTATGTGGCAACCTACATTGCTCCCGGTTTTGGACCGGAGGCCTTGGCCCAATTGGTGCTTTTGTCTCGGCTTCTTCTTTTATCACCATTACTTTTAGGGATTTCCAATTTACTTGGCAGTGTTACTCAAAGCTATCGTAAATTTTTTGCTTACACCTTAAGTCCAGTTGTCTATAATGTGGGTATAATTTTTGGTCTCATCTTTTTTTATCCCCAGTTTGGTTTGGTGGGTTTGGTGGGGGGAGTGATTATCGGGGCCTTATTTCATCTCTTGGTGCAAGTACCAAGTATTATTCAAATCGGGGTGCGACTTCATTTTGTCCGGCAAATAAATTGGGCCGAAATTTGGACCGTGATTAAAGTGTCTTTACCTAGAACTATTGCCCTGTCTGGTAACCAATTGGCCTTGGCGGTTTTGGTGGCACTCGGGTCTCTTATGGTAGCGGGCTCGATCACGGTGTTTAATCTGGCTTTTAATCTCCAGTCGGTGCCGCTGATTGTAGTGGGGGTGAGTTATTCGGTGGCCGCCTTTCCGACTCTCGCCGCTTTATTTTCCAGTGGTGAGAAAAGCCAATTTGTGGCCAAAATTGAGCTGGCTATTCGGCATATTATGTTTTGGTCACTACCGGCGATGACTTTGTTTATTGTGTTGCGGGCTCATTTGGTGCGCATTGTCTTTGGGACCGGTAATTTTAGTTGGTCAGACACTAGACTGGTGGCGGCGGCGCTGGCTCTCTTTATTATTTCGGTCGCAGCGCAAGGGCTGGTGCAACTTTTTGTGCGGGCTTATTACGCGAGCAATAATACTAAAATACCACTATTGATAAATTTATCGTCATCGGCTGCCATAGTCTTTTTGGCCATTTTATTTACCCATCTTTTTAATCAGGTTTTAGTCTTTCGGTTTTTTATCGAAAACTTATTGCGTATCGAAGACTTAAGCGGGGGTTCAATTCTCATGCTTCCGCTGGCCTATTCAGGGGGTATTTTACTAAATGCTTGTTTATATTGGATATTTTTTAGGCGTCATTTTGGGGTTTTTGCTCCCGAAGTAACGGAAAGCATTTGGCGGTCTTTTGCGGGGGCAATCGTTGGGGGTTTTGTGGCTTATCATACCTTGGCGCTCTTTGTCCCTTTGGTAGACCAAGCCACTTATCTGGGGATTATCTCGCAAGGTGTTGCGGCTGGGTTGGCGGGACTTATCTTTGCGATTGGCACTTTGTGGGTTTTGGGGAGTGTTGAGCTTAAAGAATTTTATTCGGCCTTGTCGGCCAAAGTTTGGCGTAATCCGATTAGTCCGGGGGCCGAGGAAATTTAGCTTGCTCTACCAGTTTTTTCCGCTAGTATTAGGTCTATGACTGCCAAGTCTATCCGTAATTTTTCCATTATCGCCCATATTGACCATGGTAAATCCACCCTCGCGGACCGGATGCTAGAACTGACGGGCACAATTGAAAAGCGCAAGATGAAAGAGCAAGTTTTAGATTCTATGGAGCTAGAACGAGAGCGGGGGATTACCATAAAAATGCAACCAGTGCGTATGGAGTATGAGCACGAAGGTCAGCCCTATATTTTAAATCTAATTGATACGCCCGGGCATATTGATTTTTCCTATGAAGTGTCGCGGGCCCTCAAGGCGGTGGAAGGGGTTTTGTTGTTAGTAGATGCAACGCAGGGAGTGCAAGCGCAGACTTTATCAGTTCTAGATATGGCGCGAGCGGAAAATTTGGTAATTATTCCCGTCATCAACAAAATTGATTTACCGAGTGCAAAAGTGGAAGAAACCAGGTTGGAAGTTGCCAAGCTTTTGGGGGTGGCGCCGGAATTGATTATGGCGGTATCAGGGAAAACGGGTGCTGGTGTAAATGACTTGTTGCAAGCGATCATTAGGCGTGTCCCCGCGCCGGTGGCCGAATACGGTGACCAAAATAACCCGCGGGCTTTAGTTTTTGATTTTGAATATTCTAAACATCGGGGAGTGGTGGTTTATGTGCGGGTGATTGATGGTGCGCTCACCAAAGGTGACATTCTCATTTTTGCGGGGTCGGGCGAGAAATTTGGTATTTTAGAAGTGGGTGTTTTTATGCCCACTAAAATTTCAGCGCCTGAAATACGGGCCGGCGAGATTGGCTATATTGTCACTGGGATCAAGGAAGCCGGTGGCGCCAAAGTGGGTGATACTTTGGTTTTACCCCAAAATGGTTTACCGGTGGTGCCTGGCTATAAGCTGGCCTCGCCTGTAGTCTGGGCCAGTATTTATCCCGAGAGCCAAGATGATTTTACTCAACTCCGACAGTCTCTAGAGCGGTTGCGCCTTGAGGATGCCTCCTTGTCCTTTGAAGAGGAATCGTCGGGGGCTTTGGGCCGAGGTTTTCGTTCGGGTTTTTTAGGGATGCTTCATATGGAAATTATTACCGAACGACTAAAACGGGAATTTAATTTAAATCTCGTAATAGCGACGCCGACGATTAGTTATGAGATCAAAAATACAACCACTGGTGGGCTAGAAGCCATCTATTCGCCTCATCTTTTTCCCGAAGATTTAAAAAACAAGGAAGTGCTGGAAACCTGGGTCAAGGTTCAACTTATTTTACCGGTCAATTATTTAAATAGTCTAATGGCTATTTTATATGACCACGAAGCCGAGATTACTGATATGGATAATTTTGGCGACAATCGGACCAATTTGTCATTAGCTATGCCTTTGCGCGAGCTGATGCGCAACTTTTTTGATGAGGTCAAAAGTGTTACCTCTGGTTACGCCAGCTTTTCTTATAATATTGTGGGGGTAAAACCCGCTGATGTGGTCCGTCTCGATGTGCTTATCAATGAAGAAGTGATGCCCGCTTTTTCACGGGTGGTGGCCCGGCGCCGAGTCGAGCTGGAAGCAGAGGATGTGGCTGATAAACTTAAGAAATTATTACCCCGTCAGCTAATTATTATAAAAATTCAGACCAAAGCCATGGGGCGGATTATTGCTTCCCGGACCATCTCGGCCATTCGTAAGGATGTGACTGATTATTTATATGGTGGTGATATTACGCGCAAAATGAAGTTGCGGGAAAAGCAAAAAAAGGGTAAAAAGAAAATGCAAAAAATAGGCAAGGTCAATATCCCGCAAGAAGTTTTCCTCAAGATGATGAAATCAACGGAATAAGAAAGGCAGAGAGTAGAGAGCAATCATGCTAATGATGGTGAGAACACCAATAATCATCGCGATAATTCTCATATATTTCTGTTGTTTGCGCCCGTATAACATATTGTAGTAGTATAGGCATATAATGAAAGATTTTCAAGGTCAGCGTCGAGTTCGCAAAATGATTTACTCTAAAATTTCTTTGGTGGTTTTGGGTTTACTCATTCTCTTTATGGTCAAAGCGCTCTGGGGGGTGCAGACTAAAAATAGTTTGGCGGTGGCTGGTCGGACCCAAGCTGAGGCCGAATTAGCAGAGCTAGAAGCGCAAAAGGCCGAGCTCTCGGCCCAGGTTGGCTGGCTAGGTAAGGACCGTGGTCAAGAAGAAGCGTTGCGGCAAAATTTCTCCGTCACTTTGCCGGGCGAAAAGATGGTTATTGTCGTCGAGGATGCCAGCCGGCCAACCACTACTACCCCGAAAAAAAGTGGTGGCTGGTGGCAGGCCGGCTGGCAAGCCTTGGCGGACATTTTTTCGTAAAATAAAATTTGCGGGCATAGTTTAGTGGCATGACACGACCTTCCCAAGGTTGAGACGGGGGTTCGATTCCCCCTGCCCGCACCCTTAATTTATGGCTGAAAATTTTAAGCGGTTGATTGAAGATTTTATATGTGGCTTTTGTGATAAAGCAGTAAAAGGCGATGGCTACACTAACCACTGTCCGTTTTGTTTGTGGAGTAAACATGTGGATATAAACCCGGGGGATCGGGCGGCTGAGTGCAGGGGATTGATGGAGCCAGAACAGCTAGAAAAAAACGGGGATGAGTTTATTATTACCCACAAATGTGTGGATTGTGGCTATCAAAAGCGCAATAAGACCGCTCCTACTGACGACATTTCCGCCTATTTGGGCAATATGCTACAATAGACAAATTAAAATCTAATAACTATTTTTATGGATAAAAAAGTTGTAATTTATAGCACCCCGACTTGCCATTTTTGTCATATGGCCAAGGATTTTTTTAAGGAGAACAATGTTCCATTTGAAGATATTGATGTGGTAGCCGATCGGGCTAAGGCCAAAGAGATGATTGATAAAAGTGGCCAAATGGGCGTGCCAGTTATCTTTATTGGTGACGAGATGACTATTGGTTTTGATGAGGATAGAATAAAATCTCAGCTTGGCTTATAGCTTAAGCAAAAAAATTATGTAAAAATGGGCGTAAGCCCATTTTTAATTTGCCCCCGTAGTTCAATGGATAGAACGGCTCACTCCTAACGAGCTGATGTAAGTTCGATTCTTGCCGGGGGCACAATTCGTACCAGACTCGAAAAAATTCTTAATTTAAGCCAAAAAGTCGGTTCGAGCACAAGAACAATATAGACCAGCCTCACGAAAAAGCCCTAAAAATAATAACTTTTTCAGTTTTAAGAGTATTGATATACGGCATACCAAATGACTTGACAAAGTATAAATCTGTGCTAGTAATAGTACCAGCTCAAAGTACATTAATATCTTGCGATTTTGGCCATATCTTTTAGAGTCTATCTGGGTTTTAAAAGATGTGGCCAATAGTATGACCACTTAACAAAAAAAGAGGAAACAGCCATGAAAGAGTTCGTCGTTGGTGTTGCGGTTTTTGTAGGTGTGATTGTTCTGCTTCTTGGTGTCGGTTGGCTCGCCCAGGGCAACGACTTCTTTATGTACAGGGTGTTCGCACCCAAGTACGAGCAAGTCCGGCGCGAGACATTCGAGCAGTCAAAGGCGTACAACCAGGGTATGATTCAGGAATTGCAGAACATGCAGTTCCAGTACGTCAAGGCCGAACCGGCACATCAGAAAGCGCTGGCGTCGATCATCCTACATCGCGCCGCTGACTATCCCGAAGAGAGTATGCCACCCGATCTCCGCGATTTCATCAAGGGGTTGAAGAGTGCCAAAACCAACTACTAGTCCACGAAGTGGACGAAAGGAGAATGTCGAATGAAGAAAAGTATTGCCGTACTATCCCTCTGCCTATGCTCGTTTGTGTTGCTTGGAGCCGAGTCGGATTGTGAACAACGACCCACAAGCGATACCATCCAGCGCCAACAGCAAGAGGTGCTGTTGCAGGAGGCCACGTCGTCGGTCGGTATGCCCGCGATCAAGAACTTTCGCGAGCGGAAGATCTTGAAGGACATTCTCGAGCTTCGAGATCAGGAAGGCTTGGTCACCTACACCTACCTTCAGTCGGAGCAAACCGGCAAGCTCATTTACTTAGGAGAGACGATTGGGTATGGTATTCCTTACGCTACCCAATTCACTAACCCCCAGAAAATCGCGGGGTCCTACTCCCAAGGAGGGTTTGCTATTCTGCCCCAGGCAGATCCGAATGGTCTGTTCTCGCCAGCATCGGCCGAAGGGACGTGGGTTCTGTTGAAGGACCCCAATGGCGATGACGTCCGGCCCATTTACTGCGAACCACGCATTGTCGTCTCGCCGTTTCGGCTGGAGTCGACTGGCCAAGTCGAGGCTGGCCCAGCCGTTAATTAGTAACGGCGGCTACTATTTGTAAGTCCATCGCGTCTCCCCGTAGACTTTTATCGGGGAGGCGCTTTTTTGTTTGATTAAAGGTATCTTACCAGTGTCATGTCATATTTAGTTACACTCACTCATCTATCACTTCTACCCCACCTCATATATCCTGCCCTTAATCATGCAACCAACCTTGGCTCACTATCTTCGAAGAATAATCGTGCCACTTCCGCCAACCATGCCCGCCAGGTTCGACTCGTGATCCGATAAGGGGCACACAGTTTAATTAGAAAATTGATCATTTGCCCGCCGTCTCTGGTGGGGGTATAATCCAACTATTAGTAGATTTTTAGCTATTTTTAACATAATGAATAAAAGCTATATTATTGGGGCAGTGGTGGTGCTAGCGGTGGCCCTGTTGGCCTGGGTTGGGCTGTCTGGCCGTTCGGTTGATCAAACTGATGACAATGATAATAATACTGCTTCCACTAGCTTGCGGGAGCTAATAACTGGGGGTAAGGCGGTGCAATGTCAGTTTTCTAGCACGGAAGCTGGCAGTGAATCAACTGGTGAAGTTTTTGTCGCTTCGGCTGC
Source organism: Candidatus Vogelbacteria bacterium RIFOXYD1_FULL_44_32 (assembly GCA_001823065.1). Classification (GTDB taxonomy): domain Bacteria; phylum Patescibacteriota; class Minisyncoccia; order Phycocordibacterales; family XYD1-FULL-46-19; genus XYD1-FULL-44-32. The sequence goes on from MHTJ01000003.1 coordinate 132,895, forward strand.
CAAAATGCGGGCTGATTTTACCGCTAAAATTGAGGGCAAAGACCAAGTTGGTCATATGATAATGAAAGACCAAAAAGTTTTTGTTTGGCTTGATGGGGAGGCTCAAGGGGTGACCATGGCTGTTCCTGAAGACGGGACACAAACTGGAGATAATAAAACGCCACTAAATTTTGACGATAAAAATGTGTCTTATGATTGTGATAGCTGGCGGGTGGATGATTCTAAATTTGTAGAACCAACCACAGTTAAATTTATGGATTTGGCCGGTCTAGTGGGAGCGGGGGCCTCGGCTTCTGTTTCGGCTGGCGCCACTGCCAATCCGCCTCAGTGTGCCGCCTGCGACCAGCTCGCGGGGGCCCAAAAAGCTCAGTGCCGAACAGCGCTCAAGTGTCAGTAAAATATAGGAAATGAGAAAAGGCCCCTGCTCGGGGCCTTTTTGATTTTTAGGACCATTTGAGTTATAGTGACGGGATGGATGAGGAAACAAAAAGCTTGTTAGAAGAAAATTTGGCGATCGGGAAGGATAATCGCCGGATGTTGAAAAAACTTTTGTCCTATCGCCGTTTAGAGGCGATTTATTCGGTTTTGAAGTGGGTGGTGGTGCTGGGTATCGGCCTTTGGACTTACTATTATCTTCAGCCCTATTTAGACCAAGTTTTAGCCGCGTATAATCAGCTAAACGGGGTTTTCCAAAATTTGCCCATTCCAGGGCGGTAAATTTTCATTTTTTCGGGCTTTATTTCTGGTCTTAAACATGCTATAAAATAAGGGTCATATTTTGACATGCTTGGGTAGCTCAGTTGGTAGAGCATTCGCCTGACCCTAAAAACTTCGGGCCCTTCCACTGGAAAGTGGATTGAAAAAGTGGGTGAATTCGGGGAAAACCGTTTGCTGTATAGTAAGCGACAATCCCGAGCCAAGCCGAGCACCACTTTTGAATTTTATAAACTTCTAAAATTCAAAAGTAGTGCTCGGAAGGTGTAGAGACTATCCCGAAAGGGAGTACTTCTACTACTGTAGAGGGAAGCGCCCACCTCCAAAATCTATTTATAGAAAGGATGATGATATAGTCCAAACGCTCTGGAAGAGCGAAGGGTCGGCGGTTCGAACCCGCCCCCAAGCACAAAAGAAGCCCCGAAAGGGGTTTTTCTTTTGTGCTTGGGGAGCAAGCCGTCTGCTCGGCTTGCGTGCGGGTTCGAAAGACGGAGACATGTCGAGCTTGCGAGACAGTCGAGTCCGGGTAGGAGCCACACAATATTTTAGGAGTGGAGCGAACTAAAATATTGATGTGAGCTGACGCCGAACCCGCCCCCAAGCACACACGAAGGCCCCGCAAGGGGTCTTTTTCGTGTGTGCTTGGGGGCGGGTGGGGAAAGGTCGAAAACCGGGAGGTTTTTGTGGAGGAAGGCAACGAGCGAAGCGAGTGTTGGAAAACCGTGCCCGCCCGCAACGCCTGAGCTTGCGATGGCGGGCGGGGGTTTCCAAGTTCCCGTCCCCAAGATTAATAAATTAGCGAACTAAAATATTGATGTGAGCTGACACCGAACCCGCCCCCACAAATTTCTAATTTGACTTTTCCACTCCATCAGTTAGATTTTATCCAGGATTTAGAAAAACTTCTAAGAAGGAGGATCTCGTCATGTCTGAGTATTTGAAAGAGGGTCAGTGGATTGCACGTGTGGCACTCATTGACCCGAAAAAAGAGAGACAGAAATGTCCCAACTGTGGTTCTGTTGGTCAACTTCGGACGGAATTGAACTATGAGGAAAAAGAAGTGATCGCTTGCCGTGATTGTTCCTGTGAATTCCTTCCCAAACGCAGATGGTTTTTTTGGAAGGGATTTTTGGTTACCCACGGTATACCATTTTGAATCTTGCTGTTTCAGCAAATCCCCCGCGAGCCTAGGCTCGCGGGGGATTAAATTTTTTACTGCTTTGTTTTCACTTTCAATTTTACATCAACAAGGCCCCCGATAATTTTCTGGGTCTGGGACTTGTGATTCAGGAATATACCAAATATCACCACAGTGGCCACTTAAATACCAAGAAACTCCCTCACTAGAAACAATGGCTTTTTCGTTGAGGGTCATAGTAGAGGGGTTTATACCAATCAGTTTCTGATTTTCAAAGTAGACATTAGTTTTGTCTAAACCAAACAGGAGTGAAGAGCCGGGGAATTTCTTCTCATAAAACTCGTTTGGATTAGCATTTTCTACCTTTTTACCCTCGAAATATATCCCAGTTTTGTCTCTAAAATAACTGTAATTAGACACTGGTTGGAAAGTATTGGGGTCAGCGCCAACTACCACTTCGGCCTGATAGAAAACTTTGTTTTTATCTTTGGCATAGGGCCATTTTATTAGTTCAAATGTCTTAGTGTCGGCTTCGGGTAAAGGATGCTTAAAGGTTTCGTAAAAATTTATAATGACACTAATCTTATCGTTTTCCCTTATATAATAACTACCGCCTTTGGGTGGTATTTCTTTTGGTGAGTAATAAATAGTAAATGTTTCTGGATCCATGTCGGGCACGATTCCTTTGATTCTTGTTGGGCTGTTTTTACTATCTTTTTGGTAGTAATAGGCAGTGGTAGAATACACGCTGTTTTTATCCTTAAAATATCCGTCACCTATATAGGTAAGAGTTTTCGGGTCCCTAATCTTAATTGTGGTTGTTGCCCCTCCGTCCCAATCTCTATAAGATAGTATGTTGCCATTAAGTTGGTATTCATCTTCAAAAACTATAGTTTTTTGGGGCCAAAACACATATCCAGTACAGAAGATTGCAATTAGAAGTAAACAGACAGCGACCACAATAAACTCTCTTCGATTTAAAAGAGATTTTATTTTTTCTAACAGATTACGAAAATCCATATAAATATCTTACCTACCTACTGTCCCGTCTTCACTTTCAACTTGGTCGATTTGTCTTTATCTATTTTAGGTAGTCTGATTGTCAGCAACCCATTTCTTTCCGTTGCTTCGGCTTCTTCGGTTTCGACTTCAGCGGGCAGGAGGATAGTGCGTGCAAATGAACCCCAATACAGCTCGCGTTGGAAGTAATCTTCGTCAGCAATCGTGCGGACCGCTTCGCGCGTGCCTTTAATCGTCACCATTTCGCGGGTAATATTGATATTTAAATCTTCCGCTTTGACGCCCGCAGCCATAGTTTGAATAATAATTTCGCTCGGGGTCTGATAAACATCAACAGCCAGCTCACCTACCTCCTCTTCGGTCCAATCAGCTTGGGTACGAGTTGGCTCGGGGATAATTTCAGCAAAATCGTCATGATCGTCAGCCACGGAAATCGTGCCAGTTATTCTTTCAAAAAATGAGCGTCGGTCTTTTGCCATATGATTAATTTAGATTATTTTTAAATTGATTCTTTTAAAATTTTTGGTCGACAGATAACGGTTTTTATTTTCTCAAAGAAATAAATTATAAAGATAGCCAGAAGCCAGAGGGTAACAAAAATCTTAAGCATTCCACTTCCGCTAGAGGTTATTATAAGAAAATTAAAGGCGCCATGCAATAAAGTAGCGGTGCATAAGCCAATAATAATCGCAGTGGTTTTAGTGAGCCGGGCCGAACAAAAAGATAAGGAGATCATCCCGCCGACAATAGCCGACGAGACTATGTGGACCACCGTGGCTCCCAGAAAGCGTAGATTACCAGTCAAAATAAAAAAGATGCTGGTCTCGCCCGACAGTAGGGTGCTAAGTAAAAACAGAGTATTTTCAACCGCGGCAAAACCGATAGCGGCAGTGATGATATAAATCATCGCGTCAATTGGTTCGTCAAAGTTGCGACTGCGAAAACCCGTAAAATAAGCGGCCGACAATTTGACTATTTCTTCGACGGCCGCCCAAATAAAGATAAAGCCCGCCGACGATATTAAAAATGATAGCGAAAAACTGGGGTTGCTATAATCAAAGCCGGTCCACTGAGCTCGGGTGGCCCAGTCGGCGAGAAATCTTTGGATTAAAAAAGCCAAGACAACCGAAAGTCCACCGGCCACAAAGGCCTCGGCAATTATCGCTTTTGGTTCGGGTTTTTGGTCATCTTCGCGGAGCCAAAACCACAACCAAATTAAAGCCGGCGCAAAACCGCCGACCAAGGAAAAGACCGCCATACTTAAATTTAAATCAATTGTCGGTAGCATCCCGTTAGAGGTGGAGTTTATTTAGTGGTTATAAATGAGGCCACGGCTCGATGATAAGGAGTGAACCGCCTGGATTTATTATACCCCAAAGTTCTTCGGTCAAAAATGGCATAAAGGGGTGCAATGATTTTAAAACTTGGCGTAAAGCAAAATGGAGAAACTGCGCACGCGAATTTTTGGCGACCACATCTTCACCTTTTAGAATATTTTTACTATCCTCAATTATTTCATCGGCCAAGCGGTGCCAAGTGTAGTGATAAAGTTTTTCGGCGGCCAAGTGAAAGCGATAATTATCCATATCCGAAGTTATATCTACCAAAAGGTCGGCCAGTTCTTGTTTTAGACTTTGGTCGGCTGGAGTAAATGCGGAAAAATTGCCGTCAAAATTTATCCCTTCGGTACTTTCCAAAATAAACCGGCTAATATTCCACACCTTGTTGGCAAAGTTTTTGTAGCCTTTGATTTTATTTTCAGCCAGCGCCGAGTCAGACCCCGGCGGGTTACCAATCACTAGTCCCATCCGCAAGGCGTCCATACCATATTTGCTGGCAATCTCAATCGGGTTTACAACATTGCCTTTAGACTTGGACATTTTTTTGCCTTGAGCATCGTTGACCAAGCCGTGCATATAAACCGTGTGAAAGGGGATCTGGCCTGTTAGATACAGACCAAAAATAACCATCCGCGGGACCCATTTGAAAATAAGGTCGTGGCCGGTTTCCATCACGTCGGTCGGGTGATAAGTTTCAAAATCTTTACCCTCTGGGTAGCCGAGTACCAACTGTGGCCATTGGCCGGAAGAAAACCATGTATCAAAAGTATCGGTGTCCGCGCGCATTTCACCCCCACAAGTTTTGCAGGTGGTAATTGTATTGTCTAAATCTGGTGTGCCATCACTACAAGCATCACAAATTTTGGCCGGTATCGATATACCCCATACTATTTGGCGGGAGATATTCCAGTCCAAGGTGTTTTCCATCCAATACAAAAATATTTTGCGATAGTTGTCGGGGATAAATTTAATTTTATTCTCATTCACTGCCTCAATCGCTTTAGCGGCCAGCGGTTTCATTTTTACAAACCACTGCTCTTTGATTTGCGGTTCAATCGTGGTCTCGCATTTGTAGCAAACTTTAACATTGTGCAAATAATTTTCATCAATTTTTTCCAGTAGCCCTTTGGCTTGCAATTTTTCCACAATTTTTGGTCGGGCCTCAGCAATTTTCAGACCGGCAAATTCGCCGGCAATCGGTAGTAGTCTGCCCTTAAAATCAATAATCGGTTCTTTATCCAAATTGTGGCGCTGGGCAATATCAAAATCCACCGCATCATGCCATGGGGTAATAGTCATCACGCCCGTGCCAAATTCCATATCAATCGCCTCATCTTTTATGACAGTGGCGGTAATGGGGCCGTTGATCCATTCCAAATCTATTTGTTGGCCATGAGTATATTCTTGGTAGCGAGTGTCAGCGGGGTGCATTACCACATATTTGTCGCCAAATTTGGTTTCGGGGCGAGAAGTACCAATAGTAAAGGGGCCATATTTGAAATAATAAAACGGTTCTTTTTTTTCTTTAAATTCGGTTTCGACATCAGATAGGGAAGTTTGGTGTTTGGTACACCAGTTAATAATCCGTTTACCGCGGTAGACCAAACCATCGTCATACATTTTTTTGAAAGTGGTTTGAGTTTTTTCGATCACATCTTTATCAAGCGTAAATTTTTCGCGCGACCAATCGCAAGAAGCACCGACCGCTCGCACTTCCGCTTCCATATATTTTTTGTGTTCCATTGTGAAGGCGTAGATTTCGTCATACAGGTCTTTAGCTTCCATGCCAAAACGGGAACGACCTTCTTTTTCCAATTTTTTCTCGTAAACAATTTGGGTTTCAAAGCCGGCATGGTCGGCACCCGGTACCCACAGCGCTTTGTAACCCTGCATTCGCTTGTAGCGGGTCATAATGTCTTCCATCGTAATAAAAAGAGCGTGACCAGCGTGCAGGTGACCGTTGGCGTTTGGCGGCGGCATGATGATGGTGAAAGTTTTGCCGAAGTTGGGGTTGGTCTTTGGGTTGTCGGCCCAAGGCCGATCAGCCTCGGGCTGAAAATAGCCCGACTTTTCCCAAGTTTCGTAGATTCGACCCTCGGTTGTTGTTGGGTCGTATGGTTTGGTTAGCTTCTGATCCATTAGTGAATATCGTACCACGCTATAAGGGTTTTTTGAAGTTAGAGCTTGAGGTTGCCTTGGGCACGGATACTATCTGGCCCAGACGATTCTCCTTGGTGGAAAAAGGCAGCCAGTGCGATCATGGTGGCGTTGTCGGTGGAGGTTTCTAGAGTTGGTAGCAGTAGGGCGAGGCCTTTGTCGGCACAAACTTTGGCTAGTTGGGTGCGCAGGTATTGGTTGGCAATCACGCCACCACCCACAATCAGGGTGGGGGCATTGTATTCTTCACAAGCCGACATTGCTTTGGCGATCAAGACTTCCACGACAGCATCTTCAAATTCGCGGGCCAAAGTGAGTTTGTCGGTTTCGTTTAGCTCGCCCCTTTTTTCTATCGCATAGCGGACGGCGGTTTTAATACCCGAAAAAGAAAAGTCGTAGTCGCCTGAGTTTTTCATGGGGCGGGGGAGCTGCCAGTCGCCGGTTAGGTTTTGGGCGCGGGCCTCGGCCGCAAGGCGCGAAATTTGGGGACCACCGGGGTAGGGTAGGCCGAGGAGGCGAGCGACTTTGTCAAAGGCCTCACCCACCGCATCGTCGCGGGTCTCGCCTAGGCGCTCGTACTCGCCCCAGTTTTTCACCAAGACAAGCTCGGTGTGGCCACCAGACACGAGTAGGGCCACGGCTGGAAATTGTACCTGTTTCGGATTTCGTGCTTCGTATTTTGTGCTTTCTCCGTCTGCAAGCACGGAGACAATATGCCCCTCCATATGGTTTACCGGCACCAAGGGTTTCATCCAAGCGGTGGCTAGAGCGCGGGCAAAGTTAATACCCGCCCACAGCGCTGGCTCAAGGCCGGGGCCGGCGGTGACAGCGATAGTGTCTATCTCGGGTATTTGAATAGATGACAAAAAAGATATTAAATTTTCCGCCAGCCCTTCTTCGCGGTCTAAAATTTCGCGGATAAGGATAGCTTCCGAGCTAGACATATCGGGGTGCTCCCATTCGCGTAAAAGATCGGCTTTAACTAGAGCTTCTTCTAAAACCGGGATAAGATTGGCGATGTGTTCCCGCCGAGCGAGGTTAGGTACGACGCCACCCCAAACCGCGTGCAGTTCAACTTGCGACGAAACAATATGTGACAGCACCTTAAACGAGGGCGACTGTTGGTCACCCTCGGCTTCCACAATACTAATCGCGGTTTCATCACAACTGGTTTCAATCGCGAGGATTTTCATTTTTGTTTATAGAAACTATGGTCAGGCGCGATAATTTGAATTAAGGTGTTGCGAAGGGCTTCCTCTAAACTCACCTCGCGGGCGATCATTCCTCCTGAATATGTTCCCCATGTATCGTTGGGGAGGTTGCCGTATTTTTCTTCTAATATAGCCATAACATCGCAGTGTTCCTTATTTAGTTTTTTCATCTCACCAAGAATAAAATCGGGAACCTTTAAGCCACTAGAATAACCGTAAAATGTCTCATCTTTTGTAAAAATCGTGCACCAAGCTTCTTCGTAAATATGTCCATATCTTTCGACTAGACCACTTTCTAAACCAACCCACATATCGGCTGACGGGATATTATTTTTGGCGTCTTCGGCGCGATTTTTTGAGCCATCAAAAGTTTGTTTGTCGTAGGGCGTATCTGGTACGCCAGAATTGCTTTTGTACCCTTCAATATGTAAATCGGTAGACAGAGATAGCTGTTCGGTCAAAATTTTTCGCGCAATATCTATTTTACGCTCACTAGTGGAGCCAATAATTATTTTCATGGCGGAGAGAGGGAGATTCGAACTCCCGATACAGTTGCCCGTATGCCGGTTTTCGAAACCGGTGCCTTCAACCACTCAGCCATCTCTCCAGATGGGCAGGCAACTCCAAGGGGGCTACCTAGTGCCTACATCCTACCCTAACTCTTGGCTTTTTTCAAAAAAATGTTATATTAGTTTTGTTCGTTTTTTGGTGTTTTTTGGCTAAAACAGTTTGTTAAAACTGTTCGCCCGATCCGCCAAAGGAGGATTTAGGGCCCTATCGTCTAACGGTTAGGACATCGCCTTTTCAAGGCGGTAATCAGAGTTCGATTCTCTGTAGGGTCACAAAACGACAAAATGGACTGAACTGCTTCAGTCCGTTTTGCGTTTTGTGAAGTCGGAGCTATGTTTTCTTAGTAAAGAAAACGAGCGAGACCGGGTCTGGAAAATTCACGAATGGCGATGAGTGAATTATTGTGGACCACAACAACCTTGCACGCGAAGCGTTCCATATCTTCATATTCCCAATAAGTGGCAACCAAACGGGGGAGATGTTACGATATTTGGCATGGAGGAGCTCGAAAAAATCAAGCAAGAATTGGGGGAAATACAGGAGCGAAATAGGCGGGTGGAGGCGGATAAGGCGTGGGAGACCAGCTGGACCCGGAAAATCCTCATCGCCGGTCTTACTTATGTCGTTATCGTTCTCTTTTTCCTGTCGGCCGATATCCCTCGGCCATTTGTAAATGCCATCGTCCCGACCCTCGGCTTCATCCTCTCGACCCTCTCGGTGCCGGTGGTAAAAAGGTGGTGGGTGAAATATATCCCTAATTCGCGCGAATAGGAGAATATATTAAATTTATATAATCATGTCTGTTAAAATTACCTATTTTGTCCATGGGACGACGGTCGACAATGAGGCAAATATTTCTTCTGGCTGGCAAGATGCGGAGCTGTCGGCGCTGGGGGTGAAGCAGTCGGAGGAATTGGCCGAGCAAACTAAAGACTTGGTATTTGATGCGATTTTTTGTTCGGACTTAAAGCGAGCGGTAGATTCGGCCCATCTCACCTGGGGTGAGGCAGGTATACCGATCATCGCCGACCCGCGTTTGCGCGAGTGCAACTATGGCCAGTTGAATGGGCACCCTTCGTCCGATGTGGAGCCAAGGCAGGAGCAGTCGATCACCACCCCGATGCCTGGTGGTGAGAGCTATGAAGATGTGAAGGCGCGGGTGACAAGCTTCCTCTCCGACCTAAAGCGCGATTACGATGGTAAACATATTGCTATTGTCGCCCACAAGGCCCCCCAGCTCGCGCTCGATGTACTACTAAAAGGCGAAACCTGGGAGCAGGCTTTTGCCAATGATTGGCGCAAGCGCGGCGCTTGGCGGGCCGGTTGGGAGTATGAGGTGAGATAGGAAAAGTTGGAGGTCTTTGTTACGATAAGGTAAATTGGGGCGGAAGAGAGGGTCGGCTTTATTCTTTCGACCCCGTCCGTACCGGTGGTGAAAAAGTGGTGGGTTAAAATATACTATAAAATTGAAACATGAACTCTGACTTAACTTTTATAACAAATGAGGGGGGAAACAATCTAAAGGATAGATTTAGTAAGTTAATTAAAGATACTAGATTTTTTGATGTTTTAGTTGGTTATTTTTATACAAGTGGTTTTTACGCTATTTATCCTCAACTCGAAAAGACTGAAAAAATTAGAATCTTGATTGGTATCAGTACAAACAAGCAAACCTATAATCTTTTACAACAAGTTCAATCTCATAAAGTAGTTAGTGATACTGTCGGCGACAGTGTTAAAGCAGAAATGGAAGAGAGTGATAACAGTTATGAAGTTGAAAGTGGCGTGTACAAATTCCTAGAATGGATCAAAAGCGATAAGCTCGAGATTCGAGCTTATCCAGAGGAAAAAATACACTCAAAAATTTACATAATGACTTTCGAAGAAGATGATCGAGATATTGGGCGAGTTATTACTGGCTCGAGTAACTTTACTCAAAGTGGTCTTGTAGACAACCTCGAGTTTAACGTCGAGTTAAAGAATCCGTCTGATTATGACTACGCAAAGAATAAATTTGAAGAATTATGGAATAAAGGTGTAGATGTAAGTGAAAGATACACAGAAACAATTGAAAAAGATACTTGGTTGCGTGAGGACATCACACCTTATGAGTTGTATTTAAAATTCTTATACGAATATTTCAAAGAAGAAATTAATGAGGACAATGAAATTGAACATAGATACAGACCAGAAAATTTCAAAGAACTAAAGTATCAAGATCATGCTGTAATTAATGCCAAAAAAATTGTTGAGGAACACGGAGGAGTATTTTTGTCAGATGTGGTTGGTCTCGGAAAAACATACATGGGAACCATGTTGTGCCAGGAGCTCGGAGGGAGGACTTTGGTTTTGGCTCCTCCTCATCTTATTGATGAAAACAACGAAGGTAGTTGGGAAAATGCCTTTAAAAATTTTGGGTTTCGATCCCGAGACTATAAGTGTATGTCTATTGGTGCACTGGATAAAATTATTGAAAAAGGGCTTCACTCTGAATTCGATACAGTGCTAATAGACGAGGCGCACAGGTTTCGGACTGAAGAAACTGAGACGTATGCTAAACTTGCTCAAATATGTCGAGGACGGAAAGTTATACTTGTAACCGCCACTCCATATAACAATTCACCTAGTGACTTACTCTCACAAATTAAACTGTTTCAGCGTGTAAAGAAAAGTACTATCCCAAATCTTGTTGATATAGAGAGTTTATTCAAAGTATTAGAAAAGAATCTTAAAGGTTTAGATCGTAAAAAAGACAAAGAACAGTATTTAGCTGTTACTCAATCAAATTCAAAAATAATTAGAGAAAGATTGTTGAAGTATCTGATGGTCCGACGAACTAGAACAGAAATTGTCAAATATTACGGTGAGGATTTGAAAGAACAGAAGATGAAATTTCCTGAGGTTGCGGATCCAGCACCTGTTTTTTATGAGTTCAATGAAAAGGAAAATGAAATTTTCTTTCAGACAATAAAAATAGTTACAACTGAATTTAAGTATTCTCGATATACTCCGTTGCTTTACCATAAGGGTTTGTCTAGTGTGGAGGAGCAACAACAGACAAACATGATGAAGTTTATGAAGATGCTGCTTGTGAAGAGACTAGAAAGCAGTTTTTATGCGTTTAACATGTCAATTCACCGCTTTATCAGGTCATATGAAAAGTTTATCTCCGAATTTGAGTCTGGTAGTGTGTATATAAGTAAGAAACATACACAAAAAATATTTGACCATCTTGAAGCTGGTAATATCATGGCTGTCGATGAATTGGTCGAATCCGGGAAAGCAGAAAAGTTTTCAAAAGAAGAATTCAACGAAAGGTTTATCATTGATTTGAAAAAAGATTTAGAAATACTTAAAAATATAAAACAACTATGGAGCGAGATTGATAGGGACCCGAAGATTTTGGCATTTAAGGAAAAGCTTGTATTAGAGAAGCCTGTAGTGGAAGGAAAATCAATTATTTTCACAGAGTCTAAAGAAACTGCGCAGTATTTATTAGAGAATCTGCAAGATGTCTTTCCAAATAAAATTTTGTATTTTTCTGGCGCAAGTTCACGGGCTGAGCGTGAGATTGTGATGCAAAACTTTGATGCAAACACAAAGAATAAAAAGGATAACTACTCTATTCTTATTACAACAGATGTGTTGTCTGAAGGTGCCAACTTACATCAAGCAAATGTTGTTATCAACTATGACATACCATGGAACCCGACCCGTATTATGCAAAGAGTCGGGCGTATTAATCGCGTTGACGCTAAGCACGAAAAAATATTTACCTATACTTTCTTTCCGACCGATCAATCTAATGAGCAAATTAAACTAAGAGAATTGGCGGAAGCAAAAATACAAGCATTTATAACTCTACTTGGTGCAGATGCAAAACTTCTTACAGAAAATGAAGTTCCAGAAGGACATAGCCTCTTTAGTCGCATCCTCTCAAAAGAATTAATCTCGGGCGAAGACGACGAAGTCGAGAGTGAACTTGGATATCTACAGGAAATTAGAAAAGTAAGAGATGAAGACCCAAGTTTATTTGAAAAAGTAAAAAGGCTACCTAAAAAAGCAAGAACCGCAAGGATAAATGTGGACAAAAACCCACGGCTCCTAACTTACTTTAGAAAAGGCAAGTTGCAGAAGTTCTTTATAGTCGAATCCGGCCAAGCTGCAGTTTCTACAGAATTAGATTTTACTGATGCTGCTAAAATGCTCTCTGCTAAACCAATTGAACGACGTGCATCTCTAAATGAAATATACTTCACCCTTCTTAAGTTAAATCTTGAAATGCTGAAGTCTGTGAATGAACTAGAGGAGGATGAATTTTCTGCAAGACGAGGGAGTAGAGATAACTCCGCTCGTCTATCCAAAATCCTTAAGGCAAAAGAAATAAAAAATTACAAAGGGTTTACAGAGGATGATGAGTTGTATATCGGTCGAGTAATTGAAGAATTGGATTTTGGAGGTGTGCCCAAGAAAATTGCACAGAAAATTTATAAAAAAGTCGAAGACACACCAGAAATTATTGCAAACCCAATAAAGCTACTTGGGGTATTAAAAACTTTGCTTCCCAATGATTTCTTAAATCCAACCCTGCAAGAACAAGAATCAGGTACACTGATTAGAAGTGAAATAATTCTCTCAGAGTATTTTACTGGTAAATAATCATGAATAAGACAGAAGCAACAACAATAATCAATAAAACATTTAGCTCAAGTTTTGATGAGGATAGTTTTAATCTTTTTGTATCAAATCTTTTTAAGGAATATGAGCCAGTAGAAAAAAGACCTTTTATTAAAAATGCCTTCACTGCATATGTTTCTGAGTATAAGATAATTGGACACTATAAAGATAGTGAAGAAAAAGAAATCGATATATTAAAAGTTCATCTTAATCATGTTCTATCAATTGAACGAGCCAGAACTGCTCAGAGAAACTTTGTAGCGGACTATTTAAAAACGAATGGTAAAAACGCAGCTCTAGTAGCTTTTGTATCACCAAAATACGATGACTGGAGACTTTCGCTTGTGAGGCTAGAACATTCCCTGGAAGTCGTAGATGAGAAACTAAAAACTAAAGAAGAAATAACACCTGCTAAAAGATGGTCATTCTTGGTTGGAAAAAACGAAGGAAGCCATACTGCTCAAAGTAGATTTACAGATCTTTTGGTTCACAATGAAAGGCCCACATTGACTGAACTAGAGTTAGCTTTTGACATAGAGAAAGTCACTAAAGAATTTTTTGATAAGTATACTGAGTTGTACTTTAAATTGAAGGAACATCTAGATGAAATATTGAAAAAGGATGAGAAGATAAAAAGTGATTTTGAATCAAAGGAAATTTCAACGGTAGACTTTGCTAAAAAAACATTAGGTCAAATTGTTTTTCTTTATTTTCTTCAAAAAAAAGGGTGGTTTGGGGTAGCGGCAGATAAAGAATGGGGGGAAGGACCTAAAAAGTTTATTAGATTATTGTTTGGCCGACGAGGCCTATATGGTAAAAACTTTTTTAATGATGTTCTTGAGCCCTTATTTTATGAAGCTTTGGCTCAAGACAGAGGCAAGGAATCAATTTATCCACGACTGAATAATTGTCGGATGCCATTCCTCAACGGTGGATTATTTGAGCCTATGAATGGTTATCAGTGGGAGACAACGGATGTTATTATTCCTGATGAGTTATTTTCAAATACACACAAAACAAAAGAGGGAGATATCGGAGACGGTATCTTAGATGTTTTTGATAGATACAATTTTACAGTAAACGAAAACGAACCATTAGAAAAAGAAGTGGCAGTTGATCCGGAAATGCTAGGAAAAGTTTTTGAAAATCTTCTTGATATTAAAGATAGGAAAAGCAAAGGGGCTTTCTACACACCTCGAGAGATTGTACATTATATGTGTCAACAAAGCCTAATCAACTATCTTGAAACAGAAACTAATGGAGAAGTTTTAAAAGAAGATATTGAAACTTTTATCAACAAAGGAGATTTTATTATTGAGAATGATAAAATTGCCCTAGAAAGAGAAAAAAACAGAAAAGCAAAGGGTGCAAAGTATGAAGATAAGACATATGCGTTACTCCTTCCTGAGTCAATAAGAGCGCAAGCAGATACGTTCGACAAATTGCTTAAAGAGGTAAAGGTAGCTGATCCCGCAGTTGGGTCTGGGGCTTTTCCACTGGGAATGATCAATGAGATTGTACGTGCAAGAAAAGTTTTAAATATCTACAATTCATCTGAGATTTCTGATTATGATCTAAAACTACATACAATTTCAAATTCAATACATGGAGTTGATATTGATCCTGGAGCTGTTGAGATAGCTAAACTTCGGCTGTGGCTTGCATTGGTTGTGGAAGAAAAAGAACCCCATCCACTCCCTAACCTTGAACATAAGATTATGCAGGGAAATAGTCTTATTTCTGAGTACGAAGGAATTAAACTGTTTGATGAAAATATTATTGAAAAAAGAGATTCAGATGAGGTTATGCAAAACACTCTTGGCTTAGGAAAATCTGGTTCTGAGTTAAAAATGGAAGACCTGCAAAATAAAATAGAGCTGTATGTAAACGAGTCTCAGAGAAGTAAAAAACAAAAGCTAAAACAAGATATAGATAACCTGAAATGGGAGCTCATTGAAGTTACTCTTGAAGAACAAAAAAAAGTAGATAAGCTGGTTGAGATTAAAAAGTTCCGACGTAAAAACATTCGCCCATTTTTTATTTGGAGATTAGAGTTTAGTGATGTCTTCAAAAAGAAGGGTGGTTTTGATGTGGTAATCGGTAATCCTCCTTATGGATTCAGAGATGTACTCACAAAAAAAGAGAAAGAGTATTTTAGAAAAGTTGAGAAAATTGAATTTCAAAGCGGAGACTCTGCAGAATTGTTTTGTAAAAAATCATTTGATACGCTGCTTAAGGATAATGGTATTCTGTCCTTTATAATCCCTAAAAAATGTACCTATGGTGACTCTTGGGGTGGATGGAGAACCAATTACTTCAAAAAGTATGATCTACATTTTGTATTGGATTCAGGGAAAGCGTTTGACAGAGTTCTGCTTGAGCAAACTGCATTTGGTTTGGCTAAAAAAATACAAAACGCGGAAGTCCAATTGTCTTTTTTAGATAGTAAAAAAGATAAGATTCATCATTTTTCCAAATCAACCAAAGACAGTATTTTCAAAGAAAATAATACTCTTCAGATATACTTGGAATATTTCCCGAGAAGTATTTTTGAGAAAATACAGAGAAAATCAGAACCGAACCTTTTTGTTAGTGGTGATTTAGGACTTGGAATTGGTATTGATTTTTTTTCTGACGAAGAAACTCCTAATAAATTACTAAAAGGAATTGATATTGACCGTTGGAATATTAGAGGACATAGGTATCTAAAAAATAGAGAAAAATTGAATTGGAAAAAAGCTCAGGGGTTTTTGAGACCAAAAGTAATATGTCAGAGACTTGTTGCACACATTGAAAATCCTTCCCCGCATATAAGAATTAATGCATGTTTTGACTCCGAAGGAATTATTATTACCAATACAATAACCGCATTTAAGTTAAATGAAATGATAGAGGAAAAATTTTGGTTAGCGTATTTAAATTCTTCCTTAGTTAATTGGTATACGTATAACTTTATTTATGGGCGCGCTATTAGAGGTATGGATTTTTATAGTTTCTATATTGAGCAAATACCAATTCCCAATATTTCTCATGATCACCAAAGTAGGTTTGTAGAATTAGTGAATCAAATATTAGATATTACTAAAGATAATAATTATGATTCTAAAAATGTAACAGCGCAACAGAAATTTCTAGAAAAACAGATTGACGAGATGGTTATGGATCTATATGAGTTAACTCAAGAAGAGAAAGAGATTGTCCATAAAACTTAATCCTGTTGATTGGTTATAATTCTCCTAGGCTTCTGAAAGTGGCAACTGGTAGTTTTGAAGTGCACTATGATGATCCAGAACTTTTTTGATGTAAAATTCGGTTTTTAGGCCCTCGAGGGTTTCAAATTGTTTTCGTATAATTTTTACGCGCAAAATGTCGTCTTTTGCAAAAGCCTCATTATTTGACTGTACCCGTCGTAAGAAATCACCATCTTGTACTTCAGCCCAAAAATTCGTATTTCCGTCAGAAAAGCGCCATTTATTGTTTTCTTGAAACACAGCACTAATGATTTGCAGACTGATTTCGTACTCTTGCTCGTCGATCAACTTTTCTTGCAGTTCTGGAGATATAAAATATCTAGATTCGTCTTTTGAAATAGTCTCAATCATTTCAGAATCAGAATTAAAACTAATTTCTTCGATCCCATCTCTTGCGAGTGGCTTATAAATAACAGCTTCAAGTGATCTGCGAATTTTTACGACAGGCAGTAATTTTGCGGTTTTATTATCTATCTCAAGGGTGTCATCGTCTTCAAGTTCGATTCGAATATTACCAGATGTGAGTTTTATAACATTGGTAATTTTCCTGTTTTTTAACCATTTAATCAACTTTACCAGTCCTGTGATGCCAGTGCCACCATAAACTAATACTTCTAATAAGTTTAATGCGCCGGCAACATCCTTGTTATTAAAAAGATCAAGAGCTTGTGTTGCAAAATCTTGAACCAGATTGAGGTCAACACCTAATGATCCGTCTTTAAATGCTCGTACGTTCAAGACAACCTTGGTCCGGCTTCCATTAAGGACGCGGTTTGCTTCTTCTACTGCTTCGCCAAGGGCGAACAGTGCAGGAGATAACTCTTTTACATCCATCTCGTGGTTTTGCAGTGCGAAGCCATCATATTTAAGTGTGAAGAATGTGCTTTTTTCCATATCGTTAATTTAATTATAGTCAATAAATGCAATATGCGCACGAAGATTGTCCACTCGAACTTTTACAGGGCTACATAGGTCTGAGCTTGGTTTGAAATATGTTGATCGGTGGTCAATCTTCTATACTCAAAAAATGAAAAATATAGTCTTGTTTGGAGATAGTTTTCTGGGACAATTCCCATCTTTGTTTATACTAGCATTTTGCAAAACACTAGTATAAGAAAATTGGGGGTTTTGATACCAAGGGGCGGGAAATGGGGAAATAGAGAATAGGGTCAGTAATGTTTTTTCACTTTTATGTTGGTAAAAAACAGCTAGTCGTTGGTTATTGTTATATTTTCTCAAATATGTTATAATTGTAGTTGGTTAAAAGCCCGATTCACGGGCTTTGTTTGGTCTATACAAGGTAAAAGGAGTGAGAACTATGAAGTTGGGATTGATGTTTATCGCAGTCGCTGGTGGTATTTCACTAGCGGCGTCGGCCGAAGGGCCGAGCTTACCACACGCCCAGCCGGTAGAGGATTTGGGGGCCGTCTCTTGGGCGGTGTCTGACGCTATGAAAGCTCAAACGTCTGTCTCTGACACGAAAGCGGCCCCGGTCACTTACACAGTGCCGGGCGACTTTCCGACGATTCAGACAGCGGTCGACGCGGCCGCCCCTGGCGATGTGATCGAGGTTACCGGTTCGCACTCGGGGCAGGTGCTCGTCACCAAGTCTATCAGCCTGATTGGTGTCGGGAGTGGGGCCACAATTGCCGCCACCGATGCCATGCCGGTGGCTTTGGTCCAAGGAACGACCAGTTTCCGACCAGTGGTTTTTGTCGGTAGCACGGGTGCGGTTGTAATCGAGAATATCGACATCGACGGCCTCGGGAAGGGTAACACCAACAACAGCTTCGTGGGTCTCTTGGTTCACGACTCGGAAGTGAGTGTGGCATCCTCAACGGTTACTGGTATTGTAAGTACGCCACTGGATGGCAGCCAGCACGGCGTTGGTATTCGTTCATCTGGAGCATCGGTTTTGCAGCTCCAAGACGTGAATATTAACAACTTCCAGAAAAACGGCACCGCCTTTACTCCGACGACACATGTCGTTTGGAACGGTGGCACTGTTGCGGGCGCCGGTCCGACGGCGGTTACCGCTCAAAATGGGGTGCAGTTTGGCTCGGGGTCTGGTGGGGTGACCGGTAGTATCACCGGTGTGACGATCCGAAATATCGATTACACTGGTGCCGGTTGGACCGCTTCGGCCCTTCTGATCTACTACTCCGACGGGTTACAGGTTACCAATTGCGTCGTTGAAGACAGCCAGGCCGGGTTGTACACCTATGAGGCGGAGAACCTTGTCTTTACCGACAATATTTTCGACCAAAACCAGTTCAACCTGGTCTACGGCGGGAGTGCTACCTTTATCGGCAACACCTTCTCCAACAGCGATGACGCTGGTGGGTATGGCATAGGGCTCTGGCTCTATGATGTACTGGGTGCGACGGGCACCGGCAACACTTTCGAAAACAACCCGTATGGGTTGTACGTCGCCGGCACGAGCACTGGTGTTAATTTCCCGGATTCGCGTTTTGTCTACAACGTCGAAAGTTGTGTGAACGAGACCACGGAGACGGTGAATATTACTCACTCCTGGTGGGGCGACCCAGCCGGACCGGGGACATGCCCGGTTGGCTTCGACTGTTCGGACTGGCAGACCCATGATGGGCCACTGCCGGTACCGGCCACCAGTACTTTTGGCCTTCTAGGTCTGGTGCTAGCCCTAGTCGCCGGTGGGCTATTTTACATTAGCCGGACCGTCGGCAAGTCCTACCTCTGACCTGAAATTGAAATGTGTGAATCCTGGCCTGGGAGCGCTTTCGCTCCCAGGCTATTTTTATAAAATAATTATTTTGATAAGCCTAGAAACAGTGTCAGGCACCTTTATTTAACCCCGCGGGGAATTTATTTTGCTATACTCAAAAAATGAAAAATATAGTTTTGTTTGGGCTAAAACATTCGTAGCCGAATGTTCGCCCCTTAGTTTGCTTTTGCAAACCGGGCGAGCGTATGAAAACGCGCTATAGCCGAACACCCCCTAAAAGAAGGGGTGTTGTAGGGACCTATAATTTCCTGGGACAATTTCCATCTTTGTTTATACTAGTGTTTTGCAAAAGACTAGTATAAGAAAATCAGGAGTGATATAATTTATTTATGGCACTAGACTACCGAAAGATTGAGAGACTAATAAAAGGAGTTGCTAATCATAACCGGTTGAAGATTTTGGAATTGCTCCAAAAAGAGCCAGAACTCTCAGTTGCAGACATAAGTGAGCGGCTCAAAATAGGGTATGAGAATGCTTCCGACCATATTCGTAAGATGGCTATAGCCGGACTTCTGATGAAACGTAATGACGGTCCAAACGTCCGCCACAAACTGACACCCCGTGCCCTCTCTATACTAGTGTTTTGCAAAAGACTGCAATAAGAGAATAATTTAGAAATGAGAAATGGGGTCGGGCACTATTAATCTATGCATAATCCCACTGGGAAGTAATTTGCTATAATTAAACATATGATTAAAGAATATATTTCTTACCTAAAAGACAATCCACAGGGGCTGTGGTTTAAGCGAAAGCTCTATGGCTGGGGTTGGGTGCCAGTGCGCTGGCAGGGTTGGCTGGTGGTGGCTATTGCCATTACTCTGGTTACTTTCTGTATTTATATTGGCGACACCGATGATGCTCCCGGGGCGGCGGGCTTGGGGGTTTTGCTCGCCGTGGTGCTAATATTTACCTTTGGCTATTGGAAGGGTGAAAAACCCCGCTGGCAGTGGGGACCACCGAAAGAGAAGGAATAGTTTTATGACTAAGAAAGAGATTAGTACTAAAGTGGTACATAAATTGCCTACGGATTTACGACAGGCTTTAATGAAAACACCGACAGCGCAAGCCGTCTGGGCAGATATTACACCACTGGCCCGTAATGAGTGGATTTGCTGGGTGACCTCCGGCCAGAAAGCCGAGACCAGAAATATTCGGATTGAAAAGGCAATTTCGAAACTTAAAGGCGGAATGCGCCGGCCTTGTTGTTGGGCTGGTTGCCCGCATCGGTGAAATAAATGGTTTTCCTGTTAAAATTCCCATCGGCCGGGCCTATGGAATTCAAGTTTGATTTATTATTGATTCTGTATAAAGATATGACCATGTTAGAAGACAAAGATCCAGACGAAATTAAAGAAATTATTGAAATAGCCCAAAATCACGGCTTAGATATGGATGAGGCCGAGCAGATTAAAGAGATTATGGATGAACAGGGCCTCGATGAAGATGATGCTGTTACCCTGAAGGATTATTTTTGATTAGAGAAAAAGTGATAAAATTATGAAAATAAATATAAAGGAGACTCTAAAATTTTTTGATCAAAGACAAAATAGTCGTGGTCATGCGTCTGCTATAGCCGGAGTCGTCGGTGAAGATCTCAATGCTTTTGTGTTCAAACATTATATGGAATTTGAATTAAAAGCTAAGACAGTAAAAATTTTTGCTGGTCCAGTCAAACAAGGTACTAAGAAAGGTAAGTGGCTTGATAGATGGATATATGTTGAGGAAAGAGACGGCACTAAAATATTATATCAATGTGAAATAAAGAGTTGGTCGGCGGCTGCTTTTGGGGGACAAGATTTACTAGAGAAAGAAGGACTAGAAAGCGATGATACTAAAAAAGTTGCTCTAAACCATTGGGAAAAACAGAAAAAGTTATTTTCAAAAGATAAAGAACCCAATCTTGTGACAAAAACGCTTGTACGAATGGATCCTAATCGCAATAAAGAGGTGAAGGAATTTCTAAAAGAGAGAAGGATAAATAAGAAAGATTATAAACAGAAACCACTTTTACTATATTGGATGCCTATTTCTAATGAAGAAGACCGCACCCCTTTTTTCTCAGAGAAAGTGTTGAAGTTAAAAATAAATTTTAAATCAAATTTTAAGGAGAAATTGTATATATTTTCTGTTTCTTTATATCTCCGTAAATTAGGTAAAAAGAAATTTCTACCCTTAAATATGCCTAATGTTAAAAAACGCATAGACATACTAAATAAGATTGTAGTTTCATAATCTACTTCATGCCCACCCTAATTCACCTTCGCAATCAGATTTTACATTTTGGGTATGTGCTTTTAATTAAACCCATTTTGTTTAGGTTTAACCCAGAGTTTGTGCATGACCGGACAGTAGGGCTGGGACACTGGTTGGGCAAATTTGGCGTGACGCGTTTTTTAGGGCGGCTGTTGTTTTCCTACGCTGACCCCACCCTCAGGCAACAAATTGGTAATTTGTATTTTAAAAACCCAGTGGGCTTGGCGGCTGGCTTTGATAAAAATAGCCAGATGCTAAATTGGTTGCCAGCGCTTGGTTTTGGTTTTATTGAAGTGGGTTCGCTGACCGCTAAACCTGGGTCGGGGAACCCGGGCCAGCATTTGTGGCGATTGCCTAAGTCCAAGGGACTGGCCGTAAATTTTGGTCTGAAAAATGATGGCGTGGAGGCCATCAAACCGCGCATCAAAAAAAATATTATCCCCGTCGGGACCAATTTGGCTTTTACCAATGATGCCTCTACTTCGACCGTGCCTTTGGCCATTGCTGATTTTGCTTATTCTTTCTCAGCTCTAGCTGACACGGGGGACTATTTTACGCTAAATATTAGTTGCCCCAACCAAACCAATGACCGCCTGTTTTGGGACCCAGTTGCCCTCGACCAGCTCCTAGCGCGGTTGTTTGCTATTACCACCACTAAACCAGTGTTTATCAAAATCAGCCCCGACATGACGCCGGATATTATTGACGAAGTGGTGGCGGTGGCGACCCGCTACCCCATTGCTGGTTTTATAATTTCTAATTTAACCAAAGACCGAAATAACCCGCGCGTGCTAGACCAAAGTGTGCCTCCTGTCGGGGGGATGAGTGGTAAAGTGGTGGCGGAACTGGCTGATCGAGCTATCGCGCAAGTGTATAAAAAAACCGGTGGCCAATATACCATCATCGGTTGTGGGGGGATTTTTTCCGCTACCGATGCCTATCATAAAATTGGTTTGGGGGCGTCGCTCTTGCAACTTGTTACTGGGCTAGTATTTGAGGGCCCCCAGCTTGTTAGTGAGATTAATTTGGGTTTGGCTAAACTTTTACGGCAAAATGGTTATAAAAATATTCAAGAAGCTGTGGGTTGGAAGGGGAGGTAATTGGGGTATAATGACTAAAATTATGAAAAAATTATTTTTGTTGGCTTTTACTACAATTATTGGCGTTGGGGGTATTTTAGGAGTTGCTTATGCCCAAGACCAAACCAATTCCGCTGAATCGATAATCTCTTTTGTTTCTAATATTATTGTAAATCAAGATAATTCGGTTGATGTCACAGAAGTGATTACCTATAACACCGGGCCGGTCGAGCGTCATGGTATTTATAGAGATATTTACCTCTACTCCTCCCAAGACAGAAAAATGTCTTTTGAAAATATAAGTGTGACCGATGAAACTGGTGTTCCATATATTTTCCAAACCTCGGCCTATGGCAAAAATACTAGAATAAAAATTGGCAGTCCAGCGGAAACATTTACTGGTCAGAAAAATTATATTATTAAATACCGTGCAACTAGGGCGGTTGGCCAGTTGGCTGATTTTGATGAAATATATTGGAATGTGACCGGCAACGAGTGGAATATACCTATTTATAAAACGGAAGCTTCGGTTGTTTTGCCGGCTAGGGCCCCGCTGACCCAATCGGCTTGTTATTATGGCAATAAAGGCAGTACTAATAAATGTGAGCTGGTCAATAGGGATAACAATATTTATACCTTTAATAGCCCGTCTCTACTTAGGGCAAATGAAGGCCTGACTGTTGCTGTGGGGTTTGCCAAGGGGGTAACCACTCCTTATTCTGCGGAAGACGAGGCCGCTAATTTTTTTAGTAAATACTGGAGTTGGATGGTGGCGGGAATTTTACCAATTTTGTCTCTGCTTTTTTCACTTTTGTATTGGTATAAGAAAGGTCGGGATGCCCGAGGAGCAGGTGTGATTGTGCCTCAATATGATGTGCCTGATAATTTATCTCCAATGGAAGTGGCGGCCATTGCCAATGAAAATTTATCTGACGATAATGTTTCGGCGGAAATTATTTATTTGGCTACTAAAGGTTATTTGAAGATTAACCAATTGGAGGAGCGATTTATTAAATTTATAAAATCGGTTGATTATGAATTAGTAAAATTAAAAGATTCAGCTGATTTGCCAAATGAGTTTGACCGGAAATTGCTCGATGGTCTATTTACCGCCAAACCTAAATTTAAATCACTTGATTTGTTGAAGGGCGGCTTTTCTAGACAAAAACTTATGGCTATGGCCTTAGAGCCAGAGGTTTCGGTTCAGACAATTAAATTATCGGAACTTGCCAACAGTTTTTTTGGTAAAGCTCATTTGGTAGTGGTCGCGGTTTTAGATAGTCTATTAAATAAGGGCTATTACAAAAATTTAGGTCGCATGAAAAACGGTCTCGGCAGTAGAATCTTCATACTGGCGTTTATGTCTGTTTGGGCGTCTGGATTTTTTGGGGCAATTTTGGGCATGCTAATTTTTAGAGCAGACAATCCCTTTCCTTTTATGGTTGGGATATTTTTCTCAATTATTATTTATGGGATAATTTCTCATTTCAGCCCAGCTAAAACAGAAAAGGGAACTCTAGCTAAAGAGTATATTCTGGGACTAAAAGATTATTTGCAAATTGCGGAAAAAGATCGCTTGCAATTTCACAATGCGCCGGAAAAAAGCCCCGAGGTTTTTGAAAAGCTTTTACCTTATGCGCTGGCTTTAGGGGTGGTAGACATTTGGGCCAAAGAATTTGAGGGGATATATAAGGCACCGCCGGAGTGGTATTCGGGACCAACTGGTAACAATTTTAGTGCGATTGCTTTTGGTCACTCAATGTCTAGTTTTAGTTCGGCAACTTCTTCCTTATCCTCGTCTTCAGGAGGGGGCGGTAGTGGTGGTGGAGGGTCTTCTGGTGGCGGTGGGGGCGGGGGAGGAGGTGGTGGTTGGTAAAACTTTACAGCCAATATGAACCCTCTTACCCCTGCCGAAAAACAAGTGATAATAGACAAAGGCACCGAGCCGGCTTTTACGGGTGAATATGTAAACACTAAAGCGACGGGGGTGTATGTGTGTCGGCAGTGTGAGACGCCACTCTATAACTCGCAAGATAAATTTGAGTCAGACTGCGGCTGGCCCAGTTTTGATGATGAAATACCGGGGGCGGTGCTAAAAAGTGTTGACCAAGACGGCCGGCGGACAGAAATAACTTGTGCCAACTGTGGTGGCCACCTGGGCCACCTGTTTACCGGCGAAAATATGACGCCGAAAAATGTTCGACATTGCGTGAATTCGATTTCGCTTCGGTTTGTGGCCGGAAACTGAAAATTTTGGTGGGCGGTACAAGATTCGAACTTGTGACATCAACAACGTCAATGTTGCGCTCTACCAACTGAGCTAACCGCCCTAAAACATCCCTGATTTCATCGGGATGTTCGGGCGTCCACTTATGGCGGATTAGTCCCAAAATCCCTAAGCTCCGCCACGGCCGAGCCGGGCGAACAATTCAAAAAATTGTTTTAGCCTAAAACTAACCCTTAAAATCTAGCAAATTTTTAATTGTTAGTCGAGAAAATATCTTATTGATTTAAGCTAATAAAAGTGGTAGTAATTTTTTAGGAAACAGGTCTGCAACAGCAAAGGAGAACTAAATGTTAATTTCAGCCTATGTGCCAAACGGCACAAAACGAGGAGAGGTGGTTGTCAATTGGTCTCTGACACAAGAAGAGATTACCACCTTGCAATCGCAAGAAAAGGCAGGTGGAATGTGGGTGTTGTTTATTCTCGCCACTAGGTGGTTCAACCGAAGTGCCACGAGGCAGAGGTGGTTTGAAATTGAAAGGCGGGTAGAAAGGATAAGCTCAAGTGGTCCCCGACCGATTTTGTTCCAAACCACCCTACTGGGAGAGTATGCGGTGATTGGTTTGGTGATTTATGCCACAGACCAAACCATGGGTTCGCCCAAAAAGTGGCTGATGGCCAAGCCGTCGTATACTGATGGAGAATACCGCGACCTTTTGGTTGAGGATGATTGGTCGGGCAAGCCCGATGACAATCCTCTCCGGTCAGGATATCGAGAGGGGATTTTTGACTCATTTGGTGGATTTTGCAGTGAAAAGTGGTGGCGGTATCCGGCAAAGCCGGCGGTGAAGTTGGTTGAAGTGACCGCCAACGATTTCGTCACTCCGACATGGGATTGGAAATTATTACACTTGGTTCAGGACTCGCGCACAGTCCGGACCCCTGCTGATTTGTGGAGGAGGAGGCTCTTCTGTTGGCTGGGGCTACCGATTGCTGGGCTTTTGGCCCTGGTTTGCTTGTTTGCCTTTTTGTTTCTTGTTTGTTATATCCTCATTTACTACTGGGTAGTAGTGGTTGGGGCTATCCTGGGGGGCATACTTGTGTTGTTTTTCGAATGGGTTTGGGGGTATGCACGGACTAAGGCGGCGGAAATACAAAACAGGAGAACAAAAAAACACCTTTTGCGCTACAAAAAATAGTGCAAACTATGACGCGTTTCCCTCGGTACCACCAGTACCGAGGGTTTTATTTTAAATGCAACCAGCGGTAAATATCTTCAACGGCTTTCACAGCATCACCGGCGGCAATATTGTTTTGATGGTACAGGGCATCAGTACAATCACCGGCGGCCCAGATACCGTCGGTAGTTGTTTTTTGATTGAGGGCGTCGATTTTGATGGCACCAAAATCGTTGGTGGCTAAAATATTTTTAGCCCAAGCGGTATTAGGTAGAAAACCAATCTCCACAAAAATACCAGTCACTGGTAGTTCTTTAATTTCGCCACTAATTTTATCTTTGTAAACTAAACCAGTGACAAATTTATCACCTTTCACCTCGACAATTTCAGTATTTAAAATGCCAGTCATTTTGGGATTGGCCAAAACTTTGTCCACGGTAATTTTGTCCGCTTTAAAGTCGGCATTTTTATGGAGCAGGGTAACTGATTTACAGTAGGCCAAGAGTTGAGCGGCGGACTCAAAACCAGCATTACCACCACCAATCACCACCACATCTTGGTCGGCAAACATCGGGCCATCGCAGGTGGCGCAGTAGGTGAGACCTTTTTGGTCAAATTCAGTGGCTCCTGGCACGGCTAGTTTGCGCCTGACCGAGCCAGCGGTGATTAGCACCGTTTTACCCTCGGCGCTTTGGCCGTCGGCGGTGGTGACGACAAATAGGTCGCCAGATTTAGCTAGACCAACCACTCGGCCGGCCTGACCGGTCTGGATGACGCAATTGGCCCCCTCGTAGGCCCGCAAATGACTCTCGAGGGCCTTGGCTAGGTCGGAACCAGAAATAGACTGGGTGCCGATCCAGTTGTGAATATCGGGCGAAACAGCTGATTGGCCCCCAAAGTCGGGGGTCAGGACCAAGGTTTTTAGTTTTTTGCGAGCCGAGTAAACACCAGCGGCGGTGCCAGCTGGACCACCACCGATAATAATAAGGTCGTAGAGCATAGACATAAGTTAAAATTAAAAATGTCTGTATATTGTAGCAGAGGGATGAAAAAACGAAAACTCCCCCGCCGGGCTAGCTCGGCGGGGGAGTTTTCGTTTTTTAAAATTTACTTTTTTCCCCGTCTTAGGAAAGCGGGAATTGAGGACCAGTCGTCATCTTCTTCCTCAGTCTCGGGTTTTTCGGGGTCAATCACTTGGGTGCGGGGCGGGGCGGGGCGGGTTGGTCCTGGATTGGGGGTTGAAGCTGGTGTACCTCTGTTATCTTTAGTCTCACCTTCTTTACTGGTGGTATCAAAACCAAAGAGACCACTTTTTTTCTTTTGTGATTCTGGAAAACCGCAAGCAATCACAGTCACCTTGATTTCGCTTTTCTTGAGTTTGTCATCGTGGATGGCGCCAAAAATAACCTTGGCGTCTTGGTCAATCGATTCGGTAATCACTTTGGCCGCTTCTTGAATCTCAAACATTGTCATATCGGAACCGCCAGCAATAGTAAAGAGCACACCCTTGGCCCCATCGACAGATAGGTCGAGTAGAGGCGAGTTGATGGCATTGCGGGCGGCCTCGACGGCGCGATTTTCACCTGAGGCGTGACCAATACCCATCAGGGCGGAGCCAGCATTTTGCATAATCGCTCGGATGTCGGCAAAATCAACATTGATAATACCGGGGATAGTAATAATATTAGAAATACCCTCGACCGCTTGACGGAGAATCTCATCACACATGGCAAAAGCCGATTCCGCGGTCGTATCTTTAGAAATTATACCCAAGAGGCGATCGTTGGGGATAACTATGACTGCATCAACTTCTTTTTGCAGTTCGGCGAGACCCCGATCAGCCAGCATCATCCGGTGCTTACCTTCAAAAATAAATGGTTTGGTGACAACAGCGACAGTGAGCGCCCCTTGTTCTTTGGCGGTGCGCGCAATAACGGGGGCGGCCCCAGTGCCAGTCCCTCCCCCTAAGCCACAAGAAACAAAAACCATATCGGCGCCTTTTATCACATTTTGAATATCCTCTAGACTTTCTTCGGCGGCCTTACGCCCGATTTCTGGGTCCATCCCAGTACCCAGACCGCGGGTTAGATTTTTACCCACGTGAACCTTTTTTTGGGCGGTCGAAGCATGGAGGTGTTGGGCATCGGTATTCATAGCAACAAACTCCACACCTCGGACTTTGGCATTGACCATATGATTGACCGCATTGGTACCGGAACCACCAACACCAATCACTTTAATGCGAGCAAAGGCTTCAATTTCTGGTTGGATTTTAGGCATAAAGTAAGTCGATTATTCGGAAAATTATGAGTCTATGGTAACAAAAGGAGGGTAAAAAGCAAATCTCCAAATGCGATACCGATATTACCAATGAATCCAACAAACTATACCTGTCTACAGATAGGCAGGCGAATAAAAAAGGAGCAAGTTAGGGTAATAGTTCCTTGATCCAGCGGATGATATTGTATTTGGTTTCGCGGGCAATCTTTAGCCCCATCGATTCCTCGACTTCGCTATCGGCGCCAAAAATACATAAACCATAGGCCACCGACCAGGCGGTATCTCGGATTTGATTGCGGGAAGAAGTGGAGACGGCGGGCAGGGCGACTTTGGCTGGCAATTTGAAATAATCTTTTGCTAAACTTTCAATCTCGGAAATACCCGAACCCCCGCCAGTAATAATAATGCCGGCGGGCAACAAACCATTACGGCCCAGCCGTTTTAAATGATTTTCGATAAATTCAAAAATATCGGAGAGGCGGGCCTCGATAATTTCATTAAGTTTTTTTAGGGGGGTATTGGCATCCACCTCGCCGGTTTTTATCTTCTCGGCTTCTTCTAGGGGGATTTGGAAACCTAGTGCGATGTCATTGGTAATATCGGTGGAACCAATGGGGAAGACACGAATAGAAATAGGCAGACCTTCTTCAAAAATAATAATCGAAGTGGTTTGGGAACCAATATTAGCGAGGACACAGCCAGCGGTTTTTTGTAGCTTGGTGGTGAGACACAAACTAGCGGCCAGGGGGGAAGCCGCCACGTCTTCCACTTTTACCCCGGCACTTTCTGTGGCCGAGAGTAAATCTTTTAAGTGATTGGAGGCATAGGTGACAAATAAAACTTGAGCATCAAGACGAGCCCCTTTTAGTCCCTCAGGTCGCCCGGTCACTTTTTTACCGTCTAATTTAAAAGCAATCGGGACGCGATGAATAATCGACTTATTGGCGGTATCAGGAAGGCCACCTTCCGTGGCTTCAATCGCCCGATTGATATCATTGGCATTTATTTCTGAATCGGCCCGTGATACAACCACACCCCCTTCAATAATGCGGGACTCAAGGGTGGCCCCACTAACGCCCAAAATAACTGATTTTATTTTAAAGCCAGCGATGCGCTCGGCCTCTTGGACCGCTTCTTTAATACTGGCCGTCGCTTCATCAAATTGTAAAATATAACCCCGTCGTAGTCCGCGTGAATTTTTTTTAACCAAAGCAATAACTTGGGGAACTTGGCTACCATTTTTATACTCGCAGACGACAACGCGAATGCTAGCAGTACCAATATCAAGGCCGGTGACGATGTTTCTGGTCATTAAAAATGAAATGACGCATATACGCGCGTTCTTTCTCTTCCATTCTACTACTATGAGCGTATCCTTTCAAATGTAAGAGGCCGTGGATAAAGATAAAAGCGCAATGGGCCCGGGGAGAATGACCAAAATTTTTACATTCGCGTCGCACTTGAATTAAATTTATAAAAATTTCACCAGTTGATTTGGCAATCGGAAAAGATAAAACATTGGGGATATAAGTTTTACCGCGGTGAGTGTGGTTTAGCTTGCGGGCGCGCTGGTCACCAATAAAAACTAAAGATAAGTCATATTTGGGACCTAAAATTTCATCGGCTAAAGCCAAAAAAGGCAGACGCGGTGACGACTGCCTAGTGAGATTAACGCTGGAAAGCATCTTTGATTTTACCTTCCTTGCGGAGGGTTTGGAGGGTATGGAATTTGGCAATCCGCTTAAGCTTGTCTTGCTTTTTTTTAAGCGCCGATTTAGTGCGAGTGGAGTAGCGAATAGTGCGTGCTAGTTGCAAGTGGCCAACGCCTTTGACACGTTTAGAAAACCTCCGGAGGAGGCTGGCATTGGATTCACTGCCGGTCTTGTCGACAACAACGACTATCATAATAGGAAAGAGCTTAACATATTGGCCCAAAACATACAAGAGTACTGTGTGATTTACTTAATTTTTTTCAAGTAGTCGGCCAATTTGTCCAGCTTGATGGTATCTTGGGAGCGGGTATCCATATCACGGACAATTACCGTCCCTTCTAGGGCCTCTTTTTGCCCCAAAATAATTGCATAAGGAACACCAAGTTTTTCGGCATTACCGAGCTGGGCCGAGAGGGAATCCTTGGTCAATGATTGGGCGACCGGAATCTTGGCCTTACGGAGAATCTCAATAATTTCAAAGCTCCGTAGTTTGGCATCAAAGGAAAGCTGGATAAAAAATACTTTTGGTTTTTTTACAATTCGGGGGACTGGTTTATTGTAGTCGGCCAATTCAATGACGCGGTCGACACCAATAGCGGCGCCCATGCCCGGTATATCTCTCTTGCCCGAAAGAATTTTACCCAGATAATCATAGCGTCCACCACCAGCCACTGATAGGGGTTCTGGGTCGGTGGCGGTGGCCTCTGGTACTATTTCAAATACCGTGTGTGAGTAATAGTCTAAGCCACGCACTAAGGTACTAGAAATCGTATAATTGATATTCATGGAACTTAAATACTCCAATACTTCTTTGAAGTGGGTCTTACTGTCGGGCGACAGTGAGGCAATAGTTTCTGGGGCTTCGGCTTTAATAGGGGCACATTTTGGATTTTTACAATCTAAAACTCGGAGAGGATTTATTTTTAGCCGTTCGCGACATTCGGGGCAAATCGTTTTGGCATGTTTTTTATAATAGGCCAACAGCTCACGTTTGTAGGCCGTCTGAGATTCCTTGTCACCAATACTATTAATAATAACGGTCTGATTTTTGATTCCCACTTCGGTTAAAATCAAAGAAATAATTTTAATCACCGTGGCATCCACAATACTTTTTTTGGAGCCAAGAATTTCTAAATTAAATTGGTAGAGCTGGCGGTAGCGACCACGCTGGGGGTTGTCGTGGCGGAACAAGGGGCCATGGCTATAAAGCATCACGGGTTGGGGCCGTGATTGCATGCCGTGTTCAAAATAAGCGCGCATTACCGCGGCGGTAAACTCGGGGCGCAGAGCCAGCCGGTCACCCCCACGGGTTTTTAGGGTGTACATTTCTTTATCTACAATATCGGTGCCATTGCCAACCCCCCGCGCAAAAAGAGATTCCTTTTCTAAAATAGGGGTTTCAATGGGCGTAAAACCATAATACATGGCAATTTCGGCGGCTTTTTCGAAAAATCCCTGATAGTAAAGTAGATCATTGCCAATCAGGTCTCGCATTCCCTTTGGACTTTGTAGCTCATCCTTAGACACAATCTTTTTTACGGCTGTTGGTTTGGGGGTCATAAAGGGTTATTGGTTAGAGGAACTAAAATCGCCAGGTAAAATAGACGCGGTTTTCAAGGGGAAGAGGCGTAGACCCACCCGGCCTTTAATAAATTTATCGGCGACTGGACCCCAAATCCGGGAATCGGAGCTGGCGTTACGATTGTCACCCAGCACAAAATATTCGTCAGCGCCTAGACTAATTGTTTCAGCGGTGTAGGAAATATCAGCGCCTAGATAGGGTTCGGTCAGGGTAATGTCTTGATTGGCGGTGGTTTTAATATTTATTGCTGTCGGGGAAATAGTAATAGTTTCGCCCGGTAAGCCAATCACTCTTTTAATATAAAATTTTGACGGGTCTTTGGGATAACGAAAAACCACCACTTCACCACGCTCTGGCTCGCGAAAGTGATAAGACATTTCGTCGATAATAAGATATTCACCGTTCTCGAAAGTGGGAACCATCGAGACCCCGCTAACGATAAAAGGCTGGGCAACATAAGCGCGAACGGGAATCACTATCACCAGGGTGATCAAGGCAAAACGTAAAACATCAAAAATTGTCTGCTTGGGGTCATCGAGAGGCATAAAAATAGTTAGACGCTTATAATAGTCGTTAAATTATACAAGATTAGAGGGCTAGACGCAATGTGGCAATTTATCGTATAATTGGCCGATGGGATTATTTCAAAAATTATTTGGGCCGAAAGTGGAGGTAACTGATGTCTGGTTGGTGGTGGGCCTTGGTAATCCGGGGTCACGCTACGAAAAAACTAGGCATAATGCGGGGCGAGATGCCTTGTTGGCCGTCGCCAACCATTTTAATTTTCAACCTTGGGCGGTAGTAAAAAAACACGAGGCTCAGATTGCAACTGGTCAAATAGCTGGTCAGTCAGTTTTTTTATTTTTACCTGATACCTATATGAATTTGTCAGGCCATAGTCTACGTTCTTATTTACGTTTTTTAGCGATTAGACCACAAATAATTATTGTTCATGATGATATCGATTTACCACTAGGTAAAGTTCGCCTCGGTCAGGGGCGGGGAGCCGGTGGGCACAATGGCGTTGCTTCGGTGATAAAAGAAATTGGTACGCCCAATTTTATGCGCCTAAGATTGGGTGTTGGTCGCGATGAAACTGGGGCCACGGAATCGGTTTTGAAAACAGTTCCCGCTGATAGACGGCTAGAGTTTGAGGCGATGAAAGATAAAGTCGGGGCCATTTTAGCCACCATCATTGAGTCTGGGCTGGAACCAGCGATGAATAAATATAATTAAACATTTAAAAATCCCCCGCCGGCGTAGCCGGCGGGGGATTTTTTTAAACCTACACCACTGTTTCTTCTTTTTTGACTCGGCCTCGCCCTTTGGGTTTTTCCGGGCTAGCAAGCACCTCGGCTTTTTTATCGCCAAAAACCAAGGTCATCCGTTGGTCCTTCGATTCAAACAAATTAATTGTGAAAGTATATGATTTACCTAATTCAAGCTTAGACCGTAAATCATTTTCGTCGACAAACTCGGAAATATGAACCAAGCCGGCGACCCCTTCGTCGATAGAAATAAGGGCCCCGTGTTTATTGTATTTTATTACCACACCTGAAACCACATCACCACGATGCCATTTATTTTCGGCCTCATGCCATGGGTTTGGTTTTAGAGCTTTTATTGACAGCGAAATTTTGTCGTCTTTCACTTCAATAATCTTGGCGCGGACTTTGTCACCGGGTTTATAGAGACTGCGTGGGTCTTCGACTAGGGACCAATCTAGCTCAGAAATATGCACCAACCCTTCCAACCCTTCTTCAATTTTAATAAAAATACCAAAATCAACCGCTCCGGTTACTTCACCCTCGATTACATCACCCAAGCCATAACGGTCGACAATTTCTTTGCGGGATTTATTGTCCGTAGTTTTTTCGGAGAAAATCAATTTGCCCTCTTTGGGGTCAATACCAATAATACTGACCTCCAGTTGGGTGCCAATTAATTTTTCTAATTCATTAACAATTTTATCTTTGTCACCATCGGCGACGCGAGGGTAGTGCTCTGGCTTTAGTTGAGAGGCGGGGACGAAACCATCCATTCCTTGCCACTCCAAAATCAGGCCACCTTTATTGGCTTCTTTCACAGTAATTAAAAATACCTCTTTGTGCTTCATCGCCTTTTCGGCCGCATCCCACATAATCGCTTGCTTGGCCTCCTTGAGCGAAAGTTCAATATAACCGTTTTTTCCTTCTGTCTCTACGACTTTGGCGGTCACCGAATCCCCGAAATTTACCTTTTTGATAATATCACGGGCATTTAGATATTCACGACCAAAAATAATACCGGTGCCAAACGGGGAGATATCCACATATAAAGTCATCTTCTCTTTGCCAAGCACTGTCCCCTCGATCAACATATCAGGGGTTGGTTTAATTTGAGTTTGGCGCACAATCTCATCCATTACACCCTTGGGTTGGCTGTCTTTGTCGGCATCAACTGGGTCAGCCATATTAGTTTTACTCACCTCATCACTATTTTTTAAAGTATTTTCCATCGTTTTTGCTTTAGCCTCAGTTTTCTGATGACCGAGACCTTGCCTTGGTCAAAACCAAGCCAAGGGCTTTGTTATTTTGACTGTTAGCAAGACTTTTAATAGCCGGCAGTATTACATAAAATACTTATTTTGACAAGGTAAAATAGGGCTCAACCGAGCTTTTAATTTATCATAGTTTTTGTTATAATAAATGAATGGTTATTACATATTTAGGCACCGGCTTTATCAAGGTCACATTTGGTGAGACGGTTATTGCCTTAAATCCAACCAGTAAAGAGTTTAATGGTAAAAGCGCCCGCTTTGGGGCCGATGTGGTTTTGGTCAGTGCTCCTTTGCCGGCTTTTGCTGGCGTGGAGGGGCTGACGGGCGGCGGCAAAGAACCCTTTGTCATCGATGGCCCGGGTGAATATGAACACTCGGATATTTTTATTAAGGGTTATCCTTCGGCTGGTCCAGCTGGGACGGTCAATACTATTTATAGTTTTTTGTTGGAAGGGATGCGGGTGGTGTCACTGGGGGCCCTGGCCACTGCTGATTTAGCTTCAGAAATAATTGAAGATATTAGTGGGGCAGATATTTTAATTGTGCCGACGGGGGCCGAAGATAGTCTCGCTGGTCGACTGGCGGGCAAATTGGCGTCGGCCCTTGACCCAAAAATTATTATTCCCGTTTTACACGAGGGACTAAAATCGGCTGGCCTAAAAGAGTTTATGGATGAAGCGGGTGAGCCAGCCGGTGGGGCGCAAGATAAACTTTCGCTAAAAAAGAAAGATTTAGAAGGTAAGGAGGCCGAGGTGGTAGTCCTGGAGGCAATTTAGTTATGTCTTTTATCTTCCGTAAACTGGACGAAATAAGAGCTTATCCGGAACCCAAACGGAAGCAGATTTTGCTGGTCTCGACATTCGCTATCACCTTGCTTATTATCTTATTGTGGTTGTTAAATATTTGGTTACTCTCGGCCGGACCAAAGACCCAAACAGATTCGGCCAACTTTGATTTTGGCGCTAATATAGAGCGAGAGTGGCACCGGATCGAGCTTGGCCTAGGGGCGTTAAAAAATACCATCAGCAATCAATTTTAAAAATATATGGCAAGCGATAAATATAAAAAAGATAAAGAAATAGTGACTAGACCACTGGCGGACGGGGTGAAACCAGTCAGTATTGCGCGCGAAATGCAAGAGGCCTATCTGGACTATTCGATGTCAGTGATTGTGTCGCGCGCCCTGCCGGATGTGCGGGATGGTTTGAAGCCGGTTCACCGCCGGATTCTTTTTTCTATGCACGAGTTGGGTTTGACGGCGGCCTCACGGTTTAAGAAGTCGGCGACGATTGTGGGCGATGTGCTGGGTAAATACCACCCGCACGGCGACTCCTCGGTCTATGAGGCGATGGTTAAATTGGCTCAAGATTTTGCTATCCGCTACCCGCTGGTCTGGGGTCAGGGTAACTTTGGTTCGATTGACGGTGACGGGGCGGCGGCTCATCGCTACACCGAGGCCAAGATGACCAAAATTGCCGGTGAGTTGTTGCGGGATATTGAAAAAGAGACTGTAGATTTTATGCCCAACTTCGATGGTGAGCGTAAAGAGCCGGTGGTTTTGCCGGCGGCCGTGCCCAATATTCTCCTCAATGGTACTTTTGGGATTGCGGTTGGTATGGCAACCAAAATTCCGCCCCATAACTTGGGTGAAGTGGTTGACGCTTTACTGCATTTTGCCGATAATCCTCAATCGACCAATGAAGATTTATTGCAGTTTGTAAAGGGCCCCGATTTTCCGACTGGGGGAATGATTTTTAATCAAAAAGATATTCACCACGCCTACTCGACCGGTCGAGGGGGAGTAACAGTGCGGGGTGAAGCCGAGATTGTAGAGACTAAGGCTGGTCAAAATCAAATCATCATCACTTCTATTCCGTATCAGGTCAATAAATCGGAGATGATTATTAAAATGGCTGATTTGGTGCGGGAGAAAAAAGTAGAAGGGATTAGAGATATTCGTGATGAATCGACCCGAGATATTCGGGTGGTGATTGACCTAAAAACTGGTAGTCAACCTCAGAAAATTCTCAATGCCTTGTATAAACATACTGATTTAGAAAACGCTTTTCACTATAATATGCTCGCCCTGGTGGGTGGTGTACCCAAGCTTTTATCACTTCGCTCTATTATTGAAGAATTTTTTGGTTATCGCCAAGAAGTGGTTGTTCGCCGGACCAAATTTGATTTGGCCAAAGCCGAAGCCCGTGAGCATATTCTCTTGGGTTTAAAAATTGCCCTTGACCATATTGATGAGGTGATAAAAACTATTCGCAAATCTAAAGATACGCCGACCGCTCAGGTGGCGTTGATGAAAGAATTTAAATTATCCGATTTACAGGCCACGGCTATTTTGGAAATGCGGTTGCAAAAATTGGCCGGCCTCGAAAGACAAAAAGTGGAAGATGAGCTAAAAGAAAAACAGAATTTTATTAAGGAGTGTCTAGCTATTTTGGCGGACCCCAAGAAAATTATTCAAATTGTTAAAACTGAATTTCAACAGATTCGCGAAAAATACGCTGACCCACGTCGGACCAAGGTGGTGAAAGGGGGGGTCAAGGAAATAAACGTGGAAGATTTGATTGAGGAAAAAGAAAATGTGTTGGTGCTCACCTCGGGGGGCTATGTGAAGCGGACCGACCCAGCTGAATATCGAGCCCAAAGACGTGGGGGCTCGGGGGTGATGGATTTAAATGTCAAAGAAGAGGATTTTGTGACGATTTTCCTAACTGCCAATACTCATGATGACCTCTTGTTTTTTACCGACAAAGGTAAGGTGTATCAACTGAAAATGTATGATATTCCCGAGGCCAAGCGGGCCACGCGGGGCAAGTCGGTGATGAATTTCTTGTCACTGTCAGCGGAAGAAAAAGTGACTTCGGTTTTGGCCTTCAACAAAGCGACCGACCACACTAAATTGGCCGTGTTGATGGTAACCAAAAATGGTGAGGCCAAAAAAGTCAAAGCGGAAAGCTTTAAAGACGTTCGGCGGACCGGTATTATTGCGATTAAATTGGAAGCTAGTGATGAACTATTGGCGGTTTTTGCGGTTGAAAAGGGCGACACGGCCATTGTGGCGACGCGTGAGGGCCAAAGCATTCGGTTTAAGGAATCTGATATTCGGGAAATGGGTCGGGCCGCCGGTGGCGTGCGAGCGATTAAGCTTGGTAAATCTGACCGAGTGGTCGGGGCCGATGTGGTTCAATCGGCCAAGACGGAAGTTGATTTTCTGGTGATGGGTGAAAATGGTTATGGTAAAAAAACTAAACTTAAAGAATATAAAATTCAGAAACGGGGTGGTTCGGGCATTAAAACTTTTAAAGTCACAGTAAAGACTGGTAAATTGATGTCCTCCCGCGTCCTCACCGAAGTGGAAAGTGAGATTGTGGCGATCTCTAAACATGGCCAAATCATTCGGACTAGTCTCGATGAGATCCCAACTTTGGGGCGTCAAACTCAGGGCGTGCGGATTATGAAGCTAAAAGGGGAAGACTCGATAGCGTCGCTGACTTGTTTGTAGTAAAATATTTGATAAGTAATTTCTTATCAAATGTTTGCTCGTCCTGATCAAATTTTAAATTATCTAGCGCTTACCCCTGGGATGAAGGTGGCCGATTTTGGTGCGGGTAGTGGTGAATATGTTTTAGG
This sequence comes from Candidatus Vogelbacteria bacterium RIFOXYD1_FULL_44_32, assembly GCA_001823065.1. Lineage (GTDB taxonomy): Bacteria > Patescibacteriota > Minisyncoccia > Phycocordibacterales > XYD1-FULL-46-19 > XYD1-FULL-44-32. The sequence goes on from MHTJ01000003.1 coordinate 170,229, forward strand.
TCTAGCCCGGCGGGTCGCCCCCGGGGGACGGGTGATAGCGGTGGATATCCAACCAGAATTATTGACCAAAATCGCGGGTCAGGCTAAAGCGTCTAATTTGGGTGATATTGTGGATACAATTTGGGGTGATGTTGAAACCCGGGGCGGGTCAAAGCTGGCCGACCAAGCTGTCGATGTGGTTATTTTGTCTAATATTATGTTTCAGGTTGATTCGGCTTACTCGCTGGCCCTTGAGGCCAAGCGCGTTTTAAATTTGGCGGGCAAAGTTTTAGTAGTCGATTGGAAGGATTCTTTTGGCAATCTGGGACCAACTAAAGATAAGGTAATAACTCCGGCTAAATGCGAGCAGATTATGAATGAAGCGGGTTTGATTAAAGACAATGAGTTTGAAGCCGGTGACCATCACTATGGCCAGATTTATGTTTTAAACCAAAGCAAGTTATAATTTAAGAAATGAAAACTGGTATTTTTCAAACAGCCCTGTTGGTAATTTGCGGAGTAGTTATTACGGTCGCAGTTTTAATGTTCTCCGGAGTTTTACCTGGGCTAAATTTAGGTGGGGCTAAAGCGGTGCCGGCGGTTATTGTTTGGGGGTCTTTGCCTGAAGTACCGATGAGACAAATGATGGAAAATCTTAATAAAGATTATCCGGAATCATTTCGCGCGACCTATGTGTTTAAAAATGCCGAAACGATAGAGGCCGAGTTTGTCGATGCTTTAGCGCGCGGGGCGGGGCCAGATGCTGTGCTTATCACTGAAGATTTTGCCGTTAAACAGGCCAATAAACTTTACCCCATACCCGACACCCTGCTTTCTATCCGCGATTTTCGTGATACTTATGCCGAAGTCGGAGAAGTCTACCTTAGTCCCCAAGGAGGAATTTTGGCTTTGCCTTTATATATCGATCCACTGGTTATGTATTACAACCGCGATTTTTATGGCAATGCCGGGATTGCCACTATTCCTTTGACTTGGTCGGGGATTATTAAAAATCATAATGCTTTTACCAAGCTGGGTGAGCGGGGGGTGATTTTGCAAAGTGGGTTGGCTTTTGGGACGGCCAATAATGTGGCCAATATCAATGCTATTCTATCTCTACTTTTTTTGCAGGCCGGCAATCGCTTGGCGGTTTGGAATAGTACGACGGCTAAATATTCCGCTGATTTACTGGGCTCAAATAGCAGTGACCGCTTGTCGCCCGGGGCCGCCGCTTTAGATTTTTATACCGCTTTTGCCAACCCAATTACTATTACCTATTCCTGGAATGAATCAATGCCATTAGATAAAAGTTATTTTTCTGCGGGTAAACTGGCTCATTATCTTGGTTTTGCTAGTGAATTGGCCGAATTGCGTAATCGTAACCCAAATTTAAATTTAGATGTGGTGCTTGTTCCCCAGCGGGACAATGTAGCCAAGAAGAAAACTTTTGCCCGTTTGACCGCGGTGGCGCTGGTCAAAAATTCTCGTAATTTAAATGCCGCCTATCAACTAGCCTCGGCGCTGGCGTCAGCTAAATATGATGCCGAGTTGGCGCAACTAGCCTCGGCCTCACCGGCGCGCCGGGATTTACTTGATCTCCCAGTTACTGATCCTTTTCAGACTGTATTTAACAAATCTGCACTCGCTAGTGTGACTTGGCTCAATCCGGGCCGGGCGGAAACCAAGGCAGTTTTTGCGGAAATTATTCGCACTAAAAATTTGGGCCGGATGGCAAGTGCCCTAATACTGCTTGAGGCCACAGAAAAAATGAATATTATTTATTCCCGTTTCTAACTATTTATGATTAAAATTAGCAAAATTATTTTTGGTCAGGTTTGCCTCGGACTTTTGGGGCTTAGTATTTTAGTGGGGGCTCAAATACCGGCTGTAGCTTTGGCCGCAGAGACGCCTAGTAAATTTATTATTTGTGGCCAAACCGAGGATAATTGTAATTTCGATAATCTAAAACAACTTGTCAATATTGTGATTGAGTTTGTAATTTTTGAACTTGCAATGCCGATTGCGGTGATTGCTATTATGTATGCCGGTTTTCTCTTTGTTTTTCACGGCGATCAGTCGGGAGAAAGACAAAAAGCAATTAGTATATTTAAAAATATGGGGATTGGTTTAGTGTTGATGTTGGCCGCTTATATTATTGTGAAAGCAGTGGTGGTAGGGTTGGTCGGTAGCTCACCGGCTAGTGGTGTTGGTCAATCTTTACTTAATTTATTTAGACAATAAAATGAATAAGATAATTCTCCTTGTCATTCTGGGGTTGAGTCTATTATTTCCTAATTTTTCTTTAGCGGCCGATAGTAATGACACAAGCCAATCAATTGTTATTGAAAACCCTCTCAGTGTGTCCACAATTCAAGAATTTGTCGTCAAAGTGCTAGATATTGTGGTTACTATTTCGATGCCCTTTCTCGTGGTGATGTTTATTTACTCTGGCTTTCTGTTTGTCTGGGCGCGGGGCAATGAGACTGAGCTAAAACGGGCCAAAGAAATTTTCTTTTACACTGTTATTGGTGCAGCTCTAGTGCTCGGGGCCTTTGTTTTGGCTAAAGCGATTCAGGCCACGATTGACCAGCTCAAGCGCCAGCCGGGGGTAATGGTAGAAATCTGGCGGGGTTAGGATTATAATTTATGATGATTATTAATTAAGAATCAATATGAAGCACAAGATTTTATTTAGTAGTTTAGGTTTGGGGACCTATTTGGCACCACTGGTTGTTTTAGCTCAAGCGGCTCCTCCAGCCAGCGAGGTGTCACTCGGTGGCTTATTAACTAAGTTTACTACCAGTTTGGTCAATCCGGCCGTGGGAATTTTGATGACCTTGGCGGTGGTCGCTTTTTTCTGGGGCTTGGTTAAATATATTTATAGTGCCGGCGCCGGCAAGGACGAGGGTAAGATGATAATGGTTTGGGGGGTGGTGGCGCTCTTTGTGATGGTATCAGTCTGGGGTTTGGTGGCTATTATCAAGACCACTATTTTTGGTAGTACCAACTATGGTACGGCTCCGACGGTCAATAGTATTTTGCCCACTACTTCTGGTGGGGCTAGTGGTGCTGGCGCAATTATTCCTGATTACGACCCAGCGACAGATACAGGAAGAGAGGATTAGGTATAATTAAAGGTTGTGGATTACTGGCGTGTATAGTTAGACAATGCTTGCTAGACTATAAGTATATTATTAAGGTCGTTTGATTATTATTAAATTTATTTTAAAAAAATGTCCAAAGTGACAAAATTGTTTTTGCCGGTTTTGGCGGTAGTGTTGCCGGTAGTGGTTTCGGCTCAGACTACTGTTGATGCGTTATTAACCTCAGTTATAGGTATTGTAAATAGGTTGGTGGGGCTTCTTATGACCCTCGCTATTATTGCTTTCTTCTGGGGTTTGGTGAAATACATTTGGAATGCTGGTAATGAAGAAGCCCGTAAAGATGGCAAGCATATGATGATTTGGGGCGTGGTTGCTCTTTTCGTGATGGTATCAGTCTGGGGTTTGGTAAATTTCATCGGTAATGCTGTTGGAATTACACAAGGAACTGGTCCTGGTATTACGCCAGATGTTTTAAACCCTGGAAATAGTATTTAACCTATTTCTTTGTGTTTTCTATCGCTTATGCCGCGACCGATATACCCCTGTTAGGGGCGGTCACCAAGGTTATTGTCAATCCCATCCTCGCTTTTATGTTTTTTGTGGCGGTGGCGGTCTTTTTCTTTGGTCTCGTTGAATTTATTTTCAAGGCGGGCGGGGGAGGCGACCTAGCCGAAGGCAAACAACATATGATTTGGGGGATCGTGGGTTTGTTTATAATGGTCTCGGTTTATGGTATTTTGCATATTATTTGCAATACTATCGGCTGTAGTGGGTAGAAACTAAAAAAACACCCCGCCTTCTGTACAGAAGGCGGGGTGTTTTTTTTGTATAAAAATGGGCTGGTTTCGCGTAAGCGAAACCAGCCCGTCCGTACCCAGTCCCTTTACTGGGTGCGGTATAGTTCAAACAGCAGCTCGTCGCCCAAACGGTTACTTTTCAGAGTACCATTGAATCGAGAGCCCACTTGGTAGTAGTTCCAAGTCCCTTCGTCCGCGGGACAGTCTTGGTAGTACCTGCCAGTTTTCCCCTTTCGAGTGTCGTACTCAAAGAAGATGGTCTGATGGTTTCCACAATCCTTGTCAGGAAAGTAAACCTCAAAATCGAAAATGATATCACCCCCAATTTCATCGAAGCGGGTGATTTTAGCATCCCGGACTGCCTCGGTTGGGCCTTCTCCTGCCAACCGTTTGTATTGGAATGCCCAGCGAGGTGGAGGAGTGCTGTGAGTCGAGCCATAATACTTACCCCCATAGAACACTCCTCCGACAAGGAGAAGAAAAAGGAGAAGAAAGATGACTACCCACATCCAGCCCCACCACTTTTGGGCCGGGGTAGCTGGGGTTGGGTTAGCACCATCTCCTGGTTGGGCCCCAACACCGGCGCCTGCGGGCGATGTAGTTCCAGTGCCGGTTGAGGCGGGGGCTAGCTTTACTTTCTTCTTAACATTAGCACGGGGGTTAGTCGGCTTGTTTAGAAAAAAGTAGGTCCCAATTACCGCCATTAACACGATCACAAAAACGGCAATCTCCATAATCATTGAGACGTTCCTTCCTTCTTATGGTTGTGGTGGGGTTTGTCTTGGCTCTCTCAACATTTCGCCCATGAGAGCCGCAGCCATTCCCATCAAGTTTCCCTGTTCAGCGTTGCCTCCCATGCCAGCGATTATCACTGGCTTGGCATTACCTGTTGACTCCTTGAAGGCTTCGATAATAAAGGCCGTTCTTGCTGCGGGGTGGTCCTCCCACACCGTTGCTTGTTCACGGAACGGTGCTGCCTTGGCTTTGGCCGCTGCATCACCTTCCAGTATCACTTTTTCAGCTGTCGCCTTGGCGTTGGTCACTGTCGTTTGGCGTTCATATCGAGCTTGGATGCGGAGTCTCATTGAGGTATTCAGGAGGTGACTCAAATTCACGGCCTTTATCTCAACATCTCCGATTTCTACTCCAACTGCCGCATCTGGAATGTCCTGGGTAATTTTGGTACACAGGTCCTGTTTGAGCACCTTGCTTAGTAGCCCGAGGTTTTCCAGGGCAGTGCCGATGGTAATCTTGGGTAAAACAGTTTGCATTGTACCCTTGACGGCATCCTCGGCTATTTGCTCGAACTCGGTTAAGCCGTCAAAGTTTTTCAAAAAGTCTCCAGGGTTGGTGATCCGGTATTTTGCCCGGACCTCGTACTCAGCTGTATACCGGTCTGACCGCAGAAAGTCTAGGCGCTCTTCGTCCACTTTTCCATCGGGTTTTAGTGGAATTTCGTACGGGGCTAACGTAACTGGCGGTTGTCCGGCTATGGTTTCTATTGGTCTGGACATCATGTCCTTGTTGTCAGTTTCGGCGTGGGTGACCCTGAAAGCCGGGAATTTACCGTCTGGCATCTCGTCCACCTCACCCCTCCAAATAGAGTCTGCCGGGCCAGGGATTTCGATTTCCTGCAACTTTCTCGGTACTATTTTCAACTGATGGGTCAAAAGTGGTACAAAAACGGGGCCTTCACCTTCACCATCAGAAATTGGCCTTTCAAAGAAGGTGACCACCCCGACATATCCTAGCGGTATTCTTCTTGTCACAGACAGAAGAAAATGGGCCGGGATAAGCAGCCGAAGCAGTAAGGGTAATGGAACGTCTGGGTATTTCTGACCCAACTCGCTTGTTTCCAAAAGGCTTGCCATCAAAAAAAGCACCAAATACATCACGGCGCAGCCGCATTCGCGACTGTTGTCCCATAGGTCTTGGTTTTTGTTGGCATACATCCTAACCAACAAAAAAGTGAAGACACAAAGGTCGGTGATTAGCACAAAGATTGACATATTAACCTCCTCCCGCGCTGCGGGTTTGTTTGAGTTGACAAGGACCCTAGTTCACCTAATATTATAGCATAGATATGTCTAAAAAGTCAAGTAGTGGTGAGGGGAGGGAAAAGGGGCTAAAAATGCAGGGAAAATAATGGTATGATAGGATTTAAGTTGTATTGGCCCGGGTGGTGGAATAGCCCGCCCGCAACGACTCGCAAACTCGTCTTGCGTGTCGGGCGGGGTATACAAAATTAAAATGTTAAGCCGGGATGGTGTAATTGGTAGCCACGCAGGACTTAAAATTCTGTGGTCGTAAGACCGTGAGGGTTCGATTCCCTCTCCCGGCACAAATATTGTTTGTATTTTTAAAATTCAATATTTATCCACATTTATGGACTATGATGTGGCGTTTCATTTGATATAATTGCTAGTACATGATTGCTAAGATAAAATATAAGTATGATGCTCTGAACTTGAGACGACAAGGGTTGAGTTATCAAGAAATCCGACAAAAAATCCCGGTAGCTAAAAGTACATTAAGTTTGTGGTTAAAAAATGTCCGATTGACATCTGACCAACGACGGCGCTTGTACACGAAACAAGTAGCTATTCTCTCCCAAGGATCAAAAAGTCAGAAAAATAGACGGGATAAAGAGGTAAAAAATATTATTGAGCAAGCAAAAAGAGATATAAAGTTACCACTAGATTTTCAATCCCAACTACTTTTCGGCACAGCTTTGTATTGGGCTGAGGGGACTAAGGGTCGGGCACTCGAAATTACGAATTCTGATCCACACCTGATTCTTTTTATGGTGAAATGGCTGGAAAATATATTTAGTATCAAGTCAAAAGACCTCAAAGCCCAGTTAAATATGTATAGTCAACAAAACGAGAATAAGATAAAAAAGTTTTGGGCAGAGTTAACTGGTGTACCCTTAGCCAATTTTGGTAAAAGTTATATCAAACCACCTAATAAAAATTATAAGAAAAATAATCTATATTATGGCACAATCAAAATACGGGTTCCTAAAAGTACAGACCTAAGTCACCGAGTGTTTGGTTGGGTCCAAAGTGTATTATTGTCCATTGATCCTGAAGTCGTAAAGACGCAAAGGAAGTGGCTACGCTTGAAAAAAACAGCTAAACCAGTTAATCTACAGTAGTTGAGAATAAAATCCGCCCATAACTCAGTTGGTAGAGTAGCCGGCTCTTAACCGGAATGTCGCAGGTTCAAATCCTGCTGGGCGGACAAAAAAGAACAGGGTGAGTTTTTGGCCGCCCAGAGCGAGACAACTGCTCGTCTCGTGTTACGATTTACTTTACTACCTGATATTCTCTCCATATCCGACCATCCTCAAACTTTTTCTCAAAAATCATTTTTAACTCAGGCTCCACATTAAATTGCTTAATACCGTCTAAAACTTTACTTGGGATGATATTTAAAATTACTTTATCAATAATTTCTTCTGCAACTGCACCTGTATTTAAATCTGGACCACTGGATATTAAAACATTATTACCTAATACTAAGGCAACTTTTAATCCATTTGTGATTATATAAGAAGCTTTTATTTTATAATTAGAGTTCCGAGTGACAACTACTTTCTTTAGTTTTAGATTTTCAAATTCTTTAATCAAAGTTGCTGGATATTGTTGAATCGCTTCATAAGTTTTCCTGCCCATTATTACCACATCGTTTTGCTGACATAGATTCAAAAAATCAGACCAGACACTATCTGGAATAAAATTTTCAGTTCCACCACGTTCAGCAATATAACCATCCTCTGAAATAACGTTATAGAGAGTTACCATTTTGTGGGCGAGGGGAGACTCGAACTCCCATGCCTTGCGGCACCAGTTCCTAAGACTGGCGTGGCTACCAATTACACCACTCGCCCTTGACCTGTATTTTATAGCACAAAACAAAATAAAATTACAGACTGAGGCCCGAGCGAGAATCGAACTCGCGCATCGCGGTTTTGCAGACCGCTGTGTTACCGCTTCACCATCGGGCCATATTTTTTAAGAACTGTGGGGTTTTGCCCGCCCGCCATCGCAAGCTCAGGCGTTGCGGGCGGGCAGACTCCAGTGTTACCACTTCCCTGCCTGCCGGCAGGCAGGGCCACCAGGCCGATTACTATTCTTCTACTATTTCTCGCTTGGCTTCTGGGTCGAGAATGACCGAAAAATGAGGTAGGGTATGAAGATCAGATTTGTCGCGCACATAATCCCGCAGTTCGCGCAGGTGGTGCTCCACAAAAGCGAGCGCCGGCCGTTCCATATTTTCTGGTAGAACCGAGATAAAAATTGTGGCCTGCTTACCAAAATCTTCTAGCTCTACCCGGCGGACAGTAATCAGCGATTGAGTGGTCGCTTCGCGGTGAATATATTCAGCCACGAGACGGATAAGCAGTCCGCTCATTCTGGCGTCTTTAATATTTCCTGATTTCATATGCCCTGTTCGTAATTATACATAAATAAAAAGAATTTGCCTGCGGGTCATAAGTTGGCCTTACTTAGTCACATACTCGATCGCTTCCAGCTTGTCACCTTCGGCAATAGTATTTTTGGATTCAATCATCGCGCCAAATTGCTCACCCTCCAATACTTCAGTGCAAGCCACTTTTTGGGCCTGTAGTTCTACCACTTTACCTTTGCCAATCTCGGCTTCGCGACGCCATATTTTTACCTGGGCGCCCTTTTTAAGCACTCCTTGTTGGACGAGGCCACCTAAAACTTGTTTGTCTTTAACTTGATTAAATATTTTAAGGATTTTGATTTTAGCGGTAACCACCTCTTCGGTCAGTTTCGGCCGGCGGTTGGCCACTTCCTCGGTTAGCCACTCGGCGAGTTTGTAGATAATATCAAAAGTCTTAATTATTACCCCGTGCCGGTCGGCTAAATCTTGGGCACTGCGATCAATTTTGACATTAAAACCAGCCACGAGGGGCTGACTAGAGCCAATCAGTATTTTTAAATCAGTATCGGTAATAGTGCCCACGCCCGTATTAATAATTTTAAACCGCACTCGTTCATCCTTGATTTTCGTAATTTCGTGGCGGACGGCCTCGAGAGTGCCATGAGAATCACTTTTTAGCACTAGGGGTAAACATAAAATTTCCGAGTGAATATCAGTTTCGTCGGTCTCGCAATTTTCGGTGGCTAGGTTGGAATTTACTTGGTCTAAATAATTTTCCGCGCTTTTTTTGTCGGTAAAAGTATTAAAAGTTTGGCCCGCCGCTGGCACTTCGCTAAAACCAAAAATTCTAACTGGTGAAGAAAAACTGGCTTCGGTCAAATTTTGCCCAAGAAAATTTTCCATTTTTTTTATTTTAGCTAGTTGCTGGTCAACCACCATTAGGTCACCTGTTTTCAGCGACCCGTCTTTAATAATCGCGGTCAAGATTGGCCCGACTTTTGGATCAAGTTTAGATTCTAAAATAAAACCAGTGGCGGGAGCGCTTTTGTCACCAACCAGCTCGCCCAAGTCAGCAACTAGGAGCAAGAGGTCCAATAAATCATTGACGCCTTCACCAGTTTTAGCCGAAATATTAACACTGGGGACAGTACCGCCATAAGACTCTACATAGATTTCATTTTCCCCTAGTTCCTGCTTGATCCGGTCGGGATTGGCATTGGGACGGTCGATTTTATTAATAGCCACCACAAATGGCACGCCCGCGGTTTTGATGGATTTGAGGGCCTCTAGGGTTTGCGGTTTTACGCCTTCTTCAGCCGAGACGACCAAAATAGCAATATCGGAAATATTGGCCCCGCGACTACGCATCGCTTGAAAGGCCTCGTGTCCCGGCGTATCTAGAAAGGTAATGGCGCGTAATTTACCGTCATCACTTTTGTGCACGACTTCATAAGCGGAAACATGTTGGGTGATACCGCCTTTTTCGGTAGCCACGACATTGGACTGGCGAATATAATCCAGCAAGGTAGATTTGCCATGGTCAATATGCCCGACCACGGCAACAACCGGTGGGCGGGGAGTCAGATTATTAGATTTTACAGTTTTGTCTGCCGTCATAAATTTAAACTATTTTATTTTAACGCCTACTTTTTGGCTTCCGCTATCGTCTGGGCTTCCTCATTTGATAGTTCGTGAGTGGAGGCAAACTTTTGCAATGGTTTAGCATAGACACTCACCTTGTCACGGGAATAAATACCGGACAAGACGACTCCATCACCCTCCTCGTCCATAATAGCGGTCGCAAAACTCTGATTACCACCTTGGTCGGCAAAGGGATTAAAACGCAAAGTGTGACAACGTTGCAAAGTGCTTTTTAGACGACGATAAACATCTTCAAATAAACGGTCGTCATTTTTGCCTTTATCTAAAACATCGTCAACAGCTTTACCTAGGTCAGCAATGACTGATTCTAGGTTCGAAATTTTGTGACCACGAAAAACTTTTTTCAACCGCCACTCTAAAGTCATTATCCATAAAGCGAGTATGGCCACTAGCCCTAAGAGGAGATAAACGATTAAATTGTCGATAGCTAGGTTCACAATGGGCGAATTATACGATATCTAGCCATTTTTTGCAAAAAAACTCACAATCGGTACAATCTACTTAATGTTTAATTTTTGGCTAAAAACTAAAAAAATAATTTCGGCTGATAGTGCGGCGGCCACCCCTCTAGATCGACGGGTACTAAAAGTGATAAATCGCGTGCAAAAAAAGGTGACCGGCAACCCCTCTAGTATTCACCAGGCGGGAATAATAGCCAGTCGGGAGTTGGCGAGAGCGCGCCAGACTATTGCCAAAAATATCGGAGCGGAACCGGACGAAATATATTTTACTAGCGGCGGGACTGAGAGCAATAATTTAGCGATTTTTGGTGTCGCTAGTGCTTATGAAAAAGCGGTTGGTCGAAAAGGAAAAATTATTTCAATCGCGACCGAGCACAAGAGTATTTTAAATCCGATTACAAAATTAAAGGAAATTGGTTGGCTGGAAAATATTTTGCCAGTCGATAAAGCTGGGCAAATTGATTTAGCTAAACTAGATATCGGTGAGTTGGCCAGCGCCAGTCTAATTTCGGTGGCCTTGGCTAACAATGAGATTGGCACCTTGCATCCTGTGCGCGCTATAGCCCGCTTGGTTCGTCTGGCACGCAAAAAAAATAATTCTATTTACCCTCTTTTTCATGTTGATGCTTGTCAGGCCCCGCGCTTTTTTCCGCTAGATGTGCGTAAATTGGGTGTTGACCTCTTAACCTTAAATAGTTCGAAAATTTATGGCCCCAAAGGGATTGCCATTTTATATGTCGCTCGTTCAATTTCAATTTCACCACTCTTGTTCGGGGGTGGGCAGGAGGCCGGCTTACGGTCTGGCACGCAAAATGTGGCAGGTGCAGTGGGGTTGGCTTTGGCTTTGACTATCTGTCAGACCACGGCGACTAATGAGAATAAACGATTGTCGGCCCTAAGAGATTTATTTATTAGACAAGCCCAGCGCGATTTACCGGGTATTATTTTCCACGGGACCTTGGTTGACCGTTTGCCTAATAATATCAATTTTACTTTGCCGGGGGTGGAGGCCGAGTGGGTGGTGTTGTGGCTCGACAGTCAAAATATTGAAGCGTCCACGGGGAGTGCTTGTGCCAACAACTTTGCCAATGACAATCATATCTTAACCGCTTTATATGGGGTGAAAGCGCCTAGCGAGGGTTCGGTCCGGTTATCTTTCGGCCGAGAAACTACCACTAAAGATATTATTAAAATCATTGCGGTTTTGAAAGAAATACCTAGATCTAACGTGTAATATAATAGGGAACTTGGGCGCGTGCTATAATGGGACAAATTATTAGTTCTAACCTCAATTGGCTATGCACAAATTACCACCATTGCCTTATGATTATTCGGATTTGTCTCCTTATATAGATGAAGAGACAATGCGTTTACATCATGACAAACATCACCAAGCTTATATTGATAAGCTAAACGGGGCGCTGGAAAAATATCCAGACTGGGCCGAAAAGGCCGTGGCGGATCTGCTTGGTGATTTAGAGGCTGTACCAGCTGAAATTAAAATGGCGGTGCGTAACCATGGGGGCGGGCATTTTAATCATTCCTTTTTCTGGGAGATAATGCGCCCCGGCCGAACTGACAATGTCCCGGAGGGTGAGCTTTTATTTAAGCTAAACGAAGTTTTCGGTGATTTACTTTCCTTTAAGGAAAAATTTACCACGGCGGCCTTGGGGCAGTTTGGCTCGGGTTGGGTCTGGTTGGTCCAAAATGGGCAAGGTGAGCTGGCCATCAGCACGACCGCCAATCAGGACTCTCCACTGGAACTAGGGCAGAAGCCCATTATTGGGTGTGATGTCTGGGAGCATGCCTATTATTTGAAATACCAAAATCGGCGGGCTGAGTATGTCGATAATTTTTTTGCGGTTATAAATTGGAGTGTGGCCGATGCCAATTTTAAACATGCGAAACTGGGGTAATTTGCGAGGCGGTAAATTAAAAGATATTATTATGAGATGGATATTGAAGAACTAAACAAAAGTCAGATAATTTTACTCACTCTTTTGGTGAGCTTTATTACTTCAATTGCCACTGGGATTGTGACCGTGACACTAATGGACCAAGCGCCAGAGGGAGTGACCCGCACTATTACGCAAGTGGTAGAACGAACGGTCGAATCGGTCAAACCAGGAGATACTCAAGTCGCGACGGTGATAAAAGAGGTGCCAGTGATTGTGACTGAAGAAGAATTAGTTTTAAAAGCGATCAATATTGCCTCGCCCGCGGTTGCTACCCTTTCTACTTCTCCCCTTAAAAAATATGAAGGAGTGAGCCAAGTTGGGACCGCCTTTTTAATTGAGGGTAAAAATCGTTTTATCACTAGCGGTCGGTTGGTCCTTCCTAAAGTTGTTTATCAAATTCAGCTAGAAAATGGCACTTCCGCTAAGGTGATGATGACCGCCAAAAGTCTCGATGGGCAAGTGGCTATACTTGATGTCATTGCTGAAGACAGTCTGGCTTTTACGACCGCGACTAAAGAGATTAAACATTTAGTTTTTTCGGATAGCGCAATCTCGATTGGCCAATCAGTCATCGGTATTGGCGCCAGCGCTGATGTCAACCACAATGTGGCGATGGGGATTGTATCTAATTTGTCGGGCCAAGCTTCCAGTACCACGACGATGATTGTCACCAATGCTTCGGCGGTTAATAATATTGGGGGGCCGTTGATTGATATCCGGGGGAAAATTATTGGTCTAAATGCTGGGGCGGGGGAAGCAATTAGTAAAAAAAGCATCTTGGCTTTGATTGACGAGCTAAATAAATAGTTGTAGAATATAATTGGAGTTGGTTTCAAACTCCAAATTCTAATTTTAATTTCCAAACCATGCCTCCTTTTCAAAAATTTACATCTAAAGCCCGAGAAGTTATCCGCAAGGCTCATGAGCTGGCCATTGAGCGGGGTCAAAACCATGTCAGCCCGACTCATTTGTTGGCGGCTTTACTGTTGCAGGAAGACAGCACCACGGTTTCGATTATTGAAAAGCTTGAGGTAGATAGTCTGATGCTGACCGACTATATTTTAGACCTAATGGAAACCCCCGAGGGGGCGACCGTGGCCTCGCCCTCCTATCAGATTTATCTAACCCCAGAATTGGTCCGCATTTTTGATTCCGCTTCCAAGGTTGCTGATAGTTTAAGTGATGAATTTGTTTCGACCGAGCATTTACTTATATCACTACTTGATGTTTCGAGTGATGCCCGCGATATTTTAAATCGGTTTAAGGTTACCAAAGAGGTGGTGCTAAAGGTGGTCGAGGAACTGCGGGCCGGGGTGGTGAAGGATATTGACCAGCCCAAGAAAAATAAAGCGGTTGAAAAATTTACTCGTAATCTAACTGATTTAGCGCGGGCCGATAAGCTGGACCCAGTCATCGGTCGTGACCAGGAAATTCGACGGATTATGGAAATACTTTCGCGCCGGACTAAAAATAATCCGATCTTGATTGGCGAAGCGGGCACTGGTAAAACCGCGATTGCCGAAGGGCTGGCGGTCCGGATTGCTAAAGGCGATGTGCCGGAGTCACTAAAGGATAAAGAAATTGCTTCTCTGGATTTAGGCTTGCTAATTGCTGGGACTAAATATCGGGGCGAGTTTGAGGAACGATTAAAAAATTTGATTAAGGAGATTGAACGGGCCGAAGGACGGATTATTTTATTTATTGATGAAATGCATACATTGGTCGGCGCCGGTAGTGCCGAAGGGGCCATCGACGCTTCTAATATGCTAAAGCCGGCGCTGGCGCGGGGTGAATTGCGGGTGATCGGGGCCACCACACTGAAAGAATATCAAAAACATATTGAAAAGGATCAGGCCCTGACTCGGCGGTTTCAACCAATTCACGTCGAGGAGCCCACCGTGGAAGACGCGACAGCTATTTTGCGGGGCTTGAAGGACCGTTATGAAATCCATCATGGGGTACATATTACTGACGATGCTATTATATCCGCGGTCAATTTATCTTCACGTTATATTACCGATCGTTTTTTACCCGACAAAGCCATCGACTTGATCGATGAAGCGGCGTCGGCCCTTCGGCTACAGTTAGAAAATAAACCGGCCGCGCTGGAAGACGCCGAGCGTAAAATTATGCGTCTGGAAGTTGAAAAAGAAGCGATGAAAAAAGAAGTCGAGATCAATGACGACTCGACCGCTAAAACGCGGATTAAGGATATTGAGCAAGAAATTGGCAATTTGAAAGAAAAAACCTCGGAGCTGGAATTGCGCTGGAAAAATGAGAAGGAAATAATCGGCGAAGTGCGCGCTGACAAAGAAAAACTAGAGGGACTACGGCTCGAGGCCCAACAGGCCGAAATTCATGCCGAATTGACCAGAGCAGCCGAAATACGCTATGGCGAGATTCCGGTGCTAGAAAAGGAGATTAAGACCAAAGAAGCCAAATTAAAACGGTTGCAAAGCCAGCGGCGGATTTTAAAGGAAGAAGTGACCGAGGAAGAGATTGCCCGAGTGGTCGCCCGTTGGACGGGTATACCAGTGGTCCGCATGCTTGAAGAAGAAGCGGATAAATTGGCGCGGATGGAGGATGGACTAAAAGGTAAAGTGCGGGGCCAAGACGATGCGATTGAGAAAATTTCGGCCGCGGTCCGCCGGAGCCGGGCGGGTATTTCTGACCCCGACCGACCGATTGGTTCGTTTATTTTCCTTGGGCCAACCGGTGTCGGTAAGACCGAGCTCGCGAAAAAATTGGCGGAATTTATGTTTAATGATGAAAAATCTTTAATCAGAGTGGATATGTCGGAATATATGGAAAAATATTCCGTGTCTAAAATGATTGGCGCCGCGCCGGGCTATGTCGGCTACGATGAGGGTGGGGCGCTCACTGAGCTGGTGCGCCATCGACCATATTCAGTTTTACTCTTTGATGAGATTGAGAAAGCTCATCCGGAGGTGTTTAATATATTATTGCAAGTTCTCGATAATGGCCGATTGACCGACTCGAAAGGACGGGTAGTGAATTTCAAAAATACCGTTATCATCTTGACTTCCAATTTGGGTAGTCAGTTTATGAACCGGTTTCAAAAGATTGGTTTTGGGACTGGTGGCGAAGAAGCGCAGTTTAGCGAAGTTAAAGAAAAAGTCATGGATACAGTTAAAGAAAGCTTCAAGCCGGAATTTTTGAATCGCCTCGATGATATTATTATTTTCAACCCGCTAAACGCCGAAGTAATACGCGATATTGTATCGATTCAACTAGATATCGTGCGTAAACGGCTTTTATTGAAAGGAATTAAGCTAGAAATTTCGGATGAGGTAGTTTCCTATTTAGCGAAGGAGGGATTTAATCCCGAGTATGGGGCCCGACCGCTAAAACGGCTGATTCAAAACCGCATTCTCAATAAAGTGGCGGAGTTTATTATTTCGCGGCGAGTGGAAAATGGGGGGATTGTGAAAGTCTCCATTCGCGACAACGAACCAGTCATTGAACTCAAAAAAAGCTATAGTGTGCGTGGTGGCAAGAAGACCAATGAGTACACGCAGACGGTGTAGGGAATGAATAATTTAGTTATGAGTCAAAAACCCCCGCGAGCCTAGGCTCGCGGGGGTTTTTGACTCAGGACCATTTTTTGTGTAATAATACTCTTGTTTAATGCGTCGGTGGTGGAGTGGTCAATCACAACAGACTGTAAATCTGTCGCCTTACGGCTACGCAGGTTCGAATCCTGCCCGGCGCACAAAAAATCCCCGTTAGGGGATTTTGTGCGCCGGGAGCAAAGCACCTGCGTGCTTTGCGTCAGGATTCGAAAGACTTTTCGTTATCAAATATTTGCTAAGAATATTTGGTCGAAAAGTACTCGCCCCCGTAGGGGGAGAATCCTGCCCGGCGCACCAATGATACTTTATGTGTTATTATAAATAAATGAAGAAAATAGTAAAAAGAAGAAAAATACTAATTCTCGGGTTAGGTATTATCCTTTTCGGATTATTGCTAGGGTACCGATTTATTTCCAGAGAAACCATTCCTTTGTCTATATATAAGGGTGAGTTTGGAGACTCCCGAGACAATCCTCAAGGGATAAGAAAAGTTCAAGGTAAATACATAAATTTGGATTCTAAAAACAAGCTATACAAAAGCAAGGATTTAGGAATATCAATCATTGTCCCAGCAGATTATACTGATTCAACATCTGCAAATGATGATAACTCTGCATACTATGAGCGCCCTAATGGCGATTTTGCTTACACAACTTATAGACTGTTTCGTCCTTTAGAAAGTCAGAAAGATCAAAATGAGCTTTTATTTGTCTACCAAGGCATCAACATCTATAAAGCGGCTGTTAGGGAAGATAAAAACACATTAGCATTGATTCAGAGTGGGGATAATTTTTATGATATTAATAATTCAATGTGGAGTCCTGAAAGACAAAAAATTAATAGTTATCTTAAACAGACAAATTACAAAGTCTCATTAGTTAATATTGGAAATAAAAAATTTATTAAAGTAAGCTATGGCTTGTCTTACTGTTATGAAGGACCTTGCCCAGATGAAAACATCCACTTCTATACGCTTAATAATAGGGGTGATATTTATTATGATATTAGTTATACGTCCTTCGAGACAAATACACCATGGCTTGTGCAAAAAGCAGAATATGAAAAAATCATTAAAAGTATTAAAATAATCGATTAGTATAATTTCAAGGCAGAGTCTTCCTTTTTGTAGCTCTCTATGCTACAGTATTCCGGTACCTAATTTAGATATCTATGTCCCAAAATAACCTAATCAAACTAAGCAATAAGGAAACTGGTGAATCTTACTGGACTCGCAAAAACAAGAAAAAGGTGGAGCGGAAAATTGAGGTCAAAAAATACAGCAAAAAGCTCAAAAAGCACGTCAAATTCACGGAGTCGAAGAAGTAAAAAACAACCCCAAACAGGGGTTGTTTTTTACTTGGCGGGCCCACGAGGACTCGAACCTCGAACTACGGTTTTGGAGACCGGCGTTTTACCATTGAAACTATAGGCCCATATCTTAAAATCTCAATCAACCAATTCTAGCATTTACGATAAGGTGTCGTCTATTGTGACAAAAACTTCCGCACCAACGGATAGGATTGTTCTGGTTCAGTAATCCACCTGATACGATTGTCGCGTTTGAACCAGCTCATTTGCCGTTTGGCATATTGGCGGATAGCCTGCTCGAGTTCCGCGAGCATGGTGTCTTTAGAAAATCTGCCATCTAAATATTGGCTGATATAGCGATATTCGAGGCCAAGCGCTTCTAATCGGGCGGAAGTAATACCAGCATCCTTTAAATTTTTGACTTCCTCAATTAGCCCCACTTTGACCCGCGCGAGAAGTCGATTGTGAATTTTTTTGAATAATTCGGGTTGGGGCACATAAATACCGATTTGGAGTAGGTCGTAAGGAGAGTTTATTTCTAGTGGTGGGACTTTACCGAGGGCTTTGGCGATCTCAATTGCTCTAATCAAGCGGGGGCGGTTTTGGTCATCAATATTACTGGCGCGGTCGGGGTCAATCGTGCGCAAAAGTTCGACTAGATCGATAGTGGGGTAGGTGTCTAGCTCTAAACGCAGAGTTTCGTCGGGGGGGACTTCAGGGAGTTTTAAATCATCAACCACTGCCTGAATATAAAAACCAGTGCCACCAGCGAGGATGGGCAATTTGCCTTGTTCACTGATATTACCGATAGCTGAGGTCGCCAAACTCTTGAAATCAGCCACCGTAAAAGTATCGGCTAGGTCGGCCACATCTAACAGGTGATGCATTACCCCACGCATTTCGTCTTCGGTGACTTTGCCGGCGCCGATATCGAGCCCACGATAAACCTGGCGCGAATCGGCCGAAATAACTTCACCTGCAAATTCCACCGCCAAGTCAACGGCGAGGGCCGATTTACCCGAGGCCGTGGGGCCAAGGATGACTAGAAGTTTATCTTTTTTATTATTAGTAGAATCCACGCTAATACGATATACGAAAAACCAGCGCGTCGCCAGCCTGCCTCCGAATTGTTCGGTTGACAAGCTGGCGACGCACTGGTTGAAAGGGAAAGACTAGCTCTCTAATACCCCAAGACGGCCCGGCATTCAATATCTGAAATCTCCGGCCAGAAGTGGATTAAAAAAGTCTGCTGGTAACAGGTAGTGTGCAGAACATATTTGGCCACTACATGGCCGTCATCCTCGATGAAGGTCTGGAGGTTGTCGCGCCAAATCTTTCTGGCACTCGAATAGGGCTTTCTGCGCCGGGGTTCAGGGACCACTTCACCTATTTGGACACTTTCCACTTTGTCCAAACTGGCTATGTACCGGACTTTTTTCCTAAACATCCGGTATACTTTGGCATTTTGTCTCGTTGCGGTGGCCATAAACCCTCCTTCTGCTTGGGTTTGTTACACTGCGGTTTAAGGACCAAGGGTCTGTGCCGGAGGGGAGACTTGAACTCCCATGTCTTGCGACACACGATTTTGAGTCGTGCGTGTATACCAATTCCACCACTCCGGCAGATAACATTGCCAGTTTAGCAATTTTCTAGCCAAAATCAAATATGATATAATACAAAATATGGATGACGAGAAAATAGCCGAAGAAGATAAACTTCTCTACAATCATTCTATTTTTTGGATTGAAATAGATAAAATAAAACCAAATCCGTATCAACCCCGTCGGGATTTTGATGAGGACCAGCTTCGGAGTTTGGCTGACTCTATCCGCCAATATGGCGTGCTCCAGCCCCTTGTGGTAACCCGTAAGGAAATAGAGCGAGAGGAAGGTGGTCTCTATACGGAATATGAACTGATTGCGGGGGAACGTCGCCTCAGGGCTTCAAAGATTGCCGGTTTATTTCAGGTGCCAGCGATTATTCGCACCGGTACCCAAACCGACAAAATGAAA
This sequence comes from Candidatus Vogelbacteria bacterium RIFOXYD1_FULL_44_32, assembly GCA_001823065.1. Lineage (GTDB taxonomy): Bacteria > Patescibacteriota > Minisyncoccia > Phycocordibacterales > XYD1-FULL-46-19 > XYD1-FULL-44-32. The sequence goes on from MHTJ01000003.1 coordinate 189,516, forward strand.
TTGGAGTTGGCGATTATTGAAAACCTGCAACGAGAAGATTTAAATCCAGTTGACCGAGCCGAGGCGTTTATGAAGCTCGCTAAAGAATTTAATTTAAAGCATACCGAAATTGCCAAGAAAGTGGGGATGAGCCGAGAATATGTGGCTAACTCGGTGCGCATTCTTGGTCTACCCCAGGAAATGCTTGATGCCCTAACTGGGAAAAAAATAACCGAGGGGCATACTCGACCACTACTCATGTTGACCGATCGACCGGCCGAACAAACTACTTTATTTCTCGATATTATGACTCGTCGCTTGACCGTGCGTGAGGCCGAGCAAGCAGCTCGGAGGGTGGCGGTGGAAAAAGTGCGTAAGCCCGGGACGATGACCGACCCGCAGGTGGTAGCTATGGAGGAAAGATTGTCTAATAAATTTGGAGCAAAAGTCCGTCTTGAAAAAAAGGAGCAAGGGGGCCGGCTCACTATTTCTTTTTTTGCACCGGAGGATTTGGGAAAAATTCTAGCCCTAATTGAGGGGGAAGTAGATGAGGACAATATGACGACGGCAGAACCGACCATACCAGAAATTACTGCCCCAGTGGATGATTCCACCGCTGACGATGAGCTGTATTCAATCCATAATTTTTCACTTTAAGCAGAAAACCCCTCCCCCGGCTCGCTACGCGAGCCGGGGGAGGGTTTTTGGTTTATTTCTGCAAAAACTGTCGGATATGTCTTTTAGCCATGGTGGTTTTGGCGAAGTCTAACCATTTTAAACTTGGTTTGGCGATCTTTTTTACCTCAATTTCTACAACATCCTTATTATTTATAATAGTGTCCAAACTGGAAAATTTACCATTAATACGCGAGCCAGCCGCGTGATTGCCAATATCTGAGTGAATAGCGTAGGCAAAGTCGATGACAGTGGCGCCAACTGGCAACTCGATCACATCACCTTTGGGGGTAAAGGTAAAAATTTGGTCGTGGAAGAAATCAGTTTTTAAGGTGGTTAAAAATTCCTCTGACCCTTGGGTATTTTTTTGCCACTCAATCAAATTTTTTATCCAATCAATTTTAGTATTCATTCTGCCCCCTTCCTTGGGCTTGCCAGTTTCGCTATAGACGATATGTGAAGCAATACCATATTGGGCTTCCTCGTGCATGGCCGTGGTGCGGATCTGCACCTCCACAATTTGACCGTCAGGGGTAAAAATATCGGTATGGATACTCTGATAGCCATTGGGTTTTTCGTGAGCAATATAGTCGTTTAAGCGCCCGGGAACCGGTCGGTATAAACCATGGATAATACCCAGGGTTTGATAGCAGATAGGCACCGTGTCCACAATAATCCGGAGGGCGAGGATATCGTAAATCCGATCAATATCCATATTATTTTTTTGCAGTTTTTTGTATAGTCCGTACAAATATTTAATTCGATAGTCAATTTGAAAATTAATAATATTATGTTCCACTAGAGTTTTTTGAATAGTGCGTGACAATTTTTCAATTCGTTTCAAAGATTCTTTCCCTTTGGTTTTACGAAGTTTTGCAACTCTTTCATAAGCGCTAGGGTAGACAAAAGGAAAGCTGGCATCTTCTAATGTGCCTTTGAGGCGCCAAATACCAAGTCGATTGGCGATGGGTGCGTAGATATCGATAGTCTCCCGAGCTATCCGCTCTCGTTTGTCGGGGCGGACATATTGCAGGGTGCGCACATTGTGCAGGCGGTCGGCCAGCTTGATAATAATCACGCGAATATCTTCAGCGGCAGCCACAAACAATTTGCGGAGACTTTCGGCGTGGCGCTCGATCCCGCGATATTTTATTTTACCCAATTTGGTTACGCCTTCGACTAAAAACAAAATATTAGCGCCAAATTTGGCTTGGATTTCTTCGGCCGTGACTGCGGTGTCCTCAATAGTGTCGTGAAGGAGAGAGGCGACTATCATTTCGGAGCTGGCTTTCATTTCCGCGAGGATTTTTGCCACTTCAAATGGGTGGGTCACATATGGTTCACCGGAAAAGCGGGTTTGACCCTCGTGGGCTTTGGTGGCAAAAATTAGGGCATCTGAAATAAGTTTTTTATCATCATCGGTTACTTTTTCCATCAAAGAAAAAATCTCCTTGGGGTCAAGTTGTTTAGTAAAAAAGCCGAACATTCCTATATGTTAGCAGACGGGTAGCTAAAATAAAAATGCCCATTTGGGCATTTTTAGTTATCATTTTTATCTAATTTTTGGAGATTATGATTTGGACAAGTCTTGTCTGAGCAACGCTCGGGAATGGTCTTGGTCCCAGCCATCATCAGGTGCGGGCAGGGGCCGGTTTCGCGAGCATAGCCACAAATTGCGCCAGTCGGTTTAGATTTAACAATATGTTTACAATCGGGATAATTGGAACAACCGTAGAAGAGACCAAAGCGCCCGCGTTTTTCCACCATCGTCCCTTTTTTACATAAGGGGCAACCGACCCCCGTGTCACCGGGTTTCTCGGCATTGGGGTCTTGTTCAATATGTTTACACTTGGGGTAGCTACTGCAGGAAATAAATTTACCAAACCTTCCCTCGCGCTCAACCAGGTTGGCCTTACCACATTTGGGGCATATTCGGCCAGTGTCTTTTGGCCCGGCTTGCACTTTACCTTCCATTGTGCGAGCCCCATTACAAGCAGGGAAATTATTACAACTGTAAAATTTACCACCCTTGCCCAGCTTGATAATCATTGGTTTGTCACAAAGAGGGCATTTAATATCTTGGGGGGCTTCACCGAGGTTGCTAATTTTCTCAATATTCTTTTTAGACTTGATTGCTTTTGTAAATGGGCCATAAAAATCCTGCATGGTTTTAGTGTAAGACCTTTTACCGCTGGCAATCTCATCAAGCTCATCTTCCATCTCGGCGGTAAAAGTGTCGCTCACATAATCGGCAAAATGTTCGGTGATAAAGTCGGACACCAAGACGCCAATGTCGGTTGGCTTGAGCGAGCGGGCCTCTTTCTCGACATAACCACGGTCAATAATCGTTTTAATCGTTGGAGCGTAAGTACTAGGCCGACCAATACCCCTTTTTTCTAATTCTTTCACTAGACCAGCTTCGGAATAGCGTGGTGGTGGTAAAGTGGTTTTACCCTCGCTATTGATAGAAATTAACTCCAATTTTTCGTTCGCTTTTAATTTAGGTAAATCGACATCCTCACCGCGTGCGCGGGGGTCGGCCAAGAGCCAGCCAGAATAGAGAACTTGAGAACCATTGGCCAAAAAATCTGGCACTGATTTATCGGCACAGACGGCGGTGACCTTGGTGCGTAAAATATTGGCGGGGGCCATTTGGCTCGCGACTGTCCTTTCCCAAATCAATTTGTACAATCTTTTTTCCTGGTCACTAAACCCCGCTGATTTGGTGGTAACGTGGGTGGGACGGATGGCTTCGTGGGCTTCCTGGGCGTTTTTAGATTTCTTGCTGTAAATATTAGCGGAAAAATGTTCAGCGCCAAATTCGCGACTGACGATAGATTTGATTTCTGCCTGGGCTTGTTGCGAGAGGTTGGTACTGTCGGTCCGCATATAGGTGATGAAACCTTTTTCATAAAGTTTTTGAGCGAGGCGCATGGTCACACTTGGCGAGTAGCCGAGTCGGCTAGAGGCTGTCTGTTGTAAAGTGGAAGTAGTAAAAGGGGCGCGCGGGTTTCTCTTTGCTTCAGTCTCGCTAATATCTTTTATTTTCCAAGCTTCCTGTTTAGCTTTTTTGGTAATAGTATTGGCCTCGGCTTCAGTTTTGGGTTCTAGACTGCAGGTAAAGGGAATACTGGTACCACTGGCCGTTTTCATTTCGGCGGTGATAACCCAAAATTGCTCAGGGATAAACGCTTCAATTTCTTTTTCCCGTTCCACTAGGATGCGGAGCGCGGGTGATTGGACTCGGCCAGCGGACAAACCATAGCGGAGTTTAGTCCAAATTAGGCCAGACAAATCATAGCCAAAAAGCCGGTCAAGCACTCGGCGAGCTTCTTGGGCCTGGCGCAAATCATCATCTATTTGACGGGGATGTTTGATTGCTTCTTGCACTGCTTCGGGCGTGATTTCGTGAAAGACAATTCGCTTTGGTTTTTTGAGGCCCAACGCTTCTTTAATATGCCAAGCAATGGCTTCACCTTCGCGGTCGGGGTCAGTGGCAAGGACTACCTCTTCGGCTTTTTTGGCGAGGGATTTTAGATCAGCGACCACTTTATATTTATCTTTCGAAATTTCGTAGCGGGGAATAAAACCACCTTCGATATCGATGGCGTTTTTGTTGGATTTTGGTAAATCACGGATATGACCAACCGAGGCGCGTACAGTGTAGGCACCGTCTAAATATTTAGAAATAGTTTTAGCTTTAGCGGGTGATTCAACAATCAGTAATTTCATGTTTCGTTACTTTACCATAAATAAGGAGTAATAAGTAGTAACAGAAGTTGGCCAACTTAGCAACCGATTATCTGGTTAATCTAAATTCACCGCCAGTTTCTTCAATTAAACCTTTTATTTCTAACAGGGATAGTGCCATACTGGCTTCCGTAGCCGAAAGTTTGGCTTCGATAATAATATCTTCGCGGGCTAGAGGTTCGGTCATTAATAATTCGTAAATTAGTTTTTCGGTTGGTGAAAAATTGGTAGTGACACTGGGGGCTTCGCTCGGCGTGATGCGTTTTATTTCGAGCGCGTCTAAAATATCCTCGCTGGTAGTCACCGGGCGAGCGCCGTCTTTTAATAGATTTAAAGTACCGGTTGAGCCATCGTTGAATATGGGGCCAGGTACAACTAAGACCTCGCGGTTGTAGTCGAGAGCTAGCCGAGCGGTGATTAGGGTACCAGACTTGGCGGTGGCCTCGACAATAAGCGTGGCTGGGCTCATACCCGCCATTAGGCGGTTTCTTTGGGGAAAACTATAAGGAGTAGCTCGAAAGTCACACTCAAATTCAGACAAAAGACAACCACCACTGGCGACAATTTTTTCTGCTAGGCCACGATTGGATGGAGGATAAAGCACTTCGGGGCCGAGGCCCGACCCGGGTACCGCGATTGTCGGCAAACCAGCTTCCAGGGCCGCTTGGTGAGCGATACTGTCTATCCCGAGAGCAAGCCCCGAGACAATAGCGACTGGGTAGCTGGCGAGGCCGTGAATAAGTTCCCGGCAAGCGTCCTTACCGTAGTGGGAATATTTGCGTGAGCCAACAACGGAAAAATAAATATATTTTTCTGGGTCAGGTAAATTGCCGACAATATAAAGTTTGTTGGGACCGTCAGGAATTTCGGCCAGAAGGGGTGGCCAATTTTTTTTAGCCAATGATTTTATTTCATACATTATTTATCTATTGTACCAAAAGATTATTTAATGTATGAATATTTAGAGAAAGGAGGGCTCAATATGCCAAGACGACCATTGGTCAAGCCCCAGTCGAGACGAGACTTGCAACTCTTTGACCGCGAAGCGAAAGGAATAAAAACAGTGGTCACCAAGGACAGCCAGGCGGATATTTTTCGTCTCCATGATTACCCCTTGGCCAAACTGGCGGTGGACGATGAGCTGGTAGGGGAGAAAAACCTACTAAATCAACAACAAGGCTGAGTAAATACTCAAGCCCTTGGGACAAGTTTTGATGGCGATGGTGGTGGAGCCGGAAGCGCCCAGTGGTGCTTTCGGCTTTGTTTTTTTAGTCGTTTTTGCTATTCTATAGCTAACAAAACATATGCTTGATATAAAATTTATCCGGGAAAACAAGGATCTAGTGCAAGATGGTGCTCGCAAAAAACGAGTAGATATAAATATTGAAGAAATAATTACTTTAGACGACAGACGCCTAGTGCTTTTGCGAGAAGTTGAGGATAAGCGAAGCCAACAAAACGAGGCTAGCACCAAAATAACTAGTACCACTGATGTGGTAGTGCGTGAGCAACTAATTGGTGAAATGAAGGCTGTTAAGACATCTATGCAAATTAAGGAAGAGGAATTAAAAGGAGTTATTAAGGAGTGGCAAATGTTAATGTTGCGAGTACCTAATATACCTGACATGTCGGTGCCAGCTGGCGAGAGTGAGGAAAATAATGTTACCGCTAAAGAGTGGGGACAAAAGCCCCAGTTTGATTTTGAACCGAAAGATCATGTCGAGCTAATGGTTAAAAATGGGATGGTTGATTTTGAGCGGGGGGTCAAGGCCCATGGTTTTCGTGGCTATTTTTTAAAAGGAGACGGTGCTCGCTTGTCTTGGGCAATATGGAATTTTGCGCGAGAGTTTTTTGAAGCCAAAAATTTTGAACCATTTATTGCGCCAGCCATATTAAAGAAAGAACATTTTTTTGGTACCGGTCATTTACCTGGTGATGCTGAAGATTTGTTTAAAACGCAGGACGATGACTATTTGTCTGGGACAGCGGAGGTGGCTATGATGGCTTATCATGCTGATGAAATATTAAAAAAGGAAGAATTACCTAAACGTTACTTGGCTTTTTCTCCCTGTTATCGGCGTGAAGCCGGTAGTCATGGTAAAGATACTCGGGGCCTGATTAGGGTTCATGAGTTTTATAAGCTTGAACAGTTAGTATTATGTGAAGCTAGTCATGAAATGTCGGTGGCTATTCATGAAGAATTAACTAGAAATAATGAGGAATTTATCGAAGCATTAGGCCTACCTTACCGGCGGCTAACGATTTGTACTGGTGACCTAAAGGGGGCACATGTAAAATCATATGACACGGAATTATGGGTGCCATTGGAAAATAAATATCGTGAGATTGCTAGTTCTTCTTATTACCACGATTTTCAAACCAGGAGGTTTAATACTCGTTATGATGACAATGGCCAAAAGCGTTATGTGCATTCTCTTAATGCTACCGCTATACCAACGCCAAGAATTCTTGTTTCTCTGGTTGAAAATTATCAGCAGGCCGATGGTTCAATAAAAGTACCACTAGCTTTGCAGCCTTATGTCGGTCAAGAAATTATCCGTTCGAATAAATAAAGAGCCAGCGCAGAAACCCGCCCCTCACGCGCGGGACGATTTGCGACGGCAAAAAGTGGCCGCGACTCGTCGGGCTCGTCGGGTGCGGGGCAAGATTTTGGCTGGCTTTCTGATTCTGTCTATCGCCGCGCTGGTGTGGCTTATGAGGCACCCTAGTCTACAAATCAAAGAGATAATAATAACTGGCAACCAAAAAGTTGAGACTACTGACATTAGGCGGGCGGTCGAAGCCAATTTAACTGGGAGCTATTTTTATATTTTCCCCAAAAATAATTTTTTACTTTATCCGCAAGCGGAAATTAGACGGCAGATTTCCCGGATATCGGGCTATATTTATGATGCCGATATTGGGGTGAGTAATTTTCATACTTTAAATATAAAAATTTCCGAACGGCAGGCTAAATATATTTGGTGTGGTGACTCAGCTTCAACTTCTAGTTGCTATTTGGCGGATCAAACCGGCTTGATATTTTCCTCCGCCCCGGGGATTTCTAAGAACATTATGTTTACTATTTATAGCCCATTGCCTACCAATCCCCAAGGGAAAAAACCGCTGACGACCGCTGGCTTTGCTAAGTTAGACGAAGCCGTGGGAGCACTGCCGGCGATTTTAGATTTTGTTGGGCTCAAGCGCTCGGATGTGGGGGCGGTGCGAGTGTCGGGAGACAATGACTATTTCTTTATTATTGAAGATATTGCTAGTCGTGGACCCGAAGAGTGGGAATTACGTTTTAAAGCCGAAAGCCAGTTGTCGGCGATTGCCTCCTATTTAAAAGCTTTGTGGCAGTCGGCTGAGTTTCAGGCTGAGCGGTCCAACTCGGCTTTAGATTATGTTGATTTGCGATTTGGTAAAAAGGTTTACTATAAATTTGATTAGTTTATGTTTGGTTACTTCGCCACGGCCGGCAAAATTTTAGCAACCACTGTGGTTGTGTTTTTGGTCGCATTGGCTTGGCAACCAAGAGAATTACCTGATACAGCCGAAATAAAATTAGCGTCAACAAATACTGTGCCAGTCGTGGCTGAAAAGGTGTCCTCTGAATATTCGGTGTTGGTTGAACCAATCACGATTCTTTTAGTACCTGGGCATGACTTGTATTCAAGTGGGGCGGAATTTAAAGGGGTGAAAGAAGAAACCTTGACGAGGCAACTAGCGGAAAAAATTGACGACTTGCTGACTACTGATGGGCGGTTTCAGGTGATACGGGTGAGAGATTATAATAGTGGTGAATATACCGAGGAGTTTGCTGTCTATTTTTCTGGGGCGGAAACTCAAATTAAACGTTTTCGTCAAACGGCCCGAGAGACGATGAAAAATTTGTTGGGCACCGGGAAAATTGAAAAAATAAACAATGGTATAGAACACAACTATGCCAGAGATGATGTGTCGTTTCGTCTTTATGGTCTAAACAAGTGGGGTAATGACCATGAGGTAGATTTATCACTACATTTACATTTCAACGATTATCCCCGTAAAAATTTAGGTTCGCCGGGTAAATACAAAGGTTTTGCGATGTATATTCCCGAAAGGCAATTGGCTAATGGGGCTACTAGCCGGGCCCTAGCGGAAGATATTTATGATCGTTTGCAGTGGGTGAGTGCGACTAGTACTTTTCCGTTAGAAGCGGAGACTATTATTGAAACTCAAGATTTGATTGCCACTGGCTCTTATAATTCGCAAACCCAACCGGCGATGCTGGTGGAATATGGTTATATTTATGAACCAAGAATATATTTGGATAATAAAAGAATGCAGACACTCGATGTTTTAGCTGAGGCCACCTATCGGGGGATTGTGCGGTATTTTTTTGGGCGGTAGTTTAAATATAAAAAGAAAGCTCCGGTTCGCGTTTACGCGAACCGGAGCCAAAACCAGTCGGGTGAGAATCAATTTCGCCGGGCCACATCGTTAGCCAGGTGCTCGGCGTAGTCGATGAAAGATTGTGCTACCCACATCAGGTAGTAAGTCCTAATGGCTCGGCAGACGCCCATCAGGTGCTTCCACCCCAGCTCCCAGGAAGCCCCAATTTCCTTGGGCTCAATAGGGAAAGTCTTTTCCGGAAAAAGGGGATTGTCGCCAACAGCAACGAGCAGCTGGTTCCTTTCCGGAACATACATAATGTGAGTGTAGTACCGGTCTCGACGGATGTCGGCGGGGAAAATCCGATATCCATCCATATCATTGACCACGACCGGCATGGCAAGAGCAAAGCCATTGTTGGCACGCATGGCTTCGTGCTCGGGTGTGATATGTTCTGTCTCCTCCGGTTGGATGGTGAAGCTTTTCACGTCCACCAAAAGGTTTGGTCTCCCGTCAATAAACATCCTTTTTCCTCCCGTGTTGTTGATTCACTCTGAGTACTATTATATCACAGGTCCCGTAAAAGTCAAACGCAACCTGGCAAATATCGCAATTTTCCGTTAAGCTTTACCGATGTCAGCTAATTTTTGGCAAAACTTACCCAAACCAATATTTACCCTCGCCCCCATGGCCGATGTCACTGACGCGGCTTTTCGGCAGATTATCGCTAAATATAGTCGACCTTACGGTCCCCATATTTTTTATACCGAATTTGTCTCGGCTGATGGGCTAATGCATCCAGCTGGTCGAGCCAAACTTTTACGCGAGCTTTACTTTACGCCCGCCGAGCAACCGATCGTGGCCCAACTTTTTACATCTAAACCAGCCAAAATGCGCGAAGCAGCCGCCTATGTGGCTGAACTTGGTTTTGCCGGAGTGGATATTAATATGGGTTGCCCAGACGAAGGAATAGAAAAACAAGGTTGTGGTGCCAGTCTCATTAAACACCCGGAACTCGCCCAAGAACTGATTTTGGCCGCCAAAGATGGGGCTGGTGACCTGCCAGTGTCGGTCAAAACGCGTATTGGCTACAACAAAGTAGAATTGGAAACCTGGGCGGCGGCACTTTTAGCAACCAAACCCGCTTCAATTACTTTTCACTGGCGCACCCGTAAGGAAATGTCTAAAGTGGGAGCGCATTGGGAACTAGCGGAAATTCCGGTCCAAATGGCCACAGGTTCGGGGGTGTTAATTTTAGGCAATGGCGATGTTGCTGATTTGGCCGACGCCCGCGCCAAAGTGGCACAGTCTGGTGTCGATGGCGTGATGATAGGCCGGGCCATCTACGGTAACCCATGGTTGTTTGCCGAAACTATACCAACCACAACGGAAAAATTGCAGGTTTTAGTTGAACACACTAAACTATTTTCTGATTTATTTTTGGCGGGCGAAACCAATGAAAAATTATTTAATAGTCTAAATCAATCCTCCGGATTGATCGACCGAACAGACTCTGAAAGAAAGTCTGTTTTAGGTCATACCAAAAGTTTTGCCATGATGAAAAAACATTTCAAGGCCTACGTTGATGGTTTTGCTGGAGCTTCGGAATTGCGGGCCAAATTAATGCTTCAGGACTCGGCGACGGGAGTGGCCGAGGTGGTCAAACATTTTTTGACAGATTTTGTCGGTTAAGAAACAAATTAGATCGCTCTGATTGTGGCTTTAATGACAGTCGGGGCAGTATATATTACAATTGAAGTTAATGAATTGGCTGACCTTAGCCCCCCAGTATTTTTATTGGCACTATACTAAAGGTGCAAAGGATTTTATTGCTGTCTGGAGTAATTTGCTTTGGTTTGAATTTCACTTTTTTTCCGTACCCATAATGGTAAGAACACTTTTTGTCCCTTTTCGCCGTTTAGGCGAAAGTTATCCCAAATTTGCCAATATCTGGGAGTATTTTTCGGCCTTCATTGTCAATACCCTAATGCGGCTGGTGGGGGCGGTCCTGCGGTTTGTTATCATTATTATTGGTCTGGTAACTTGGATTTTATTGTTTTCACTTGGTCTGCTGGCTTTTCTGATTTGGTTAATTTTACCAGCATTACTGGTATTTATGTTTATTAAGGGGGTTTATTATCTCACCTAGCTTTATGGCTCACCCCCTCCGTCACATAGTCGTCGGCACTGAATTTTATCCGGCCTATCATCTGGAAAGTCTTTTTTCGCACCATCGGCGCCATCAGATTTTGAGGATTTTTACTACTGTCACAACCATCCTAATCATCGTGGCGATTTTGCAATTTTTTCTAGCCTCTTTGTCACTACTGCCGACTGACCATTTCTTTATTTCTTGGTTGGCGGAAAAAGTTTTGGCTCTAATATTTATTTTTTTACCCTTAGCTACCGCCCTCTATTGTCTCGAAGCCTTTTTTCGCTCGTATTTTATGACGGAAGAAAAAAGAGTAGGTCAAACTTCACCTTTTGTTTATGAAGTTGGTCACATTTTATATACAGCCAAGAGTGAAGATATTTTGACCGCTTTCTTGTCAGCCATCTATGGTCGGAGGATTATGCTTAGACTAGGTCTGGGGCCGGCCGAGATTAAAAGTCTAATTATTGGTCGGGCTCTAACCAAAAGTGATTTACCAGTAGGCACGGCCGGGCCTCTAACCCTGGTTGAGCTGACTCAATATCTTTGGTCAACCAATAAAGATTTTTCCGATTTACTGTTTACGGCTGGAGTGCAGGCCACTGACCTAGTTGGGGCCAGTGCTTGGGTGGAGCGGGATCTAGAGGAAGAAAAGGAGGCAGAGTGTTGGTGGCGCCGGGATAAACTTGAAGCCATACCCAGTCTTGGCCGTGATATGGCCTATGGTACAGTCTACACTCTAAAGCGCTATGGCGCGGAAATGAAGGTGCCAGCTAGTCTTATCCGCTTTGCGGCCACTCTGCGCCAAAAAGAAGTTAAACAACTAGAGACTACTTTACAGCGGGGGCGTGAGACCAATGCTCTGCTAGTGGGGGAGACGCATGAGGCCGCTTTAGAAACTTTACGGCAGTTGGCTAGTCGGATTAAGGCTGGCGTGGTTGGCCACGAGCTTGAACATCGGCGGGTTTTTGTTTTTGATACAGCTCTTTTTCTGTCTAGTTTTAAAAATAAAAGTGAAATGGAGTTGGAATTTCAAAAGGCCATGACCGAAGCGGTGCAAGCCGGCAACTTGATTTTAGTTCTAAACTCGCTGGAAACTTTACTTCATGGTTTTGAATCTATGGGCAGTGAGGCCGTGGCTTTGCTAGAGCCCTACTTAAAATCTTCTCGGCTCCAAATTGTGGGCATAGTTGAAAACGCTGTTTTTCAGCAGGCGATCGGGCCCGGGAGCGTCTTGTCTTCTTTATTTGAAAAAATTGTAGTCGCTAATCCGGAGCCGGCTGATTTGGTTTGGCTGTTGGAGCGAGCGGCAGGCCAGGCGGAAGTTGAACATAGTTTGTTTTTCACTTATCAATCACTGGTGACGATGATTGAGAGTGCCGTCCAATATTACAGTGGTGATAATATTTTAGATAAAGCGCTTGATATTTTAACGGAAGTGTCTATTGCCCTAGCTAAAGCCGGTAAAACTGTGGTGAGTAAGGCCGATATTTTAGAGTTTGTCGGTAAAAAAACCAATATCCCCCTCGGTGTAATTTCGCCTGAGGAAAAAACTAAGTTGTTGGATTTGGAAAAGATTTTACACGAGCGGGTTATTGGCCAAGACGAGGCGGTAAGAGCGGTAGCCGAAAGTTTACGACGGGCCCGCGCCGCCACAACCAATCCTAGCCGGCCCCTCGGGACCTTTCTTTTTCTTGGCCCGACTGGGGTGGGCAAAACCGAAACAGCCAAGGCCCTGGCCGCTGTATTTTTTAATGATGAAAATAAAATGTTGCGACTAGATATGTCCGAATATCAAGGGACCGAGGCCCTAGGGGCATTGGTCGGCTCCTTTGCCTCCGGCAAAGCGGGCTTGCTTTCCACGATGTTGCGGGAAAAACCTTATGCGGTATTACTTTTAGATGAATTTGAAAAAGCCTCAGCCGAAGTGCGTAATTTATTTTTGCAAATTCTCGACGAGGGGCGGTTTGCCGATGGGAGTGGTAAGCCAGTCAATGCCCGTAATACTATTATTGTGGCCACTTCTAATGCTGGCGCCGATTATATCTGGGAGAAAATAAGTGGCGGTGAAAGTACTGCTTCGATTAAAACTGAACTCATAGATCGGTTGGTCAAAGCGGGGACCTATACGCCAGAGCTTCTAAACCGCTTTGATGCCGTGGTGGTTTTTCATCCGTTGGTGGGCGAAAATTTGCAACAGGTGGCCGGTCTGATGCTCGGCAAGCTGGCCGAGCGTCTGGCCAAGCAGGGGCTTAAACTTATCGTTACGCCCGAGCTATCTTTATATGTGGCTCAAAACGGGGCTGATCCAAAATTTGGGGCCCGGCCAATGAATCGTTTTATTCAAGACAAAATTGAAGCGGTGATAGCGGAGGCAATTATTCGTGACAGCTTAGGGGCGGGGACCACCATTACCATTACTGGTTTTGCGACTGGAAAATTGGTAGTGGCTAGGGTCTAAGCTCTAAAAAAATACAAAATAAGCTGTTTTTCGGCATAGCTAAAAACTGCTATACTACAGTCGATGTCGCACGAAGTTCTCTATCGTAAATATCGTCCCCACACTTTTGCCGAAGTCGCGGGGCAGGAGCATATTGTCTCGGCGCTCGAAAACCAAGTTAAAACTGGCAATTTTGGGCATGCCTATCTTTTTTATGGCAGTCGGGGTACTGGCAAGACCTCGGTGGCGCGGATTTTTGCCCGGGCGCTCGGTTGTACCGATAAAGACCTATACGAAATAGACGCCGCTTCCAACAATGGAATCGATGATGTCCGTGAGCTTCGTGATGGGGTACGGACTTTGCCTTTTGAGTCACCGCTTAAGGTTTATCTCATCGACGAGGTTCATATGCTGTCCAAGCCCGCTTTCAATGCTTTGCTAAAAACGCTAGAAGAGCCACCGGCCCATGTGGTGTTTATTTTAGCGACCACCGAATTGCACAAAGTGCCCGACACTATTATTTCCCGTTGTCAGATGCAGACTTTTTATCGCCCGTCGTCAGAGGTACTGGCGGATGTAGTCAAAAAAATCACTAAAAAAGAAGGATCAAAGATAGATACCGAGGGGGCGCGACTGGTGGCTTTTTTAGGTGATGGTTCTTTTCGGGATACGCTTGGGGTTTTACAAAAAGTTTTGGCGGGAACAGGGGAGGGCGAGATTACAGTTGAAATTGTTGCCAATATTACTGGCGTGCCCGAAGTCAGCCAGATTCACAGTTTTTTGTTGGCGCTTTTAGATGCACGGGCGGCTGAAGCGCTCGAGATTTTGGAAAAGATTGCGACTCACAATCGTGATATTAAAATCTTTAGTCGGCGCGTGTTAGACGAGCTACGTCTCGCCATGCTGATTAAATATGCGCCGGAGATGAGAAAAGAGATTGAGCAAATTGCTGATAAAGAACGACTAGCTTTTTTTACCCAATTGGCCACGCACCCTAACTCGACCAAAATCTCGGCCGTACTCAAAGAACTACTTGAAAGTCACGATTTAATTGGTACAACTTCTTTAGCCCAAATTCCGCTGGAGCTCGCGGTGGTGAGTATCACTGAAAAACTAAAGCATGCGCAATAATTTACTAATTCTGGTGGTGGTTATTATTTTGGTCGCCATTTGGTGGTTTAGTTTACGGGCTCCAACGGCCGATAAAGAAATAGTCAGTCTAGGTAAAGTTAATATTCCCGTGGAAGTAAGTCGGACACCCACCGAGTGGGGCCAAGGTTTGTCGGGGCGGAAGTCACTACCGGCTGGCGAGGGGATGCTCTTTGTTTTTCCGGCCCCCGCAATTCAAGAATTTTGGATGCCCGATATGCATTTCCCGCTGGATATTGTCTGGATTACTGGTGGCCAGGTGGTGGGGATAGAGGCCAATGTCAGCAATGATTTTGACCCCCAGCACCCCAAGTATTACCACTCGCCCGTGCCGGTGGAATATGTGCTTGAGTTGAACGCGGGGTTTATGGCCAAAAATGGGCTGAAGGTAGGGACAGAAGTAAAAATTTAAATTTGTAATTTGCCCCGTTAGATTGCGTTAAGCCCTTAAATATTGCAGAATATCGATATTGCCGGATCGTCTAAAGGTAGGACATGAGCCTTTGAAGCTCAGTATCTTGGTTCGATTCCAAGTCCGGCAGCTAGGAGTTTTTTGTAAAAAACGACGAGACTGTCCGGCTTGGAATCGAACAGGAGTGGGGTCGGGAGAACATATGGTCTCCCGTGGAGGAAGGATTGGGAAAACCGAGGGTTTCCCAGGGGTGAGATATCCAAGTCCGGTAGCCAACTCGCGCTAGCACAAAATGCTTAGCTTAAATACAATCATGAAAAATAATTATGGTTTACCAAAAACAGAATTGCAAAAAATCTTTGAAAGAGACAAGGTTTGTGTCTACTGTAAAAAGAAAATGCTTGGACACATTTCAGATAACCCTCGTAGCGATTGGTATACTATTGAGCATTTAAATTATTTGCCACCATGGAATAACCCAAGCACCGTTACTATTTGTTGTTGGGGTTGTAACTCTAGTCGTGGAAATAAAAAGATTAGGGATTGGTTTAAAACCCCTTATTGTTTAGATAAAAATATTAATGAAAAAACCGTATCAAAGTTTGTGTATAGATATATATCAGATGTTGAGGATAGGAAATAAGGAGACGATCGAAGACAACAAAATAATGATGAAATTATTAGCTTTTACACTTAGAAAGAGTCATTCCGAGGAGGGTCAAAATGGTAGAATTAGAATAGCTAAAAAATCTTTGTGGGGTAAGGTATAAAAATATCCGAATCCGATGAGGCCAGCCAACGCGAGCCAGGTTTAACCCCAAAAATCATCGCAATCTATATTAATTCATGTCGACACACAAAACTACAGTAGATGAGAAGGTCGTGTTAGATTTTCTACAAGAGAATTTTTCTAATCAAATTTCTAATTTTGAAGTTATTGTTGGTGGCGAGGGTTCGCAAGCTTATAGCTTCAATGTATTGGCAGACCAATACGTCATTAGAATAAATAAACATTGGACCCGAGGATTTAAAAAAGACGAGTATGCTTTTACTCATTTTGTCTCACCTTCACTACCTATTCCAAAAGTAATAAAAATTGGAAAAATCAATGAAAATCTGCGTTTTTGCATATCACAAAAAGTAGGGGGAAAAATTTTAAATGAATTTTCTAGTGGAGAACTAGTCCCGCTATTACCCCAATTGTTTCAGGTTTTGGACACCATCCATACTATAGATATAAGCCAAACAACAGGCTACGGAAAATGGGATGCCGAAGGAGTGGGAGAAAAAACAAGTTGGAAGGAATATATTTTGAGTGTTGATACTTTTGCAAAGGGTGAGGATGGCAAGCCGAGTCTGTTTGAAACGACTTTTCTGGAAAAAGATTTTTGGGATAAAACTTATACTAGACTTGCCGACTTGGTAAAATATTGTCCTAAAGAAAGATTTTTAGTCCATGGTGATTATGGCTTTAATAATGTTTTGTCGGATGGCAATAAAATCACCGGAGTAATTGATTGGGAAGGTTCGATATATGGGGATTTTCTTTTTGATATAGCTTGGCTCAGTTTCTGGTCTTACAATCTAGATTATCAGAACTTGTATTTGGAATACTCAAAAAATAAAGGGGTTGAGATTCAAAATTTTAATGAACGGATGCTTTGCTACAAGTTGCATATTGGCCTAGGGAGCTGTAGTTTCTTTGCATATTCGGGCCAGGAGGAAAAGTACAGAAAAGCCAAGGATGCTATAGAAAAATTGTTGAATTTGAATTAGTCTAAATAATATTAAATAAATTAAACCTTATGATCACCCCCGAACAAGAAGCGTGGATAAATACTCTGTCCGACCGGACTATTTCTATTTTCCCATATGACCCAAAAGCAGAAGAGCTGTTTAAGGTGGTTAGCGATAAAATACACGATCTGTTAGGGGAAGATGTGCTAGTAGAACATAGTGGTTCCACTATTTTCGGTATTGCCGGCCAAGATGAAATAGATGTCGCGGTGGTGGCGTCTAAGGCCCAATTTGCCGACTATATTCCCAAACTTGAAACGATATTTGGTCCAGTGCGCTCAAGCTACCCCGACCGGGCACGATTTGAGGTGAAAGAGGCTGGCAAGAAAATAGATTTGAAAATTGTTGATGTGGACCACCCCAACTACAGAGAGGGAAAAATTTTTGAAGACTATCTCAAGACCCACCCCGCCGACCTTGAATACTACAAAGTTTTCAAAGAGGAGTCCGATGGTCTCACCTTAAAAGAATATTACCGCCGAAAAATCGAATTTACTAATGAAATATTAGCTAAGGCGGGAGTTCAGATTTAATTTGTTTTTTATATTTTTTCTCGACATTTTTATAAATAGTTTTACAATACAACCAGAGCTCTGATACTTGGGCAAAAGTAAAGGAGGATGTCGTGGGCAGATATAAGAAAATTGTGGTGGATGCAGCGGCGCGGATGCAGGCCCAGCTAACGGAAATGCTGGGTGACTTAAACCGCTGGTTTACGGGGATTGCGGTCGGTCACGACCCCAATCCGCACGAAATGGTCATGCACTACATCCACAGTGGCGGAGCCGAGGATTTTGCTCGGCGCCACGAAAATGACTTCCTGGTGGAAGTCGAAGAGGAGGAATGAATTTGGGTTACCTGAGCGCCGCCCCCGGCGGCGCTCAGGTTTCTTTTTTCTTAATTTTCTGGTTTAATCTTGGCAGAAAAAGCGCTGTGGCGCGGAAAGGAGAGCAGGTTATGTTTTGGTATTTATTATTTGGGTGGGTGTTGCCGGATACCTACGTCATGGACCGATGTTTGGAAGGTGTCTCGCATTTTGCTTATCTTCTTGACTGGGCTAAGGACCAGCGGTTTATCCTCAATCGTGAGGATATTAGAGCGGCTAAAGACTGGATGCGCTGGGAGAAGAGGGCAGTGGAGCGAGGGTATATTCCAGTGGCAGCGGAAAATTATCATGACCACCTGGAAGAACATGGTTACTGTCTCCTAGAGTTTGACGGTCCCATAGAACCGCAAACCTATGCCCTTCCATTTTGGAACACTCATCGGCTGTGGGAGAGTAAACCGTGTTTGTATCCGGGAGTGGCTACGGGAGAGCCCTTTTCTCGAGAAACTGCCCAACAAGGGGCTGAGTTTTCAGTGCCAAAGCGGTAGATAGGCTAATAGTGGGGGCGGGGTGCGCGAAGCGCGCCCCGCCCCTTTTTACAAAATACATCTGTTGATAAGCCAAGTAGGCAAAAATAATAAGGGGTATATAATTTTAAATATGAATTCAAACGAATTATTTGAAGATTCTGCCGTCGCGGTTTTAGAGCAAGAAAGAGGTATTGAATTTGCTCTGGCGGAAATGGAATCAACCCTCGAACACCCTCGGTCCCAGCATAGCCATGTGTGGGATAGGCTGGTGGAGCAAGCTATGAATGAGCTAATGAGTGGTAAATAATTTTAAAAAATGTCGACTTTTCTAGCGGATATTCCCCAACTAATTAAGGAACTAGGCTTTACTTCTCTTCCTAATGACAAACAAGCGGATTATTTGTCACGACTGGAGGAAATAATTTCTAGCCGGATCAACGTCGCGGTGCTCGAACGTTTGTCGGAAGAAGGTCATACCTATTTTATTTCCTTGGTCGAACAGGGTCGAGACGACGATGCTCTCGCTTATGTGCAAAATCAAATTTCAGATTTAACAGACTTGGTCAAACAAGTGACCAAGCAGGCCATTGAAGATTTTCTTTTTTTACGAAAGAAAGAGCAAAGCTAGGCAATTTGTAATAAAACTAATATTAGGCCATCTATGACCGCCGATTTTGTGGTAATTCTTTTTTATAAATTTGTTGATATCGCTAAACCCGAGGAACTTTTGGCTAGTCAGCGAGCTTTGGCCGGAAGCTTGGGTCTAACCGGGCGGGCCCTTATCGCCGAGGAGGGGATCAATGCTACTTTTGAGGGTACGCGCGAAGCCGTGGAAAAATATAAGACAGCGATGCGCCAGGACCCACGTTTTGCTGATATCAAATATAAGGAAAGTGTGGGCACTGGCCAAGCCTTTCCTAAATTAAAAATCAAAGTCCGACCAGAGATTGTTACTTTGGGTGCGGGTCGGTTTAAGGTGGCCGAAGAAACTGCCACCAATCTTTCCGCTACTGAACTAGAGCGTTGGTATGAAGCTGGAGAGGATTTTGTCGTCCTTGATCTACGTAATAGCTATGAACTAGCGTCTGGACAATTTGACCAGACGGTTGACCCAGAGCTGGTCAATTTTCGTGACTTAGGTGGCAAACTGCCGGAATTAGAAAATCTGAAAAACAAAAAAGTGGTGACAGTGTGTACTGGTGGTATTCGTTGTGAAAAAGCTACTTGTCTGCTTAAGCGAGAAGGATTTAAAAATATTTATCAGTTGCAAGACGGCATTCATACTTATATGGCCCAATTCCCCAATCGACATTTTAAGGGGACATTGTTTGTGTTTGATAATCGGATGACCACTGACGTGGTAGCTTTGCCAGCCAAAGAAATTATTGGACGCTGTTTGTATTGTGCTGGTCAAACCGAAAATTATGCCTGTGACGACTCGGTGCGACCATCGCGTAAAATATTATGTTGTGTTGATTGTTTTGAGGACAGAAAAGATATCCTGCGGGCAAGTGTGGCGGTCTAAGTTGGTCCCAGAATAGACTTTTTTGGGCTTGTGGGGTAGTAATATGGCTAGAATAGATGTTCAACCACAGGAGTTTGACTGATGAAAGTTATTGTTGAATCAGCGGGTGGGCATACTCACCCAATCCCAAAAGGGACAGATGAACTAATCAAGGCCCTACTCATCGAGTGTGGGTTTGCCGAGACATCGGAATGGATTGTGGTTCACGGCCCCGTGGTCAAAGGTAAGGCATCAATGCCAGCCATCAAGGTCCTAGATCTGGACAGTGGACATAGTTCGATTCGTCTGCGGACCAAACCAGGCAACAACACCACCGCTCGGATTTGCTATCTTCGTCCACCTACAGGGTCAGGTATTTTACTGGAGGATTTGTATGACAAAATCAAGGGTAGGAATGGTTTTGTTTTGCCGCCATTAGTTACTTCGGCTGTGAAGAACCGCAGTAATTTGGTGACAAAGGAATCAAGCCAAGCCAACTCCGCTGAGCTGGCTAAGTTTTTGAGTAACCAGGTTTGTCTTCACGGGTTGCTTTCTACTTTGTGGCCCGACGGCTACCTTGAAGATAAACTCCAAGTCGATGAGATCCGTAGTGCTATCGGCATTGCCTCCGGTCTGGAGCTTTCGTGGGCCCAACTGGTACAAGCAAGTAAGAAGCTCATTGACTTAGACTTTATAGCCAAGGTGCCAAAGTCAGGAGGAAAGGAGGTTCGGCTTGGTGTGGTGGGCAAAAAGTTGCTAGACGGCGCCGGCGAGATACAAAAGATAGTCAAGGTCGAACCCAGACCGGTTGTTTTGGCAAGCCCAGATCCATCTCCTGCTAAAGAGGATGCCAAAGTGGATCTGACGGCCGAACAAATGATGCTGGTCGAAATAAGTGGGCTGGAAAAAAAGCTTTCCCTGATTGAGGCCGAGAAAGAGGCCCTAGAGGAGAAGGCCAGGCCTGATCGCGAGCGACTCGAAAAGCTTCAGCGTGCTCTGGCGGTGCTTCGAGGTTAATTATAACCGTGTAGGTCCCTTTGGGGTCTACGCGGTATTTTTGTGGCTAAACAAAATTTAAAAGTCGGTGTAGAATAAACCAGTCCGCCCGTCTATCCTCGAGGCAGAGCCTCGGCGTATTGAGCGGACGGCAACAGGGCTGGTTTTTTGGAAGAGGAAGCGGCTCCGCCACTTCGTTTGTTAGTGCCTTACATTCCCGCCGCAAGCGGACCGGGTATTACGGCACACCAATAAAGAAATGAAAAAAAATTTTAATGAAAAAATAGTTGGTCTTAGTATTCCAGATAGTGATATAAAAGGTTGGATGCAGGAATTACGGCAGTCTAAATTGACCCAAGCAGAAATTGATGATTTTCTGGCAAATTTAAATTTAACCTATGCGAACAAGCTTATGACTAGGGCCACTAAAGTAGAAAATGAGTTAAAAGGTTCGGTTGAATATTTAGAGGATAAATATGGCCATCAAATTACTCCCGAAGCTGAGGATTGTTTAAGACAAATGATTGATAAAATGCTTTCCGATCATGAAAATAAAATAAATATCGACAGGGGTGAAGAACTAAAACTCGAAGATGGTGATTATGAGCACGAACGGGGTTAAAGTTTGCGAGTAATAAATTGTCGTTATATACTCGTGGTAGGCATTTGGTCCAGGTGAAAAACTGTGCCCAAGCGGTGGAGGTACTAGAATGCGTAGCCAACACGGTGTTTGCCGAAAATGTTTATGTACTCTAACCAGAACAAACTCCAACTACAAGGGGAGACGCAATGGTTTTTGTTTGGGGTGTCACGCAATTCACCAAGTCTTGTTGAAAGAGAAAAAGCAGAGTGTTAACAGTAACACTGCTAACCAGTCGGCGAAGGAAGGGCTAAACCGCCCCATGCCGGCCTTTTTTCGGGATATGGATTGGGATTTGTCCCTGAAGTATCCCGATTTCGGGGAGAAAAAATAGAACACTAAAGACCCGGGCGCGCGAAGCGCGCCCGGGTCTTCCTTGCTATTTCAGCTGGAAACAGCTAAAACATATTTAGAAAGGAGGACAAGATGTATGCAAAGCACCTTTGGTCAAGGGTTTGGCATCGCTACTTACCATATTTTCGTTGCCGAAAATGTCGGCGGTCATTATTTGGTTTAAGGCGAGATGCCAGTCCACGCTATTATGGCTATTGTGGTTATTGCTTTGCCGCGCGGTGTGAGGAATCATGCCTTCGTTGTTTAAAATCTCTGCACCAAAAAAATACGGGGCGTCTAGGGCTATGTGCAGACTGTTTTATTTCGGAAATGGAACAAGGTCGCCTGGGTTTATATCTAACAAACCCAAGCGTCGAAGCGGACAGTACTATGACTCCCTGGGATGAGTATGAACTGGAACGCGAGCTTGAGGAAGGGGAAGATGATGACGATTTTTAATACCTGGTCGCTGGTCGACCAGGTATTAATTTTTATAAGAAAAAACCCACCATTAGGTGGGTTTTTTCTTTAATTATTTAATACTACAGGATTTACAGCGACAGCCAGTGAGGGAGTAGATAGCCGAGAGGCCAACTAAAATATAGACAATGGCTTCAACTGTTGACCAACGACTAAATAGCCGTTCGACGACATTCCAGTTGCTACCTAAAAGCATTCCCAGACCATAAAGACCCCAGTTAATAGCACCAATGATGACCAAAATCCAGGCCACACCAGCGGCGGAACATTTTTTGTGCACGTTTTTGAAAGGTTGAAATAATAAATAATCGACCTTTTCTAACTATATGCTATATTATACTTTCGTTATTATTATTAGCGAAATAAGTTTTACACATCATATGTCAAAATCTATAGTTATGACGATAGTTATTCTAATTGTGATTATTTTGGGCGGTATCTGGTTTGCTTCTAAAGCCAAGACCCCTAGTATTATTGATAATACAGATAATGCCACTTCTACGACTGATACATTGGTTAGTACTATGCCAGCTGACGGCAGTTATGAGCTAATCGCGAGTGCCACAAAAGTGGAATGGACTGGCACCAAATCCTTGATTGCCGATTATAAAGATGTGGGCACAATTGGCCTCAAGGAGGGATCTTTTGCAGTGGCCGAGGGGAAAATTACCACTGGCAAAATTGTTTTTGATATGAAAACAATTGCTGGCGAGGAAACTTCAAACAAAGTAATGCCAATTGCTAATCTAGGTAAACATCTCCAATCGGCTGATTTTTTTGATGTGGTAAAATTTCCCACAGCGACCTTTAATTTAACTAGGGCCGAGGTGGTGGGGGGCTCAAATGGGGGCACTTTTATCTTTACCGGCGATTTGGAGTTGAAAGGGGTAAAAAATGAGGTCCAGTTTCCTGTAAAATTTAGCCAAAATCTGTCTGGCCAGACTCTTATGACTGGTGAATTTGAAATTGACCGCACTAAGTGGGACATAAAATACGGCTCAACTAAGTTTTTTCAGGATTTAGGGGATAATGTGATTGCGGATGAGGTAAATGTCAAGTTTGAAGCCACGGCGGAGGTAAAATAGGTTTAGTTTCTTTATCCACAACGAGATTAGATGGTTTGTGCTAATATTAGAGTATGCAAGATGTTGTTAATTCTCCGCTCTTTGTTATTATATCGGGCTTTGCTGATATTATTATTGTTGTCATTTTTATTGCTGTCCTGATTTATGTGCTCCGCATTGTGCATAATCTGCAGGTTATTAGTAAAATTGCCAAGGACGAAACGGAAAAAATAGTCAAGGATGTTGAGAAAGCTCGTGATGATATTAAAGACGGTGTTGATATGACGAAAAAGCAAATTGGTGTTTTGGTCAGTGGTTTGGCGGCTCAAAAAATGATAAAATTTTTTATGAGTGCTAGTCGTCCAACTAAATCTGGTACCAAAAAAACTAATCGCCAGAAGTAGAATTAAGTTTAATTATTGTAAATTAACCCAATAACTTATATGGCAGAGAAGAAAATTTCCGCAAAAAATAGCTCAAATTTAGGTGCTGGCATTGCGATGGGGGTGGGTTTGGTGGCGGCCGCCGCCGGAGGCTATTTCCTCTATGGTCCACAAGGTAAGGCAAATCGTAAAAAAGTTAAGGCCTGGGGTATAAAAGCGCGGGGCGAGGTTTTGCACGAATTAGAAAAAATGAAAGACGTGTCGGCCGACAAGTATAATGAGACAGTGGAGAAAGTGATGGCCAAATACGGCAAGGTCAAAGGGGTGAGTGTCGAAGAAGTAGTTGAGCTTGGTGGTGAGCTTAAGCGCTATTGGAAGAAGATATCGGCCGATTTAAAAAAACAAACCGGCGCGGTGAAAAAAAAGAGCAATACTGTCCGTAAACTTGTCGCCAAAAAAATTGCTCCTAAAAATTAATTAATTAATTAATTTTCGCTCGCCCCACCCCACTTCGTGGGGTGGGGCTTTGGTTAAATGCTAAAAACTATTGATACTAGCCTTACTAATATAATTATCAATCTTCGCAGTAGCTGGCTGACGGATTTTTTCCTTGGTGCCACCTATTTGGGTAATCCCTGGCCTCTGGCTGTTATTTTAGTTGTTACCGTCTTACTTTTTTGGCAGGGGGGTAAAAAACGGGCTGGAATTGCAATTTTTCTAGGCACCAGCTTGGCGGTTTCACTTCAATATTTATTGAAGGTACTAATTGTAAGGGCTAGACCCGATAGTTTGGGTTCATTGATAGAGGTGACTGGCTATTCTTTTCCCAGTGGCCATGCCGCAGTCACTACCACTTTTTTTCTTCTGGCTGGCTTCTGTCTTTCAACTCTTAAACCACTTAAAAAATATCGTGGGTATATTTATGGCTGTGCATTTTTTCTAGCAATTACTATATCCTTGTCTCGGGTGTATTTAGGGGCTCATTGGCCATCGGATATTTTCGCTGGTTTTATTATTGGTTTAGCGGTCTGGCAATTTATTATCTGGCTTTTTTATCGGAGTAAGCTAAAATAAAATAATAATGGATAATACACCTAGTAACCGTTTTTTGCGTCAGTTAGTTCATGAGTATCGAGGAGATAGAGTTGGTCTATATTCAGCTGCGTCTGCCTATTATGCGATTTTTTCTTTAGCCCCAATTATTGTCATTATCTCATTTATTTATACGTTTATTTTAGGCGAAACCAAAGCTAATTATATTGGTCTAAATACGGCCTATCAATTTTTTGGTGCCAACGGGGTTCAGTTTTATACTAGCGCCACCGAGGCTCCCTTAAGTGGGACCTTGGGACTGATTGCGATTTTGGCTTTAGGCCTTTTTATTTATGGTATTAGTCGGTTGTTTTCCAGTATTCATTCTAGTTTTGCAGATATTTTTAATTTTGCCATTGCCGGTGAATCAGTTGTGGCGAGAACAGTCAAAAAGCACCTGTGGGTGGTCCTATATCTGAGTTTTTTATTGCTATTTATTCTAATTCTAGCCCTTAGCAATATTATGGTTAGTCTATTTGGAAATATTATTACGGCCGTATTTTTAATAAATTTAACCGGGGTTAAAGTGGTGTCTAGTAATTTTATTGCTACCCTTTTAGGGGCCACTTTCTGTTTAGCTATTATCTATCGGGTTGTTTCCGACCAAAAAATTGCCTGGCGCAGTGCTTTTATTGGCGGTGTGGCTGGGGCGAGCTTATTTACTATCATCACGACTTTTTTTGGTCTGTTTGTATCTCATAGTGTGGTCATACCACTTTATGGCGCTGGGAGCTTTTTAGTGGCTTTAGTTTTATGGATTTATTATTCTGTACAGACCATGTTTTTAGGGGCGGAAGTGGCCAAAGTCTACCAATGCCGTTATCCGCGTCACCGGCAAAAGGTTTGTTTGTAGGTTTGGGTAGCCACCGCTACTTTATGCTATAATTCTGATTATGAATAATGAACTAATAAAAAGCCACAGTCTCCAACTATATTTTTTTGGATTATTGTTTATTTTAGCTACTTTTTTGGCTACCATGGTTTTATGGCCGTTTTTTAATAGTATTGCGATTGCTTTTGTTTTGGCAATAGTTTTTAAGCCAGTCTGTCGTTATTTTGAGGATGGATTAAATTTCAAAAAAAGTTGGGCGTCAATCATTACGATAATAATTGTCATGATGGCGATTATATTGCCTTTGTCACTACTATTTAATCAGATTTTAAACGAAGCGCGTGGTGTATCTACCTACCTAGTAAGTACTAATTCTACGTCATATATTATTGATCTGGCTAATCAGGTGGAGGATTATATTGGTAAATTTGTACCGGGTTATGAATTGGATATTGAAATTTACGCCAAAAATATTTCTTCAGGAATTTTAAAAACGGCTTTACAAAATTGGAGCATAATTACCTCTGGTACCTTATCGGTATTACGAGGGTTGTTGTCGTTTATGATTTCAATTGTTACTCTCTTTTTCATTTTTCGTGATGGCTCGGTTTTGCGAAAAAATATAATTCGTTATAGTCCGTTATCGGAGGATTTGGACCGGAAGATTATGACCAAACTTGAGGATACAATTTCCTCAGTCATTCGGGGGTCCTTTGCTATAGCGCTTATTCAGGGTATTTTGGCTGGGATTGGGGTCTTAGCTTTTGGAGTGCCAAATCCAGCCCTGTGGGGGGTAGCCGCCTCCATTGGGGCCCTGATCCCAGGTGTGGGAACAGCTATAGTCATGATCCCAGCTACAATCTATTTATTTTTAACTGCTAATTTATTTTCCGCCATTGGGCTACTGGTTTGGAGTGTGGTGGTGGTGGGATTGATAGATAATTTACTTCGACCATATTTTTATTCTAAAGGGATACATATTCACCCGGTGCTTATATTTTTGTCAGTCCTAGGTGGTATTTCGGCTTTTGGGCCTTTAGGATTTATTTTTGGGCCGTTGGCATTGTCCCTCTTTTTTACTTTGTTAGAAACTCATCACTCTTTTGTGTCTGATGAGGGTCTGCCAAAAAAGGTTTAATGTAATATGAAAAAAATTATTTTATTTTTCGTTATATTACTCGTTGCAATTAGTTTTGTTTACTGGTTTCTAATTAAGGATTGGTTAACTATTGATAGAGTGCCCGAGACTAAACCGGTATTGTTAAATTTCTCTTTTGATTCTGGGGCTCGTCAATTTGTGGCGGAGGGCCAGGGTTTGTCAGCTGTGGAGGTCAAAGCCATTCCGACTGGCTCTGGGCTAACAGAGAAGGATCATCTAGCCTTGGGTGAAATGACTATTATTAATGAGGCTGAAAAGCAGACCTGGAATATGGCGGTACCAAAATACCCAATCTCAGTGTCAGAAATATACGCCGTTGGTTTTGATGAACAGGGTAATAAATTAGAACGGATTGCCTTGTCTATTTTAGGAGCGACCGATATTTATGATGCATTGTGGAAGCAGATACCGTTTCAAGAAATTGTTTTAAAAGTTGGTCAAGTCCAAAATTTAGAGTCGATTGCCGTCAAATTGCTCGATGTTCCGGAGGATAATCGTTGTCCGGTTGGGGTCGAGTGTATCCAAGCTGGACGGATCACGGCTGACCTGGAAATAAATATTAATGGTCGAACAAGTCTAATCAGTCTAAAAAGTGATGAGGGGGAAAGACGGGTGGGTGGCGACTATTTTCTAAATATTACTAAAGTTGAACCCGAGGCCATTGAGGGCCAGACGATTGACAGCACTGATTACAAAATTACATTTTACCTGACTAAAACTCTCAATCAATAGAGATAAAAATCCCCCCGCCGGCATAGCTGGCGGGGGGATTTTTGCTATACTATATCACTATGACACAAGACGAGGCCTTTGAGCTTCTTACGATGGGGCACAATGTTTTTCTCACCGGGCCGGCGGGCGCTGGTAAAACTCACTTGATTAGACGTTACCGCGATTGGCTGGAACAAAAAAATATTCCCGTTGCCCTCACGGCGTCTACTGGTATTGCCGCGACCCATATTGGTGGTGTCACTATTCACTCGTGGTCTGGCTTGGGAGTGAAAGAAGGTTTATCGGCCTATGATTTGGAAAGTTTAAGCGAAAAAAAATATTTAAGCGACCGGATCCGTGGTACGTCGGTTTTAATTTTAGATGAAATTTCTATGCTCTCGTCTCGGCAGTTTTCGGCCCTAGACGATATTTGTCGGGCTTTCCGAGCGGTTGATCTGCCTTTTGGTGGGTTGCAATTAGTGGTAGCGGGAGATTTTTTCCAATTACCACCAATCCAAAGTTATTCGCGTCAGCCCAATTTTGCTTTTGAATCTGAGAGTTGGAAGAATGGGCGGATCAAGCCCTGCTACTTGGAGGGGCAGTTTCGTCATACTGGTGATGGCTTGTCCCAAATTTTGGCGGATATTAGAGATAATACGGTTAATAAAAATACTAAGAATATTTTATTATCACGTCTAAACAAAAAACCGGCTGGTGGTATATTACCAGTTCGTCTTTTTACCCACAACGAGGACGTTGATGCTATCAACAATAATGAGTTGAGTAAGTTAGCTGGCCCAACCAAAATATACGAAATGACTGGGCGGGGCGCCAAAAAACTGCGGGAGGCCTTAGCCCGGTCAATTTTAGCACCAGAAAGACTAGCCTTAAAACCTGATGCCAAAATAATATTTGTCCGTAATAATTTTGAAGCTGGTTTTGTCAACGGTACCTTAGGTGTGGTCATTGGTTTTGACCGCACTGGTTGGCCAATAGTGAGATTGGCTAATAATAAAAAAATTGTTGTCTCCCCTGAGACCTGGCGAGTAGAGGACGAAGGTAAAGTCAAAGCTGAAGTAAACCAATTGCCCCTACGCTTGGCCTGGGCGATAACTATCCATAAAAGCCAGGGGATGAGTCTCGATGCGGTCGAGATTGATTTATCTAAGGCTTTTGTGCCTGGTATGGGCTATGTGGCCTTGTCGCGGGCTCGTCGGCTGGAGGGCCTAAATTTACTGGGTTTCAATGAGATGGCCCTTCAGGTGGAAGAACGAATTCAACTCGCTGAAACAAAAATTAAAGATATGTCTGCTCGTTTTACTACGGGGCTAAAAAATATTATTCAGACAGACAAGGAAAAATTAGTCCAAAAGTTTATTGCAGAAGCAAAAAAAGACGGACCCAAAAAACCACTTTCAACCTATGAAGAAACCAAAAAATTAATCGACGCCGGTCTAACTCTCGCGGATATGGCCAAACAACGGCAGTTGACCGAAGAAACTATTATCAGCCATTTGGAAAAATTAGTAGAGAATATTCCTAGTCTAGCTATATCTCAGCTTAAACCGGCTCCTAATCGGATGCAAAAAATAAAGGAGGCGTTTAAAAAAACTGGTAACTATAAGTTGGCTGATGTAAAAAAGATTTTACCAGCTAGTTTTAGTTTTAAGGAAATACGATTGGGCCGATTGTTTTTACATGACCAGTAATTCTTTGTTGCCAGATTAGCTAGTACCAAATATAATAGATGAATTAACTGATATTTAGATTTTAATGCTCAAGAAAAAAGAAGCGGAGTTATTGTTTAAAATTATTTGCCTGGGGCTCATAATAATTACTTTAGTTTTTTCTAGTCTCGCTTACTATCAGACAAACCAAAAATTTAGAGCGGTTAAACTCGCTAGTGCAAAAATCGAGACCAGTCTAAAACAGGAAATAAATGATTTACGTGAGATAGTGACGGCGCTAACCAATGGTAATGAACAGTTGGCCCAAAATTTAGAAGCCGAAAGGATAAAAAGAGAGGAATCGGAAATTACTACTCAGGCCTCCAATAAAAAGCTGGCAGAAATTTCAGCCGGTCTCGATGCCTCGGATATCACCAGATTGATTAGTGAATGGAACCCGCGGGTGGTCAAGCTTGAATGTGTGGTTGAATTTGCAGATAAAACTACTAAAAAATCCACAGCTTCGGGTGTAGTAAATGTTTCTGATGCAGTGACTAAAATTTATACCAGCAAACATGTGGTAGAGGAAAAAGGGGTATTAGCCAAAGATTGTCGGGTTGTTTCTTCTGATGTCACCACCAAATTTGCTACGAGTAATATTACTATTGATGCCAATATTGATTTGGCTTATTTAAATTTTACTAAAATCCTTGACCTACCAGGTGGGGTCAGTTTACCGGTAAAGAAATGTGCCCAGAAACCAATATTGGGCGACCAGGTGGTAATATTGGGTTATCCAAGTGTCGGCTCAACCAACGGGGTGACCGCGACCGAGGGCATAATTTCTGGTTTTGACAAAGAATATTATATTACTTCAGCCAAGATCGAACGAGGCAACTCGGGCGGAGCAGCTATTTTGGTTAAAAATAATTGTTTGTTAGGGTTACCAACCTTGGTGGTGGCGGGACAAATTGAGTCTCTGGCTCGTATCCTTGCGCTGTAATTTATAGCTTGTTATTTGGTAAATATTTTGCTTAGTGTTAGGGTATGGGTGTAGTTTTTACATATGGCTCAAGATAAATATTCAGCTGTCTGGGTGTCACACTCCTCAATGGGGGATTTTCTAAAATGCCCGCGGGCCTATTTTCTTCATAATGTCTATAAGGATCCAAAGACGGGACATAAAATAAGTATAGTTAATCCGGCTTTGTCCTTAGGCTCAGCCGTCCATGAAGTGGTGGAAGGTTTACTAGATTGGCCAGCCAAAGCCAGGGCCACCCAACCTCTGTTTGAAAATTTTAATCTCGCCTGGGTTAAAGTGGCCGGTAAAAAGGGCGGATTTGAAAGTTTAGATGAAGAGGAAAAATATAAAACTCGTGGTCGTAAAATGATTGAGAGAGTAATGGCCCACCCGGGACCGCTTTTAAATAAAGCAATTAAATTGCCGGAACATGAAAATGGGATGCCACCAAATTTTTATTTATCCGAAGAGGAAAACATCATTTTGTGTGGCAAAATTGATTGGCTAGAATATTTACCAGCCACAGACAGTCTACATGTAATAGACTTTAAAACTGGTAAAAATGAAGAAAGCGAAGATTCGCTTCAGTTGCCAATTTACCTTTTACTTTTAAATAATTTACAAAAAAGAAAAGTAACCAAGGCTAGCTATTGGTATTTAGAAACGGATGATGATTTGAAGTCGGTTTTGTTGCCGGACTCGACCGAGGCATATGAAAAAGTTTTTGATGTCGCTATACAGGTCAAGAGGGCCAGAGAAAGCAATGATTTTGAATGTCGCCACGGTGGTTGTTTTCATTGTAAACCGTTTGAAAAAATTCTAGCCGGTGAGGCAACATATTTAGGTATAGGTGGTTATGGTCAAGATATTTATTATGTAAAAAAATAGCCGTCGACGCTAGGGGGATTCGTCGACGGCTACTAGCAGGCAATAGGGAGCCCTGCTAATCTAGGGTGAAGTCCGGCTTGAGCCCAGAGAACAAGGAGCTAGGCTCCTCGGGGCTACTGTAGGAATCCGTCCCTCACTGAAAAAATATTACCGTATAATTTATTAATTGTCAAATAATTTTTTCTTGATAAATTTTGCACTAGATTGTGACTTTATGACTAAAAAACCAATACAATTTAAGACCGAAATAAAAGGTAATAGGTTGGCGCGGGCCGGTGTTATTTCTACACCTCATGGGGAAATTGCTACTCCAGCCTTTGTGGTGGTGGGGACCAAAGCCACGGTCAAGGCCCTTGCTCCCGAACAGGTGCGTGATTTGGGTGCCCAAACTACTCTTTGCAATACCTATCACTTATACCTCCAGCCGGGGGACCATTTGGTGGCCGAGGCGGGTGGTCTGCATAAGTTTATGAATTGGGATAAGCCGATGTTTACTGATTCGGGTGGGTTCCAAGTGTTTT
This sequence comes from Candidatus Vogelbacteria bacterium RIFOXYD1_FULL_44_32, assembly GCA_001823065.1. GTDB lineage: Bacteria > Patescibacteriota > Minisyncoccia > Phycocordibacterales > XYD1-FULL-46-19 > XYD1-FULL-44-32. The sequence goes on from MHTJ01000003.1 coordinate 220,891, forward strand.
CGCTTGGCGCGGCCTTTGGCGAGGGTGGAGTGACAAAATTTGCCAAAGAGGGGACGCAAAATGCCCAGACCATGGTCGCCGAGGAGGGGGCGAAGCTAGCTCAAGTTGACGACGACGGCGTGACTTTTAAATCTCATATTGATGGTAGTAAACATCGCTTGACACCCGAAAAATCAATAGCGATTCAGCACAATTTGGGGGCAGATATTATTTTTGCTTTTGACGAATGTACTTCACCACAAGCCGATTATGATTATCAAAAAAAAGCAATGGAGCGAACCCATGTTTGGGCCCTAAGATCGCTCAATTATCATGAGCAATCGGGCAAAGCTGGTACTCAAGGTTTGTTTGGGATTGTTCAAGGTGGTAAACATCGTGACTTGCGCGAAGAGTCGGCGCGGGTGATTGGCAGTATGGAGGGCCTGGCTGGTTTTGGGATTGGTGGATCATTTAGTAAAGACGATTTGGGTGAGGCTCTTGGTTGGGTAAATAATATTTTACCGGAAGATAAGCCACGGCACCTTTTGGGAATTGGCGAACCAGAGGATTTATTTATTGGTGTTGAAAATGGCATTGATACCTTTGACTGTGTGGCGCCGACCCGTATGGCGCGCAATGGTACCCTGTACACCAAGACTGGCAAAATAAATATTTTTAATACTCAGTATAAAAATGATTTTACACCGATTGATAGTGGTTGTGGTTGTTACACTTGCCAAAATTACAGTCGAGCATACCTCTCACATCTTTTCCGCGCCAAAGAAATGATGGCTGGGACTTTGGCCTCGATTCATAATTTATATTTTATAGTTAACCTGGTGTCAGCGATTAGATCATCGCTAGTTGCTGGTACTTATGAGCAGCTTAAAAAGGAGTATTTAGGGTAACTTTGTTTTTATAGATGGCATCTGTTAATCTTGTTTAAGTCTTGAACAATGGAGGATAAATTATGAGTGAGGATATGTCGCATGGGGAAAGACAGCAATTTCTACAAAGGGAGCTGGAAGCAGGAGCGGTCGTTACTCTTGGTGACATCAAAACAGGAGTTCAGGAACTTATCTGTGCCATCGAGAACAACAATCGGCCAAGCTACAACCCGACTAGGATGCAAATGATGTGGTATCTGCTGGCTAAACTGCGAGCGCCACACCTTTTGCAACCACTGCACCAGAAGTGGTTTCTACCCGAAGGTGGTAGTCCCACCTTCCGACCAGTTGGCTATGAAGTAGCGGAGGTGAAGCGAGTTAGCTAGATTGTGATTTGTTAAGCGCCATAATGTCCGGGTGCGCTAAGCGCGTCTGGACATTTTCATTTTACCCTTGTTTTTGCTACATTTACTGCACCAATGAGTGTATTTAACCTAAAAACTGAATATACCCCCAAGGGTGACCAGTCCGTGGCTATCGTTAGTTTGGTCAAGGGTTTAAACCAAGGTTTGCGCCATCAGACGCTTTTAGGTGTGACTGGTTCGGGTAAAACTTTTACCGCCGCCAATGTCATCGCCCAATTTGGCAAGCCGACTTTGGTCATTGCCCACAATAAAACCTTGGCCGCCCAGCTGGCGCAAGAGTATCGCGATATTTTTCCCGATCACGCGGTGCATTATTTTGTCTCCTACTACGACTACTACCAGCCCGAGGCCTATATGCCGATTACCGATACCTACATTGAAAAAGACGCAGCTATCAATGAGGAAATCGAGCGTTTGCGCCACGCCTCTACTCAGGCGCTACTCACGAGGCAAGATGTGATTATTGTCGCGTCGGTGTCTTGTATTTATGGCTTGGGGAGCCCAGCTGAATACCAAAAAGAACATTTGCGGGTGCAGGTGGGTGAAAAAATATCGCGCGAAGGTTTTATGAAGCAACTTATTGGTCGGCATTTTGAGCGAACCAATGCCGACCTCACCTCGGGTACTTTTCGGGCGGTGGGCAACTCGATTGAAATAATGCCCGCTTCAGCTAAAGATATTTACAATATTAAAATTGTCGGGGGTGAGATTGCGGAAATATTAGAACTAGATGCGGTCACGCGCGCCGTGCGCAGTACTCCCGCCGACTTTTATCTTTTTCCCGCTAAACATTTTATTACCAACGAAGACGAAAGAAAACGGGCCATCCAAAGTATTTCGCTGGAGCTAGAGAACCAGCTGAAAAAGTTGGCCAAGGAGGGGAAAAATTTAGAGGCGGAAAGATTAAAGAGGCGTACCCGCTACGATATGTCGATGATTGCCGAAGTTGGCTATTGCAATGGAATCGAAAACTATTCACGCCACTTGTCAGGGCGGGAGGCGGGCCTGCCACCAGACACCTTGCTCGCTTATTTTCCGCATAAGCCAGATGGCACCCCCGACTTTCTCACTATCATCGACGAGTCGCATGTTAGTGTCTCGCAGATTGGCGGTATGTATGCTGGTGACCAAAGTCGGAAAAAAACTTTGGTGGAATACGGTTTTCGCTTGCCTAGTGCCCTTGATAACCGACCGCTCAAGTTTGCCGAATTTGAAGAGCGCGTGGGTCAGGTTATCTATACTACCGCCACGCCGGGTAGCTATGAGTTAGAACACAGCGCGCCACCGGCTGGAAAAATTGTAGAACAAATCATTCGTCCGACTGGCCTTGTTGACCCAGTGTTGGAAGTAAAACCAGTTATTGAAAAAGGTAAGTATGGTGGGCAGATAAAAGATTTTATTGAGCAAGCTCAAAAAGAAATCGGTCGAGGTTATCGGGCGATTGCCACCACCCTAACCAAGAAAATGGCCGAGGACCTTAGTGACTACCTAAAAAAAGAGGGGATCAAGGCCGAATATTTACACAGCGAAGTTAAAACTTTAGAGCGGATTCAAATTTTAACGAACTTCCGTAAGGGAGTGTTTGATGTGTTGGTGGGGGTGAACTTGTTGCGCGAGGGCCTAGACCTACCCGAAGTTTCTTTTATTGGGATTTTGGACGCTGACAAAGAAGGTTTTTTGCGGTCGGATACGGCCCTTATCCAGACTATTGGTCGGGCCGCCAGAAACAGCGATGGGCGTGTCACCTTGTATGCCGACATTGTGACTGGTTCGATGAAGCGAGCGATGGAAGAAACCGAGCGCCGGCGAGTTATTCAGCTCTCTTACAACAAAAAACATAATATTACCCCGACGACGATTAAGAAAAATATTAGTGATATTACCGAGAGTCTAATGTCCGAGCGCGACAAAACGGTCAAGCGCCTAGTGGCGCTCGACCGCTCCACCGTGGGTACTAGTGCCAAGGCCCTAAAACAGCTAATTAAAGACAAAGAACGCCAAATGTCCGAAGCTGTCAAAACCCTCGACTTTGAAACCGCGGCGATTTTGCGGGATGAGATTAAGGGGTTGACGAAATAAATATTTTTATGTTATAATTAAATTAGTAAAGTGTAATTAGTCTGACGGTGTATTGTCAGGAGAGAGAGTGTCTTGAACCTTGAAAGGGTAAAGCTATGGAAAATCAAACCCGTGACCAGAAGTTCGCACATCTTTTCGAGTTGTGTGAGAAACTGAAGAAGCAGGTGATTTATGGTAGGAATATTGACGAGGTTATTGGTGATCTGCAAACCACCATTGATAATCCTCAAGCTTCAACGACATCGCGTTGGCGCATCGCTGAGGATGGCCTCATTCACTTCTCACTCACTTCCACTGGCGAAACCGGCGCACAGTGGGCCGACTGGTTTACGGTTAACAAGTTTGCAGTTGGTAGCGAGTTTGGGTCTAGATACATACTCCGCTCAGCTTCTTTCAAACCGAGCCAGGTCGGAACGGTCTACAAGATTGCTGTTCTACCCGGTAATCTCTTTGAGAAAAAGAGAGACTGGACTAGTATCTCAAATGTTCGCGCTGAGGCCGATCGTCAGGGTTTAAAGCATGGGGAGGAGATGAATGCTGAAATCGCTTGTCTCCTTCGGCGGGAGTTTGCCAATAAAGAGCTTGAGGCCATGGGACTGTTTTGGGTTGTGTGTCTACATGAACCCATCGCCGACGGCCATGGGTTTCTGAGCTTGCTCGGTCCTGGTTGTTATTCGGGCGGTCGCTGGTTTTCCGCGTTCCGTTGCGGGCCAGATGACGTTTTTCCCACCAAATATCACTTTGCCACCTTGGTCTCTGTAATATCACCTCCGATGGTAGAGCAGACCTGACCATTCGGGTTATTGCGCTCCTGGTTCTGAAACCAGGGCGCTTTTTATTTTTTCCAAAGTCGGTTAAGTGTGGTATACTCCTACTACCCCATAAGGCCCACACACTAGGTTTGGCATTGTCGAGCTATGCTAGACAATTTTGTCTGATACCAAACCTAGTGTGCGGGCAGGGGATTTTGATGTATGTCAGAACAGAAAAAAATAAAAATAAAAGGGGCGCGCACGCATAACCTGAAAAATATTGACCTAGAAATACCCCGCGACCAAATGGTGGTTTTTACTGGTCTCTCTGGTTCGGGCAAATCAAGCCTTGCTTTTGATACTATTTTTGCCGAGGGACAGCGCCGGTATGTAGAGTCGCTGTCTTCCTATGCTCGGCAGTTTCTGCGCCAAATGCAAAAGCCCGATGTGGACGAGATCACGGGCCTTTCGCCTGCTATTTCTATTGACCAAAAGTCACGCTCGCAAAACCCGCGCTCAACCGTGGCGACTATTACCGAAATTTACGACTATTTGCGCGTTTTGTACGCCCGCGTGGGCAAGCCTCATTGTTTGGTCTGTGGTTTACCGATTGAAAAGCTAACCCATGATGAAATAGTTCAGCTGGCGCTTGATAAAGTTAAAAAGATTTTAAAAACCCGCCGTTCACATGAAGAACTGGGCGGGCAGGAAATTTTAAGTTTACAGATATATGCTCCTCTCGTGCGTGGGCGCAAGGGCGAGTATTACCAAATGCTCTATGACCTAATAGACAAGGGTTATGGTGAAGTGCTGATCGACGGCCACCGCTACAACTTACGCGAGCGGATTGAGCTGGGGCGGATGAAAAAGCATGATATAGATGTTCTGACCGACGAAATAGATTTGATTGATTTTAAACCTGTTCCCAAAACAAAAAACCTAAAAAGCAAGGTTGATGAAGCGGTTTATGACAATGCCTATGGTCGTCTCACGGAGGCCATAGAACGCGCCCTAAAAGAAGCCGACGGTTTGGTGCGGATTGTGATTGCTTCGCCCAAAGTTAAAAAGGGGGTACTGGAAAGCGCGGTGGAACAAAATATCTTGTCCGCCAAGTTTGCTTGCCCGCGCGATGGCTTTTCTTTTCCCGAAGTGGAACCTCGCTTGTTTTCTTTCAACTCGCCCTATGGCGCCTGTCCCGAGTGCCACGGCTTGGGCACCAAACATTTGTACAGTGAAAAAGCTTGCCCCGTTTGTAACGGTGCGCGCCTGCGCCAAGAAGCGCTGCATGTTTTGTTGACCACTAAAAATGGTTTGTCTAAAAATATTGTGCAGTTTACGGCGATGTCCATACGCGACACGCATGATTTCGTCGCTGATTTAAGCCTAACGGCTAATGAGCAAAAAATTGCCGAAATGGTTTTGCGTGAAATCGAGGCCCGCATTAAATTTTTGCTTGATGTCGGCTTAGACTATATTTCACTCGACCGGCGCGCCAACACCCTCTCGGGCGGCGAGGCCCAGCGGATTCGCCTCGCGTCCCAGCTGGGCTCGCGTTTGGTGGGCACCCTGTATGTTTTAGACGAGCCGACTATTGGTCTGCATAGTCGGGACAATGACCGACTAATTAAAACTTTGCTCAACCTGCGCGACTTGGGCAACACAATTATTGTCGTGGAACACGACGAGGACACGATTTATGCCTCGGACTATTTGGTGGACATTGGCCCCGGTGCGGGGGTGCATGGGGGCAATATTGTGGTGGCTGGAGAAACCGAAAAACTACTAACAGCCAAGAAAAATGATTTTGGATCGCTCACTGTCGACTATTTACGTGGTGAAAAAGAAGTCACCGTGCCAGACAGTAGACGCACCGCCCAAAAAGGGGTGATCCGGATTAGAAATGGCAATATTTTTAATATCAAAAACCTAAATGTTGATATTCCACTCGGTAAGCTGGTGGCGATTACTGGCGTATCAGGATCGGGCAAGTCGTCTTTTGTGTATGAGATTTTGCACAAAAACTTGCAGGCGCGGTTTGAGCGGAAATATCGCTCCAATGAAATACACAACTGTGGTGAATTTGCTGGTACGGAATATATTGGGCGGGAAATATTGATCGACCAATCGCCGATTGGGCGTACCCCACGCTCTAACCCCGCCACCTACACCGGCGCCTTTACTTGGATTCGCGATGTTTTTGCTTCTACCGACTATGCCCGCTTGCGGGGGTGGAAGCCGGGCCGGTTTTCTTTCAATGTTAAAGGTGGTCGCTGTGAAGCTTGCCAAGGCAATGGCCTCATTGCGGTGGAAATGCATTTTTTGCCGACCGTGTATGTGACCTGTGATGTTTGCAATGGAACTCGCTTTGAAAAAGAAACTTTGGAAGCCAAATATAAAGGCAAGAGTATTACCGATGTTTTGCAGATGACTATTGAAGAGGCTTTAGAATTTTTCCAAGACCTACCAGCGATTGCTGACCGGCTAAAAACTTTAAATGAAGTGGGGTTGGGCTATCTCAAACTGGGACAGTCAGCCACCACTTTGTCAGGGGGCGAGGCTCAGCGAGTAAAAATATCATCCGAGCTGTACCGGCCGTTTATTCACAAATCGATTTATATTTTAGACGAGCCAACAGTGGGTCTACACTATGAAGATGTTAAAAATTTAGTGGAGATTTTGCACAAGCTGGTAGAAAGGGGAAATACCGTGGTGGTGATTGAGCACAATTTGGATGTAGTGAAAAATGCCGATTATGTTATCGATATGGGTCCGGAAGGGGGCGATGGCGGGGGACAGATTGTCGCCAAAGGTACGCCAGAAGAGATTGCCAATACCGATACCCACACCGGAAAATATTTGCGGAAATTACTTCGTCGGAGAAAAAAATAAAAAAAGAGTCCCTAGACGCAAGGTCTAGGGACGGGTAGGAGATTCAAATCAGAATGCAACGGGGGCAGGGCTTGGTTCAAAAATTGGATGGAGCGGATGGCTTCAACGTTCATATATGGCGAGACACGGGAGTCTCATTGCCTTTCCTGTTGAAGTAACAACCTTTATGCGGATACCAAGCCCTTGGCCCCCGCAAACTCTTCTCCTATGCAGAATTGTAGCCTCTGCTCTTAATGCATTCAGACCGATTTCTCCTCCCATCAATACTACACAGCTATTTGAATTTAGTCAAGTTTTTTGTAAATATAGTACAATCTACCTATGATTTTGGCTGATTTAAAACAATTTAATCTTCCCGATGAGCCGGGGGTGTATTTTTTCAAGCGGGGAAAGAAAACGACCTATATTGGCAAGGCGACTTCACTGCGCGACCGAGTGCGGAGCTATTTTAGCTGCGACCTCGCCACTACCAGAGGCGTTGCTATCTTAAATATGGTGGCCGAGTCTGATGGCTTAGAATTTAAAACTACCAATTCGGTGTTAGAGGCGCTGATTTTGGAAGCAGCGCTCATTCGCAACTTGAAGCCCAAATATAATACGCTCCAAAAAGACGACAAGAGCTACTGGTATGTGGTGGTGACCAAAGAAAAGTGGCCCCGCGTGCTTATGGTGCGGGAAAAAGATTTGGCGACCGCCATTGAACCCGAAAATATTAAACAGTATTTCGGGCCCTTTCCCAATGCGAGTGAATTGAAGGAGGCCCTAAAAATAATTCGCAAAATCATTCCGTGGCGCGATAAATGTGAACCCGAAATTGGCAAACCTTGCTTCAATGCCCAACTTGGTTTGTGCCCCGGGGTATGTGCTGGCACTATTTCTCACCGCGATTATTTAAAAAATATCCGGCATTTTACGCTCTTTTTTTCCGGTAAAACTGAAGTCTTAATAAAAGCATTGGAAAAGGAAATGGCGGGGGAAGCCAAAAAGAAAAATTTTGAGCAAGCGGGCAAAATTCGCAATCAAATTTTTGCCCTCACTCATATCAATGATATGGCGATGATTAAGGAAAACCGCCAGACCCGCGGGGTACGGATTGAAGCCTATGATATTGCCCATTTGGCGGGCAAGGAAACTATTGGTGTGATGACGGTAATCTTGGGTGGTACTCCGGAAAAGGGGGCTTACCGCAAGTTTATTATTAAGGGGGCGGGGAGTAAGGTGGTCAATGATACTTTGAACCTAAAAGAGCTTTTAGAGCGCCGCCTAGCCCATAGCGAGTGGCCCCTGCCGGTGTTGTTTGTTATTGATGGGGGCAAGGCCCAGCTAAATGTCGCCAAAAAAGTGCTGGCAGAAGCTGGTTACCAAATACCTGTTGTGGCAGTAACTAAAGATGAGCACCATCGACCAAAAGAAATTATCGGTGACAATATATCAGCCCGTGATTTTGAAACGGACATACTGCTTGCTAATGCCGAGGCCCACCGTTTTGCGATTGCTTTTCACCGCCGGCGCCTCGGCCGTCTTTACCGATCATAGTCTTGGTGTCGGGCGGGCTTCCCCGCCTTCGCTAAAGCTGCGGCGGGGATTACGCTAAAGACAAGTTGGGCTAATAACGATATAATTTAGTCAATGCAAACTGAAGTTGATAGTCTAAAAGCTATCGCATCTCGGCGTTTTATCTTTGCCCGTTGGTTTTTTCTGTTCGCCGGTATTTTATTTGTTGGTTATCGAGAGGTGGTAGTTGGTAATGCAGAAATTTTTAGTAACTCAGCCACTGGGCCCATTGTGGGGTTGTTGTTTATGGTGGCGATGCTAAACATTTTATACCTGCTATTTTCCAATATTGCCAGTAAAAAATCCTCCTATTTCTTATCTACTATATTAAATATTGGCCAGTTGGGGCTAGATTTTTTACTCGTGGCCTTTTTGGTGGCGGTTTTTCCTAATGCCAGTCCATTTATTGGCCTTTTATTTATTTTACCAACCATTGAAGCTATTTTACTTTTTGATTCGGCGATCGCCCTAGTTATTTCACTTCTAGGGGCGGGAGTACTCTGGGGCTGGTCATATTTACCAGCCAGTGAAATTAAGTTACTAAGTGGGTTATTTAGTTTACCAGTTTTTGGAATGTCCGACTTGATGAGGGAATATAGTATTTATACCGCGGGGCTAATTATATTATTTGTCGTCTTTTGGTCGTATTTCACAGATTTAATTAGAATTAGGCAGGTCAATCGTAGTTTAGACCATAAATTAGAAGACATTCCTGTCCTTAGCACAAGACAGACTCAAACCGAATGGGCACGGGGCTTTGGGCGAAAAATGGAAGAAAATTCGCGTCTCCTGCGGTCCAAAGAAATCGAGCTGACTCTAGCTAAAGAACAACTGGAAACACTAGAAAATGCCAAATCAGAATTTATTTCCGTTACCACTCATGAGCTACGGACCCCACTGTCGGCCATCAAATGGACTTTTAATATGATAATGTCCGAGCAACTGGGGCCGATAAATACCGAACAGAAAGAATTTTTAAGCAAAGGTTATCAAAGTACTCTAAAGATGATTGGGATTGTCAATAATTTGGTTCATATTGACCATGCCACGGCCAAAAAAGAGGATTATAGTTTTGTCGCGACCGATATCGTGAGTTTAATCGATAATGCGATTGCTGAATTTTCCAATCAAGCAATAAGTAAAAAAATAAATTTATCTTTTAGTAAGATGGTAACTAATTTACCTCTCATTGAGATTGATAAAAATAAAATTAGTATGGTGATGGAAAATTTGATTGATAATGCCATTAAATATACACCAAAAGAGGGGAAAATTACGGTGACGGTCACCGATAGTCGTCTAAATTCGGCGCAACCAGCGCTGGAAATTTCTGTTATCGACAATGGGGTGGGTATACCAAAAGACGAGCAGGAGAAAATATTCCACAAGTTTTTTCGGGCCTCCAATGCTCGGTTGGCCGAGCCAGATGGCAGTGGGATTGGTCTCTATATTGCCAAAGATATTGTAGACCGACATTTTGGTTCGATGTGGTTTAAGAGTGAGGAGGGTAAGGGTACGGCATTTCATATTGTTTTACCAGTGCATCAGTTAAATAAAAATGTGGTATGATTAGTCTATTATTGGAGTTGCCAAGAATACACCGACGGTTCACCGCGGTGATGAATTGGCGAGAATGAAATAGCCATTGGCGGAGCCAATTTTTTAACCAAAAAAGTTTGCCCCGCTGCCTCGCCCCAATCCCCGCGGCAAAGCCGACGGGGATTGGGGCGAGGACAAACTTTATTGTTTAATATGTAATATATGAGTGACAATACCAATAAAAAAATACTAATTGTCGAAGATGATGAATTTTTGCGTTCGCTGACGGCTAAAAGACTGGAAAAGGAAAATTATCAGATAGTGATCGCGGCGGACGGTGAGCAGGCCTTGACGACCCTATCCGCTGACCAGCCGGACTTGGTTCTTTTGGATTTACTTTTACCTGGTACCAATGGGTTTCAGGTTTTAGAAAAAATGAATAAAAAAATGCCGGTGGTAGTTTTCTCCAACCTTGGTCAAAAAGAAGATATTGAAAAGGCCAAAGGTCTTGGCGCCGACGATTTCCTAATTAAGGCCAATTTTACGCTTGACGATGTGGTGGCCAAGGTCAATTCCTATCTTAAAAAGACTTAAATTTAGACAAAATGAAAACTCGGGTCGCAGTTATAAGGGGTGGCAAAGGGGCCGAATACGAGGTCTCGCTTAAAAGTGGCGCGAGCGTGCTCTCCGCTTTGCCCGAAGATAATTACCAACCAGTCGATGTCCTTATTACTCGTGATGGGCAGTGGCATGCCGGTGGCCTACCCATTCGTCCCCAAGATCTTAGTAGATTTGCTGATGTGGCTTTTATTGCTCTACACGGTGAATATGGTGAAGACGGCACGATCCAAAAAATATTAGACGACCTAAATTTTTCTTATACTGGTTCTGGTCACATTGCTTCGGCTTTGGGTATGGACAAGGTGGCTTCCAAAAAAATATTTGCTGAGGCCGGAATAAAAGTACCCTATGGTTTACTACTCTCCCGGGCGGAAATAACGGAAGCGGCCAAAAACATTTTTAATAAAATACCACCACCTTGGGTGATAAAGCCCAATGATAAGGGTTCTTCGGTCGGGCTATATTTTGCGCGAACTTTTGCCGAGCTGGCCGGAGCTATCGACCAAGCTTTTCGCGAGGCCGACTCGGTCTTGGTCGAAGAATATATTCGGGGGCGTGAAGCCACTTGTGGGGTCATTGACGATTTTCGACGTGAAAAATTTTATGCGCTTTTGCCTATTGAGATAGTGCACCCCGCCACTTGTCCAGTTTGGAATTACCAAGATAAATATTCTGGTGCAACTCAGGAATTGTGTCCGGGGCGTTTTTCTGATGAGGAGAGCCAAGAAATCCAAAAGTCCGCTAGACTAATTCACGAAGTACTGGCTTTGAGACACTATTCCCGTAGTGATTTTATTATTTCACCTCGCGGGGTCTATGCGCTAGAGGTCAACACCTTGCCCGGGCTGACTCCAGAATCACTTTTACCCAAGTCTATTTCGGCGGTGGGTTGCGATTATGGCCATTTTTTAGACCACTTGGTTACCCTTGCGCTCTCTGATAGAAAGGGTATGATGGCATAATCATTTTAACTATATACCAATGAAAGCCACTACTAAAAATATAATTATTTATGCGGTTTTGGTTCTTATTATTGCCAGTAGTTCTACTTATGTGTGGTGGAGGGCGAGGGTCCAACCCGATCAGGTGTTGGCGCGGATTGAGGCCAAATTGGTAACTTTTGAGCAAGAAATAGCTGTCTGTAAGAAGGAAACAGAGGTAAAAAAACTAGAAAAATGTAGTGACCGGATGAAGGAAATTTCCACAGAGCTTGATAATTTCCAAACTGATTTGACTGGGATTAAGACAAAAAAAGAAACAGCCAGCACGACAGATAAAATTAAATAACCCAAAAAAACCGGCTTCGGCCGGTTTTTTTGGGTTTGTGCTCTCGGCCGGAGTCGAACCGGCATTACCAGCTTCGGAGGCCAGCGTTCTATCCATTAAACTACGAGGGCAAATAGTATTGTTTACTAATTATTAGGTAAATTTTTAAAATCTCCGCTAGTCAGAATATAAATCAAGAGAATAAAACATACAATAGAAACAATTATTAAACTTATAATCCCTACATTAATTGATAGAATAATTAATAATAATAGATAAATTATTTGGGTAAATTGTGACCATTTTTTTCTTTTTACAATGCCTATTATTGTTATGATCGAAATAATTAACGAAAATATAATACTAACGAAAATCAATAACGGATATAATTCGATACCATATCTAAAACTATAAGTCATCATCGATAAAGCCATAATTAATGAAAATATAAAAAACCAGACATCTAAAACTAAAATTGCTTTAGCCCCTTTAGGTATGCCGGCATAGGTGGGTATATTTTCACCTATTTTTTCTGCTGTAAATAAACCCCAAAGTAGACATATTAAAGAAATTAATACAGAGAATCCGATAAATGGCCAAACAACAAAAATAGCAAGAAATCCACCGCCAAACTCACTAGAGTTAATAATCAATATTGAGAGGAAAGATCCTACAAAAGACAACCAACAAAACACCATGGAAAGTTTATAGGATAATTTATCAAATTGGATATCAGAAAATAATGCCAGGGAGTATATAATTGTAAAAAAAATCAATAATGCCAGGGGAATATTTATATTTGGATTTTCCAGCCACCTCGGTACTGGCTGGGAATGTCCAATAATCTCATAAATAATAGACAAGATAAGTAAAACAGCAACCAAAAGATAATTAAACAAAAAATTTATTTTACTTTTTAACATATTTTTTATGTTTCTCTTGGTGGACCCTATCGGATTCGAACCGATGACCTCCTCATTGCAAATGAGGCGCTCTACCAACTAAGCTAAGGGCCCAATTTAATTATAAACCTTTATAATACATCATTTTTAATACCTGGCGCCTCATTTGGCAAATGAGTGTCACAAGTATTTTTCTGCTGAAAAATCTCGCGACCCCACCTCGCGCCGTCGCGCTCCGGTCTTGCACTTGGGTCCCACCCCAAGCTCACTCTACCAACTAAGCTAAGGGCCCAACTTTTAACCTACACATATTAGCAATCTCGTATTGAAAAATCAATCCTGTTTGGTAGAATTGGGATATGAAAATATTTAAAGAATTTAAAGAGTTTGCTACACGGGGGAACGTGGTGGACCTAGCTATTGGTGTCGTGATTGGCGCTTCGTTTAGCTCTATTACCAATTCTTTGGTGACTGATATTATTAACCCACTACTTGGTTTAGTTACCAACAAAGTAGACCTATCTGAACAGGCGATTGTCTTGCAACAAGCGGGAGCTAGTTCTACCCCCGTCATCTTGGGCTATGGCAACTTTTTGAGCAATGTTTTAAATTTTTTGATCATTTCTTTCGTTTTATTTTTGGTGATAAAACGGGTTAACAAATTGGCTAAGTAGTTGGTTGGGGATATTGTGCCTATTTACAAATAGCTAGATATATATTACTATCTTGGCTGGCGTTGATTTGGTCTTGTTTTGTTCCCGCACCGCGGGGGAAGGATTTATATGGAGGTTGATATAAGCTCGGAGGGTGGTCAGATGGCTCAACCAGATCTCTCTGGCCACCAAAAAAGTACTCTGGCCTGGCTATTTCACCAGGTCACAGGTCAATTGGTGGGGCGTCTACATTCAGAGGTCCCACCCCCAGCAGATTGACGACAACTCATATGAGCTGTCGGCAAAAAGCCCCGGACACCCGGGGCTTTTCTTTTTTCAATATTTTAGCTATACTCATTTGGTTACTATTTCGATAGTTATTCTCCTCGGGTTTTAGGTCGCCGTTGGTGCGATTATATTCATTATTTAAATGAAATTATTTTTTTCTGTTGTTAAATTCAATTGGTTAAAAATCCTTGCTTATCCATTTGAAATAATTGCTTTTTTTGCTTGCCGACTTATTGCCTTGGGCATGTTGGCTTTGTTTTGGTATGCCTTTGCTCAAAGCACTGGTGGGACCATGGATTTTAAACCACTAGTGGCTTATTTTTTGGTTGCGGCGGCTATAAAGGATCTTACTTTTTCCACCGATTTTAAGTTTGGCCGTTATATTCAAAAAATAATTATGCAGGGTGAAATAAGTAATTATTTTATTAAACCAGTTAAAACCGTTCCATTTTTATTTTTTTCCTATGCTGGCGAAAATGGTATGGGTATAGTTTATGCTTTTATATCTCTTACTATTGGCTTAGTGGTTTTGCCGCCAGCTAGTTGGGTTAATATTTTAGCTTTTATAATATTTCTTTTTATTGCTCTTTTTGTATCGGTGGCCTTCAATACTTTAATTGGCATTATTAGTTTTCATTCCACCGAGGGGTCGGGTTTTCGCAACGCAATTAATCATGTCATTAAAATACTATCGGGAGCAATTATACCCCTGACTTTGTTTCCGATTGGTATAAGGGAAATTATTTTACTTTTGCCATTTCCGGCACTAGTGTTTACCCCAGCCTATGTTTTGCAAAATAATTTGAGTGGTGGAGAAATGTTCTTTACTTTTAGTGTGTCGCTTGGCTGGGCTATTGTTTTGTTTTTCTTGACTCATTATTTATGGCGTTATTCTGTAAAAAAATATGAAGGAGTTGGTATCTAAAATTAAAATGCGTTTGAATATTTTGCGAGTGAATACTGTTAATACCTTTCAGGGTGAGACGGCCTATTTTGGTAATAATTGGGGCAATATTTTATCCACTTTTTTATATACCGTGGTGCAAATTTTATTTGTGCAGGTGCTTTATTCACAAATAAACACTTTTGCGGGCTATGATAAAAATCAAATGTATTTCCTACTGTTTGTCAGCCAGTTAGGTTTTTATACCAATTGGACCTGGGGTGAAGTAAATCACCGGTTATTAATTGAAGATGTGCGGAGGGGAATTTTGGATTTTTTGTTGGTGTTGCCGGTACCATCTCTCTGGTATGTCACATTTAGAAAAATTCCCTTATTGACCATAGCCAGAGATGCTCTACCAAACCTGGTTTTACTGGCCTGGCTCATAAATTGGGCGCACCTACCCTTAGTGGTAGGTAATGTCGTGCTGGCTGTGCTCATTTTTATCTTAGGTATAATAGCTTGGGAAAGTTTTTGTTTTCTACTTTTACTGCCAGTGTTTTGGCATGGTGAATCTAAGCAAATATATTCCTTGTGCTATGTGCTTCGGGATAATGAAAATGTACCATGGGAAGGCTATCGGCCAGTTTTTCAGTTTACATTTTCAGTGATTGTTCCGACCTTATTCATGGCTATGATTCCAGTTTCAGTAGCTCTGGGTAAGGTTGATGGTTGGCCGATGTTTAGTCTGGCGGTTGCTGTGGCTACGGTTTTTGTCATTTTGAAAAAAATATTTTGGAAAATTGCTCTTAAAAATTATACCTCGGCTTCTTAATCAAAAAATATGAAAAATATAATTTCTGTTAAAAATCTCGGTAAGGATTTTAAAATTAGACAAAACAAAAATGTTATTACCGGCCTCTGGCGACCAGATTTTCGCATCGTTTCAGCCGTGGCGGATATTTCCTTTAGTGTAAATGGGGGTGAGAGTTTAGCTATCTTGGGCCCAAATGGGGCTGGCAAAACTACCACTATTAAAGCTTTAACTGGACTTATTTATCCCACGCGGGGCGAGGTAAGTGTACTGGGTTTTTTACCCTTTGATCGTAACCCGGAATTTTTACAACAAATTGGACTGCTGATGGGCAATAAGGCTGGTCTAAATTGGGACCTGACTGCTAACCAAAGTTTTTATTTATTACGCGAAATATATCACCTCGAGCCAGCCAGCTGTGAAGCTAGGGTAAATGAGTTGGCTGAATTGATGTCGGTCAAACATGTTTTAGATGTGCCAGTGCGAAAACTATCACTAGGGGAGAGGATGAAATTAGAATTGATCGGGGCAATTATTCACAGCCCACGCATCCTTTTCTTAGATGAACCAACAATTGGCCTAGACATTGTGGCCAAGAAAAAAATTCGTCACTTCCTGCGGGAAATACAGGCTCGTTATAAGGTGACAATAATTTTAACCAGTCACGATATGGCCGATGTGGAAAAGGTTTGTGACCGGGTTATTGTTATAAATAAAGGTAATAAAATATATGATGGCTTGGTGGAGCAACTAGTCGACGACCACAATGAGGAAAAAATGGTTAAATTTTATTTTGAAACCACACCGACTATTTTGCCAGAAATATTGCAGGCGGAACTTATTACCACAAGTGATGATGGGGTAGTATTTAAGGTAAAAACCAATCAAATGCCCCAACTCATATCACAAATAACTACCGCCTGGCCAGTTTTAGATATTGATATATATGCCACTCCACTAGAGGATATCATCGAAAGCTTGTTCAGAAAATAAACCAGTCTGTCCGTCGATTCCTCGCCGCCAGCGGACGGGGTATTACGCGGACAGCATCGGGGCTGGTTTTTTGGAATAGGCTTTTACTTGTCTAATAATTTCAGCCTAGGTTTGTATAATTCCCTTAATCTCTTTAAACCGCGATGCATTTGCACGGCGATGGCATTTTTGGATTGGCCGGTAAGTAGTGATATCTCGGCAAGGGATAAATCTTGGACATAACGCATGCGAATAACCTTTTGATAAGTTTTTGGCAAATGATTGATTAATACTACCGCCGCTTTGCCGTCTAAAATATTAAATAACTTCTCCGAGTCCTCACCACCTGGTTCAAATCCCTTGTCTAATAAGTCGTCCAGAGAGCTGGTTTTATGTTTGCGATATTCGTCAACAATTAGGTTATTTAGCACATGGTATAAAAAGGCCTTCATCATATCAATCTTACCCTCGCGGACAAAGTAAGCCCATGTTTTGAGAAAGGTGTCTTGCACCAGCTCCTCGCTGATTTGCCGGTTGTGAACCTTGAAATAGGCATAATTATTTAGACCTCTCCCAAAATCCTTATGAGCGGTAGTTAGTAAGGCACTTAGGCGATTATTTTCTTGAGGAGTCATATAGATATGGCCGAGTGAGGGCATCAAATATTACACTTATATTACAGCTGTCATTAATATCTAGATTTACGGCTTTAAAATTGAAGTTTAGAGCTAACCGGCTATTACCGCGATATTACAGGGCGCTTAGGGGTAGAAGAAGTAATACTAGACTTTTAGTATAGCATGTTGTCAAACAAACTAAAAGGGCGAAATATTATTGGTTATCTAGCGTCAGTATAATTATGGAAACACCCAAGCAAAAAAACAGAACGGAACTCTTTGGCGCCGAGCTTATTCAGCACGTGTGGCGAGACAGCTGGGGCTATATTAAAACAATTGTCGATGTTTTACGCGAGCCGGTGCTTATTTTAGACAAAAATTTTTGCGTCATTGCTGCCAATGATCCCTTTTATCGGACTTTTCAGGTGGAAATTAAAGATACAGAAAATAAAATTGTCTATGATTTGGGCAATGGGCAGTGGAATATTCCCGCCCTTCGAAAATTATTGGAAGATATTTTACCCAAGAACACTTTTTTCAAGGGTTTTGAGGTGGACCATGATTTTCCGATTATTGGTCGTAAAATAATGATTTTAAATGCCCGCCAAATTTATTTTAATGACGACCGAACCACCGAGCTTTATCCCCCAATTATACTTCTAGCTATTGAGGATATAACCGAGATGATGGCGGTAGCCGAGGTTTTGGCCACGCACACGCAGGAATTGGAAACAAAATTTACCACGCAAACCCTTAAGTTTGAGTTGCAGGTTAATAAACTTAAAGAAGAAATAGCTGATTTCAAAAAAAACAGGTAAAAACCTAACCAAGTTGGATTAATAAACTAACAAAACTAATATGGGAATAATTCTTTGGATTGTCTTTGGCGCTCTGGTAGGCTGGGTGGCATCAATTATTATGAAAACTAATGCTAAACAGGGGATCTTGTTAAATATTTTAGTTGGTATTGTGGGGGCTGTTATCGGCGGTTGGTTAATGAGCTTTTTTGGGGGTAGTGAAATAATTGGATTTAACTTTTATAGCTTTGTTGTGTCACTGATTGGCGCAGTTATTCTAATCGCCGGTTATAAATTTATTACTGGTAGTATGCCAAAAGAGATAGGGATGTAATCAAATATTTGTTTGAGCGTCAACATATATGGGCTAGACTTGCCCCAACAGTTTTCTTACCAAATAGTTAAACTACTAAGTTGGTAATCAAAAAACACCGCCTAAGCCCGGTGTTTTTTGGTGGAAGAAACTCTTTTTATTTCTTCCGAGCCAATGTTGTTTGGTGGACCCACGGGGAGTCTCCCCCTACGGGGGCGGGTACTTTTCCGTCTCATTTCATTCGACAAGGAAAAGTCTTTCGACTTCCCGACGTGAGTGAAGCAGTTCACTCACTTGGGCCCACCCTACAAAAATGGCTCACCGAAAGATCGGTTAGCTCATTTTTGTAAGTGTGGACCCACGGGGAGTCGAACCCCGGACTCGTCCATGCCATGGACGCGTGTTACCACTATACTATGGGCCCTAAAACACCCCTGATTTCATTGGGGTGTTCGGGCAAACATTTGGTTACAAATGTTTTAGCCCTAAAACTCCCAGATATACTAAACGCTGTTCGGGCGATCATCTGCAAGGGCAGATGATTTAGCCTAAAACATCATTGTTTGAAAAAATAACACATTTCTGTTACATTTCAAAGCATGTTTAAAGACTTTCTCATGCGTAAGATGCTCAAAAGCCAAGGGGTACCCGAGGCGCAGATAGACCAGGCTTTATTGATGATCAACAAAAACCCCGATTTATTTAAAAAAATTGCCGACGAAATTCAAATTAAAACTAGTGCCGGTGGAGACAAGATGGCGGTAACTATGGAGGTAATGAAGAAATACGAGAGTGAACTGAAAGCAATAAAATAATATTATGGGCTTATCAATCGGCATTGTGGGACTACCAAACGTGGGAAAATCCACGCTTTTTAATGCGCTGACTAAAAAAAGTGTGCCAGCCGAAAACTACCCTTTTTGTACTATCGATCCGTCGGTCGGCATTGTCCAAGTGCCAGACGAGCGACTCTGGAAATTGTCCGAGCTTTCTAAATCGGCCAAGACTATTCCGGCAGCGGTAGAATTTACCGATATCGCCGGCTTGGTGAAAGGGGCCTCGGAGGGTGAGGGGCTGGGCAACCAGTTTTTGTCGCATATTCGCGAAGTCGATGCAATTGCCCAAGTAGTGCGGGTGTTTCCCGCCCGAGGCGGGTCCGCCTCGGGCGGAGAGGATGTCATTCATATCTATGGCGATATTAATCCAATGCGTGACGTAGAAATAATAAATCTTGAACTTATTCTCGCCGATATGCAGTCGGTAACCAAAAGACGCGCCAATATTTTGCGTGATGTAAAAAGGGGGGACAAAGCCGCGGCCATAGAAGATGGTATTTTAGCCAAGGTGGAAGTTGAACTGGAAGCGGGAAGACTAGCTTCTACTGTCGCCTTAGATGAAGCGGAAAAAGAAATTTTAAAAAGTATGCATTTACTTTCCGCGAAACCAATATTATATGTTTTAAACAAAAAAAGCGGAGCGAAGCTTGCCGACACTACCGAACTTATGAAATATATTACCGCTTCGGGAGCGCAATTTGTGGAAGTGGACGCTGGTATTGAAAACGAGTTGTCGGCCCTGTCCGATGAAGATAAAGGGGTATTTCGGGCAGAATATGACGCTAAAGACGATGGAGTCAATGACCTAATCCGCCAAAGCTATAAGTTGCTGGGCCTGATGACCTATTTCACCACCGGCACCGACGAGACCAGGGGCTGGACCGTGAAAGTGGGGGCCACGGGGCCCGAGGCCGGCATGGCTATTCATACCGATTTTAAAGAAAAGTTTATTCGCGCGGAGGTGGTGGCCTATGACAAGCTAATCGAGGCTGGTTCCTACGCCACCGCCCGCGAAAAAGGCTGGGTGCGCACCGAAGGAAAAGAGTATATAGTAAAGGATGGAGATGTAATAGAGTTTAAAATATAATTTAACATGTATAAAAATAAAATACTGGTGATATTTTCTATAATAGTATTAATAATTGTTGTACTTGGTGGTTACCTTTATACGAGCACATTACAACAATTAGTCTTTGATAACCCAGAGAATATTACGGAAGTTAAGACAGAATTTTGGGGTGATAATTATTATGGGAAAAGTGAAACATTTATAAATCCTGAATGGAAAACCTATCAAAACGATCAATATCACTTTAAATTTGACTACCCTATACTAGGTCAGCATAAAATTAAACCCACTCTTTCAGAGAACGACCTTAGGTTTGAGCTTATACCTTTTAATTCGTCTCTAAGAGTAAGTAAGGTGGGAAAAGTAGACATAGACGACTATGTTCGTTCTAATAGTTGGGACGAAACGAGCTTCAATAAAGTTACATTTAAAGGAATTGAAGCATATGAAGGTGTTGATGGTGGTATGGACAGCTCATATATTATTGTTTTTATAAAAGATGACTATTTATACAAATTTAGTTTTACTGGTATAGGAACAACGATTGAAGAGTTAAAATCTGAGCTTAACCCTGAGCACAAGCGAATATTATCAACGTTTGAGTTTATTAACTAAATATCTTATGCAAACAAAATCAATTTTGAAGTGGGTGTTGATCGGATCAATTGTGGTTGTTTTGAACCTGTTTTTCAATTTTGCGATTGATACTGTCTATAATGCGCCGGAGTACGACAAGTTTTGTGTGGTTAAACAGGTTACTATTCAGCCGGACACCGAAGCAAAATGTGTCGCCGAGGGTGGGGCGTGGACCGCTAATACGGAAAAGCCGGTAAATGCCAGCACGCCGGTGATGAAGGGTTGGTGTGATACCAATTTTACCTGTGGTAAAGAGTTTAATGAGGCAAACAGTGTCTACAACCGCAATGTGTTTATTGCTTTGGTGGTGCTAGGGCTACTGTCATTAGGGGTTGGGCTGTTTGTCACTGCTACCGGCAGTGCGGTGTCACTCGGGCTTTCTCTAGGTGGTCTCTTGTCTTTCATTATTGCCTCGATCCGCTACTGGTCGGATATGGACGAATACTTGCGGGTAATAGTGCTGGGTATTGCTCTCGTGCTTTTGATTGGGGTGGGGATTAAGAAGTTTAAAGAATAAAAATAAATGCAAAACCGCCCGCACCGTAAGGTGCGGGCGGTTTTGCTTTTTCAGACTAATGTTGTATAGTAAACGACATCAAATCTCCTATGAAGTCCTACGATCATAAAAAAATCGAAAAGAAGTGGCAGAAGGATTGGGCTAAGTCTGGTTTGTACGAAACCAAAGATAATTCTAAAAAACCAAAGTTTTATTGTTTAGACATGTTCCCTTACCCGTCGGGTGAAGGGCTCCATGTTGGTCACCCCAAGGGCTATATTGCCACCGATATTTATAGTCGGTATATGCGGATGAAGGGTTTTAATGTTTTACACCCGATGGGTTGGGACGCTTTTGGACTACCGGCCGAAAATTATGCCATCAAAAACAAAGTTCACCCGAAAATTTCGACCGCTAAAAATATCAAGCACTACAAACAGCAACTAGAAATGCTGGGTCTGTCTTACGACTGGACCAGGGAAATAGACACCACCGACCCTGCTTACTATCGGTGGACGCAGTGGATTTTCTTGCAGATGTTTAAGCAGGGTTTGGCCTATGAGTCCTATGAGCCGATCAACTGGTGCCCATCGTGCCAGACGGGCCTCGCCAACGAAGACCTAGAAGACGGCAAGTGCGAACGCTGTGGCTCGGAAATAGAGAAGAAACCTATGCGCCAATGGGTGCTAAAGATTACCGACTACGCTGATCGACTTTTAAATGATTTAAGTACGACCGACTACGACCGACCAAAGATTATTGACAAAACAAACCCTCCTATCAAAGGATCGCCTTTTGTTGAAAGAAATGTTGCTCATGCTATTGTTTTTGATCCTAAAAATAAAAAATATCTCATTATTAGAAACAAAAAACACGGCTGGGACACGTTGGTGATTGGTGGTATTGAAAAAGGAGAAACTGCTGAAGAAACCGCTCGGCGGGAAGTAAGGGAAGAAACTGGCTACACCGATCTTGAATTTAAAAAAATATTGGGGGGTGAAACCGAAGCTCACTATTACGCTAAACACAAAGGTGAAAACCGGATTGCTTTTGCTACGGCTGTTTATTTTGAATTAAAAAGTAATAAACGGGTGCCGATCGCCGACGGTGAAGACGCGGCCGATGAAGTGCTGTGGATTGAGGAAAAAGATTTCGTGCCGGGGAAAATGATTAACGCTGAACTGCCGGTCTGGCTCGCGCGACTCAAAAATCCAAAACTAGGCTGGCCTAAACCGCTGCTCGAGTGGCCCGAATCAATTAAAGAAGCCCAGCGCAATTGGATTGGCCGAAGTGAAGGTCTGCTTTTTACTGCCCCAGTTAAAGATACTGACATTAAAATCCAAACATTCAGTGCTCACTTTGAAGCATTTTATGCCGATACTTTTGTAGTTATCGCACCTGACCATCCGTTGTTACCCCAACTGGTAGCCGGTACTGCAAATGAAAAAGAGGTTCTAAAATTTTCCCAAGATTTAGTTAAAAAAAGAATCAAGGAAGGTTTTAATGCCAACAAAGAGCCGGAGGGTATATTTACTGGTCGCTATATTGTGGACCCAATCGGTAACGGTGATCTACCAATTTGGGTGGCCAATTTTGCCATTGCTGACTATGGCACCGGCATAGTAAAGGCCTCTTGTCACGATGAACGCGATTTTGCTTTTGCTAAAAAATATAATATTAAAATGA
This sequence comes from Candidatus Vogelbacteria bacterium RIFOXYD1_FULL_44_32, assembly GCA_001823065.1. Lineage (GTDB taxonomy): Bacteria > Patescibacteriota > Minisyncoccia > Phycocordibacterales > XYD1-FULL-46-19 > XYD1-FULL-44-32. The sequence goes on from MHTJ01000003.1 coordinate 243,844, forward strand.
AGCCAGTGTTGTTTCCGGCTGATCCAGCCGAGAAGGCGAAGGTGAAAAATCTGGAAGTTTGTTATTTTGATATGAAAAATGGTCTATTGGCCGAACCAGCCGAATTTGCGGGTAAAAAAGCGGGAGATATTAGAGCTGATATTGCCAATTTTGCGGTTAAAAAAGGTCTGGCCGTTAAAAAAGTGAGCTATAAACTGCGCGACTGGGTCTTCTCTCGCCAGCGCTATTGGGGTGAGCCTATCCCACTCATTCATTGCGAGAAATGCGGCGTGGTCGCGGTACCAGAAAAAGATTTGCCAGTGGAACTACCCAAAGTAAAAAGCTATGCACCGACCGGTACAGGGGAGTCGCCGCTAGCCGATATTAAAAGTTGGGTCAATACGAAGTGCCCCACCTGTAAAGGCCCAGCGAAGCGCGAAACCAACACTATGCCCCAATGGGCAGGCTCGTCTTGGTATTATTTGCGCTACATGGATCCTAAAAATAAGAAAGCTTTAGTGGATTCAACCAAAGAAAAATATTGGTCACCAGTTGACCTCTATGTCGGCGGGACCGAACACGCCACTCGTCACCTTATTTACGCCCGCTTTTGGCATAAGTTTTTAAATGATATTAAAGTGGTTTCCACCAATGAACCTTTTAAGCGCTTTGGCAAAAGTCTGGGCCTCGTTTTAGGTGAAGATGGCCGCAAAATGAGCAAGCGCTGGGGTAATGTCGTAAACCCCGACGAGGTGGTAGCGACCTACGGTGCCGACACGATGCGCTTGTACGAAATGTTTATGGGTCCGTTTGACCAAGAAATAGCGTGGAATACTCAAAGCATGATTGGCTCGCGGCGTTTTTTGGAGAAAGTTTGGAAACTGAGTGAAAAAGTAGGCAAGAAAACTACTCCAGAGATAGCGGTTGATTTGCATCGGACGGTCAAAAAAGTGGGCGAGGATATTGAAAGCTTTAATTTTAACACTGCTGTTTCCAGCTTGATGATTTTGGCTAATAGTCTAGAGAAATGTGAGACTATTGCCCGAGCCGATTTTGAGGCTTTAATTAAGCTTTTAGCCCCTTTTTCACCCCATATAGCCGAGGAATTGTGGTCTGGTAAAGGTTCGGTGCATAACGCGCCTTGGCCAATATATGACGAGGCCAAAACAATATCAGCCATGGTCACGATTATTATTCAAGTGAATGGCAAAGTGAGGGGGAATATTAATGTCAAAATGGGTACAGTTGAGACCACAGTGGTAGAAGAAGCGATGTCTTGTGCTAGTGTCGCCATGCATATTTCTGGTAAGGAAATAAAAAAGACTATCTTTATCCCCAATAAGTTGGTTAATTTTGTGGTGTAATGTTTGCATATTGACATAAATTAGATATAATGGTAGTAATTAATAAACAAAATTTTATGAAAAAAACCCAGGAAGTAATTACTTTTAAACCAAAAGATATCACTAAGCGTCTTTTGACGGTTCTGTCCGAACGGGCCCAGGATGTTATCACCAAACGATACGGCTTGGGTAAAAACTCGACCTGCCTTACCTTGGAAGCGATTGGTTCCGAATATGGTATTACCCGTGAGCGGGTTCGTCAGATTGAAAACTTTTCTATCAATGCCATCAAGAAGTCCGGAGCTTATAAGGATATCAATTTATCCGTATCTGAAATTAAAGATATTATGGAAACTCATGGTGGGATTGTGCACGAAACAGAGTTTCTAGCAGCGATTTCGCCTGATAAAAATATTCAAAATCATATTCATTTTATTTTGGTGTTGTCTGATGCTTTTACAAAAATAAAAGAAGACGAAGAATTTTTCCACCGTTGGACCACCAATTCCAAAACAGCGGAAGTGGTAGAGACCTCATTGCGTAAAATGGCCAAAAATATTTCTGCCAATGATTTGGTGACCGAGCCAACCTTGGTGGGTAATTTGCTTAAGGAGGTTAAAGATATTGCTGATAAATCGGCTCTTGATAATGAAATCTTGGCGCGCAAATGGCTAAAAATTTCCAAATTAATTGACCAAAATCCGCTAGGCGAATGGGGCTTGGCCAAATCGCCTAATGTTAAAATGCGCGGTATACGTGATTATGCTTATTTAGTGTTACGTCAACATGGCTCACCTATGCATTTTGAGGAGGTGGCCAAGGGTATTCAGAGACTGTTTGGTAAAAATGCTCATCCGGCAACTTGTCATAATGAATTGATAAAGGATAGTCGTTTTGTTTTAGTCGGGCGTGGCCTTTATGCCCTAGCCGAATGGGGTTATTCTCGTGGGGTGGTTCTCGATGTCATCCGTGCAATTTTGAAAAAAGATGGGCCTTTAAACCGGGATGAAGTGATTACGCGGGTTCTAAAAGAACGACATGTTAAAGAAAATACTATTTTAGTTAATCTCCAAAACGCTAAATTTTTTGTTAAAGATGCTAAGGGTCGTTATACACTAGCCTAGAGTGGCTCTAAATTGAATTTTCGTTTACACTTAAATCTATATGGATTTGAGTGCGGCTTATTTTTCAGCAGTCAAAGAGTTACTTTTTGATGCTTTTGGTGGTACGCCATTATTACTTTGGTATGTTTTACCGATCGCCTTGGTGGTTTTGGTCTGGGAAAATTGGCTGGAATATTCCCAGGCCAAGTTTATTAAAAAAATGGACTGGAAGTTGCTGGAAATAAAAATCCCGCGGGAGGTGACCAAGCCACCACAAGCGATGGAAGTTTTAATGCAAATATTTCAGCAGGGCAACGATGGCACATTTGTGGAGCGCTGGTTTAAGGGCCAGGTTCGTTTTTGGTTTTCGCTAGAGATGGCTTCATTTGGTGGCGACGTTCATTTTTATATTCGAACACCTAAAAAATTTCGTAACGCGGTTGAGGCCCAACTTTATTCACAATATTCAAGCGCTGAAATAACCGAGGTCGAGGACTACACCCTAAATATGCCTTTTGGTACCGAGGGTAGTGATTGGCAACTCTGGGGCACAAACCTAAAATTAAGTAAGCCAGATTTTTATCCAATTAAAACCTATATTGACTATGGTCTGGATAAGGAAATGGAGGAAGAAAATAAAGTTGACCCACTGACGCCAGTCTTAGAATTACTTGGTTCAATTGGACCAGGAGAACAAATATGGTTACAAATCCCGGTGATGGATGCTAAGAAAAGATTTAATAAAAAAGACAGTTGGTATAAAAAGGCCGACTGGCGAGATGCAGCCAAGGGTGAAATTGAAAAATTACAACGGCGCGATGTTAAGACCAAGGAGGGTGAATTTAATTTGGCCAAATTTTCCCAAACCCCACAAGAAAAAATTGCGGCCGAAGCGATCACCCGTAGTCTCAATAAACCCGGCTTTGATTGTGGTTATCGGGTACTCTATTTTGCAAAAAAAGATGTTTTTAATCCAGGGATAATTATGGGTATAATTGGTAGCATCAAGCAATATAATTCACCTAATTTAAATGGTTTTAAGCTTGGTAAAAGAGTTGGTTTTGATTACCCCTGGCAAGATATTACCGGCTGGCGCACCAAGCGGATTCGCTGGGAATTTTTTGATGCTTATCGCCAACGTTCCTACTTTTACAAACCGTACAAGTTTTTACCATTTATCCTGACCTCGGAAGAACTGGCGACTATTTACCGCTTTCCTGGTCAGGTCGCTTCTACTCCAACCCTAGGTCGCATTGAGTCCAAACGGGCGGAACCGCCTGGTAATTTGCCGATCTAATAAAATAATATGGAACCATCCAGTAATAATATTCCTACCCAGGAAGCGACAAATTTTCTAGCCAGCCTAGACCGTCGCAGTGGTTTTTTGTTTAGCAAGAAAATACCTGCTCATCGTAACATTGTCATTACTTTGATTGTAATTTTAATAGTTTTGGTATTTAGTGTTTACATCACATTCCTACATGCCCCCAAAGATTTTCCAGTCAAGGAATTTATTGAAATCAAGGAGGGACTATCGGTCGCCGATGCCGCCTCTATTTTAAAAGACAAACGGGTGATTAAATCAGAGGTGGGCATGAAGGCTCTATATAAATTGGGAATAGCTAGCGATGGAAAAATAATTGCTGGCGAATATTTTTTTGAATCAAAATTACCATTATGGACGGTAGTTCGACGCGTTTCTACCGGCAATTTAGGAGTCGAATATATTAGGGTTACCATCCCCGAGGGATTGACCCTGGTCCAAATGGGCAAGGTCCTAGAAAAAAAATTGCCCAGTTTTAATCGTAGTCGCTATACCTTACTAACCCATGGTTTGGAGGGTCTTTTGTTTCCCGATACTTACTTTTTTGCGCCGACGGCCACCGAAGATGATGTGGTGGAAGAAATGAGGCAAAATTTTGAGGATAAAATTGACCCTTTGCGAGGGGATATTGGTATTTCAGGGCGGTCGCTCGAGGAAGTAATTACGATGGCGTCGATTATTGAAAAAGAAGGTATCACCTCCGATTCGCGGCGGATTATTTCCGGTATACTCTGGAAACGGATTGAAACCGGTATGAAATTGCAGGTGGATGCGGTTTTCCCTTATATCTTTGGTAAAAATACTTTTGATTTAACCCGCAAAGATTTGCAGTTTGATTCACCTTATAACACCTACCGCTACGAGGGTTTACCACCCGGGCCAATTGCTAGCCCTAGTATAGATTCGATTGAAGCGGCCCTTTATCCCGAAATTACCCCGTATTGGTTTTACCTATCCGACATGCGCAGTCAAATGCATTATGCTCGCACCTATGAAGAGCATCTAAAATATCGGAATCAATACCTCCGCTAGGGAGGGAAAAATAAATTTGTCCTGGGTCTAAAAAGGCGATATGATATCGAGCATAATTCTTAATTAAATATATAAATGAAAAAGCATAATTTAGCCTTTATTGATGTGGAAACCACTGGTTTTGATTGTGCTAAACATGAAATAATCGAACTAGGAGTGGTGGTGGCTAGGCAGATCGCTCAAAATGGTGCTGGACCAAAACTGGAAATTATTCACGAGTTGGAGTACAAAATTAAACCTAAACATATTGAAACGGCCGAACCCAATGCCCTACGAGTAAATGGCTATAACGAGGGCGATTGGCTTTTTGCCCTAGATCTAGAGGCGGTAATGAAGGATTTTGCTACCAAAGTCGCAGATGCGACATTTGTTGCTCATAATATGCTATTTGACTGGCGCTTTATCGACGCCGCTTTTGCCAAATCAGGTGTTCGCAACAGTATGCACTATGGCAAGCTAGACACCCTCTCGATGGCTTTTACCAAGCTTTATCACGATGAAAAGGTGCAAAGCTTTAAGTTGGAAAGCTTGGCGGAATATTTTGGTGTTAAAAATGAAAAGGCCCATACCGCTCTTTCGGATGCTAAAACTACTTTTGAAATCTATAAAAAAATGTTAGAGATTAAGTAATGGATCGGCAAAAAGTTTTTGTTGGTTTGTCTGGCGGGGTCGACAGTTCGGTGTCGGCCGCTTTGTTGGTGGAACAAAATTATGACGTGACCGGAGTTTTTATAAAAGTCTGGGAACCACCACAAGAGCGATTTAAAAAGGTTTGTACTTGGCGCGACGATCGGCGTGATGCGATGCGGGTGGCCGCCAAGCTAGGTATTCCCTTTATCACCATTGACCTATCGGCCGAGTATAAACAAGGGGTAGTGGATTATATGATTGCCGAATATAAAGCCGGCCGGACCCCCAACCCCGATGTGATGTGTAATAAAATGGTCAAATTTGGGGCTTTTTATAATTGGGCCATAGAACAGGGGGCAGATTATGTCGCCACGGGTCACTATGCTCAAGTCAAAAATGGTCAGCTCCTCAAGGCGGTGGATGATGAGAAAGATCAGACTTATTTTATTTGGAACCTAACCAGAGAACAACTTAAGCATATTATCTTTCCTATTGGTGGATATAAAAAACCTATGGTAAGAAAATTGGCCGAAAAATTTGGTTTAGCCACGGCGACAAAAAAAGACAGCCAAGGTTTGTGCTTTATTGGCAAGTTAGATGTTAAAGATTTTTTAAAAGAATTTATCGCCCCCGTACCGGGCGAGGTAGTAGATGAAGAAGGTAAGGTTTTGGGCACCCATGATGGAATAACTTTTTATACCCTCGGCGAAAGGCATAGCTTTAAAGTAAAGCAAACTAGCCCGGAGGATAAACCCTGGTTTGTTGTAGATAAGGATATAGAAAATAATTGTTTGGTTGTGTCAAATATTCCTAAAAAAAGTCAATTTCAGACCACTCAAATAAATCTAGAAAGTGTGAATTGGATTTTAGATGAGCCCGTCAAAGACAAAATTTATACTTGTCGGGTCCGCTATCGCCAAGTGCTGGTAAAATGCTATATAAAAAAAGAAAACGACAAGTGGTGGATATTTTTTCTGACACCAGAACCCAGTGTTACCCCCGGCCAATCACTTGTGGTATATGACGAAAATATTTGCCTCGGCGGTGGAATAATAGCTTAATTTTTTTGTTTTGTTGACTATTAACAAACCCAAAGGGGTGTGATTATATGTATGCAGACTTGTTGAACCACAACCACTGGCAGGAAGGGAAATACCCATGGCAAGGAGAATGACTCCAGGCGAAGCATTGAAGGCGGGCCAATTTCGGTACGGCTTGGGGCCAGTCTCTGTACAGGAAAAGGCCACGAAAGAAATGGGACGGAGAATTAGACCGATCCAATTACAACCAATCCTAAAACTCACTTTTAGGGCAACCGCCAGCCCTAAAGAGATTTGCAGATTGTTGGTGGGTGGTCACAACGTGGGGTACTTTTATATTGACGAGGAAAACTTGGCCCGGGTTAAAGCTTGGGGGCGTCAAGATTTCACCTATTGGGGAAATTTGTCAGTCAACCAGCGTGGTGTTTCTGTTAGGGGCCTGAACACCAAGAGTGATTGGTACAATGAAAGAATCAAGCCTCTCCTAGAAGAGAACTAATACCCCGCCTCACACTAGGTCTAGGGCACCCGCTCTGGACCATTTTTATACTAAATTTCTTTGCCAAATATAAGTATTTTCGTTACCATAGGCATATGACATCCAATGAAATCCGCCAAAAATTTTTAGATTTTTATAAAAAACGAAGCCACGCCATTTTACCTTCGGCCTCACTGGTACCAGAAAATGACCCATCGGTGCTGTTTAATACGGCCGGCATGCAACCACTAGTTCCTTATCTTTTAGGGCAAGCTCACCCAGCTGGTGTTCGACTCGCGGATGTCCAGAAATGTGTCCGCACCGGTGACCTAGAAGATATCGGCGACAACCGCCACCTGTCTTTTTTTGAAATGATGGGCAATTGGTCTTTGGGCGACTACTTTAAAAAAGAGGCGATCAGTTGGAGCTATGAGTTTCTAACATCCAAAGATGAAGGTTTGGGTTTAGACCCTAGTCGGCTGTATGTTACCTGTTTTGAGGGAGATGCTAATGCCCCACGAGATAATGAGTCGGCTGAGATTTGGATGTCACTCGGCATCCCTAAAAATCGTATTTATTTTCTAGGAGCGGACGACAACTGGTGGAGCCCAGGGGATAATGGCCCCTGTGGCCCTGATACGGAAATGTTTTATGATCTGACCAGTGGTGGATTAGGGGATTTGTCGCCCGCGGAATTTGCTAGTGCTACGGCCCGTGAAGATATTATTGAAATCTGGAACGATGTTTTTATGGAGTATGAAAAGAAAGATGGCCAAGTCATTGGTAAACTAGCCAAGAAAAATGTGGATACAGGAGCCGGTCTTGAGCGGATGACCGCCGTCATGCAAGGCAAAACAACCGCCTATGATACTGACTTGTTCAGTGAGTTAATCACTCTTGCTGCTACTTTAGCCGATGACAAGCGAGGTCAAAGAGTCATTGCCGACCATTTTCGCACGGCCGTTTTTATGATTACCGATGGGGTTTTGCCGAGCAACACCGACCGAGGGTATATTTTACGGCGACTAATTCGGCGCGCCATAATGAAGACTACTAGTCACGAGTTGTTGAGTGACAAAATTACTGGATTGGTAAATGCCGTGGTAACCAAATACCAAACACAATATCCCGAGCTAGCCGACCATACTGATTTGATTGTAAAAACTATTGAAAATGAAGCGGTCAAATTTCAAAAAACACTCAAAGATGGCCTAAAAGAATTTGAAAAGGGAATCGATCCTTTTGTTCTTTTTACTACCTACGGTTTCCCCGTTGAGCTAACTGAAGAATTGGCCAGAGAAAAAGGGCAAATTATTGATCGGGACAATTTTGATGAAAAGATGAAGGAGCATCAAAAACTTTCCCAAACCGCCTCAGCGGGAATGTTTAAGGGTGGACTAGGTGGCAATAGTGAGCAAATCACCAAATACCACACCGCTACCCACTTATTGCACCAAGCTCTCCACGACGTGCTAGGCGACGAAGTGAGCCAGAAAGGGTCTAATATTACCGACGACCGGTTGCGCTTTGACTTTAGCTTTAGCCGTAAAATGACCAATGAAGAAAAGACCGAGGTAGAAAAAATTATTAACCAAAAAATTGCCGAGGGTTTGGCAGTAAATTCAGTCACCTTGCCGAAGCTCGAAGCCGAAGCTACTGGTGCTCGCCACTCTTTTGGTGACAAATATGGTGACATGGTTACAATTTATTTCATCGGTTCTAATCTGGACAGTGCTTATTCCAAAGAGTTTTGCGGGGGTCCCCATGTCGAAAATACTGGTGTCCTTGGTACATTTAAAATCCAAAAAGAAGAAGCGGTGGCTCAAGGTATCAGGCGAATCAAGGCCGTTCTACTCTAAATCATCCACAGTTTTAAGCCGGAGCTAGTCCTAAATGGTTTTTTTGCTGTTATACTGTTTAATAATTATGTCCTGGTTTAAAAAATCAAATACCAAGGAAGCACCAACACCAATTATTATTTTTAACCTTGGTGGTACTAGTGTCTCTGGGCTTGTTTTAGACGGAACAAATTTTGATTTTAAACAAGAAATTAAACACGAGCTACCATTTGCCTCTTATCAAAACTTTGCTACCTTATCAGCCCAGACGGTTGAAATTTTAGGTAAGGTCGCGGAACAAATTAGATTAACTGTCGGGCCGAACCAGAAAAAAATTCACTGCTTGGTTTCGTCACCTTGGCATATGGCTGATATTAGTCGTTATAAAATTCCTGAAAATAAAATAAAGCAAAAGGCCACTATAGATAATATCAGCGCCAAGGCTCTCGCCAAACATTTGGAAAAAAATACTAGCCCGGCATACGACCTAAAACCGATTGATAGTGTTGTTATGGCGATAAGAGAACTAGTCCAGGATAGGGATGCTACTGCTCCAACGGACAATATTTTACATCATTTTGCAAGTAGTAGTGATAAAAAATTATTAGAAACAATTAGCCAACCAATTGCCAATAGCTTTGGTCAGACCCAGCCCTCGTTTCACTCTGGACTACTAGCCACATTTTCCGCTATCAACGATGCGCTGACTAAATATTCAGATTTCGTTATTTTAGATATTAGTGGAGAAATTACTGACATCATAATTGTCCGACATCATACTATTGCTACGATTGCTTCCATCCCAATCGGCACTTACACGGTCGCTAGACGTTTGGCTAAAAAGACTGGTCAAAATGTAGTTAGTGCTTATTCCTCACTAAAATTACTTGGTGAAAATATTCTCCAAAATCATTCTCACCACGATTTTGATACCCTGGTCGCCGATGTAAAGCAAGAATGGCTGTATGACTTAATGACTGTTTTAAATTCCTACGAAACAAAAGATGAAAATTTACCCCTAGTTGTTGTTGGCGATGACAAAAGCGCGACAGTTTTGGGGGATTGGGCCAAATTTGCGGGTAGTCGAGAATCAATGATAGCTGATGAAGAATTACTAGCTGATCTATACCCTAGTAGGCGGTCACCGTCAAGAGTGACTGGGCACCTTGTTGGCCAGTTGTTTGCTCAGAAATACTTGTGATATACTAGATTGAGTATTATCGGAGGTTAAATAATAATGCTGTGTCAGAAGAACTTACCAATAATCATAAGAAGAGTTTGCGCGAAATTTTACCAAAAGGGAACGGTCGATCATATCGCCGTTCTATCCCTTTTAATCCTGGCACAATTGGCCAAGAGGAAGAGGGAGTTAATAACCATATTGCGGGGGATGCGGAAGCTATCCTTCGCTCACGCCGTATGCCAAAAATTCCAAAATATCTGATTTGGGGGCTAGGACTTGCCTTCATCATAATTATAGTTTTTGTGGTTAGCTCTGTTTTTGCTCAAGCGACTGTCTATATATCACCCAAACAAGCCAAAATAAATTTGACAGAGACTTTTACGGCCTATCAATCGGCCGCCGCGGGCGAGTTGGAATTCGGAACAATTACCAATTCAATTTCAGAAGCAGTCGTTGTTAAAGCTTCAGGAACTAAAGATGTAGCTGAAAAAGCGACTGGTCAAATAACAATTTTCAATGATTTTAGCTCGGAACCACAAACTCTAATCGCCAAGACCCGTTTTGAGACTAGTGATGGTAAAATTTTTCGCATTACTAAAGAAGTAGTGGTTCCGGGCCAAAAGATTGAAACTGGTAAATCTACCCCCGGGCAGGTTACCACTACTGTTGTAGCCGATGTCGCCGGAGCTGAATATAATGTCGGTCCAGCGGAATTTACTATTCCAGGGTTTAAAGACACTCCTCGTTATGATAAATTCTCCGCTCGCTCCAAAACAGCCATGGTTGGCGGGTTGGTTGGCAAAACTAGTACTATTTCCGAAACTGATCGCCAGGACGCAGAGGCTGAATTAAAACAAAAATTAGCTACAAAATCTGGCGACAAATCAGCTATTACGGTCCCGTCTGGACAAATCCTATTCAAAGATTCTTTGTTGACCAGCACCACCTTTGAAACAAAAGCTGGATCAAAAAGTGGTGAAGCCCAAGTCGTCGGCACACTGACCTATACTGGGATTGTGTTTAATGAAGAAAAGTTGGCTGGCTATCTCGCTTCTCGCTATATTCCTGATTATGATGATGAGCCAGTTACAATTGCCAATGAAGATGCCTTAAATTTAACTATTGTTGATAAAGATAAAATTGACCCTCAAGCACTAACTGAAATAAACATTAAAGCGGGCGGAACTGCATACCTAATTTGGCAGGTTGATATTGCTGGGTTTAAAAAAGCTTTGACTGGCTACAATAAAGGAAATTTTGAAATGGCCTTGGCCGATTTTCCAGCCATTGAGAGCGCTAAACTAAAGCTATCTCCACCGTGGGCCTCATCCATACCAGATGATACTGAAAAAATTACGATTGAGGAGGTGCTTCAAGGTGAAACAGCTAAATAATAGTTATTCCTATCGACATCTTGACTAATATTACCAAAATCTGCTACTATATATCGGGTATCAAAAATGAATACCAATAAAGAAGGCTCGACACCAAAAAGTGGCGAGCAGATAGTGTCTGGTGTGGTTTTGGAGGCATTGCCTAACACCCACTTTAAAATAAAGGTGGGTGATAATGTTTTGCTTTCATATCTCGCTGGCAAGATGCGTTTACACCGAATTAGAGTCTTGGTTGGCGACAAAGTAGAGGTTCTCCTCGATTCATATGGTGGCAAAGGCAGAATTATAAAACGGTTGTAATTTATTGTTTATATAAGATGAAAGTTCGGTCAACAATCAAGCAACGTTGTCCACAGTGCAAGATGGTAAAGCGTCGTGGTCATCTATACATAATTTGTAAGAATAAGCCTCGACATAAGCAGAAGCAGGCTTAATTTAATTTATTATATGTTACGTATTTCTGGTATTACAATTCCTGATAATAAAAGACTAGAGATCGGTCTGACCGCTATTTATGGTATTGGGCGTAATCGCGCTAAATCCATTCTTAATAATCTCAAAATTGAACACGGTCGCCGTCCCGCCGAACTTTCAGCTGGTGAGGAAAACGATATTCGTAAAGCTGTCGAAATATTTAAAATTGAGGGTGACCTAAAACGAGAGGTTAGTGGCAATATTAAAAGATTGAAGGATATTAAATCCTATGTCGGCATTCGACACACTCGTGGGTTACCAGTCAGAGGCCAAAGAACCAAAACCAATGCGCGGACTCGTAAAGGTCCTAAAAAGACTATGGGTTCAGGTAAAAAGAAAGTTGATAAAAAATAATTAATTTATGGGAAAAAAACGAATTATTAAGCAAGGCGGTCATGATTCAGGGGGAGCAAAAACCCGGGCTCTTGGTCGAGTGTCAAAAAAGAAAATTGAGCTGGGGATTTTGCACGTCAAGGCCACCTACAACAATACGGCCCTCCTCCTCACCGATGCCACAGGCAATGCCATTTTGGCCTCATCGAGTGGGGCGCTAGGTTACAAAGGTTCTAAGAAAGGAACGCCCTACGCGGCTGGTAAAGTCGGTGAGCTCCTAGCCGAAAAGGCTCAAGCGATGGGTTTAAAGGAGGTTGATGTGATTATTAGGGGTGTCGGTTCGGGTCGAGAATCATCCGTTCGGTCTTTTATTGCTAAAGGAATAAATATTTTGTCGATAAAAGATAAAACACCGGTGCCGTTTAATGGCCCGAAGGCTCCGAAGCCAAGACGGGTTTAATTTTAATTTAATTTTTTTAATACTATGGGACTTCGCATTGGACCAAAATATAAAATTGCTCGCCGGTTAGAAGAAAAAATATTTTCTAAAACCCAGACGACTAAATTTGCCATCTCTGGTTCGGAAAAAAGCGGTAAACAAGGTGGTCGGAAAAAAACTGTTAGTGAATACGGCCGACAGCTTTTAGAGAAGCAAAAAGCTAAATACACTTATGGTGTCAATGAAAGGCAGTTTTCAAATTATGTCAAAGAGGTGAGGGGTCTTAAAAATATTAATACCTCATCTGAAATGTTTAGACTACTTGAGTCCCGCTTAGATAATATTGTCTTTCGGCTTGGTTTAGCTAACTCACGCCTTTTGTCGCGGCAGATGGTCTCCCATGGGCATATTCTCGTCAATGGTCGGCGGGTCACAGTACCTTCGGCGCGGGTGCGAATCGGCGACAAAATTTCGGTCCGAGTTCAAAGCCAGCAAAAAGGAATGTTTGCCAGTTTAGCAGAAAGATTAAAAACCTATACCACACCAAATTGGCTAATATTTGATGATAAGAGTATGGCCGGTGAAGTGAAGGGTAGTCCGGAGTATGGAGGAAACGAATCCAATCTTAATTTCGCTTCAATCCTGGAGTTTTACAGCCGGGTTTAAAACGATTTATTTTATTTATTAGTATAGCCTAGAAACCCAACTATGCCTGATTTTAATATCATTTTGCCATCCAAACCAATCATCGTCTCCGAAGGGGACAATTTTGGGGTGTATGAAATTGAGGGCCTTTATCCCGGATACGGTCATACCTTAGGTAACTCTCTGCGCCGGATTATTTTGTCCTCCCTACCCGGCTTTGCTGTTACAGCAGTAAAAATAGACGGGGCCAATCATGAGTTTGCGACCCTCGATGGTGTTAAAGAAGATGTGATTTCGATTGTGCTAAATCTCAAAAAATTAAGATTTAAGGTAGTAGGTGATGATAAAAAAATTGTTACTATTGACTGTTCTGGTATTAAGGAAGTAACCGCCGGTGATATTAAAACCAGTGGTGATGTTGAAATAGTCAATCCAGATTTGTATATTGCTTCAGTAACTGAAAAGACCGCTAGCCTAAAGATTGAATTAACTCTAGAAAAAGGGATGGGGTATGTGCCGAAAGAAGTGCTCCAAAAAGAAAAAGTAGATATCGGAACTATTGCGCTTGATGCTATCTTTACACCTATTCGTCGCGCTAGTTATGAGGTTGAACAGATGCGGGTTGGTAATCGTACTGATTATAATAAACTTAGGGTTTCGATTGAAACTAATGGCGATGTTTCCCCTCGGGAGGCACTTGAACAATCTATTGCTATTATGATCAATCAGCTTAAAGCAATTGTTGGCTTTAAAGAGGACATCGAAGATTTAATAGTGGAAAATGCTGGCACCAATTCTGATGTGGAAAAGGAAATGGAGGGTGCCCTAAATTCCGAACCGGAAGATGAGGATGTACTAAAGACAAGAATTGACGATTTGAACCTTTCCGGCCGAACTCAAAAAGCCCTAGCCAATGCTAGTATTCGAACTGTCGGTGGGTTGATTCGCAAAAAAGAAAATGATTTACTAGACATCGAAGGTTTGGGGGATAAGGGTGTACAGGAGATAAAACGGGCCTTATCAAACTTTGGCATTTTGCTTAAATAATCCTAAATATGCAACACCACGGACATACCAGTAAATTAGGGCGAAAAAGCGGCCCGCGCGAGGCGCTTATTCGTGGTCTCGCTAAAAGTCTAATCGAAAAAGGTCGGATCAAAACGACCGAAGCCAGAGCCAAAGCTTTACGACCATATGTTGAAAAATTGGTGACCATAGCCAAAAATAATACAGTCACCGCCAAACGAACTGTGACCGCCCGTTTGGGTGGGGAGGTAAAACTAGAAAAATTGTTCAATGAAATTGGCCCCCGCTATAAAGAAAGAGCGGGGGGCTTTACCCGTATTATAAAAATGCCCGCCCGCGCTGGTGACGCTAGCCCGCAAGCTATTATTGAATTTGTCTAAATTATTATATGGAACACATTCTTGACGCTAGCAATATTAGTTTAGGTCGAATCGCGAGTTCGGCGGCAGTCCTTTTGCGTGGCAAAAACACCCCGGCCTTCGAGCGGTACGAAAAACCCACTAATAAAGTCAAAATAATAAATGCCTCCAAAATGACAGTGACGGGGCGTAAAATGTCGGATAAAATTTATCTAACTCACAGTGGCTATCCCGGTGGCCAAAAGGCTCGCACCTTGACCCAGGTTATTGCCAAAAAAGGTGTTGACGAGGCGATTCGCCAAGCTATTTATGGTATGTTGCCAGATAATAAGTTGCGAGCAATTATGATGAAAAATTTAGTTATTACTGAATAAACCTTATGGCTACTGAAACTACTAAAAATAAATATATTGAAGCCGTGGGGCGCCGAAAGACGGCGGTGGTTCGCGTCCGACTTACTGCGGCTAGTAAAAGTTCGTACATTGTAAATGGTAAACCATTGACTACTTATTTTCCGGTCAAAGAATTGCAGGTGATTGTGCAAAAACCTATGATTGATGCCGCGACCAAGGATTATAGTGTGTCTATTGTAGCCAGAGGTGGGGGTATTCATGCTCAAGCCGAGGGCGCAGCCATGGGAATAGCTCGGGCCCTAACCAAAGCCGATGCCCTATTACGTTTACCACTTAAAAAAGCTGGCCATCTTACCCGTGACCCGCGCGCCAAAGAACGCCGTAAATTTGGCCTTAAGAAAGCAAGAAAGGCTCCCCAGTGGAGCAAACGGTAGTCCGTGCTCCACTGGGGCTAGGAAAAGGGTCGGGAAGACTACGAGTTTTCCCGTGGAGGAAGGATTGGGAAAACCGAGGGTTTCCCAGACCGCAAGCGGTGCAAGCGGTAGTCCTTTTTTCAATCAAAAAATGCCGACTTTGCTGGTCGGTATTTTTAAATTATGAGTCCTTGACCTCTGGCTCTAATATTGTAATATAACCACATATGGATACTGAACAAACATCATTTCGCGATGAAGTATCGCGCAACGAGCCAAATAATGAATGGCGCAGTTTAGTCATAACCGCAATCATCGGCATCATTCTTGGCTTTATTATTGGTTATTTTGTGTTTATTAAAAATATTTTTAACCCCTTGGCCAACAACCCAGCCAATACCGCTACATCAACCTTAGAAGATCTAACTACTAAAACGAGTACTTCGACCGCCACAACCAAAACCAATGGGCTGATGACAGTGGAAGTACCAGACCAAACACCTAGTTTGCGCACCAAGATTACCAAACTTGTTTTAAGCGAGGGGGCATGGGTTGTCACCTTTAGTTCAACCGAAGATATGAGCCGACCTAATTTGATTATTGGCGCCCAATATTTTAACCCGGGGACCTATACCGATATTACCTCATATTTGGCCCAAGGTTTAGTTGCTGGTGAAAAATATTTTGTGGCATTGTATCAAGACGACGCCGCTGGTTCAACCGAACATGTTTTTGATAGTGTGAAGGATAAGCCATTTACCAAGGGTGCTTATTGGATAATGGATTCGTTTGAGGTTACAGCTGTTGGAGCACGAGGTTAACTAGCTGAATATATTTAGTTTTGCCCTTTAGCAAATAATTTTTGTTGTGATGATTAAAAAGCCCTCAACAGATAGCCATAATAGCGATGACTTTACCTTTGAAGATGAGGAAGCCAGCGCTGATATTGCCAAAAAACTAAAACAGCTACGGGACAAACTAAAAAACAGCGAGGAAGAAAAGATGACCAACCTGGCCGGTTGGCAGAGAGCCCAAGCCGACTACTCTAATTTAAAAGCCAATAGTGAAAAAGAGCGACAGGTACTAGCGGAAATAATTAAAGCCGGGCTAATTGATGATTTTATTCCGCTGGCCGACAGCTTTGCTATGGCGATGGCCAACCACGAGGCTTGGGAGGCCGTGCCGGCCAATTGGCGCAAAGGAGTTGAACATATTTACAGTCAATTAGGAAATATTTTAGCTAATCAAGGTGTAGAAGTTATTGACCCGATTGGTAAAATATTTGACCCGATTTGGCATGAGTCGGTTGGGCTAGTGACCACCACTAAACCAGACGAGGATCATATGGTTTTAGAAGTTATTAAGAAGGGTTATCGTTTAGGTGAGAGGATTATTCGCCCCGCGCAGGTCAAAATAGGGGAGTACAAGTAAAATATGTTAAAATTAAATTCAGTCATTAATAATCTAAATTAAATAATACGCTATGGCAAAAATACTTGGCATTGATTTGGGAACTACCAACTCCGCAATGGCGTACGTGGAGGGTGGCCAACCAAAAATTATCGAAAATAGCGAGGGGGCGCGAACGACGCCTTCGATTGTCGCTCAATCAAAAACCGGTGAACGCCTCGCCGGCCTTTTGGCCAAACGCCAAGCTGTGACCAACCCACAAAACACTATTTATGGGGTCAAGCGCCTTATGGGTCACAAATTTGAAGACCCCCATGTGCAAAAAGACAAGGGGCTGGTTTCTTATACTATTGAACGCTCCGACGATGGTGGGGTCAAAGTGGGTATGGGCGACAAAAAATACCGGCCCGAGGAAATTTCGGCCATGATCTTGTCTAAGTTAAAGCGTGATGCTGAAGCTCATCTCGGTGAAAAAATCGAGGAGGCGGTTATTACCGTGCCAGCTTATTTTGATGACTCACAACGCAAAGCCACTAAAGATGCCGGTGAAATCGCTGGTTTCAAGGTCCGCCGGATTATCAACGAACCTACTGCCGCCGCACTTGCCTACGGCCTCAACAAAAAGAAAGATGAAAAAGTTGTAGTTTATGACTTTGGGGGTGGGACTTTTGATGTATCAGTCCTTGATATTACTGGCGAAGGTGGTGAGCAATCGATCGAAGTAAAGTCAACCGACGGTGATTCGCATATGGGCGGTGAAGATATTGACCAAAAAATTATTGAATGGCTATTGCACGAATTTAAGGCCGAAACCGCTCTCGACATTTCCAAAGACCACCTCGCTTTACAACGACTCAAAGAAGCCGCCGAAAAAGCTAAACACGAGCTTTCTAGTGCCGTAGATTCGGAAATTAATATTCCCTTTATTACATCCGATGTCTCTGGCCCCCAGCATCTAGTCAAAAAAATGACCAGAGCCAAGCTCGAAGAAATCGCTGATGAATTTATCAAAAAATCAATTGAGATTACTAAGCGAGCGGTAGACGCATCGGGCTATAAACTTGGTGATATCAACGAGATTATTTTAGTCGGTGGTCAAACACGGATGCCTGGTATTCAGGAGGCGGTGAAAAATCTGTTTGGCAAAGAGCCAAACCGCTCCATTAACCCCGACGAAGTGGTGGCGATTGGCGCCGCCGTGCAGGCTGGTATTTTCCAAGGTGATGTGAAAGATGTGCTTCTACTTGATGTCACCCCGCTTTCTTTGGGGATTGAAACTCTCGGTGGAGTCGCCACTAAGCTGATTGACCGCAATACTACTATTCCCACCTCGCGCAGCCAGACTTTCTCCACCGCCGCCGACAACCAGACTTCGGTCGAGATTCATATTGTCCAAGGCGAAAGGGAGATGGCCGCCGATAACAAGACATTGGGGCGCTTTATTTTAGACGGTATTCCACCCTCACCTCGCGGTCTACCGCAAGTTGAGGTAAGCTTTGATATCGACGCCAATGGTATTTTGTCAGTCAAAGCCAAGGACAAAACTTCTGGTAAAGAACAGTCTATTCGCATTGAGGCCCAATCCTCATTATCTAAAGAGGATATTGAAAAAATGAAGGCCGAGGCACAAACACATGCCGACGAAGATAAGAAAAAACGCGAAATTGTTGATGCTAAAAATACCGCCGAGCAGATGATTTACACCGCCGAAAAATCACTTCGTGATGCAGGAGATAAAATCACAGCCGAAATAAAGGCGGAGGTTGAGGAAAAAATAAAAAATCTTCGTGAGGCCAAAGATAAAGAAGACTTAGAATTGATAAAAAATACCACCCAAGAACTTTCCACCGCGATGATGAAAATTGGCGAAGCGATGGCTAAAGCGGGTGAGGCCGATAAAACTGCGCCAGAAAACAAGGAGGGGGAGGTGCGGGAGGCGGAGACGGAAGAGAAGAAAGATTGAGTAAATTAAGGAGCGGGGCGACTATAATTTACCAAACCCGCCCTGTTCTGATACTGACTGTCGGTGAACATTTCAAATAAAATTGCCGATCGCCAGTTGAGAGGAAGATTAAAGTGAGTATCAGAACAGGGCGGGGTGAAGAAAAATATATTCACTCCATTCATTATTTTTCATTCATGGCTAAAAACTATTACGAAATTTTAGGAATTGACAAGAAAGCGTCGAAAGACGATATTAAAAAACAGTTCCGTAAATTGGCCCATAAATATCACCCCGACAAGGAAGGGGGGGATGAAGCCAAGTTTAAGGAAATCAGCGAGGCTTACCAAACCCTCTCTGACGACAAAAAACGCTCCGAATACGATATGTATGGCCGAGCTTTTGCTGGTGGAGGCAACCCAGGAGCGGGCCAGGGTTTTAATGGTTTTGGTGCCGAGGGTTTTGATTTTTCCAATTTCGCTGGTGGCCAAGGTTTTGAGTTTGACCTCGGAGATATTTTTGGTGATATTTTTGGCGGTGGGAGGCAACAACAAAAGCGCGGTCGAGATATTTCTGTTGATATTCAAATTTCGTTTGAAGAATCAATCTTTGGCGTCGAGCGAAAAATACTTATCAACAAAGTTGGCACCTGTGAAAGTTGTGCTGGTTCCGGCGCGGAAAAGGGTAGCAAAACTAAGACTTGTCCCACTTGCAACGGTAAAGGAAAAGTCCACGAAACTCGCCGGTCTTTTTTGGGTTCGGTTTCGGTCAACAAAATTTGTGAAGCCTGTCATGGTAAAGGTGAAATACCCGAAAAAGCTTGTGCAACCTGTCGGGGCGAAGGAGTGCGCAAAAAAAGTGAGGAAATTAAAATTCAAATTCCCTCTGGGATTGAGTCAGGTGAAATGATCCGCCTGTCTGGTAAAGGTGAGGCTGTACCTGGTGGCCAAACTGGTGATTTATATATCAAGGTTTATGTGGAGGCCCACAAAATCTGGAAGCGGGAGGGTGCTGATTTGCGGATGGATTTAAATGTTAAACTAACCGACGCTCTTTTGGGCGCCGAATATAATATTAAAACTTTAGAGGGCGGGGATTTACAGATAAAAATTCCGGCGGGTATTTCTTTTGGCGAGATATTGCGGGTCAAAGAGAAAGGGGTACCCATCGACGGCAAACATCGGGGCAATCTGCTTATCCGCGTCATAATTAACACCCCCCAAAAACTTACCAAAAAGGCCCAGAAACTAGTGGAAGAGCTAAAGGAGGAAGGGGTGTAAAAGTTTGATTTTATTTTGATTCGGTATAATATATCGCCTAGGTGGATGTAGTTAGGTTATGTGGCCAGCTACAGGATATCCACCTTCTTGAGTTCTTTTTTGTGCGGAGGATTTGCTGTGGGTAATACTTCCTAGCTCCTAGGGCTTGCTTACCGGTTGGTAAGCCCGGATCACGACACAGGTCTTTTGCTACCTTGTGCGTGATCTATTTTAACCGGCGTCAAAGAGGGCGCATCAAGCCCCAGGGTAGTCTGTTGCTGATTTAAAGCCACCTCACCTCAATGAGCTCTGGACTACTTCAAAACAGTAACCACCCCACCATCTTGCCCGAGAGGGAGGATTTGATTCCTCCCCCGGGCCTTTTTATTTGACAAAAAATTTAGGTATAGTATAGATATAATATGAATCAGTTTTATCACAAGCGAGATATGGCCACTCTATCCGTCATCGACAACGGCGATTTTTGCCTTTTTCCTAGCTGTGATAATTCTAAAACTATCTAAATAACCCCTCAATCCTGATTTAGAATCACCTCAGCTGGGCAAAAGCACCACTGAGGTGATTTTGTTGCAGTTTGGTCTTTGACAAGGAGATTAATCATGGAAAGAGTAATGTGCTTGGTTGGAAAAGTGGTCTCGCTTGGGCTTTTAACGATTGATGACGTGGACACGCTCACTCGTTGGATAAATCAGGAGGAGATGAGGGAATATCTCTCCACCTACCTGCCAATGTATGCGAGCCAAGAGAAAGAGTGGATCGAAAAGTTACCGAGCCGAATGCCAAATGATTTTGTCTTCGGAATCATCGATAACGAGACCAAAACATTACTAGGCAACATCGGACTTCATCGGGTAAAGCAAAAGGACGGCCTAGCCCACGCTGGCATATTTATCGGCGATAGGCAAAACCGCAAAAAAGGGGTAGCAACCGAGGCGGGACAACTACTCTTGAAGTATGCCTTCGACACCCTGAACCTTCGCAAGGTGATACACGAAGCTTTTGCTCACAATGAGGCAAGTATTGCCCTGGGTAAAAAGTTGGGAGCCAAACAAGAAGGGGTGATGAAAAGTCACCTCTTCATTAACGGTCGCTATGTCGATGTGGTGATCATGTCTTACTTCCGACCTGGTTGCGAACCAAAAGATTAGAAAGCCATCTCTGCTACGCCATGGTTGCAAATGCCAGTGTCTCTGCGCCGCCTACCCCCACCAGGGAGAGGCGGCTTTTTTGTTTCAAAATCTACGGTACAGTCAAAATAATTGATTTAAACCCCTTATTTAATATACTAAACTATATGGAAAAATTTTTATCGCCAGAAAATGAACAAAACAATTTTGTCGAAACAAAACTAGATGCTGACCCCAAGCCTGAGTATGATGAAGATATCAATCCTGATGAGATATTTAGAAAAGCGGGAATAGAAATACAAGAAAATGAGGTTCGGGCAGAAATCATTCAAATAGTTGAGCAGTGGTTTGCCGAAAAAGAATCTCAATTTAAAGAAAAATTGACTGGCTTTGGCATGAGTGAAAAGGACATCAATCTTAAATTAAGTGTGACAAAAAGTATTTTATTTAACGAACTGCGCACAATCGGCCAATCGTTTAGTGATATAAAGAAAAAATTACCTGAGATAAAAGACCAATTAAAGAAAACGGCTGATGTAGAATCGGTATACAGCTGGCTGGAAGTGTCTTCACCACTGGCCCTTCTGATATTATTTAAACGCAAACTAACAGGCGATATCAATGAGCAGGATAGGAAGATTTTAGCAATAATAGACCACCTTATTCACAATCAAGTGAAAGGGAGCTACAACTCAATTACAGAAGAGCTAACAATTTCATTTTTTAATGACAGCCCGTTTGAAGACTGGAACAAAACCTTGACCCATGAATTGACTCACTGCGGTCTTAGTCACGCCGTACCAGAGGCAACAGATATTTCGTTTAATCAAAGCCTAAAAGCTCGAACTACAGAAAATAACAGAACCAATCAAGTGGCTATTAATAGTTATTTACGATTACTACTGGCTATAGACGAATCGGCGGCCCACTTAGCCGAAGGTAGGTCGCCCTCCTATAAATCTTATGCCAATAAAATTAGCCCTCGGACTTTTGCAATGATTTATGAAGCGCTAAAAAATATTACTGACGGCAAAGATAAAAAAGAAGCCGACCAAATTTTTGTCAAAATCTATAAAGAAATCACTAGTCGATGGCACGAGGACATAACCCTAGAAGAAGTCGCCGGAATGATTATTGACATCAAAAACAATAAGATAATTCTATAGGTTTTCAGATATTTGAATTCGCGGTATAATCTAAAAACTATGTCTACTAAAAAAATTCTTCTGTCGGGTATCAAACCCACCGGTCGGCCCCATATTGGTAATTATTTTGGGGCGATGAAGCAGTTTGTCGAGCTCCAGGACGCCCACGACAGCTTCTATATGATCGCCAACTATCATGGACTTAACTATATCCAAAATGGCCCAGAAATGGCCGATTTGACCCTAAATCTGGCTATTGACTACCTAGCCGTCGGTCTTGACCCAGCTAAATCAGTTATTTTCAAACAATCCGATATTCCCGAGCATACCGAGTTGGCTTGGATTTTTGACACTATTACCACGATGCCTTACCTAATGCGAGCGCATGCCTTTAAGGATGCGGAAGCTAAAAACAAGGAAATCAGCGTGGGCGCATTTAATTATCCCATGCTAATGGCGGCCGACATTTTAATTTACGATACCGATGTCGTACCAGTGGGCCAAGATCAAAAACAGCATGTCGAATATGCCCGCGACACCGCCGAAAAATTTAACCGCATTTTTGGTGAGACTTTTAAATTACCAGAGCCGAAAATTTTAGAAGATGTTGCCGTGGTACCCGGTCTCGACGGTCAGAAAATGTCTAAAAGTTATAACAATACCATTCCACTTTTTGCGGAGGACAATGAGATCCGCGCCTTGTGTATGAAAATAGTGACCGACTCTAAATCGCCCGACGAACCCAAAGACCCAAGTACCGACAATATATTTGCCCTTCATAAATTATTTGCTCTCGATAATTTAGCCGAGATAGAAACTCGTTATCGCGAAGGTAAAATATCCTACAAGGAATCTAAAGAAATTTTAGCCGATAATATTATTAAATTTGTTACTCCACTACGAGAGAAAAGAAAAGCTATTGCCACTGACCCAGCTAAAGTCAAAGCGATACTAGCCGAAGGCGGGGAAAAAGCCCGTGCTCGCGCTGTCGCCAAAATGAAAGACGTGAAAGAAAAAACTGGGCTTAGTTTCTAATTATTAATAACACCTAACCAATGGCCAAAAAGAAAACTCTCACTAAAGAGGACTATTTAAAAGGTCTCAAGACTATTTTCCATTACCTAGCCGAACACCGCCAAGCCATGAAAATATTGATTGGCGTGGCTTTGGTTTTGTCAGTGACTAACCCGCTTATCCCGTACATCACGGGGAAAATGCTAGATACTATTCTCAAGACTGAAACATTCCATTTTGGCTCGTTTGGTTTTCAGGCTGTATATGGCTGGCTCTTGGTTTGGCTTTTAGTTCAACTAATTACCTACACCCTCGAGCAGGTGCGCAGTTTCCAAACTGGTGTATTAGATATGACCTTATACGCTAGATACGTGGCCAATGGCTACAACCATCTATTAAATTTACCCCTTTCCTTTCACAAAAAGAAAAAAATGGGGCCACTTTTAAACTCGATTCAACGTAGTGCCAATATGTTTTCGGATATTTCCACTCGAGTCATCATCAATCTAGCACCACAATTTTTAAGTATTTTAGTGGCAATCTCTATTACTATTACCGTCAACGCCCAGATTGCTGGCCTGATGCTCTGTGGTGTTTTGGCCTATATTTTAGTACTGATGCGCACGATTGCTCCCGGCACAGTTATCCAAAGGAAAATCCAAGCGGGGTGGATGAAAGCCTGGCGCGCTGGTCACGATAGTCTAGACAACCTAATGGCTGTCAAGCAGATGACTGCTGAAAGTTATGAGCAACGAAAAAATATCCGCAATTTCCTGACTGGTGCTCTAGGCAACAATATTCTAATGGTCCAGTTGATGAAAAAAATAGGTTTTTACCAAAAACTTATTATTTTGGTCACGCAGACGATCGTCTTTGTCTTGGCTATTATTTTTATTCAAAGAGGTGAGATGACGATTGGCCAGCTGATCGCAATTACTAGCTACACAGGTATGCTTTTTGCCCCATTCATAACCCTCGGTGACTACTGGCGCACCGTGCAAAACGGTTTCATTTCTCTAGAAGAGTCTGAAAAAATCCTTAAGGCCGTACCCGAGGAATATGAGCCAGCTGGGGCTATCTCCTTACCAAGTATTAAAGGGAAAATTAGTTTTCAAAATGTTCACTTTTCTTATGAACCCAAGACACCAGTCCTAAAAAATATTAATTTTGAAATTAAAGCCGGCGAAGTGATTGCTCTAGTGGGAAAATCTGGTGAAGGTAAGAGCACCTTGATAGATTTACTGTCGGGCTATAATTTTGTCAACAAAGGAAAAATTCTAATTGATGATGTTGATGTCAAAAAAATAAATCTAAAATTCTTGCGTTCCCATATTGGCATCGTGCCCCAAGAAGTTGTGCTTTTTAATGACACCATCGGCACTAATATAAAGTATGGCAACTTTGAGGCAACTGAGAAAGCGATGTCCCTAGCCGCCGAAAAAGCCCACGCTCTAGAATTTATTACTAAGTTTCCCAAAAAATGGAAGCAAGTTGTGGGGGATAGAGGGGTAAAACTGTCGGTCGGTCAAAAACAAAGAGTGGCGATTGCGCGGGCCATTCTCCGTAATCCAGCAATTCTAATTTTAGATGAGCCCACATCGGCCCTCGATGCCGAATCAGAACACTTTATTACCAACTCGCTAGAAGAACTAATGCGGGGGCGAACTACCTTTATTATTGCTCACCGCCTTTCTACGGTCCGCCGCGCCGACAAAATTTTTGTTTTTCAGGGAGGTGAGATTGTCGAAACCGGTAAACACGACGAACTTATTACTAGAGAAAACGGTGTCTACCGCCACCTCTACGAACTTCAGATTGGGCTACATAAATAATTTGCGAGCCATACGCTTGTTTGCTAGACTCTAAACTATGAATGAACGAACTCTAATTGGCGATTTAAACCAAAAAATTGGGGAAGAGGTACTCATTAAAGGCTGGGTAGATGTCCGGCGTGACCAAGGAAAAATGGTGTTTTTTGATTTCCGCGATCGTAGCGGTAAAGTCCAGGGAGTGGTCCTGCCTAATAGTCCAGCCATTGATATTGCCAAAGAAACCCGCAATGAATTTGTAGTGGCTGTTACTGGTCTTGTTAATAAACGACCAGAAAAAAATATCAAAATTAGCGTCCAAAACGGCGATATTGAATTGGAAATAATTGGTATCGATGTTTTAGCGGAAGCCGAGGCTCTACCATTTGATATGTCGGCTGATGGTTTTAATCTAGACCTCGTGACTGAACTAGAGCACCGGGCACTATCGCTCCGCCACCCCAAACTGCAAGCGATTTTTAAAGTGCAAGCAGTTATTATTGATTCCTTCCGTGAGTTTATGAAATCTCAAGATTTTTTCGAATTTCAAGCACCAGCGATTGTCCCAGCCACCGCTGAAGGGGGAGCGGAGGTTTTCAAAATAGACTACTTTGACAAAAAAGCTTATCTTAGCCAGTCACCTCAGCTTTACAAACAAATTGTTATGACCGCCTTTGAGCGTGTTTTTTCCGTAAATAAAATTTTTCGCGCCGAACCCAGTGCCACCACTCGCCACCTCACTGAAGTTGTATCACTCGATGCCGAGATGGCGTTTATTGATTCTTGGCGTGATGTTCGCGATATGTCAGAAAGCTGCGTGCGCCATATATTGGAACAAGTAAAAACAAAATGTGAACATGAATTAACTTTTCTAGAAGCCGAGCTACCGGTTATGATAAAAGAAACTCCGACTCTCTCTCTAACAGAAGCGTTAGAAAAATTAGGAGCACCCACCGACAAAGACCTAAACCCGGAACAAGAGCGTAAACTCTGTGAAATGATTAAAACTGAAACCGGCTCGGACTTTGTTTATGTTTACGGCTACCCAACCAAACAAAAACCTTTTTATGTTTATCCCAACCCAGCCAACCCTGAATTTAACGAAGGTATGGACCTTCTTTGTCGCGGTGTTGAGTGGCTTTCTGGTGGCCGGCGTATTAATGACTTCAAACAATTAATGAATCACGTCGAGGAGTGGGGGATGGACCCAGCTAAGATAGAAATGTTCCTAGAGGCCTTTCGTTATGGTGCCCCTCCCGAAGGGGGGTTTGCCTTTGGCGCCGAGCGGATGACCATGCAGATTTTGGGCCTAAAAAATGTGCGCGAAGCATGTATGTTCCCGCGTGACCTCAACCGTATTGACGGCCTTTTGTCAAAATAGAGTATTGACAAAAAACTCCTATCTGCTATAATATTTGGTAGATGCTCATTCCTGCCTTGGGACCGTGGCCGAGAGCGGTTGGTAGAGTAGGACCTCCAAGCCTACCTTTACTCCAAACGCCCTAGTGCCGACCGTGATCGCCATGGTCCCAAGCAGCTGTCTCATAGGGGGCTATCATAATTTCATCTGCCCCCGTTTTATTCCCGAGGCCGACACACCCAGTGTTGGCCTCCTTTTTGTTTTAAAGGAAAAAAGTTACAATATAAAAATATGACAGCCTCCTTTGCCTTAAAACTTGATGATTTTGAGGGACCACTTGACCTATTACTACAACTTATTGAAAAAAGGAAATTGCATATTAGTAAGGTTAATATTGCCGCTGTTACCGACGATTATATTGCCTATCTTTCACAATTTGAGCATCTACCTAAACACGAGACCGCCGATTTTTTGGTGGTGGCTTCAACTTTAATGTTGATAAAATCGTCATCACTACTACCAAATCTAAATCTAACTACCGAAGAAGAAACCGATGCCGCCGAATTAGAAAGACGATTAAAACTCTATCAATATATTCAAGAAGTAGCCCAGAAACTTAAAAATATTTATGGTCAAAATTCTTTGTATTTTCGAGAACCAAATAAAAATATTGTACCCGTCTTTGTCACTACACCAGAAATTACCACACCAAACCTTTTAATGGCAGTAAAAACCGTCCTTCAATCACTTCCTAAACTAGAACTCACCCCCCAAGTCATTGTTAAAAAAATACGGAGTTTACAAGAAACGATTGATGACCTGGCGAGCCGGATTCAGCGAGCGATCTCGCTAAAATTTAGTGAGTTTGCTCCCCGTGACAAAGCGGAAAAAGTAAATGTCATTGTTAGTTTTTTGGGTATGCTGGAATTGGTTAAACAAGGAATGATCGAAGTCGAGCAACATACCCACTATGCCGATATAGATATGCAGAGCACTAGACCGGGAATGCCTAGGTATTAAAAATCCGCGAGCAGGCTAGGCCTGCTCGCGGTATCGAAGAAATTAGAAATTTTCATTCCTTTTTCTCCGGTGGAATTGACTCGGTTTTGATATGGTAAACCACATCACCCCCGACCTGTTCGGCGACCTCGAGTTTGACTCGGTCACCAAATCGGATATTTTCACCAATAGGCATATCCACCGTCACCAGACGGGTAATTGCCCGCCCTCCGCCATCAAACACCACCACACAGACACCGGTCTGCGCCCCTTTGAAGGCGGTGGGCTTGGTGGTGACCACCCCCTCGGTCATTACCACCCGAAAACCAACTTCAAGTGGGGTGTTGGGGGTTTCGTTTGTGTCTATAGTGGCACAGCCACAAACAAACCCGGCAAGCACCCCGGCAATAAAAAATCTATTCATCTCTTTCCTTTTCCTTTCTTGTTCAAACCCGCTTTTTTTTATCATATTTAGACCAACGTGTCAATGTTTAACATAACCCCAAGTTTTGATTGGTCAAGATGGTTTTTAAACGGTATAATATGCCTATTATGAATCTCGCATGCCAAATAGAGGCGGTGCTTTTTTATAAGGCCGAACCGATGTTATTTTCGGTTTTGGCTAAAATGCTTAGTATCAGTGAAGGCGAACTAAAAGAAGCGGGCGCTGATTTAGAAAAAAACCTAGCGGGGCGGGGAATAAGGTTGCTATCCACCGAAAGCAGCTACGCCTTAGTAACCGCTGGCGACGCTAGCGAGCTAATTGAAAAAATTACCAAAGACGAATTAGCTAGAGATATAGGTAAAGCGGGTCTCGAAACCCTGGCGATAATCCTATATCGGGGCCAAGTCAGCCGAGCGGAGATCGACTATATCCGAGGAGTTAATTCCAGTTTTATTTTACGTCACCTATTAATTCGCGGTTTAATCTTAAGGGAGACGAGTCCCACCGACCAACGTAGTTTTCTTTATCAGCCTTCGACTGAACTTATGGCCACCCTTGGTATTGAAAAAGCTCAACAACTGCCAGACTTTGCGGAAATCGAGGAAAAAATTAAAATATTTATGTCCACCCAAGAGGAAATAGAAGCTAAGGCCACGGAAAATGAGAAATAATTTTAAGCATCCAAAAATTTTAACACGCTTGATTGTTGGTACTATTAGTTTAGTTCTATTATTTTTTTTGGCCTTATTAATTTGGCCGGCCTGGCAAAATACAAAAAGATTAGAGAGCCAAGTGAGGGCCCAGGTAACAGTGCCTCCTAAAATTTTCCCTGCCCTAGAGCTAGAAGCTGATGGCGCCATAATTATGGAAGCCAGAACTGGTAAAATTATTTTTGCCAAAAATTCAACTGCCAAACTACCACTAGCCTCGATTACTAAGCTGATGACAGCTTATACCGCCAACCAAATATTAGGGGAAACTGAAATTATTCCTATCACCAATTTGGCGCTAGCAGGAGGAAGTAATGCTGGTCTCTTGGCTGGAGACAGCTGGACAGTGCGCAATTTGACCGACTATATGCTAACCACTTCAAGCAATGGTGCAGCCACCGCTTTAGCGGAGGCAGTCAACCAACGTGGCTTAAATTTTGAAATTGCGATGAATGATAATGCCGCCAAATTGGGGTTAAGCGCCACCCGCTTTATGAACGAAACAGGGCTCGATTTAGCCCAAAATTTTGGGGGCTCATTTGGTTCGGCGGTCGATATTGCCAACCTAATGAAATATATTCTATATAATAATTCGACCTTGCTGGCCACCACTGTTAAGCCGGTTATATCTGCCACTTCTGCTTCTGGTTTAACCTATTTTGGTAATAATACCAATGATATTGTGAGTAAGATCCCCGGTCTAATCGCTTCTAAAACCGGTTATACTGATAGTGCAGGAGGAAATTTAGTGATTGCTTTTGATGCTGGCCTCGCTCAACCAGTAATAGTAGTAGTATTGGGTTCGACCAAGGATGGGCGCTTTACCGATGTACTAGCCCTGACCCGAGCCACCATTGATTATTATTCCGAATAATATAATGATTATAAAATGATTCTCTCTGTCATAAAGGTTTTTGCCCCGACCGCCATGGCCTTTTTTGCTGGTATCGCTATTACCCCAATCCTGACTCACTATTTATATAAACATCGGATGTGGAAAAAGAAGGCGGGGAAAATTGCCCCCGACGGGCGAGCCACTCCAATTTTTGATAAACTCCATGCCCACAAGGAAACTGGCACACCGCGGATGGGTGGAATAATAATCTGGACTAGTGCATTACTGACGATTGCCCTGATTTGGCTTATCGCGCAAGTTTGGCCAACTGATGTCACCACAAAATTAGACTTTCTCTCCCGTAATCAAACCTGGCTACCCCTTTTTACCTTAATTATTGCCTCACTCCTCGGCTTGCTAGACGATGTTTTACAAATTAGAGAACCAAAGGATGGGCGCCCTAATGGTGGTTTGCCGTTTTGGAATCGATTGGGAATTGTCATTACTCTCGGCCTGGTTGGTGGTTGGTGGTTTTATGCCAAGCTAGGGGTGAGTGCTATTCACATTCCATTTTGGGGCGATTTAACCATCGGCCTGTGGATTATTCCGCTATTTATATTTGTAATGTCGGTCTTATTTTCCAGTGGTGTCATTGACGGTCTCGATGGTTTGTCAGGGGGAGTAATGGCCATTATTTTCACCGCCTACGCGGGGATTGCCTTCTTCCAAAATCAAATTGACCTAGCGGCCTTTTGTGCCGTGGTCGCCGGTGGCACCTTGGCCTTTTTATGGTTTAATATTCCGCCGGCTCGTTTTTATATGTCGGAAACGGGGATTTTGGGCCTCACTACCACCCTAACTGTCGTAGCTTTTCTAACCGATTCTGTTTTATGGTTACCGCTAATTGCTTTTCCACTATTAGCCACCTCCGCTTCAGTCGTAATACAACTGACATCAAAAAAACTTCGTCAGGGCAAGAAAGTTTTTCTAGTCGCACCACTACACCACCATTTTGAGGCCATCGGCTGGCCAGCCTATAAAGTGGTTATGCGCTATTGGATTATTGGCCTCATTACCGCGATTATTGGTATGATTTTAATTTTACTTGATAAATAATGCAGACGGCCGCCAAAAATCAAAGTCGTTTTTTTTTATTTTTAGTGGCCCTATTGGCAGGCTTTGGTTTTTTTATCTTTTTGTCAGCTTCTTTAGGGATGATTGGTACCAATATGGCTGGTTTTATTCATATTGGACTAAAACAATTGGCCGTTCTCGCTGGTAGTCTAGTCCTAATGCTGGTTTTAGCCAATATTCCATACCGGCTTTGGCGTGAATATTCACTACCCATCTTGATTGCTGGCATAATTGCAACCGCGATTATTTTTATTCCTGGTCTAGGCATATCAGCTGGTGGCGCCACCCGTTGGCTAAATTTAGGTTTGTTTTCTATCCAACCAGCCGAACTATTAAAGCTAGGTCTGGTTATGTACTATGCCGCCTGGCTTACTAGGGCCAAGGATAAAGCGGGGACCCTGTGGTCAGGCCTCGCCCCAATGCTTGTCCTCCTCGGCATAGCTGGGATTTTACTTATTCAACAGCCAGATATTGGTACATTTATTGTTATTGCTTCTGCCCTCGCTACCCAATATTTTGTGGCCGGTGGAAAATGGCGACATTTTTTGGGGCTATTCTTTGTGGCTATTTTGGTTTTAGGGTGCCTGGCGATTGCTATGCCCTATGTTCGCGATCGCATAACAACTTTTTTTAATTCCGACAAAGATGTTTTAAACTCGGCCTATCAAATAAACCAATCACTGATTGCCATCGGTTCAGGCGGACTGTCTGGGCGGGGGTTCGGGCAAAGCCTGCAGAAATTTAATTTTTTGCCTCAACCAATCGGCGACTCAATTTTTGCGGTTGCCGGTGAGGAGTTTGGTTTTATTGGTACGATGATTATTTTAATTTTATTTTTACTATTTGCAGTTTATGGTCTAAAAATTGCCAGTGGTAGTCGTGACAGCTTTGGTGGACTCCTGGCAACTGGTCTTGTTATACTAATAATAAGCCAGTCATTTGCCAACATTGGAGCCATGCTTGGTTTGATCCCACTAACCGGGGAACCTCTCATATTTGTCTCCCAAGGTGGTAGTGCTCTTTTGTTTGGCTTGTCGGCAGTTGGGATAATTTTAAATATTTCCCGTTATCAAAAACACTCTAATTAAAAATGAAAATTGCACTGACCGGTGGGGGAACAGGGGGACATTTTTATCCAATTATTGCTGTAGCCGAGGAACTACGAGATGTTATTTTTGACCAGAAATTAATAGGCACCAAATATTATTTTTTTTCCGACCACCCCTACAGTCCGAAACTACTAGCGGACAATGAATTAATATTTATCAAAATACCAGCTGGTAAGTGGCGCCGCTATTTTTCGCTCAAAAACTTTACCGACCTTTTTGTATTAGCTTTCGGTTTTATTGTGGCCCTCTGGAAAATGTTTTGGATTTATCCCGATGTTCTTTTTTCTAAAGGTGGCTATGCTAGTATACCCGCCGTTATGGCCGCCCGAATCTTGGGCATCCCAATATTTATTCATGAGTCCGACTCACACCCCGGTCGAGCCAATCTTTGGGCGAGCAAGTTTGCTACCCGAGTTGCCCTATCCTACCCCGATGCCACAACTTTTTTCCCGCCAGAAAAAACCGCCGTGGTTGGCAACCCCCTAAGGCGCGAGATCATGAATCCAGTGCCCGAAGGTGCTAAACGATTTTTGAAATTAGAAGAAAATCTACCAATACTTTTTGTCTTGGGGGGTTCCCTCGGTTCTCAGTCTATCAACAATGCTCTCCTAGAAACTCTGCCCGATTTGGTCCAAAAATATCAGATTATTCACCAGACGGGACGACAAAATTATGATGATGTAGTGGCGAGAGCTGGTGTTATTTTAGCCGGTGATGCTTATCAGGGACATTATCAAGCCTTTCCCTATTTAGAAAGTTTGGCAATGCGAATGGCGGCTGGTGTCGCCGACTTAGTGATTTCCCGCGCTGGTTCAGCTATATTTGAAATTGCTCATTGGGGTATTCCCGCCATAATTATTCCCATCCCTGAAACTGTCAGCCACGACCAGCGCTCCAATGCTTTTGCTTATGCCCGCACAGGGGGAGCAGTGGTAATTGAGGAAAATAATCTTGCTCCATCTATTTTAATCGCTGAAATAGATCGTATTTTAAATAATCCGGAGCTAAAAACAAAAATGAGAACCGCGACCAAAAGCTTTGCCCAACCCGAAGCTGGTCATAAAATTGCCACCGAAATTGTGCAGATGGCCCTCCAACATGAAAGCTAATATCGTCACTCGCTTTGCCCCCAGCCCCACTGGGCTACTCCATGCCGGCAACTATCGCACGGCGGTTTTTTCCTATCTCTTTGCTCGCCAAAATGGTGGTAAATTTATTTTACGCATTGAGGATACCGACCGCGAGCGGAGTAAACCAGAATACGAAGCCAATATTTTAGAATCGCTGGCTTGGCTGGGTTTAGATTTTGATGAAAAATATCGCCAATCGGAAAATGCGCCGGTGCACCGTGAATATTTAGAAAAAATGATTGCCTCCGGCCACGCCTATATTTCTAAAGAAACTCCTGTTAAAGAAGGAGACCGGAGTGAGGTCATCCGCTTTAAAAACCCCAACAAAGTCGTAACCTTTTCCGACCTTATTCGCGGTGAAATTTCCTTTGACACCACCGAGCTGAAAGACTTCGTGATTGCCAAGTCCCTAGACGAGCCGGTCTTTCACCTCGCGGTGGTGGTAGACGATTTTACCGAAGGGATGACCCATATTATTCGCGGGGAAGACCATATTTCCAATACTCCTAGGCAAATCCTCATCCAAGAGGCCATCGGGGCTCCACGGCCTATTTATGCCCATTTACCGCTAGTTTTGGCCCCTGATCGGTCTAAGCTGTCTAAAAGAAAGGGGGCCTTGGCCCTGACCGAGTACCGCGACCGCGGGTACCTACCCCAAACCCTTTTAAACTTTATGGCCATGCTCGGTTGGAATCCGGGTACCGAAGAAGAAGTTTTTACTCTGGACCAACTAATTGAAAAGTTTGATTTGGCTAAAGTTCAAAAATCAGGTGCCATTTTCAATGACGAAAAACTCTTGTGGTACAACCGCGAGCATCTAAAAAAATTGTCACTCTCCGAGCTAACAAATATTGCCACCGAACGCATTCCCGATTTAGCCCAATTAAATAGCAACCAACTGAAAATTTTGGTCCCAGTTATTTTCGAACGTTTAAGTACTTTAGCCGAGCTAGATGAAATGCGCGAGGGCGGGGAGTGGGACTACTTGTTCACCGCCCCCGCTGTTTCAAAAGAGCTTTTGGGGGAGACCAAATATTTAGCCGAAACGATCGCCCTGCTTGAGAATATTTCAGCCGATAAATTTGTTCCCGAAAAAATAAAAGATGCTATTTGGGATTTTGCCACAGAGAAGGGGAGGAAGGAGGTGCTGTGGCCAATGCGCGTGGCCCTAACTGGGAAGGAAAAATCTCCCGACCCTTTTACTGTCGCCGCGATTTTAGGGAAGGAGGAAACCAAAACTCGACTTTTGGCTAAACTTGACTAAGTGTAATATTTAATGCTATAATACAGAAAGAAAGGAGGTGACACGGTATGCCCAGACAGAACAAACTAAGGCTTAGCCCGCAGCTAGTCATTAAAGCATACGCTGAAGTGGCTAAAGAATTTGCTGATGCCACAAGAAGAACCCTGCCGACACTCACGGAAACCAAAAAACCACCACCCATCCGCAAGTAAGACCAGCTCGAGCTGGTCTTTAATTTTAATCACCCTTAATTATTGAACACCGAGTGTTCAATAATTAAGGGGTTGAAAAATTTTTAAAATAGACCAAAAGGTTAAAAAAAACTATAATTAACTGATGAATGAAAGGCCTCTACAACTAGCCACAGTTTTTTTGATTCTAATATCTTTATTTTTGTCATACAACCAAGTTCGCGCCCAATCGGTGGATGAACTGAAAAACCAAATCACTTCTAAAAATAGTGAAATCGCCCAACTGGAAAAAGAGATTGCCGAATATCAAGTCAAACTAACAGCGACTAAAGGCCAGTCTTCGACCCTAAAAACCGAGCTAGCGCGCCTGGAGGCCACCAAGAAAAAGCTTGAGACTGATGTAGTTTTGACCAAGAAAAAAATTGATTCCACCACCCTGACCATCAAAAAACTAGGGGGCGAGATAGTCACCAGTAGCCAGAAAATTACTAAAAGCGAGTTAGCGGTAGCCGAGGCAATCCGCGCCATTAGTTTTTCTGATAAAGACAATTTGGCAGTGGCCTTACTGGAATATGAAAGTTTATCTACTTTTCTCGGTAATACTTTTTCTCTCCAAACTCTCCAACAAAAACTAGGTGACCATATTAAAGAGCTCCGGCAAGCGAAATCTTCCTATGAAGCCGAAAAAACTGCCTCTGAAAAAGAAAAAGACCGTTTGGCTGGCCTGCAGGTCAAGTTGGCTGACCAAAAGAAAATTGTTGCCCAAAACCAAAGTCAGAAAAGTACATTATTAACCCAAACCCAAAACCAAGAACAAACCTACCAGCAAATTTTGGCCGACCGTATTGCCAAGAAAAATGCCGTCGAGGCCGAAATCAAAAATGCAGAAAGTAAATTAAATTTAATTGTGAACCCAAGTGCCCTACCAACCACAGGTAGTGGGGTAATCAAGTGGCCGATGGATAAAGTTATCATTACTCAATATTTCGGCAACACCCCTTTTGCCACCGCCAATGCCCAAATTTACCAAGGCAAAGGTCATAACGGGATTGATTTAGCAGCCGCGGTAGGTACCCCAATTAAAGCTGTTCTCGATGGGGTAGTGCTAGGAGTAGGTGACACCGACACCGCCTGCAAAGGGGCCTCTTATGGTAAGTGGGTAATGATAAAGCACCCCAATGGCCTGTCGAGCGTTTATGCCCACTTATCACTCGCTAAAGTAAGTGAAAGTCAAACCGTGAAAACAGGGGAGGTGGTCGCTTATAGCGGCGCCACCGGCTATGTCACCGGTCCGCATTTACACTTCACCCTTCTTGCATCCGACGGTTCACAAGTTGGAACCCTGCAGTCGGCTGTCCCCGGTTGTGGCGTCTATCGCTTACCCCTAGCCAAACGGGAAGCTGTACTTAATCCATTATCTTATTTATAATTAATTTATGAGAAAAAAAACTTCTTCTGGTTTTATTCAGCTTGTTGTTATTGTTGTCGTGGTAATAATTCTCCTGGCATATTTTCAAGTCAATCTGCGTGAATTATGGGGATCGGAGACTACGCAAAATAATTTAGATTTTCTAAAAACAATAGGGGAGAAGGTTTGGGCTGGTTTAGTCTACCTTTGGACCAACTTTATCCGCGAACCAGCCACCTGGATATGGGAAAATTGGATTTTGGGCTGGGCCTGGCCATTGGTCTCGGGCTGGTTCGCGTCCCAGACTTAGCCAAAATACCCTTATTTTAAGCCATAGTTTCACGGACTAAAAATGCTTGACAGCCAATATGGCCTCTGCTATAATATTGACGGTTATATATTGTGTGTGTGATAATATATAACCTCAAACAATAATCACGCAAAACACTGCCAAGTGTTTTTTTGGTTAAAGTCAGTCGTTCCCACTACAAGTTTCGACTGGCTCTGGCCAATTAAAATCTAGCCCAACGGCTTATATTACGTACTTTACAAATAGGCATGGCAAGCCTGATAGCTTTCTCGAATATTACTCCCACCGTCGCTGAAGGTCCGGTTTCGACCAGACCCGACGCCCAGGTGGCAGTTGTGCAAATAGTCCAAACACCAGCAGTAAGTAAGACTGACAAAAATAATTTGATTCCTGAGCTAATTAATCAAAAAAGCAAGGAACAAGCAGTTGACCCAAACCTGGCCCAAGCTATTGCATTCTGTGAAAGCACCTACCAGCAATTTAATGCTGATAGTGGGACAGTCCTCCGCGGAATTCATAATCCGCTCGATGTGGGTATTTTCCAAATCAATGAAAAATACCACTTGGAAAAAAGCCAAACCCTCGGTTTCGATATTTATACGGCTGAAGGAAATATCGACTATGCTTTGTGGCTCATGAGTCACGAAGGCGCCGGCCATTGGAAATGGAGCAAGCCGTGCTGGTCCCAAAAAATAAACCCTGCTGTTTAAACCCAGCGGGGTTTATTTTATAAAAATTATCCACAAGGGGAGTCAGGCACAATTTGGTATAATAGAGGAGTCGCAATTTACGCGATTTTAATTTTTCAAATTTCCGCCTCACCATATGGAGCAACTGCAAAGTGATCTGGTTGAACTTTTTTGGCACCTACCAGCTATTATGCTCTGGGTGCTTTATTTATTATTTAAAAAAGCTAAAACTACCCTGATCAAGGTTAAAGTTGAGGAATAATATAAATATATTAATTAAATATTTAAAAAGTAATTTGACTCCCCTGATTTTTGATGAAAAAAGGGGAGGTCTAGCTATTTGGACCATACCAGCCAGCCAAAGGGATTTTTTATTATAAAGAGACAAAGGTGAGAGGATGACGGGTACATTGGTGCCAGTCCAATACCTAACTTTCGTCTCCGGCGATTTTAGAGGCCAAGAAATTAGTGCTCTCAGATTGATTATTAAGATGAGGGCGGAACTGGTTTATTATATAGGCCGTGTCGCAAAAGGTATATTGTGCGACACTATATTCACCAAACCTCTGACCTTGACATATACCTATTAATATTAAAATTGGGTGGGTTTTTTGTCTCTCCTCTCCCCTTGTTTAACTCACTAATAATTTAAAATATACAAAATTATAAATATTATTTCCTCCCTCTCCCCCGCGGGTCCACTGGGGGAGTCACTTGCTTTTTTACTAAATTTGTGGAAAATTAAAGGTTGGTGCGCACCTCGAAAAACCTAACTCTCCTCCCCCAGCGGGAGGAATAGGAGACGGTGACTATGAAGAGCTTTGGCGACAGGCGGTCTCGTTTTTCTCATGAATACCGTTCCTGCGGAGGGACCAATCCTCCGCCTGCGCTCGTGCACTCCGTGCACATGCTCATGCACAGCAAAATGTTGCCGTGCCAAAAGCGACATCCGAATCCGGAGATTGAAACCTCCGAAATCTGATTTCGCTTTTCGTTCCTGAGTCCCAAGCCCCGCAAGCGCACCGCGGGGCTTTTTTTTGTGATAATATAATTTGGATCACCTACAAACCCAATGGCAGGATTTCAGCCCTCTTGTCAGCTGGTAAAAGTACGGCCTTTTGAAGCCTGTCGCCAGAAAGACCGTTCCTAGTAGGTGGTCTTTTTATATTCCCGAGCAATTGGCCGCTGGCGTATAGCCCGCTGACTTGGCCTCGTCGATAGTATTAAACCAAACTTTGTTTTCTTCTTTTATTCGCTTTACCCCCGAGCAAGTGGGCAAATAATATCTTGTCCCTGATTTAGACGCGACATATTTGGCCTGGGAGGCTAACGGCTGACCAATAGAACTCTCCACCGCTTTAGCTCCCGCCTTATTATTAGCCAAGATAGCCCCAGCTAATGATCCCGTCACCAGCGCCGGTTGGGTAATTTTGATCGGTTCCCTCTCCCCCACTATTTTAGTCAGACGACCGAGACCAAAAAATAGGCCAGCAACTAAAATCACCACTAGTAAAATCCAAATGTCTTTTTCGTTTTGCCGAAGCTTTTCAACTAGGGCCAAGGGCCGGTCCCCCACCCCGCCCAAGCCGACCCTGACTCGGCCCTTGATTTTTTCAGTGATTTCTCTTATACTCATATAGTTATTTTAAACACATTATAGTCATAATATGGCCCATCGAAAAGCGGGCGGTACCGCTAAAAACCTCCGCGACTCCAATCCAAAATATTTAGGCACCAAGCTCTATGATGGCGAAGACGCCAAACCGGGTGCAATTATTGTCCGTCAGCGTGGCACCAAAGTGCTCGCCGGCGCCAATGTGAAAATTGGCAAAGACCACACATTGTTTGCGGTGGCCCCCGGCCAAGTCAAGTTTACCCAAAAACGCAAACTCTCCTTCACTGGCAAAACCAAGGTGCACAAGGTGGTGAGTGTGGTTACTAAACAATAAATTTTGATTAGAAAAAACCCGGACCTCTAGTCCGGTTTTTTCTTGCTACTAATATTTTATTACTCCTATTTTCTGAGCTTATTTCCGCCAAAAAGCAAGCTTGCCAAAAGTTTTTTTGAGGAAACCAGCTGGTTTGTTATTGTCTTCATTAGAAGAAACACTACTAGATGTTGAGCG
The DNA here is from genome assembly GCA_001823065.1 of Candidatus Vogelbacteria bacterium RIFOXYD1_FULL_44_32. Lineage (GTDB taxonomy): Bacteria > Patescibacteriota > Minisyncoccia > Phycocordibacterales > XYD1-FULL-46-19 > XYD1-FULL-44-32. The sequence continues at coordinate 282,645 of MHTJ01000003.1, forward strand.
AGCATTTTCAATCTCTTGCTTAAGCATTATTCGCACCTTACCCCTAATACCCGAGTCATGTGGAATATCTTTGACCAAAGAATCAAGCTCTACCTCATGAGAATCTAGAGGCATCTGCACCCATTTTTTATCATTAAGTAAAATGCGAAGATTGTCTCGCACTTGATTTATTTTATCAATTGTGGCTGGAGCAGATAGAAATGGCTCCTCATTTTCCCTGCCTAAGTTAACCTGCTTAAATTGCCCAACTACTTTATAGAGGGTATCAAAGGTCCTTGACTCAGCTACTGCTCCAGTTACATATTCCTTTCGGTTATTTTCGAAAGATTGAGCCATTTCTTTCTTTAATAGTTCTTTAACTTCAGCTCTAATCCTCTGATCAGCAATCTGGTCTAGATGTTGGCCCAAGGCATTGCGATAGTTATCATTACCGCCATTTAAAACTCCAATTTGTATCTCCCTCATATGTTGATCAAGATATTTTTTGGTCTCACCGATAGCCTGAGCCGTGGCCTCATCTGATTCACTTAAAATAGCTTCGAGCGACCGGCTTTGGTTATCAACTGGAACCACTGTTTCTAAAACTGGCTCGGTTGGTTTTGACAGTTCTGTTTCCACCGCCACTGGACCATTTTCTTTCTCAGTCACTGCTGGTAATTCAGCCGGAACAACTTCTGGTAATCCTTCAAATTTGGGAGACGACATAGTTTAAAATAATTATCTGGTTAATTAGATTAAGTATACTAAATCCTGTTAAAAATATAACCCCCGCGGCCTTCGGCCGCGGGGGTTATATTTTTGTCTATTTAAATTTACTCCGCTTCGACAACCACTATCAGCTTGTTCCCCTCCCCTATTTCTATCTCGTGCGAACCAGTCGATTTTAGAGCGTGGCCTAAATGAATTTCCGTCGTATCAACTTCAATACCAAGTTGGGTTTTGATCGCTTCAGCCACTACATCCTTACCCAGACCAGCAAACAAATGCCCATCTTCATTGGCTTTACCAGCCAAAACTATTTTTTTGTCTTCTAGTGCGCCAAAAATAGCGGTCAATTCGGCGAGGCGATTGGCGGCTGCGTGTAGATGTTTGTCTTGCAAGGCCTTTAGTTTGTCTGCCGAAAAAGACTCGGGTGCAACCGCTTTCCCTGAAGGTAGAAGGAAATTACGCGCAAAACCAGACGCGACCTCCTTGACCTCATATTTTTTACCTACCTTGGCCACATCTTGCATCAATAATACTTTCATATATTTTATTATTTATAGGTTAAAGACCTGTCGATAATATCCTTTTTCAGCCAATTTGTCCAGAGTAAAAATAGGAACACCGCCTCGTGGGTAGACCACGAGGCGGTGAGTTTCTAAGCAACAGCAAGTTTCTCGATGGCCATTTGCACCCAGCCATTTTGGGCAGTGGCGTGCTCATAGACCATCGGGTGGTGAAAATTAGGCACCAGCAAACGTACTGTGACCAATCCTTCCGTGGGAATAATTTCATCGGTCACAATTCCGACAATGCCAGTCCCATTACTGATACCTTTATAAAGGATAACGAACAAACTCGTCCCAACCGCAACGTAAGGGTAGGTACACCCCACATCGTAGCCCATATATTCGGGCGGTCGAAGCCGAAGCTCGCACTCATTTACAAAAATATCCTCACCACACATTAAAACCGTTGTCGCTCTTTCGGTGAGCGAGGGTCTGCCGTCTTCTGGCATACCTCTCTCCTTTCCGCCTTTTAGAAGCAAGGCCAATCCTTGCTTCTTCCTTCTTTTTTTATCTTAAACCTAAATATTTGGCCTGGCAAATTTACTATTTTTTCAAAAGTTCCACTGCCTTTTCCAGTTGAGTGTCTCGCCCCTTCTTAAAGGCCTCCACATCCAATTCAACCGGCACGGCCGGCCTCAAACCGGCTTTGGAAATAGACACTCCTTTTGGTGTCAGCCAGCGGGCAATAGTCACCTTTAGTGAGGTATCAGCGGTCACTGGTACTAATTCCTGCACCGAACCCTTACCAAAAGTAGTCTCCCCGACCAAGGTCGCAATGTTATATTCGGCCAAGGCCCCTGCCAAAATCTCGGAGGCCGAAGCGGAACCACGATCAACCAAAATAATCATCTTTAGATTTTTATTAAAGACATTATAGCCCTTGCTCCGATAAGCAGTGTCGGCTTGTTTGTCCCCTTGGTGCTCCCAAACTACCACCTTGCCCTTGGGTAAAAACCAACTGGCCATATCCACCGCAGATTCTAAATACCCACCTGGGTTCCCCCGTAAATCTAGGATTAAACGATTGGTCTGGGCTTTAGAAAATTCATTTAAGGCACTGGCAAATAATTCCGCTGAATTGGCACTAAAATTATACAAGCGAATAACAAAAACTTTATCGGAACGTAATTCAGTTTCAATAGTTGGGATAGCAATTATCGCCCGCACAATTGCCACCTCGCGGGGTAATTTTTCAGCTTCACCCACCGTTAGTGGTGACAGCACCGTCAATTTTATAACACTACCTTCGGGGCCACGAATTTTACTGATGGCTTCATCAATCGTCATCTCGGCGGCAATCGCCCCATTTATTTCTAAAATTTTATCCCCCGCCAAAATACCGGCTTTTTTAGCTGGACTATTGGCCAAAGGCGCCACCACGGTCAAAACCCCATCTTTCACCCCCAGTTCCATTCCCACGCCACTAAAATTCCCGGCAATATCATCTTCAAATTGTTTTTTTTCTTCTGGTGGCAGAAAAACAGTGTAGGGGTCACCCAAGGCCCCCACCATCCCAGAAATGGCCCCCCAAACTTTTTCTTCATTTTTGACTGCAGTCGTTGAGGTGCTATTACCATTGACATATTTTTCATTTATAATATTCCACGCTTGCCAAAACGGCGTAAAGTCGACTTCGGCTGGCTTCAACGCTTCTTTATTGGCAACACCAACCACTTGCTCAATCTCTGGACGAGAATTAAAACCAATATAAACCCCGCCAAAAAATGCCCCCCCTAAAGCGCAAAGGGCAACTACCACCATCACAAAAGTTCCCGAGAAACGATTCATATTTATGTCTTAATTTTAGCACGAGCTAGGCACTAGTGCACGCTTCTTGTAGTTAAAATGCTGACAGGATATAATTTAACCCATATGATAAGACAATTTAAACATCGCGAAACAACTTGGATCGATGTCACTTCACCAGCCAAGGAGGAATTAGCCACCCTGGCCCGTGATTATGGCTTGCATTCGCTAGTAGAAAATGAACTTGGCTCTCCTTCCACCAGAGCTCATGCCGACCTTTATGATAATTATATTTATTTGGTGCTACATTTTCCTCATTGTGATTTTAGTTTAGGCCCAAATAAAGACGAAGGCGACCAAGAAGTAGATTTTATTGTCGGCAAGGATTTTCTTATTACTATTCACTACGAACCAATTCAATCATTAGATGAATTTGGTCAAATTTTTGAAGCCAATTTAGTCAACGAAGATACTAGTAAGAAAAATCAGGCCGGTATTCTTTTCTATCACATTGCCTTATCTATCTACAAATCACTAGACGCTGGCCTGCTAACGATTAGTGATGAATTACGAAAAGCCGAAAAAGAAATATTTAATGGTAAAGAAAAAGAGATGGTGGTAGTTTTGTCTAATATTAATCACAAATTGTTTGATTATAGCTGGGCCCTAAAAAATCACGCCGATATATTATTATCCTTTGATGCAGCCTCCGCCACTTTATTTGGTAACGATTATAGTCGCTATACTAAAAAAATCTACCATACCTACCGCCGGATCTACTCGACACTAGAGAGTCTAAAGGAAATGTTCGATGATTTACAGACTACCAATGACTCGCTTTTGTCGATTAAAACCAATGAAATTATGAAGGTGTTAACTATCATGGCTTTTACTACTTTCCCTTTAACAGTCCTGACTTCGATGTTTGGGATGAATACTATTCACAACCCAATTCTCGGTATGCGCTACGATTTCTGGGTTATTGTCGCTATGATGCTGGGCGCCGTCGGCGCAATGTTTATTTTCTTCCGTTATAAACGTTGGTTTTAAGGAATGATGAATCAGCAACCATTATATTTTTTAAATACTCTTTCCCGCCAAAAAGAGGAGTTTGTGCCAATTAATCCCAACCTGGTTGGTTTATATTCTTGTGGCCCCACTGTGTATAACTATGCCCATATTGGCAATATGCGTTCGTATCTTTTGTCAGATATTGTCAGACGAACCCTCGAACAAAACGGCTACCCAGTTAGGCAAATTATAAATATCACTGATGTCGGCCACCTGGTGGGCGACGCTGACAATGGTGAAGACAAGGTCGAACAAGCCGCTCGCGCCAGCAACCATACCGTTGCCGATATTATTACCCAATACAAATCGGCTTTTTTGAGTGATTTGAGTGGTTTAAATATCAAGACCACCGAGACTATTTTTCCCCATGCCAGCCAACATATTGCCGAACAAATCGAGCTCATTAAAAAATTAGAAAACAAAGGTTTTGTTTACCACCTCGATGATGGTATTTATTTTGATACAAAGTTATATGACAAGTATCCCGAGTTGGGCCACCTAAATCTAGACGGACAAACAGCCGGCACTCGCATTGAAGAAAATGCCCAAAAAAGAAGTCCGGCCGATTTTGCCTTGTGGAAATTTTCTGGTTTGCAATCAACCCGTCTGCAAGAATGGGATTCCCCTTGGGGTGTTGGTTTCCCCGGCTGGGCTATCGAGTGTTCGGCTATGAGTATCAAATATCTTGGTGCCCATTTTGATATTCACACTGGTGGTGAAGACCATATCCCCGTCCACCACACCAATGAGCGCGCCCAATCAGAATGTGCCACTGGTGAGACTTTCGTCAATTATTGGCTTCATAATGCTTTTATTACAGTTGACGGTAAAAAAATGGCCAAGTCTGAACAAAATTTTTATACCATCACTGATCTAGTCGCCAAGGGCTATTCTCCTCTGGCCTACCGCTATTTTATTTTGGGCGCTCATTATCGTAGTCCGCTTAATTTTACTTTTGAGGCTCTAGCTGGGGCCAAACGCGCGTGGCAGAAAATCAATAACATGGTTTGGGCTTGGCCTAGTGGTGGACAATGTGATGAGCAATTGCTCACTACTTTTATGACCGCCATCAATAATGATTTAAATACTGCCAAGGCCCTAGCAATACTCCACGAAACAATGAATGCCAACTTGGAACCAAGTACTAAAAGAGCAACAATTGAAAAATTTGACGAGGTGCTAGGTATTTTAAATGAAGCTGAAGTGCTTTCTGCCAGTGAATTGACTCCTATCCCAGAAGAAATTCTCTCTTTGGTTCAAGACCGCGAAATTGCCCGCGAGCGAGCTGATTGGGGCCGAGCCGACCTTATTCGAGCTGAAATCGAGGCCAAAGGTTATGAAGTAGAAGACACCCCCGAGGGGCCAGCCATAAAATCCAGGAACTAATCCCTAGGTTATCCCCTACTAATACCCAAAATGACAATTTTGGGACTTTTAGATAGGATTGTTTACCCCAACTTCAGTGTTAGAATATAGTTACCTATGTCTGAAACCGCCACCAAACAAGGCTTTGTTCAATCTCCCCTTAAAATTCCGCCCCAAGATATTGGAGCGGAGCAAGCTTTGTTGGGGGCAATTATGATCAAGCCCGACTCTATTCATGAAATTCTCGACTTGATCTCAGCTGACAGTTTTTACTCCAACAAACACCGTCTTATTTTTAAGGCAATGGTTGATTTAAAGGAAAAAAATGAACCAATCGATGTGGTCACCATGACTTCCTACCTCCGAGGAAAAAAACAATTGGAGCAGATTGGTGGTGGTAGTTATTTGGCGGAACTAATCTCGGTTGTACCCTCGGCAGCCAATATTGGCTCATACGCTGAAAATGTCAGTAAAAAATCGGCCCTCCGTAAATTAATTGACTCCGCTGATCGTATTTTAGAACTGGGCTACAATGAATCAGAGTCAATCGACACTATTTTTGATAAAGCCGAGCAACTTATTTTTAGTCTCGGTTCTTTTGGTCGCAAAACCTATACTGCTCTAAAGGATACCTTAGCCGATGCCTGGGAGCGTTTTGACAAGCTCCACAAATCTCCCGATGGGCACCGTGGTATTCCGTCTGGATTTCGCGATTTAGACAATTTGCTGTCCGGTTTTCAAAATTCCGACCTTATAATTTTAGCCGCCCGTCCTTCGGTTGGTAAAACTTCACTCGCCCTTGATTTTGTCCGTCATGCTGCCTGCAAAGAAAACATTCCAGTTGCTGTTTTTTCACTAGAAATGAGCTCTCAACAGCTAGTTGACCGCATCCTCGCCGCCGAAAGCCGAGTCGATTCCTGGAAGATGCGCACAGGGAAAGTCACGGCTCAAGAAGATTTTGACCGTATTCGTGATGCGCTTGAAAGTTTATCCAAAGCCCCGATTTTTATTGATGACGAACCGGGTAATAATATTATGAAGATGAAGACAGTAGCTAGACGACTAAAGGCTGAGCACGGTTTAGGTCTAATAGTGGTCGACTATCTCCAACTCATGGTTCCTCGGCGCGAGTCCGACTCAATGGTGCAAATGGTCACCGAAATTTCCCGTTCGCTAAAAGGTTTAGCTCGTGAGCTTGAGGTGCCGGTTATTGCTCTGTCTCAGCTCTCTCGAGCAGTGGAACAACGCGGGGGTAAACCACGTCTGTCGGACTTGCGTGACTCGGGTTCGATTGAGCAAGACGCAGATGTGGTAATGTTTATTCACCGGGAAGACCGTTTTGACGAATCGTCGGAAAGAAAAAATATTGCCGAAATTTTGGTCGAAAAGCACCGCAACGGTCCGGTTGGCAAAGTCGATTTGTATTTTGATGAACACCGTGTCTCCTTTAACACGATTGAAAAAGGTGACTTTGGTTCTTTCTAATCTAGTCCTTTATGGGAGGTAATTCTTTTGACCAATTAGTAGAAATATTTATTCGTTTTCCGGGAATTGGTCCCCGCCAAGCTCGGCGGTTTGTTTATTTTCTTTTGGCCCTAGACGCTAGTAGCCTACTGCGCCTAACCAATGCCATCAACTCTCTCCGAGAAGAGTCTGCGCGCTGTGAGCGTTGTGGCTACCACTTTCTCAAAAAAGGAGGTAAGACTAATCTCTGTCAAATTTGCGCTGACCCTCATCGCAATCGGGAACAATTAATGATTGTGGAAAAAGATTTAGATGTCGATAGCTTTAAAAAAACTGATTCTTACAACGGTCTTTTTTATATTCTAGGTGGGCTTGTTCCTATTTTAGAAAAGGACCCAAATAAAAAAGTTCGATTGGTACCCCTCCAGAAAATAGTCAAAGAGGAAACAACAAATAGTAAGCTTAAAGAAATTATTATTGCCCTATCGGCCAACCCCGAGGGTGACTACTCCACACAATATATAAAGGAATTACTGGCACCCCTATTGACCAATACTGCCACTAAAATTTCGATCCTTGGTCGGGGGCTCTCGACCGGTACTGAGGTAGAATATTCCGACCCCGATACCCTGCGTAGCGCTTTAGAAAATAGACATTAAAAATTAACCCCCGCCGGCGTAAGCCGGCGGGGGTTAATTTTACTTAAGCATTTATTTTTAAAATCTTTACTTTCGTATATGGCTGGCGGTGGCCTTTTAGTTTACGGTAATTTACTTTGTTTTTATAGCGGAGAACAAGCTTTTTAGCACCTTTGCCCTCCTCCACAAATTCTGCGTCCACTGTTACCCCCTTGATAGTTGGGGTACCAATAGTGGCTTTGCCACCGGCTTCCACCAAAAGAACTTCGTCAAATTTTAGTTTGCCATTATCCTTAAAATCTGGCAGTTTTTCCACGGTCAAAATATCGCCCTCGGCGACCTTATATTGCTTCCCACCTGTCTTAATAACAGCAAAATTCATACCCGAGTATTGTACTAAAATATATAAAAAAAGCAAGAAAAAAGCCCCGGGGCGCGTCTAAACGCGCGCCCCAGGGCCACAGTCCCCTAATACTGCCTCTTCATCTTGGAGATGACGTGGGCCAGCTCCTTGACGACAGGCAACAAAATGTCGTGGTGGCAGTTCTCGATCCGCCAGAAACCGATGCCGGAATGTGCCACCATTGTGTCCCAGCGCTTGTTCCGCGCTTCGCGGAACTCGAGCTCAGATTCGGTCAACCCCCCACGCAATCCCATCCACTCGACCCGGTGGGGCGAGTCGATATACAGAGGCACAATGTCCCCCTGGTCAATCCAGGTCACCTCGAGACACTGGAGGATCGTCTCGGGGGTGGCAGTCAAGATACCCACCACCGGCTGAGTAATAGCCAGGTGGATATCCTCGACAGTGGTACCGTAGAGATACTGTCCCACTGTCACCACCCAAGCAAACTCCCCTTGGGCGGACAAAGCCTTGAACTCCGCCTCAGTGTGGTGGATATACTCCCCACGGAAGTCGCCCGCCCGCTCTGGCCGAGTGGTATGGCTCGGTATGAGCCGAAACTTGGGCGCCAACCCATAGTGGGCGGACAACAGATCATCCTCGAAGTACCGGCTCGCTGCCCGCAGGGTATCCTCGTCGATACTGGACCCGTTGTACTCCCGGAGGAGGATACGGAGGACAGTGGACTTCCCAGAGCCCATCGTCCCGCTGGGGATCAGGATATGACCCTTGCGAGGCCAATCTTTCTCCGGGTGCCAGCGAAAGCGCTTGGGCTGAGCCATCTGAGCCACTTCCCCCACTTGGATCATTTCCCTCATTGTTGTCGGCGGCATGTTTTTCTCCTTCTTTTGCCGATGTAAACAAAAAAAGACCACCGAGCAACAGGCTCGTGTCTGTTTATAACCTTACCACACATAGCCACTTTAAGCTAGGGTAAAATCGCCCAGCTCAGGACTTTACTCTTCATCCACTGGTTTATCTAAAATCAGGGTCTCTACCCCCGCCGACTCGCCCGCAATGCGAAACACATCTTTATCAATCTTTTTAAATTCTTTGTAGGCATTGTTATAGTGGCTCACGGTCGTCCCTAAAGAACCGCCCATTTTCTGCATAAAGCTGTCATAAACGCCAATATGTTTACCGAGCTCCTCTACCCTCTTCCTTATCTCTTTGGCCGATTCTTCAATCTGTAGTGCTTTTAGCCCCTGCAAGACTGTTTGTAAATAGGCCAAGAAGGAAGTGGGCGAAACAATAATGACATGGTACTTGTTGGCGGCGCGCTGGATGAGGTTTTCGGTATCGTCCGTGATGGCGCCAATTTTGTTGACCAACAGGTCGTAGTAAATGGCCTCGTGGGGAATAAACATAAAAGCAAAGTCTAGTGTCCCCTCGCTTGGGCGAATATATTTGGCTGTTTCTTGAATCCGATTTTTCAGGTCGTTTACAAACAGTTTTTCCAGCCGGTCGCGCTCGGCTTCGTTTTTCTCTTCCGCCACACGGTTGTAGTTTTCCAGTGAAAACTTAGAGTCCACGGGAATAATTTTATCTTTCACAAACACCGCCGCGTCCACTATTTCCCCATCGGCAAACTTGTACTGCATTTGAAAACCCGTCGGCGGTAAAATATTTTTTAGCAAAGTTTCCAAATAATATTCACCTAGTATCCCCCGCTGTTTGGGGTTCTTCAAAATATCTTGCAAGTCTTTTAGCTGGTCGGTAAAGTTCATGACTTGGCGGTTGGTCTCGTCGAGCTTGGTGAGACGCTCGGTGACATCGGTCACTATTTTCATGGAGTCGGAAAATTGGGTCCGCATGGAGTCTTGCATAAAACGCGACGACTCTTTTAGCTCGGTCCGGACATGACCCATACCGTCATCCATTCGACGCAACATCTCATTCAGTTGGTTTTGCATTAGCACCAAAGATTCACTATTCCCCTCAGTCGGCTTTTTTCCCCGCGCTAAAAATATAGTGATTATAGCCACCAAGGAGCCCCCCACCACTACGCCTGCAACGATATAGACAATTTCCATTTGTTTATAATATCAGTAAGCTAGGATTAAATCTAATCACCAAAAAGACCACCGTGAGGTGGCCTTTAGGACATCCGAAGATTTGATTCAAAGGATGTCTAATAATTCTAGACCTCTGACAAATAATTAAAATAGCAACTAATAAATATCTGTGGACAAGTCCAAAATCCCCTTTACTGGCTAGGATAAATCGCTGTCTATTTTCACCTCCTCAGCTTCGGCACTGGTCGCCAAGTCCAGGATGTCAGCTGGGGCCCTTGAGGCACTTTTTTCGGTACCATTTTTACCATTACTCCCACTTCTATACTTAGCCGGTAAAAGCTCTTGGGCTAGCTCAAAATCCTTGTCCTCGGCCTCTTTGACGAGTCTCCTACCCTCTTCATCGAAAATAGGAGTCGGTTTCATCGCTGGGTTTTCTATACCAAATTTTTTCATATACCCCTTATTATACGCCTAAAAAAATTAAACGGAATATATTTGCAAATTTTCATAATCGGGCTAAGATGCAAGCAGAGTATTTCTCACCAACCCAAGAAAGGGGGTACCGCGATGAATGCCATGTTTTATTTGTTGGAATTTCTCCAGCAAGTTGCCCAGTGGTTGTTGGCCATCTTCGACTTGTACGAGTTGGTCTTGGGGTTCTTTTAACTGAAGGGGTCTAATCGTGAAGAACATATTTGCCTTTATTTTCATCCTCCTCGCCTGTGGCTGCGCTCCAACGGTCAGCCACGAGGCGACATCCGGTAACGCCCAATTCCGGATTGAGGGCACAACCCTCCAACGCCAAATTGACGGCGGCGGCTGGGAAAACCTGCAAGAAGCCACGGCCGTAAGTGCCGACCAAGGCAAGGTGTACATGATTAGTGCTGGCAATGTCTACGAGTCAACTGACCTCGGCGACACCTGGCAAGCAATCTTTTCGCCCTATGACCCCGCCACCGATGTTGAGGCGGTTGGTGGTTACCTGTGGGTTAGCGTCGCTAGCTGGGGTACATCGTCGGGTATCAACCGCCGTGATTCAAACGGCAATTGGGAAAACCTGCTTTGGAACAGCTGCTATGCGGTGGACGTCAACCCACGCCACCCAGACAAGCGAGCCAAAGCTCTGGTCAAAGAGGGTGGCTATGACCGCTACTGGGTGTACGCCCCCCTCTTTCCACCATACCTTTGGGTCAAGCTGTGGCCAGCGTTTACGCCATAGCGTCAGAGTCCACCCGTTCCCATGTCCCCCGAAGAATCGGGGGACATTTTTCATTTTAGAATTTTTTAGGTTAGCATATTAAACCTTAAACTATTTGTGACCCTACAGAGAATCGAACTCTGATTTAAACCTTGAGAAGGCCTTGTCCTAACCGTTAGACGATAGGGCCAAATAATTGTTAACATCGTGAGTATAGCGAAAAAAATATTTAAAGACAATTGTATTCTATTGTCTACCATAATCCCTCGATTAGCCGCCTTTTACTTTTACTACCCAATCCGCTAATATTTTTATAGAAAGGAGGCCCCTATGCGCCAAAGATCAGACTTAGAGCTCTCCGCCGAGAGTGGAGAGTTCCGGCCGTTCATGACCGCCGAGGAATACTACGACTTTCAGGACAGGTTTCAAAAACAGGTTGGCCCCGAGCTCGACCGCCACGCTGAAGCCAGGCAAGCCAGTGAGAAAGTGGCGAGAGAACATTATGTCCACTAACCTCTGTTCGCCCCCTACCCGCGTCTGCTCCCCCGAGCCGGCGCGGATTTTTTATTGGGACAGGAGCGCAAACAAGTTTTTAGATTAGTTTAGTTTCTAAAAATTTAACGATATGACTAACAAGCAAATAATAATAGTTTGCAATAATTGTCGAAATAGCTAAAACGCTGAAAATTATAGTCGAGACTGATAGAAATCCATATTTTTGAGCAAAAAAATAAATAACTAGGGCATATCCTGCACAGACAACCAAAGATATCGCAATCATTTTATGTTTTGTCTTAATAATCAAATCGGCCCCAAATCGTTTATACCACCATTTTTCTACAAAATAAACTATCAAGGTGATAAATAAGTAAGCATACCAAAAAAAATTTTCTAAATGATAAGTTCTTTGATACTCACCATCAGCAATTGAGAATCCTTGAATTAAAAAATTAAGAATGTTTATAAGGAAGTCACCAGAATTTACCAAGACAAGCGATATTAAAGCTCCAAATCCTAAGAAAATTGATACGACATTTAATGTGTAGACAAAACTAAATTGACTGGCCTTAAATAGAAGTAACAATTCTCGCCAAATCATTCTGACAAGATCGGGTTTTTTGTTCACATCTGGAACGATGGACATAATAGGCTTATTATAACAATTTTTATGTTAACTACCCAAAAAAAAGTAAGCTAACCTCTCCCCCGAGCTCGACCGCCACGCTGAAGCCAGGCAAGCCAGTGAGAAAGCGGCGAGGGATCATTATGTGTCCTGACACTGCTCCCCGCTCAATCCCCGCGCCTACGGCGCGGGGATTTTACTATTTACAATTTACATTTTTTATGTTAGATATATTGCCAGTAAAACTGAACCAAAACAACTGAAGAAAGGAAAACCAAATGCGTGATCGGTTGAAGTTTGACGTCACCAGACTCCCAAACGGCATTACTATCTACGCGATGCCTTGGGATGTCCCCTTTGCCGACATTCGTTTACTTGTCCCCGTCGGACATATAAACAACGTTGGTAAATATTTACCAGGTTCCGCTCACATGCTGGAACACTTGGTATTTCAACGTTCCGAGGCATTCCCCAAGCCCAGATCTTTTTCTCAAACAATCGAAATGGATGGGGGCGATGCCAGTGCTGGTACATCATTTTCGGTCACATCGTATGAAATGACGATTGCTGCCGAAGATGTTGACGAAAAACTTGCTTCTTTTATTGAGCATATCTTCCATCCCGTTATCGTCACCGCCGACATCATGCATGAAGTCGGCATCATTAGTAACGAAAGACGGAGAGCAATGTCACCTTGGTACCCCGGTGAAGACAAGACCGAGCAACATTGTCGCCTGTATTGGAAACGCGACTCAGCCCTTTCTATTCGCCAAAGGTTTGGCGACGATCAGGACTTGGCCTTAATGGGGGAAAAGGATCTCCTGTCCTTGCACCAGAACTATTCTTCCCCAGACACCGTATTGTTTGTGGGCGGAAATTTCCATTTGGACACGATTGTGCGTGTAATGGAAAAAATCAAAACCACACCCCAACGGTTGGAGGAAAATTTTGAACACCTAAGCTGGGTCAACCCGGAGTATCACGAGGTGTTATGTGAAGAATCAAATCGGTTTTTTTACCACCTTGGTGGAATTGCCGAACCATTCTCACCCTTGAGATTTTTTGGGACAAAATTCTTAGGTACCCTACTGACCAATACCGTACAAGGTACATTGTCAGACTGGCTCCGCCACGAACGGGGCTGGGTCTACAACATAGGGTTTACTGTCAACCGGTCACCAAAACAACGGGCCAACGACTGGGAACTGTATATCCCCCTCAGTGAGTATGAACAAGTGAAGGTGGTGAGAGGAGAAATTCATGACCGAATACTGAGGGCGATCTCGGATCGTGATCTAATCAACCGAGAGTTGCACCGACAACTTTCAGCCCAGCTCTTCAGCTACCAGACATTGGGTTCGGCGATCGATGAGGGAATTTACAATCTCTTAGCCTTTGGCCAACCAATTTCAGAGACAAAAAAGCAAGACATTCTCTGCCAAGCGGCCAATTCCGAATTTCTCACAGTATTGTACGAGGAATCCTGGATACCCGGCGCCTCCGGAGAATTTCTGGCCCTGCCGGAAAATGTTTGATCCACAAGTCCCGGGCGCTCCCAAGCGCCCGGGCTAAATTTTTATATTTAATTTTTATTTTTGTCACTATATCCCATCAACAGCGTTCTAAAATAGACGCACAGTCTGGTTTATCTTATAATCATAAGTATATGAAAAAACTTCAAATATTTTTAGCCCTTGGTATTACTATTCCATATATATTAGCCTCCCTATATGGATTATATGCCTACGGAAATGATATGGATCCTGGTGATTGGGATGGTATCGAAATTATAATGTTTCTTATGTTGATTGCTTGGCCACTTATAGCGATTTGCTTCCTCTCTTTTATCTCTAGAATGATTTATTTGAAAGTAAAACAAAGACCGGTCTGGCCTGAATTTATCTGCTTTACAAAATCACTAATAATATTAGGGGTAATAGCAATCGGCCTCTGGAATTTTGCTGGTTATTGTAATAAAAATAAATGTGGTTTTTTACCAACAAGAGAAATTCCTAAAAATTCAATGTACGATAATTAACTTTTCCCCGCCTCTCTCTTTGGCGCTAATCCAGAAAATTTTGATTATTGCGAGAAGGATAGTAAAAATTAATGAGCCAAGTCGAAAAATTAAACTGTTTGACCCTGTGGAATAAAAACTTTAGATTTTAGAGAAATAACCTATCACAACACCTATTTTTTTAGTTTGTATTACTTTCAACTTACCTATTCCACGGGGGAGTTTTTAATTTTTCGCAAACGAGGTGAATATAATTTTCCTAGACTGAAGCATACTAATCAAAATTTTCTGGATTAGCGCTTCAGCCACTCCTCTTCTTGCCGGCACAACAGCTCCTCGGCTCTAAGCGGCTCGGCCATTATTTCCACCACCGCTTTTTCCATCCGCATCCCCTGCGACCCTTTTATTAGCACCACATCCCCGGCTTCAATTATTTTATCCAGCGCCTCACCAGCCTCGCTCGAATTATCAAAATGTTTGATAGCCTCTTCGGCCAAACCTATTTCTCTGGCTTTTTCTTCTATAAATTTTGAGCGCAAGCCAACCGTCAGCAACATATCACAATTTTTCGCAACTAGCTCCCCGGCCGCGCGGTGAGCCTCGATCGTATGTTCCCCCAGCTCGAGCATATCGCCCAGCACCGCAATTTTTCGGCCCGTAGACTTGATTCCCCCAACTGTAAGCAGAGCAGCCTCGAGCGCGGCTGGCGACGAATTGTAGGTATCATCGAGAATAACTGAATTTTTGACTCCCGCCAAAAGGCGCAAGCGCCCCGGTGGAGTTTCGTGTAAATTTTGAATGGTTTCAGCGACCACCACAATATTTAAACCCTCGGCGATAGCCACGGCAATGGCGCCTAAAACCGAATATATTTGATGCTTGCCTAATACGCCCCTCACTCTAATCGGGATAATTTGCCCTCGATAATCGACCTTAAATGACAACCCGATTGGTAAATCTAGGCCATCTTTATTTTCATACAAAATTTGG
The DNA here is from genome assembly GCA_001823065.1 of Candidatus Vogelbacteria bacterium RIFOXYD1_FULL_44_32. Taxonomy (GTDB): domain Bacteria; phylum Patescibacteriota; class Minisyncoccia; order Phycocordibacterales; family XYD1-FULL-46-19; genus XYD1-FULL-44-32. The sequence goes on from MHTJ01000003.1 coordinate 297,946, forward strand.
GCATTAGATGCTCTAAGGTCGGCCGGCTCATTAAAACCATAAGTAATTTTAGCGTGGGGTAAAATACTGATTTTGTCATGCAAAGTAGTATCATCGGAATTGTAAATAATATAGCCATCTTTCCTCACCCCTTGCGCGAGTGCTATTTTTTCCCTGACCACAGCTTCCCGGTCAGAAAAGAACTCAATATGAGCGGGAATATTAGGTAAGCGGGTCAACACCCCAATATCGGGCTTTAGCCATTTGGTCATTTTCCGGATATCCCCCGGTCGGTCGGCCCCCACTTCTAGTACCAGCCGTTCGGGGTAAAGGTCATGTTTTAGGCCCTCCAGAGCCCCTAGAACAATGATTTTCAGCCACCCTAGAGGATTTAGCCAGGCCGATTTTAGACCTAGGATCGTCAGGGGTATACCCATTTCACTGTTATAGCTTTTTTGGCTTTTACGAGTCCGGAAATGCCCCGCGAGAACGGTAAAAATAGCATCCTTGGTCGAGGTTTTGCCCACACTACCAGTAATGGCAATAATTTTAGGCCGATTCTTTTTCAGCACTAAAATCGACTCCTTAATTAGAATCGCCGAAATAATTTGTTTAAAAATATCCTTGACAGCTGACATATTTTATTTTCCGTCCGATCATTAGCGGTCCGGGGGGATTTCGTAATAGTTTAGCAGAAATTCTGCTGTTTCCATAAAGGGCCGAGATAAGCTATCGGAAGAAAACTGAACGCCTTTGGGATTAATAATATAGACAAAGGTGATAAACCGAGGCTTGTAAGCCGGGTAATAACCGAAAAAGGAGTGGAGATACTGGTCCTCTAAATAACGACCCTTACCATCAGACATCTGGGCCGTACCAGTTTTGGCGGCCACCGTCCAGTTGGCCAGCTTGAGTGAGCCCCCGAGGAGAGCCGTGTCCACCGCCTCAATCAACATCTCTGTCACGGCTTCGGTGGTCTCACGCTTTAAAACTGGTTTAGTATTAATGTCCGGTTTAATAGTTTTTACTGTCCCCACCGCGTAGCGGATTTCCTTGACTACGTGGGGACGGACCATTTTCCCCCCATTGGCCAAAACGGCAAATGCTCGGGTAATACCAATGGGTGTGAGCGCAATCCCCTGACCAAAGGCCGCAGTCGCGTATTCAATATCCCGCGGGCTGCGTAAATTACTAATGAGACCCGCCACTTCACCCGGTAAATCGATACCCGTTTTTTCACCTAGCCCATAAGACAGCATATAGCGGCGAAAACTATCCTTACCTAGCTTTTGCATAATAAACACCGCCCCCGTATTGAGCGAATTATTTATTACTTCTTGCATATTCACCACTCCCATCGCTTTTTGGTCATGATTCATAATCGTGCGGTTGTTGAGAACAACCGAACCAGTATCATTGTAGGTGGTAGCCGGATTGACTACCCCCTTATCAATCCCCGCTGCCAAGGTGAGTGGCTTCACCACACTACCCATCTCAAACACCCTTTCCACGAGGGGGTTGGGTAAAGCGATAATATCTTTTTGTCTTTCCCCAGGATTAAAATTGGGCAAAGCCACCATAGCGATTATTTCTCCGGTATGTGGGTCCATCACAACAGCACCTCCAGCATCGGCCTTATATTTGGTCACCGTCTCGGCCAACATTTTTTCAATCTGATTTTGAACGACAGGCTCAATTGTGAGTACAATATCACCCTCGCCACCCACCGCATCGGTGGACACTGCACTTTTGGCATTTAAAAATATCTCGGCAAAAAAGCTAGCAAATGAGCCACTACCGCGATGAGTCAGAACATTATTATATTCCCGTTCTAAGCCATAAAGACCAGTATATTCGTCGTCGCGATAGCCCATAAAGCCCAGTACATGCGAGGCCGTCCGCCCCACTGGGTAATAACGTTTTTTTTCCTTAAAAACGGAAATCCCTTTTATATTTAAGTTCTGAATTTTTTCGGCTTCGGTAGCTGTTAGTCCACTTTTTATTTCGACATATACTTTTTTCTTATTACCAACCTGAGCTAAAAACTCATCCTTATCTAGACCGGACAAAATTGGCAGCAAGAGTTTAGCCACTTCATCTGGTTTGGCAATATGTTGGGGATTAGCGGTTAGTAAAAATTCTTGTTTGAGTGACGCGGCCGGTACCACATTACCGTTTTTACCAGTAAAATAAATTGACCCCCGATCAAAAAAAGTGCGGGCCGAACGCAAATATTGGCGATCGGCCTGGTCATTGTATTCCGAGCCCTTAACAATTTGTAAATAAAAAAGTCGGACCGCAAATATGGCCACCACTAAAAAAATTGCTCCACCAATCAACCGTAGGCGCCAAACCGACCTAGATTTCATTATTAGAGGTAAAAGCCACGGTTGGTTTGGCTACTACCGCCACTGTCAGCCCAGCTGGAGCATCGACAAAACCCCGCTCGCGGGCCAGCTCCATCGTCACCTTCTGCGACAGGTCCATATACTGCGAAACCAAACCGGTAATTTCGGTTTCGGTCAGTGAAATCATTTCCTCGGCTTCTTTTCTGACAACCACATTATAAATAGAATTATTAACCAAATAAATATAGACGAAGGCCTCGAGTAAAAGCACCGCACCAAAAACCAAAATAATTTTCTGTTCAAAATTTCTGAGGGCAAGAGACCTAGTCATCGCTATATATTTAATTATTAATTTTTACTTATTACTCGAAGCTCGGCACTACGACTGCGGGGATTTGCTTTGACCTCGTCCCGAGTTGGCTTGATCGCATGTTTATTGATTAAAGTACCAATGCCTGCCTGTTTTTTACTCACAAAAAACTTTTTTACTATCCGTGCCTCTAAACTATGAAATGAAATGACGGCCAATCGACCAGAGACAGACAGGAGATCCCAAGCACCGGCCAATCCATCTTCTAAGGCCCCTAGTTCATCGTTGACGGCAATCCGTAATGCTTGAAAGGTTTTGGTGGCCGGATGAATTTTACGTTTGGTATACCAAACCGGTACTGCCCCTTCAATAATCTGCGTCAGGCGACCAGTGGTCGTGATTGGCCCTCCGTCCGACCGGGCTTTGACGATGGCGTCGGCAATTTGACGAGAAAAACTTTCTTCACCGTAGCCATAAATGATCCCCGCCAACGCTTCGCTTCCTAAAGTATTGACCAAATCAGCTGCGGTCAGATTTTTTTTATCTGGGCTATCATCTAGAGTCATCAGTAGAGGTTCATCACGGCGGAAAGAAAACCCACGCCCCGACAAATCCAATTGGCTAGAATTGACCCCCAAATCAAGCAGGATAGCGTTCGCACTTTCAATCTCGAGATCACGACACAAGCTTTTCAGCTGGCGAAAATTGCCTTTAACCAACAACTGTCGACATGGCTGGTTGGCTAGATTTTTTTCCGCTTGGTGCAAAGCCGTCGCATCGGCATCGATACCCACTAGCGTTCCGGTCGGACCGATTTCGTCACAAATTTTGGTCGCGTGCCCCCCAAAACCAAGCGTGCCATCGACTACGGTCGAGCCGATTGTCAAATTCAAATTTGCTATAACTTCATTTAAAAGAACAGGCGTGTGGAGCTTTTCCATATTTTAGATGGCTCCAATCTCACCCAATTTTTCGGCCAACATATCGGCCTGTTTTTTGATCCGGCCGGTATACTCTTTCCACCGGTCCTCATCCCAAATTTCGAGCCGAGAGTGAATACCCGCGACAACCACCTTGGTGGAGAGTCCTGCAAACTCTCGCTGGAAGTCGGGTATGAGAATACGTCCCATGGCATCAACGTCTGTCTCCACTGCGCCTCCAAGTATAAAACGATTGAAGTCGCGAGTACTCGCCTGGCCGAAGGAGAGAGCAGCGAGCCCTTGCGCTACTTCTCCCCACTCCTTTAGGGGATAAACAAAAAGACAGTTATCGAGTCCATAAGTGACTACCACCTTTTTGCCTAACTCCTGCCTAAACTTTGCGGGTAAAGATAACCGATTTTTGGCATCAATTGTGTGTCGGTGTTCGCCAATTAGCATGATAGTTTTCGGTTAATTATTACCCCACTTCTTCCCACTACATAGATAGTATATCCCACCTCCCGCCACTTTACCAAATCAAGTTATCCACATCCGGTAGTGAATTTTGACCTCGCTGGACTGTGAATTCAGCGCGCTAAGCGCAAGGTCAAAATTCACTACTGGATTCACATAAAATAGGTCAAAAAAAGAAAACCGCCCCCAACAGTTTTCTTGTCGGAAGACGGCTAGACTAAACCCACGCTCGCATTGCCCCAATTAGTTCCTCCGGATGTGTGACGACCGGAAAATTATATCGTGACAATTGAGAGTGGGTCGAAAAACCACTGGTTATTGCCACCACCTTGGTGAGACCAGCTAAAACTGCTTCATCCAAATCACGCTCCATGTCTGTGATGAAAGCAATCTGGTCAAGAGGTATTTGGAAGCGCTCGGCCAACTCGGTAAACACTGCCGATTTCTTTTCCCCACCATGAATTTCAGCGAAAAAATCACGCAACCCAGCATGGTAGGAAATTTTCGCCTCTGTCACCTCAACACTACACGCACTAGCAAGATGGATAAGCACACCATACTGCTGGAGCAAAGATAAGATCGAGCGAATTCCCGGTCTTTCTTTATAGCGCCAGGCTTGAGCAAATAACTCGTGGATATACCCATCAAAAGCCCCTAAATCCTCTTCGAGAACACCTTGGTTAAGGAGAAAATCCCGATGAGAACCGAGGGTATTTTTTTGGTACCAATCATACCCAATTACTTGCCCACGAAAGTTAAGGAAACCCTCGTTAAGGGCATCGACAACGCCAAAATGGGAATCAAGAATGACCCCATCAACATCAAAGACGGCAAGTGCTATTTCCCCAGACACTGTAAATCACCTCCTTTCAGTTTTTCTATTTAAATTACTACAACAAAAAAATACTCACGTCAAGAGTTTTTAATTGGGAACTATATACTTAATTACCCTAGGGATTAATATGACCTATCAGGGCTACCAACAACTTCTCTGGCATCCAGGTACTGATTACATTCATATTCAGAAAAACCATAACAAGTTCCTCCTTCGTCATATAAACCAGGTTCTTGGCGAATAAACATTCCATAGATTACGGCTCCAATTAAAAGCGCTAGCGCTAATAAAAGTCCTAATCCGTCTTTCATTTTTTCTTGGACTTAACTTTTAATGTTTTCTTATCCTTATACCCAGAACCAGCAATAGCCCCTAAGACTTGGTCAAAGGAGGCTGGTACTGGTTCGTGTTTCTTTGGTTTTCGTCCCCTAGTTTCTTTTTTCATCAGGTTTATCTAAGTCTTCTGGCTTAAAGTTGTATTTCTCTAATAAAATATCTCTGAAATAAATACCCCCTATCCTACGCATTGTTTCAATACTCCAACCATACAAGAAAGAACTTTGCTTTATTTTTTCGTTGAAATCTCCAAAATCCACAGAGTCGAATAATTTAAAAGCACATTCTTGAATGTTGTATTGATTTTGTATATCATTTTTTGTCTCACATTCCATAAGTAGTTTTCCTTTATTTTTGTCTATCCAGTCTTTTAGTCCACTTTCTTCTAATGCTTTAATCCCAGTTGGTTTTAATGCAATGGGAGAAGCGTTAGCAAAAGCATCATTCATTCTTCCTTCAAGTTTTGTAATACTTTCTTTAATCCAAGTTATCGAAGTTTCTATAGCAGAAAAACGACTGCCTGATTTCCACGCAATAACAATGAGAGCACCCATTATGCCCAAAAAATAAATCCAGTCTATTTGTATTACAAGAGGCTCAGTCATAAATATATTATAACAGATAACTAAGCAGTTAATTGTTTATATAATAATTTATCACTTTTTGCAATTTTTAGTGTCACTAGGTCGAATTTCTCGGCTAGACTATCTTGACGGTTATTGAAGCGAAAGGTTATTTCATCAATGTAGCGCTGTAAGTGCTTTTTACTCATTGAGTGATAGGTACCGTGATAATTACGCTTAAACAAAGCCCAGAAGCTCTCGATTGAGTTGGTGTGGACATTGCCACGGACATACTGCTTGCGACTGTGTTTAATTGAATCGTGCTTAAAGCCAATCCGAACTAGTTTACGATAAACACCAGCGTCATCGGTCATTAGATAGGCTTTAGGATTAACATTTTTTGTTACCGCATTAAGAACGGTGTGTGTCTGACGGTCTGGGATTTGGAAAGCTCGAAGTTTACCGCCTCGCTCTGTCATTCCCATAACAGCCGACTTTTTTGAGAAGCCGTGTTTGCGATTATGCTTTCCACCTAGATAGGTTTCGTCAATTTCTACAGTACCAATCAGTTTACCTTTATTTTGCTTTAGAGCTTCACGAATACGCATATCCATAAACCAAGCGGTCTTTTGGGTTACGCCGACTTGCTCGGATAAGTAAATTGAAGAAACTCCCTTTTTAGAAGTTGTCAGAAGATAAATGGCAATAAACCATTTTTGCATCGGGATTTTGCTTTCACCAAAGAGGGTGCCTGTCTTAACAGTGAAGTCTCGTTTACAGCTATCACAACGAAAGCGTTTACCGTCTTTGAAACGGAAAATCTTATTGTGCTTACAGTGAGGGCAATAGTCCCCACCAGCAAAGCGCACATCCTCAAAGTGCTTTCGACAGACTTCCTCGTTGTGGAAGTGGGATATAAATTCGGCTAAGGTCTTAAAGTTTGTCATATTTATAGCTTATACCTATTCGATAGGGTTGTCAAGTTCCTTAAATAAATAGGGGTAGGTTGACAGCTTTTCTAGATTTGGTATTATTTACGGTAGCCTTTCACAATAAGTGGGACTGGTACTCCCCAATAAGAAGCAAACCAAAGACAGAAACCTGTCTCAAGTGTGGCGTGGGTATCTAAAAGTACCATACGCCTAGTGCGTATTCCCGAAAGGGTTTGCTCACCTACGTCACACTTGGAACGGGTTTTTTCTGTAAACGAAAACACCCCCGTGAGGGGGCGGTAAGGTGACTGGAAGCCGGAAACTATCAAAATGGGGATAAGGGAGAGACAGACTCCCAAAACTTGTACAAGGTCCCAAGTCCTACTGCAGTAGGGCGAACTAAAGCTTCGAAGCGTGTCACTTTAATTCCTCCTCCTTGGGGGTGTTTTTGTAAGCGCCGATGACGAAAATGGTATCCGTCCTCGTTCTGTAAACGAGGGTTCCTCCCAGAACTTACGGGTTCGAATCCCGTTCGACGCACAGAGTATTGACGAAAAGCGTCATCTGTATCCTAGCAGGATATGGGGACTTTGTCAATATTCAAAGTATAACACTTGGGGAGTTGTCCACGCCAACATTTTTATCAATTTTTCTGTTGATAAGGTGTACAGGGGCTATAATGGCAGCTTTTTATTATGGTAGGCGTAGTATGTTATAGTTAAGAAATGACAATTATACCCTATATTATATTGGCAGTTTTGCTTTTTGGTTTGTTTAATGCCTACAGAGATTTTAAGAGTCAAATCGGATGGCTACATAGAAGGTTGGAGAAATTGGAGAAGAAAGTTGGTATTAGTGAGAAGGAAACTCAAGATTTACTCTAGGGTAACGGATATAAATTTTAGAAAACATTAAAAGGTATAAAAATAAAAAATGACATTAATAATTATATTAGCTTTGGCTGTAATAATCTTTGGCCTTTTTGTTATAAGTAAGCAGTTAGGTGATACTTATAAATTACTTGACGGAAAGTTTAATAATAATAAAGACGAGTCAGAAATTGTTGGTAAAAAGCATAAAATTGATTTAGAAGCCTAGGGTAATTAAGTATATAGTTCCCTTTTAATTTGTATTTTTCCCAACTTAGAGAGCTTCCTTCCTTTCCGACCACTGTAAAGGGATAGTAAAAATCAAGGGGTGAATAAACAGGCCGGTGGTCAATGATATTTTTTCTACTAATATTTAGCCACCTTAGATTTTAGGTTAAACTGAAATATTATCTCAAATAAAGATAAAGCTATGGGCAGAATAATGTATGGCATCCATAATATATAATATACAAAATCAGTTAAAAGTAGATAAATAAGCCAAATTAAATCAATAATAAATAAAATGTTCAATAAATAAGGCACTAGAGCGATATTTAATTTTTTAAAAATACATATTGATATGTAAATTCTATTTGCAAACAAAAGAATAAAAACACCTACCCACAAGAAAAAGCGTAGTGGTACCGAATTTATATTAGCAAAACTACTAATAAATAAAAATAAAAAAGAAAAATATAAAAAAATGACAAAATAAGCAAGATTAGAAATTATAAGATAATCTTTATTTATTATATTTATCATAAAAATTTATTTTCTAATTAAGGTCTTTCGGTCGCATTAAGGGGAAAATCTGCGTCTCACGAAGAGGTTTATCAAGCAAAATCGCTAATAAACGCTCCCCAAAACCATTACCAAAGGCTGGGGGCATACCATGTTCCAACATTTCCACAAATTCCCAATCGGGCATCATGGCTTCTTTGTCCCCGCGGTCAATTAATTGTTGTTGAAGTTCAAACCGTGCCCGCTGGTCGAGTGGATTGTTAAGTTCCGAAAAACCATTGGTTGCTTCCGCCCCCGCCAAAATAAGCTGGACTCGGTTGGTCAGATCAGGATTGTCTATACGGGCCTTGGCTAAAGGCGAGACTAATTTAGGGTGTCCAACCAACCAAGCCGGCCCAGCAATCTGCTTGCGACAATATTTCCACAGAGTGTCGGTAAGACGCTCGCGATTGTCGCCGGTGTATTTAACCCCCAATTCATCTAGTTTATCTTTCATCTCCTCTTCACTGGCACTAAGCACATCAAGACCTGTCATTTCTTTAACTTTCGCCACATATTCAATTCGTGGCCATGCTCCGACGGGAAATTCAAAAGTAAAACCACGGGTAGAAAAAACTGTTTTACCAAAAACATCACGAACCAAGCCGCGAATTAATTCTTCGGTTAATTTTATACCCCCCTCCAAATCCATATAAGCGGCATAAAACTCTAGATTAGTAAATTCTTGGGCATGGTCAGGACTGGTGCCTTCATTGCGATAGACGCGCCCGATTTCAAAAGTCCGAGGTAAACCAGCCGCCAAAAGCTTTTTTTGCCACAACTCCCCCACTGAAATACGTAAATACACATCTAAATCATAATCATCGTGATGGGTTTTAAACGGATTCGCTTCAGCCCCGCCAGTGGTAATCTCCAGAGTCGGTGTTTCTACTTCAATAAAACCAGCTTGAACCAAATAATTGCGCGTAAATTGCCAAAACTTGGCTTTGAGTTCGATCATTTCCCGCACCGCCGGATTCATTAAAATATCCAAATAGCGCTTGCGGAAACGCGCTTCTTCATCGGTTAAGCCGTGCCACTTTTCTGGTAGTGGCAACAAAGTTTTGGTCAGCATTTTCCAAGTTTTCACTTTCACGGTTTTTTCACCGCGATTGGTAACAAACAATAATCCAGATAATTCAACAAAGTCACCAATATCTACGGTGTCGGTAAACAAGTTAAAAACCGCTTCCTCCATCTCATCTTGTTTTAAAAGACCCTGGATCGTGGCGGTACCATCAAAAATATTGATAAAAACTATCGCCCCTTGGCCCCGAATCGCCATTACCCGGCCAGCCACAGTCACCGCTTCGCCAGCAGCGAGGCGGTCATCAAAATTGGCAAAAATAGTTTTTAAATCAGCGGTCCGCAAAGTGGCACCAGGATATGGGTCAATCCCAGTCTCTTTTAGTTTTCCTAACTTTTCCAGTCGCTCAGATTTTATTTCATCGAGAGATGCCATATAAACAGAAAGGCTAATTGCCCTTCTTTTATTTTATATCAACAATCGAATATTGAACATCCCCTTTGGGGGTACTGACCAACACCTTGTCACTCTTTTTTTTATTGAGCAAGGCCGAGCCCAGTGGTGACTGATGGGAAATTTTACCCATAGCGGCATTGGCTTCTTCCGAACCAACAATTTGATATTCTATTTTATCACCACCCGCTTTTTGAATTAAAACTTTTGATCCAACTACCACTTTATCTTTAGTAGCGGAGCCAGAAATAATAACCGCATTTTTAAGCATCACTTCCAAATCGGCAATCCGATCCTCAATATCAGCTTGTTTATCACGCGCTTCGTGGTATTCGGCATTTTCTGACAGATCGCCAAGAGATTTGGCATATTCCAGTTGACCAGCAATGTTTTTCCGTTCCACCATTTTTAAATTTAAAAGTTCAGCCTCTAGTTCCTTTCTTTTTTGTTCACTTAAATATGCCGGGTCGATATTTGTCATTGTAAATATAATATTGGCTTGATAATACCCGCCTGTCTAAAAAAGCACGAGTATTATAGCGTCCGGAGCTTCCAAATGCAAGTTGAAAATATTGCCCTACCAACATACCAATAACACGCAAACTCACTATTAATATACAAATAAATTCAGCAAATGATACTAATTGGATGCATTATATTTGTTAAATTCGTATGTATTCGGATATTGGTATCGCCTATTATTTTAGATATTCTGGGGCATACACCACCATCCAATCTAATAATCGCCTCATCACCATCCCACCCCCAGCATTGGTCGAAAGTGGCCCATTTTCCATTACCACCACAAAAGAGTAACGCGGTTGGTCGTAAGGGAAAAAACCACTAATCCAAGCATTGATTCGGCTTTTACCCGCCCCCACTTGAGCCGTGCCCGACTTGGCTGCCACGGCTACCTGTGAAGTATTTAAGACAATGGCCGTACCATTGGTCACTGTCTGCCTCATCCCCTCTCTAATTACTTGAAAATCTTCGGACTTAATATTTATTTTTTGGGCCACACGGGATTCGGTTGGTCTAGCCCGCAAAGTGGGTTTAAACAATAGCCCATCACTGGCAATCACCGCCACGGCGCGGGCCACCTGTAGGGGTGTGACCAAATAGCCATATTGACCAATCGCGGTGTGATAGGTGTCGCCTAAACGCCACGGCTCACCATTAAAATTTAACTCTTTCCATTCGGGGTTGGGGATAACTCCGGCCTCCTCGGCATTTAGTTCAATGCCCGTTTTTTGGCCAAAACCAAATAATCTTGAATATTTTTCAATTTTTTTAATTCCCAAACCCTTTTGACCACCAAAACCACCACCAATAGTATAAAAATAAACATTAGAGGAAACGGCCAAGGCCCGTTTCATATCCACGGCCCCATGGGCCTTATTGTCTTTAAAAATACTGGGGCTCTCCGGATGATAGGGATTGGGCACCACCAATTGGCCAGTCGAAACAATAGTTTTAGTCGGACTGATCAGATTTTCCGCCAGGGCCCCAATCGCAATATAAAGCTTCATGGTTGAACCAGGGGCATAAAGACCAGACACCGGCCGATTTAAAAATAGGTTACGATTATCATTTAACTGCTGGCGAATGCCCGCTCCGTCACCGCTGGCCATAATATTAGAATCAAATTCGGGGTATGACACAAGGGCCAATACTTCACCCGTAGTGACATCCATAATAGCGGCCGCCCCACCGCTAAAGCCATGTTCATCGGCTAAGTCCTTAATTATTTTATAGAGTTCAGCCTGGACTCGTGAGTCAATGGATATGGCCACACTTTCACCTGGTTTTGCAATTTTTAAAACATAATCTGACTCAATTTTTCCTAAAGCATTAATCTCTTCAATTTTTACCCCCTTGGCTCCCATTAAAATATCATTAAAAATATTTTCCACTCCATTTTTACCAATATATTCTTTAGGATTGAAATCCTTATCTTTTAATTCTAATTCATTGGGAAAACCAATATAACCGAGAATCTGACTAAAACCAGCGGTCGGAATATATTCTCTCTTGGGGTCATTCCAAGCTAAAGGTACACCATTTCGATCATAGATTATCCCCCGATCGGCAAAAACCAGAGTTTGACGCAGGCGATTTTGATTACTGCGTTTGGCAAAAACTTCTCCCTCAACCACCTGCAGATATAAAAGTCGACCTAAAAAAAATAAGGCTAAAATAAAAAAAACGGCTAAAACAATAGTAATTGCCTTTTTACCAATTGGTTTTTCAATTACGCCCTCAAACTGTTGCGTATTAAATGATGGTAAATTACGGGAATCTAAAAAAATTTCATCCGGATCCAGAATTTGCCTCCGCCTGTAGCCTAACCACATCTTGCGCCATAAGTTCCACATGGGCGGATTATATCACGGTTGGAAGAAAAGACGGGAATGAATCATTGTGCCAAATTTCATGGCAATGATTAGCAAAACTGTGCCTAGCCAGGCCCATGGGTGCCACCAAGGGCCAGCCGTAGCAGTAATAATTTGATATAAAAAAAATAAAACTATTCCTTCCATATACCACGGGAAAATAACTACCCCCACTAAAGCCACCCCCCACAACCAAATTCCTGGCAAATAAAAAGCGGTCAGGAATAGCGTCAGACCTAAAATAATTCTAGCGCACAATAATAGCGGCGTATCGTAATTCATATATATTTACCGGCGGTTTAATATAAATTTTTTGAAAAGGGGTTTCCTCATTTTTTCTCACCGTTCCCACCACACCAAGAATATATTCTTGACCATTTTTTTCTGTGCGCACTAAATCATTGTGTAAGACGAGCGACGCTGAGGGTAAATTTACTAGGTAATTACCACCACCTAAACCCTCGGCCAGAGCGGGAATATTTTTATTACCAATACGCACCGCTGTTTTGCGCCCCGCCGCCGAATAAAGTTTAGCTTTAGCTGTCTGGCTATAAACCGCAATAATCTCACCTAGGAGAATATTAGGGCCCGTAATTACCAATTGCCCCGGTTTGATTAGAGTTGAACTCCCTGTTTTACCCTGGTCGAGAAAAAAATTATCAAAGGAAAAGTAACCCGTCTTTAATATTATTTTACCCGCCACTAGTGAATTGTTTATCTCTCCCGTCTGACCTAGTTCTTGTTCAAGAGTTTTTAGCGCTTCAATCCTAGCTTGAGCTGAAATGAGCTCGAGATTTAATAACTTAATTTCACGGCGTAATTTTTCATTTTCGCTGACAATAGCCGCCCGCCTAGTAAATGGCTGAAACTTCGCCTCAGGCCAGGCAAAAGTCGTCGCCGCCAGACCAATAGCTTGCGCCACTCTCCCCCCCACAGGACTTGAAATATTGAGCAATATCCCACCCCCAAGAATTAGAATCAAAATTAAAAAAAAATAACCAAAAGGGCCTCCGGTCTTAGGCCTAGGCCGGTTAGAAAATACCGTTTTCTTATCGAGGAGGTAATTCATCTTCATTGTCGAGGAGAATATCACGATAATTGGCTAAATTTTCAAGCACAATACCTGTCCCACGCACTACAGCAGTATAGGGCTCATCGACCAGGTGAATCGGTATTCGTATTTCCCTTTCCAGTAGGTCCTTCATCCCCAAAAGCTGGGCCGCCCCGCCGACCAAAACTATTCCCCGATGCATAATATCGGACACTACTTCCGGCGGTGTCGCTTCGAGCACTTCTTTTATTGCTTCGATCAATTGCATTATTGAGTCTTGGATCGCTTCTCGAATATCTGAATCAGTAATAATCACTTCCCGCGGTAAACCAGTAACCAAATCCCGTCCGCGAATCGCCGCCTCTAAGGGTTCGGGCAATTTTTGGGCCGAACCAATGGCCACTTTTACTTCTTCGGCCGTGCGCTCGCCTAATAGAATTTTAAATTCATCGCGAACATAACTAATAATATCTTGGTTCAATTTTTCGCCCGCAATATGTAGATTTTTAGCAATAACCACCCCACCCAAAGAAATAACGGCAATATCAGTCGTCCCCCCACCCATATCAATAATCATATTACCAACCGGGTCATGCACTGGCAGACGAATCCCAATCGCGGCCGCCATCGGCTCTTCAATAATATGGACTTCCCCGGCCCCAGCATTTTTGACGGCATCTCTCACCGCTCGCCTTTCCACATTAGTAATACCGGAAGGAACACCAATCACCACCCGCGGGCGGAAAAATTTGCGAGGCATATTTAAAATCGCTTTCCGCAAAAAATAAGCCAACATTTCTTCGGCCACTTCAAAATTAGAAATCACACCGTTTTCTAGGGGCCGAATCGCCGTAATATGAGCCGGGGTCCGACCAATCATTTGACTCGCATCTTCACCCACAGCCACCACCCGACCAGTTTTCTGATTGAGGGCCACAATCGATGGTTCAATCGCCACAATGCCACTACCTCGCACATAAATTAAGGTGCTAGCGGTCCCTAGGTCAATGCCAATATCATTCGACATTATTTCGCGCAGACGATCGAGCATGGCAATTTAGCTTAAATTATTTAATCAACGCTATTATTTCGGTCGCACCGGCAAAACTTGTTTCGCCACTTCGGCGGTTTTTAACTTCAAACTGACCACTCGCGATGGTTTTATCACTGACAATTACCCGATAGGGTAACCCAAGTAAGTCGGCATCGGCTAATTTTTCCCCTGCCGATAGCCCCCGATCATCATATAAAACTTCCACACCTTGTTTCGTCAAATCTTCATACAAATTATCAGCGCCAGTTATCACAGCTGGTGTATTACCTAGCGCCACCAAGTGAATCTGAAACGGGGCAATCGCAAGTGGCCAAACCAAACCGCCATCGTCGGCATAAATTTCCACAATAGTGCCCATTAAGCGGGAAGGTCCAAGACCATAACAACCCATTATGACCGGCATAGACTTGCCAGCCTCATCTTGATAAACAAGTCCGAGCGCTTCCGAAAATTTAGTTCCCAGGTGAAAAATATTACCCACTTCAATTGATCTTTTTTCCACCAGCGATTTTCGGTCAAGCCCGAGCTCAGCCACTACTTCGTCGGACAAAACCTCTTTGTTTATTGCTACCTTTTTTTGCTCATCTAGATAAATTGTATCTTCGCCGGCTTCACTCTCAGTCTGAAATTCTTCGGAAAATTTACTAAAAATACCGCCGGAAGCAAAAGTGATATGGGTCTCGTCCCCTAAACCAACTCGCTGGAAGATTTTGACATAAGCGGAGCGGGCTTGGGCGTAAAAATTTTGGTGGTCAGCTTCGGTCGCCGAAAAAGAATACAAATCTTTCATTAAAAATTCCCGCCCGCGCATAATACCGGCCTTGGCCCGCAATTCATTGCGAAACTTAGTTTGAAATTGATAAGCATAAACCGGTAGATCGCGATAAGACGAAATATGGTCTTTCATAATCTGAGTCAGTGGCTCTTCGTGAGTAATACCCAAGCCGACCTCCGAACCATTTTTTAGCTTCGTCTTAAACCAGTTATCGACTTTAATGTCATCCCAGCGATCAGTCTTTTCCCACAGCTCTTTGTCCTGCAAAGCGGTCAACATGATTTCTTGGCCACCAATAGCATTCACTTCCTCCCGAATAATATTTTTTATTTTTTCCAATACCCGTAAGCCAAGTGGTAAAAAAGAATAAACCCCGGCCATTTCTTTGTGGATATAGCCAGCACGAATAAGTAGTTTGGCATTTTTGGCTACTTCGTCCGCCGGGTCCTCCCGCCTGGTTTTGGTAAAGAGTTTAGTTTGTCTCATAACTCTATCATAGACTAAAATACCGAGGGGGTCAAAATCATTTACAAATATTTATTTTATGTTATTATATAAAGTAGAGGAAGTGGGAATATCGGGATGACTTAGAGGAAGTCATTTAAGCTCCCCGTGCAAAGCCAGTGAAATTCTGGGGCAAAGTAATAGACGTCCGCGAGACTAGGCCAAACCGAGCGAGCTGGGCTAGACCCAGCTTTAAAGGTTGCTATTCCTTTCTGGCAATGGAAACATTGTTATTTTGCTGAAAGGGTACCGGATGCAAGTACCCTGTCTATTACCAAGTCGGATTCCGTGATCCCGACGGTCTGGCACGGCCTTTAGCGGGCAGTTTGCGCAAGCAAACTGCCCGTCTTTTTTTAAAACAACCGCCAAATATCAAAGAAAGTTACCACCAGCATAAGACCGATGAGTAACAAAAAACCAACTAAATTGAAAATATTAGCAATTTTGGGCCGAATTGGTGAACCCTTGACCGCTTCAATTAAAAGGAAAAATAACCGCCCGCCGTCGAGGGCGGGAAAGGGCATTAAATTGATAACAGCCAAATCCAGGGAAATAAAAGCGGCAAAAGTTAGCAGATAAACCCAGCCGAGGGAGCGGGCGTCCCCCACTAGACCAGCAATACCCACCGGCCCCATCACCGTATCTTTAACACTGCCCCCCGCCCATAACCCTTGAACCATATCACCTAGCCCACTAAAAATCATTTTGGTCATTCCCCAAGTCTGGAAAAACCCCTTGCTGATAGCTTGTAGTGGTGGTAAGCGTAAGGTACCAATCCCACCCAGAGCAACCCCAATCGCTTTACCCTCTTCGATTAGGCCGGCTTCGGGAACTAATGATACTTGGCTTTTTTTATCACCGCGCTCATAGCCAATAGTGACTAGGTCAGGAGATTTTTTTATCACTTCTTGAAACCGCGCCACGGTCGGACGATTTACATTTTGCCGACCAGAGGCAATATAAGTAATAACATCACCTGTTTTTAACCCCGCCTTGGCTGCGGGCGAACCAGCACTGACCTGAATAATAGCCGTCCGCACATCGGTCAATTGGACATCGGTCGCTTGGCTAGTGGCTAGTGGCAACCCCGACATAAAACCAATCGAAATAAACAACCACGCTAATAGCCAATTAAAAAAGACGCCCGCCACTAATATAGTCGCTTGTTGCCACTTCGGCCTAGCGGTCAGACTACGAGCGTGCTCTGGACCAGCTTCGGTATTGGCATCAGGGGTTTCACCAAAAATTTTTACGAAACCACCAAAAGGAATAAAATTGAGTGAATATTCAGTCTCTCCTAACCGGCGAGCATAAGCGCGGGGAGGAAAACCCAAACCAAATTCATCGACGCGAACCCCAAAAAGCTTGGCCGCCAAAAAATGGCCGAGCTCATGGACAAATACCAAGACAGCAATAATAAAAATAAAAAGGACAATAGTCATAAAATAGTGGTGACCAAATTAGTTATAAATTTATTTCTTTTTCCTTAGCCTCGGCCAGAGAAGTCAATTTGGCCGTCGAATTCTCCACTATCTTTTGCAAATCATCTTTAAATTGAAAACGATCATCTTCGCTTATTTCCTTATTTTTAGTCTTCTCCTCAATATCAATAATTATTTTTTCACGCTCTTTACGAATAGAAACCTTACCCTCTTCGAGTTTTTCCTTAATCGCTTTGGCGAGCAGTAGACGCCGTTCACTAGTCAAATCAGGGAAAATTACCCTAATCCCCGTCGAGTCTGGGGCGGTGGACACTCCTAAATTGGCGGTCGCAATTGCTCCTTCAATATTTTTTACATGATTGCGGTCCCACGGCGTAATCCGTAAGGTTTTAGCATCTTCGGTCACAATTGTCGCAATATGTTTAATCGGCACCCGCGATCCAAAAGACTCGACCATTACTCCGTCTAATAAAAGGGGTGAGGCCTTACCGGTCCGGATCGAAGAAAATTCTTTTTTCAGCCAGTCTTCGATTTCAGCAGTGCGCAAATTAAATAGGGAAAAATTATAGCTCATAACTTAATTATATCATCATCATTTGGTCTTGGAAAATTGAGGTAGAGCCACCGCTAGATATTCCAAAACCATTTTGGGGAGCAAGGCCCGGTCATAAATATAACGCCGAGCCTGAACTAAGGCCGAGAGACCAGAGCGATTGGCTTGGGCGACGATTGCTCTTTCAATATCATCAAGGAGACGCCCTAAAAATTCTTTGGATAATTGGTCTGCTTTGTGCCAGTCGGTGATTGTTTTTAGTCTTTGGGCTGGGCTTTGAATTAGAAATTCTGGCCAGCCAGTCGAGTCTAAAACCTCAGAGTCACTTACGAGTACGAGCTCACAACGAGAAAGAACTGTCGGTAAAAAAATCTTGGCCGAGCGCGCAATAATAAAAATATGCGCTTCCCCCGCCGGCTCTTCGAGCACCTTGAGCAAAGCATTTTGCGCTTCAGCGGAAGTCGAACCAATACTAATTAGGAAAAATTTCCGTCCGCCACCAAAAGCACGCGCATTGATCCGCTGTTTTAACTCTCGGCTGTCATCCACACCAAACAAGTCGTGGTCCGCCAAATAAAAATCAGGGTAACCAACTAATTCTAGACCTAAATTGGCAGTGATAGATTTTTTAATTAGCGCCACCGCCGCCTGTCGGTCACCAATGATCAGATATGAGTGATGGGCAAAAGAAATCACCGTCGGTTATTTTTTACTGATAATACTTTTTTTATAAGTATCCAAATGCTCCAACGCCACGCCGGTACCTTTGGCCACGCAAAATAAAGACTCATCGGCAAGCACCGCTTTCACACCAGTGCGCCGAAAAATAAGTTCGGGTAGGTTACGCAATTGGGACGAACCGCCAGTCATAATAATCCCTGACTCAATAATATCCCGCGACAGCTCCGGCGGTGTCTCTTGAAAAACATGTTTGATCGCTTTAATAATTTCCCGCAATTCATTGTCAATCGCTCGCACTATTTCATTGGTTTTTATTTCCGCGCCGCGGGGTAAACCGGTCATAAAGTCTCGCCCCTTGATGGTGTAAGTCATTTCTTCCTCGGTCGGGATAGCCGAGCCAATGGCAATTTTTACTTCTTCGGCCGTTTTATCGCCAATCGCCAAGTTGAAAGTTTTTTTGATATAGTCGGCAATCGCTTGGTCGATTTTGTTGCCCGCATATTTGACGGAAGTGGACGCCACAATACCGCCGAGCGAAATTACCGCCACATCGGTCGTACCCCCACCAATATCCACCACCATATGACCCTTGGCTTCATAAATCGGAATACCAGCCCCAATCGCCGCGAGGATCGGCTCTTTCACGACATAAGCATTTTTGGCGCCAGCTTTCATCGTTGCCTCAATCACGGCCCGTCGTTCGGTGGAAGTCACCCCGGCCGGCACCGAGACCATGACATCGGGTTTCCAAAAGTGCCACGGCCCAAGTGCCTTGGCAATATAATATTTCAGCATCGCTTCGGTTACCCGATAATCAGCAATCACTCCATCTTTCATTGGTCGGTAGGCCCGAATATTATCCGGCGTTTTACCAATCATTTCTTTCGCTTCATTACCCACCGCTACCACTTTATTATCAAATTCTGACACAGCTACCACCGACGGCTCATTTAAAACTATCCCCTGCCCTGGCAAAAAAACCAAAGTATTGGCCGTACCCAAATCAATCCCCAATTTTTTAGTAAAAATTCCCATATTAAAAGGGTGTGGAGCTACTCTGCCCCTACGCTCGTATTGTACGGGTTTTAGCCAGCAGTAGCAAACTGGCGCTCACATTCCCTTTTTGAGTTGGGCCCCGCTCCACCAGTTAGAAATTATAGTCATCTCACGACAAAAATCTCATAACTCGCTCTACTGAGCTCAGACAGATGAGATTGGCTGTTCGACTCCTTGATTTCTAAACTGTCTCTCGCAAAAACTCAAAAAGAGAGGGTTCGCTAGGATGGGGAAAAAATATTGGACACCGAGTGTCCAATATTTTTTATTTTTAAATTCAGATTATTTTATTTCAAAAAAACAACCCCGTCTCCGCTTGGTAGCAGAAACAGGGTCGAGAGAGCTAAGGCCAAAGGTTCTAAGACCAAAAGCCAAAGCTCTAATCACTAACTTGCGGACACCACAGCGGGGCTGCGGTCGAGCCAGCCAGAGTCGAGCCAGTAGCAGACCCAGCTCCACCTGCCGCCGAACCAGCTGAGGCAACGCACGCACAAGCCCCCGCCCGAGCGGCGGTAGACCGTACCCCAGAAGAAGATGTAGCGGGTATTCCCGTTTTCATCTTTCTTCCACTCTTCGGGGATGAGGTGGGGGTTGGCGAGAAGGTAATCAAGAAGAACGGCGTTGAAAACGTTCTTGCCCTTCAGCTTCTTGCGAAGCTTGTTGCCCTCAATCGAACCACCTTGCTGGGACGGGTCGAGATAGAGAGCCACTTTGCTGGCGTCCCACTCGAACTGGCCGCCCCTCTGGTGCTCCTCTACCTTCCAGCCGTCGGGAATCATGGGGTCAGCGTCGAGGTTGATGAGGTGTTTTTTCACAACGAGCTCGGCGCGGCCCTCTATGACATCGCGGACGCCGGAGAGGAAATCTCCGCTAGTCAGCTCTTTGATCTGGGCGTTAGTAAACCCATTCCGCTTGAAGGCGTGCTTGAGCTCACTGGCCTGATCAACATCGAGAACGAACGTGTCAGACATGACGTGTTCCTTTCTATAGTGCAACGTGTTTTAAATAAACGTGTTGCCATATCATCATGCTGGAGGACCACCACAGCGGTAGTCACAGCCAAAAAACGCCTAATTTAAGCCCCTTTTGGCTATGACCACCTGCAAGTCTTATCAAAGACCTTATTTTTAATATTATACACCTATTATGGTAGTTTGTCAATATCTAGAATAACTATCTAAACAAGAATATTTTTGGCTACGATACCTCGCTTTAGGTCG
This sequence comes from Candidatus Vogelbacteria bacterium RIFOXYD1_FULL_44_32, assembly GCA_001823065.1. Lineage (GTDB taxonomy): Bacteria > Patescibacteriota > Minisyncoccia > Phycocordibacterales > XYD1-FULL-46-19 > XYD1-FULL-44-32. The sequence continues at coordinate 318,501 of MHTJ01000003.1, forward strand.
GCTGGCGTAGAAGTAAGGACTCGTTTATAACTACCATCGGCCAATTTTTCTTCCACGGTGTAAAAATAGCGACCGGGACGCAGGAGGGCAAAGAAACGGCCCAGCTCGTCGGCCACCACAGCACGAACTTCGGTGCCAAGGTCGGCAAAGTAAAAGCGAACAATGGCAAATGGCAAGGGTTCGCCCGTGCTGGCGCTTTTAATTTGCACCGGGAGGTGGTGGGCCGACCAAAATTTTTGAAAGAAATATAAAATGGCATATAGCGTAATAATGGACACATCAAACCAGCTCGGAGTATAAATCATACTACCTAAAGAAATAACAAAACCTAGAATATACAGCCCAGAAAAAATCTGATTGCGTCTAATCTCCTTTAGTGAATAAATCTTGAAAAATTCCGATTTTGATTTAGCAAATTCGTTCCAATCAAAGCCAATCGGATCAAGGGGAATATTTTTGTTGACCACTTCGGCTGTGGTGACTTGCACTGGTTCACCAAAGTAAAGATTGGGATACAATTCATCATGGTCTTTGCCACTTAGGGTCTGAGAAGGAAACAAATAGTGAGTTTTGCCCGCTTTTATAATATAACTACCAGCGGGCAAGAAAAACCCATAGCGCCCATCGATGTCGGTAATAGCCGAAGACACCTCTTTAGTTGTCGCCACCGGGGTGACAGAAACATAAGCCGGGTCAATCGGCCGTTTAGTAACCGCATCATAAACCGTACCCCAAGGCTTACTTTTTTTCTTCAAACCGACCAACCCTAAGAGCCAGCCCAAAAGACGCATTAAAATTAAATACAAATCCCACAGAGTGGTAAAATGTGAGCCCAGGCCGAGGGTCTGTAAAATAATTGCCCCGACCCCCACTGCCACCGCTAGTTTTTGGCCAATTTGGCCCGCCGCCCGCAAGGTGCCTGCCGCTAATAGCCCCGGGGTGGCCACCACTAAATTGCCCGTGATTTTTTTAATCGTCTGGTCGGCAAAATTTAAAACATAAATATTTACCCCATAAGTACCAGTTCGTCCCAGTGGGGCCACGGTCGCGGTATAGGCAGTTTTTCTACTATTCAAACGCAAAGTAAAGGAAAAAGTTTTGTTTTTATCAACCGGATCGTGGAGCGTAATACCGATAGTTTTTAAAACCTCAGGCACTTTTTCATAAGCCAAGGAAACAGTAAAATTTTTATCCCCCTTTATTACCACGAGACCATTTTGGCCAAATCTTTGCGTTTTTTCCCCCAGCTGAGTAAAAATAAAATCACCTAAATTAAGGGACGAGATCAAGGGGTCATCACTGGTGGCATTGGGAAATTCTTCAAAGGGTTCATCATCGTCTTGGCCCGGGGTAAGCACGGCAATCACCGGCGCCGAATAATGCCCAGTGGTGGAACGAACAAACAAAGCATAATAATAACGAATATCTAGTTGGACACTAGCATCGTCGGTGTCCTCACCCAACCCATCGTAAACCACGGTGCCATCGTCAATCGAGGTGGGAATAGAACCAGTTTTGCGGACCAACCGCACGCCGGCTAGATTGGCAAAACCGGTCGGATTATGCCAAGTCAAAATACCTTTTTTACCAACAGCATCATAAGTGGCTTCAAAATCAGTCGCCATCGGCACATAAGTACAAGACAAATCGTCTCGCTCGGCCTCACTATTATAAT
>MHTJ01000004.1:0-280 GCA_001823065.1 Candidatus Vogelbacteria bacterium RIFOXYD1_FULL_44_32
CGGTGGTTGTAGTCCGCTCGAGCGATTGTTTCGTCTTTAAACTCATTCATCACTTTTAAATATTCTTCATCCCAAACGTCACTGATGCGTTTGTAGGAGAGGAGACCAAAAATATATTTCTTGTAATCTGAGCTATCGATTTTTCCACGAAGAATGTCCGCACTCTTCCAAAGAAACTGTTCGAGTTGTGGCAATGTGAGTTTGCTACCCATTTTATCGACGATGGCTTTGATATCCTGTGGTCGATATTTTCGATCACCGCGTTTACCGGCTCGCATAG
>MHTJ01000004.1:300-2468 GCA_001823065.1 Candidatus Vogelbacteria bacterium RIFOXYD1_FULL_44_32
TCCCAGTTGCGGAGTGTATCTGGGTGAATATTAAAAATCTCCGCTACTTGCCCAATGGAGAGCAACTCCGGCATTTCACTAAGTTTTGCTTGTATGTCTTTTCTCATATTGTTGAGTATAATCCTATCGCAGGTCAAATAGCAAGTCAAGTGTTCATAGGTTTTCATAGGTCTGTACCTTAACTTGCATTGATAAATAAGGGTAATTTAGTTACCAACAGCTTGCCAACTTGGAACGGCCTAGACTCTTCAGGGAGGTTGCGGTACCTGTGTAGGTATGAATACAGCAATAGCACCCACAGGGACCGTAGCAAAGCAGGTGCAAGCCCCCATCAGGGTCAGGTACTGCCTTTATGCCCGTAAATCAACCGAAAGTGAGGAAAGGCAGATATTGTCGATTGATTCCCAGATCAAGGAGATGCTCCAACTCGCCGAACGTGAAGGTTTGGAAATTGTCGAAATGAAGCGAGAATCACACTCAGCAAAAGAAACAGGACAACGACCGGTCTTCAATGAAATAATCGACGACCTTAAACAAGATAAATACAACGGCATTCTCACATGGGCACCGGATCGTATTTCAAGAAACGCTGGAGACCTAGGGAAAATTGTTGATCTTATGGATGCTGGAAAATTGCATGATATACGAACCTTCGGTCAACGGTTCACAAATTCTCCAAGTGAGAAATTCCTCCTCATGATTCTTGGTTCTCAGGCAAAACTAGAAAATGATAATCGTGGCGTAAACGTAAAGAGAGGATTGCGTACCAGAGCAGAGATGGGTTTATGGGCAGGTCTCGCTCCATTGGGATATCTGAATCAATACATGATGGATAAAAAATGTCAGTTGGTTGTGGATCAAATACGTTCGCCAATCATCAAACAAATGTTTGAGAAAGTAGCATATGAAAGATGGAGTGGCAGGAAGCTCTACAACTGGCTCCGATTTGAATTAAACTTTCACACAAGAGGAAATAAACCAATGACATTAAGTAGTGTGTATCGAACACTCGATAATCCTTTCTATTACGGCGTATTCGAGAAACCAAGAAATAGTGGCAACTGGTATACAGGAAAACATACACCCTTAATATCGAAAGAGTTGTACGATAAAGCACAAGAACAATGAACGAGGGACAAAATTGTACGGGAAACGAAAGAGTTCGCATTTACCAAACTATTTACCTGCGGATATTGTGGCTCCGGCATATCAGCGGAAGAAAAATGGAAACAATTAAAAAATGGTGGTGCAAATCGTTATATCTATTACTCCTGCTCACGAGCAAGAGACCGCAACTGCAAAAATAAATATATTCGTGAAGAGGATTTGATAACTGAATTACTTAAAATTTTGGATAAAGTGAATATAAATGAGCTTGGTATGAGACAAAAACTTGAAGAAGAAATTGCACGATTCAATATCTTTCAAAGATCAGTGCTCGGTTCAATAGAAAAAATTCAAAATAACAAAGATACTGATATACGAAACTATGCGAAATATATCCTCAAGGAAGGAACTACAATTGAAAAAAGAGAGCTATTAGCGAACCTGAGATCGAGGATTTTATACAAGGACAAGACACTCACCTTGATCGAAGAATAACTACTTATCCTTATTATATTTAGGTAAGCGCAAAGATCCTGAATACCCATAAGATTTCAGAATTGCTTGCCATGTTACCTGCATCAATTCCTGCACGGGAACATCAGTTTCTATTGTTATAGGGTCTTCTTGTGTACCCATGCCTTTCAAAGTACCCCATTCCAGTCCTTTTGAATGGATACCGGCCTCGTGTATAAACCCAGACCGTATCTCATGCCATAAGTGTTCTATAACTTCTGCAAACGAATTGAGTTTATTACCTGTTTCTGTTTTATATCTTTTGGCAATATCTTCTCTTACATCTTCAGGTAAGTACGTTTCCATAAAAGACTCTATACTTACGTATTTCTGTAAATGACCTCGGGAATTGTATTTAGCGCACGACGTTAGCTTTACAGCAAACTCCAGCATTCCAAACATAACAACTGTCATGAAGTGAGACCACGCCCATTCAGAATATAAACCGTATAAAGTTTTATTAGTATCGCCATCCAGCATCTTCTTTAATGGATTAACGTGTATCTCAAAATAGTTAATTATTCTTGAGAGATTTTTTCTCTGATCAT
>MHTJ01000004.1:2475-116329 GCA_001823065.1 Candidatus Vogelbacteria bacterium RIFOXYD1_FULL_44_32
CCTTTGTCCCCATGTATATACACGTCCAAAATACCCCTTCTCTTGAGAAAGAACCTCAATAAGTTTTTGATTTATTTTTAGCAGGTCATCTGACATTAATGTAGTTGAGTCGCCCTAACATCCTTAGGTACATGGGTCATACCGATACTAAATTTTCTTGGCGGAGAGTGAGGGATTCGAACCCTCGAGGGGTTTTAAAGCCCCTACCTCGTTAGCAGTGAGGCGCTTTCGGCCACTCAGCCAACTCTCCGTTTGTACACTTTACTGCCTGATACTAGCAGTTTTGTTTCCATTTTTCAATTGGTCATTTTTATAAATAGAAGCTTTTTATTAGCGGTAAAAGGAGGGTATACTACTTAGGTAATGAAAATTTTTTCGACTGTATTGTTAAAGGTGGTGATAGTATTCATTATATTGGTAACCGCTATTGTTATAGTTTTTTTCACTCGTCACTATTTTAAAAATAATAAATTCATTTCTTCTATAGTTGTACCTCACCATAACCTGGTAGCCGATAAGCGGGCAGAATTTTTTAGGGAACTAAGGGATACCATACCAGCACCGGCGACGATTATTCTCGTATCACCGAACCATTATGGAGCGGGAAAGGGAGACATCCAGGTCTCAAAAGAAATCTGGCATGTTCGCGATGGCGAACTAAAGCCGGATGAGGTTGTTATTGATAGGTTACGGTCCACAGCCCTCGCAAGTGAGGAACCATATAGTTTTACCAATGAGCATGGCATCTACGCGATACTGGGTGATATTAAGAAGAACTTTCCTGAAGCCAGGCTCGTACCGCTTATGTTAAAAGAAGTATCGGCCGTGCGGCTCGCTGAACTGGAGAAGACTTTGCGAGAGGTTTGCACCGATTGTCTTCTTATTGCTTCTGTTGATTTTTCCCATTACCAACCGGCTCTTTTAGCGGAACTCCATGATGATCTAACAAGAAGGGCGTTGCAGAAATTAGACGCAGTAGCTTTACTGGAAAAAAGCGAAGTCGATTCGGGGTCGGCGCTTGCATTAATGTCTTTGTGGGCCAAAAGCCATAGTACGCGCCGATTTGAAGAATATGCGCACACTAACTCGGGGGTAATTTACGAGGATCCGGATGTGGAGACGACCACTCATATTTTTGGTTGGTATGAAAAAGGGGAGGAGGTGGTACCAGAACCAGAAGTGGGCTTCATTTTTGCTGGGGACGCTATGTTTGGTCGTTATGTCCATCGTGTCTATCAGAGCGATTTTAAAAAAATATTCAGCCAGCTGGGCGACAGAGTGTTTTGGGGTACCGATGCGGCGATTATAAACCTCGAGGGGGCAATTACGACCGAACCAATAGTTGATAGTCCTGAACCAAACAATATCATTTTCAAATTCTCACCACGAATAGTTGAGGCGCTGACTTTTCTGCGTGTAAATGGTGCGAGTCTCGCTAATAACCACAGCACCAATGCCGGGCCGGAGGGGACGGCGACGACGCGGAAGCTTTTGGAAGAGGTCGGCATCAAGGTTTTTGGCGGAGCGACTGATAGTGGTCTTCATAATGTGGTGATATTTCAAGGTGAAGGTCTGAAACTGGCGGTCATTGGCATGAATCTGACTTTTCCGGGGCAGACGCCAGAGGGGGCAGTGGTGATTATTAAAAAATTAAAAGAAGATGCGAACACAAAAGTGGCCGTTTTTGCCCATTGGGGGGTTGAGTATGTAGAACAGCACAATGCGACCCAAAGTGCCGCCGCCCATACCTGGATCGACGCTGGGGCCGATATGGTGATTGGGGCCCACCCACATGTGATCCAGGATGCGGAAATCTACAAAGGCAAACCTATTTTTTATTCACTCGGAAATTTCATTTTTGACCAGGTATATCCGGAGACTCAAGTTGGACTCATGCTTGCCGGTAAGTTTACCGAATCAAGTATTAAACTCTTTGCTTTACCGATTCGTCTAACCAACTACCAGCCACAGCTTATAAGAGGAGATGAAAAAAAGACTGTACTCGATCAGCTGTATTTTCCGCTTAAAGACTATGTAATAAAGACGCCGGCCGGGGATGGTATTGAGATCGAAAATTAGGATAGAAAAGTAAAAAGCGTATAATAGTGACATGGAACAAAACACATCTTTTGGAAATTCAGCTCAAGTTGCACCGGCTATGCCGCCAGCTGAGCCAAAGAAATCGCGACTGGTCTGGCTGGTCTTGCTTGGCGTCCTCGTAGCACTTAGTGTTTTTGGTGCTTGGTGGCAAATTAATACAGACAAGTCAGAAGAAGCTGGAATAAAGATTGAAGAATCAGGAAAAGTAGCCACGACAACCGTAGCGGTAAGTTGGCGCATAAAAGGCTTACCACTTTCCGACCAAGGTCTTCTTAATATTAACAGTAACTATGCTGGTTCGGAGAAAGTATCCTACTATGATTTGGGGCAGAATGGCAAAAATACAATTATTTTAGCTGAAGCGCCACCCGAGGGACCAGGTTCTTTGCCAAAATTTTTCTTTGAGAAGCAGGATGGCCGGTACGTGTTTATGTCGGCCATGTCATCCAAGGTTGTTACAAATCCGATCAACGATTATGAAGCTAACTATGGAATAAAATTATCCAATTTGGTAGATGAAACAGATAATACAATCATCTACCAAGGAATTCAGGGTCCAGTGTCTCTTAATTATCGTGGTTTGTCACTTAAAAATAGGTATATTGTTACCTCAGGTCTGTTTGAAGTAGATTTTAAAAATGCTTTAGCGAGCAAAGGGGAAAACGGTTCTTCGGTTATGATAAAGGTCGATGATATTAACCAAGGTGAAATGTATATCTGGCGACAGAAATTAAATGGAGTTGTCATCAATCGCTATGTTCTTAAACTACCAAGCGGCTTTTATACCGAATACAATATTAGTTATCCCTTTTTTACTGACGATTCAGTACCACAGATTATCTGGACAGATGGCAGTGCCAATACTGATACGTACAGTCAGGCGGCCGCGACCGGTGGTTGCGGTAACCCGGGAGCCTTGGTCACGCCAGGGATAGATGTGTCGAGTCAAATCAAGGTAACTGGTCGAACCGCCTCGGGCGAAAGCATTTATGAGTTAACGGATATTAATCATCCGATCATGGCTTTTTTCTATAAACTCGGAGGCAAGGTATATCATGGCCCGACTGAAGAAATGGAATCACTGACCGTGGAAGAATGGGCGGCCCATCATCCAGTGGTTTTTTATAAAAATGCCATCGGTGACTATGTTATTTTCACTAATAATACATACGGTCTAGCGGCCGAATGTGGTAAGCCGGTCATTTACTTGTATCCGCCTACCCCAATGGATGTGAGGGTGCGGGTGGGGGCCGATGTCACCGTGTCGGAGCCGACCTATGGCGATGGTTGGCAAGTGAAGGCTTATCCTGACGGTATAATAGTAAATAGTGATGGTAAAAAATATGAATCTTTATTTTGGGAAGGAACGGGTCATGGCCTCTATCCGAATGTGATGGCGGGGACCGTGGTATCGGCAGAAGAGGTCGAGAGTATCCTAACAAGGCAGTTAGTTCAGCTTGGCCTCAACGATAAAGAGTTGGCAGACTTTCTGGAGTTTTGGTTGCCAAATATGCCAACCACGCCCTATGTCCGACTAACCTGGTTTACTACCGAGGAAATGAATGAACTGGCTCCACTTGCTCTGTCACCTCGTCCAGATACATTGATTCGCGTTTTTCTTGATTTTCAGGGGTTACAGGAGAAGATTTCTCTACCACCGCAGCAGCTGACAGCTTTGCCTCGACGAGGCTTCACGGTGATAGAGTGGGGAGGGATTCTGCAAAAATAAGGGTCAGCTCTCCCCAAATCCGCCTATCTATGTTAGGATAGTGTGATAAGGATTTTTTGGGGCTATTATTAAATAAGTAATACAGTACATATGCCTAAAGCAAATTCTGCATTTATGAAGCCAATGACCGTGAGCGACGATCTCGCAGCGGTGGTAGGGAAGGGTCCAATGCCTCGATCAGAAGTAGTGAAAGCGATTTGGGTTTATATTAAAAAGAACGATTTGCAGAACCCAAGCAATAAGCGCAATATTCTGGCTGACGAAAAACTCCTAAAAGTTTTTGGGGGCAAGAAAGAAGTTTCCATGTTTGAAATGACCAAATTGGTCTCGGCCCATTTGTCATAAGGTAAACCAAATTAAAACCCCCCGCGCCTACGGCGCGGGGGGTTTTAATTTGGTTTGACTGTTAAATAACAAAAAAGTCATTACCCATGAGCCACCGCGGCGCTGTACAGGCGGCGCGGGGGTTTTTGTTTTAATACCCGCATGATTTCGGTCAAGGTGGTGCCGGTAGTGGTGACATCGTCTATCACAATCACTATTTTACCGGCAATATCAGCGGTGGGGCTTAAACCAAAGGCATTTTTTAAATTTTGTAATCGCTCTTGTTTATTTTGACAATGGACTTGGCTTTTAGTGTCTTTTACTTTTACCACCGCTTGGCTAACGGTAAAACTAGCTGGCGAAATTTGGGCGATAGTTTGCGCGAGTAATAGAGCTTGGTTCCAGCCCCGGCGCCGCTGGTGCTTTCTCGTCATTGGCACAGGGACCAGTAAAATTTTCTCAGTGGTGACAAAAAAGTCAGGGACATCGGACAGATGATGTAAAATAGCTTCCTCTAATTTTTGGGCCAAAATTAAGGTGGCTTCACTGGAACCGCGATATTTCATTAGCCAGATCAATTGGCGCACCGCTCTGTCAGAGTAGGCGAGGGCAGTGATAATATTTTCTTCTTCACTAAAATTACGCTCCAGTTTTGGTGCACAAGTTGAGCACAATAAAATATTATTTTTTCCACAGCCGACACAATAGTGTGGAAAAAATATTTTAGTTGCAATGTGGATAAGTTTGGCGAAAAATTTAAACATCAGGAGACGTGTTTGTGCTATACTTTTATTATAGAACTTTTGCTAATCAGCGAAAACTAATTTTATTATGGCCTCATTATTTGGCCTTTTCAAAAAGCAAAATAGTATTATTGGTCTCGACATCGGCTCATCGTCGGTGAAGGTTATTCAATTGCGTAAAGAAAAGGGGCGAGTGATATTGGAAACCTATGGCGAGTTGTCGACCGGGCCATATGCTAGTAAAGCCGTGGGTCAAGCAGTGACTTTGGCCCCCGACCAGCTCGCTTTACTTATCAAAGACCTTTTCAAAGAAGCCAATATCACCACCAAGGTGGGGGCTATGGCTATTCCTTTGCGGTCTAGCTTGCTGGTGACTATTGATGTGCCAGATTTGCCCGAAGCTAAACTGGCTCAAATGGTGCCCCTCGAGGCGCGTAAATATATTCCCGTGCCTATTTCGGAAGTTATATTAGATTGGTCGGTGATTCCTGATATGCGCGAGGAATTAATAGGAGCCGAAGAGCCCAATGCCCCCACTGTAACCGACAAGGCCGAGAGTGAAAAAATGCCCAAAATGAAAGAAGTGGAAGTGCTGATCGTGGCTATTCACAAAGATACCATAAAACAATATGAGGAAATTGCTCGCCTCACCAACCTAGAAGCTAAATTTTTAGAGATTGAAACTTTCAGTGCGATGCGGGCTTCACTGTACGGCAGTCGGGGGGCGATGGTAATAGTCGACTTGGGCGCAGCTACCACCAAAGTGGTAATTATTGACCAAGGGACAGTCCGGCTTTCACATACGATTAATAAAGGAGCCCAAGATGTGACCCTCGCCATTGCTCGTTCCCTAAATGTTTCTTTTGCTAAAGCCGAAGAAATAAAACGTAAAGTTGGTTTGGTGGAAAAAGTGGGGGACAAAGATTTGGGCGAGACTTTAAGCCCAATTGTGGAATACATATTTAACGAAGTGAGCCAAGTAATGGTAGAATATCAGAAGAAACACAACCGTAGTGTGGAGAAAGTTTTTCTGATTGGCGGTGGTGCCCTTTTACCCGGACTTTTTGATCTAGCCAAGTCCAATGTCTACGCGCCAGTAGTTTTTGCCACACCATTTGACCGCGTTGACGCACCCGCTTTTCTGGAAAATATTTTGCAAGCCGTTGGTCCGGAGTTTGCGGTGTCTATCGGACTAGCGTTACGGGCCCTAGAAGAGCTATAATTTAAATATCATCAATTAAAAATATGCCAATCCAAAATCAATCATCATTTATACCGCGGGAAAATGTGGGGCTTCGTCCGCGCCGAGAATCGACGATGGGTATTATGATGATGATCGCACTCATCATCGTTGGGTTATCACTATTTCTATTTGCGGGCGCTTATAGCTACCGCTATGTTTTGGATTTACAGGTCAACAAACCTTGTGCGGGCGATGGCACGGCTTGTGGTTTAAAAGCCACGGTAGAAAATACTCGCCGTAATCTCGGTATTGATAGTATCAATCGCTACAATCGATTGGATAAAAAAATGAAAGTGGCGGAAAGTTTGATTAATAGCCATACCAATATGGTGCCCTTGTTTGACCTCCTAGAGCGCCTCACTCTCCACACCGTGCGCTTTACTAAGCTTGATTTAGATGGGGACAAAGTATTTTTGGAGGGGGTAGCCGTGGGTTATACCGATTTGGCCGCTCAGCTAAAAGTTTTGGAAGCTAGCAATTCCTTGCGCGGGGCCGTTTTTTCCAATCTCGGCTTAGATCAAAGTGGAAATGTCACCTTTAGTTTGGAATTAGTGCCGGTCCCTTCATTATTAGCTTATTTAGCCAACTAATATGTTTGTTCAAATAATTTTGCCCATAGTTTTAATTTTAGTTGGTGGGGGTGTCTATTTTGGCCTGACCGACCCGCTAATTCGGGGTGATGGTTTTATGGGTAATGGTCAGGCCAATATTGTGGAGCTCCGTAATGAAAAGAGCGCTTTGTCTAAGGCCCTGGTTGATGCCAAAGCTTTAGCCGACCGGGCCTCTGACCTAAAAGCAAAAGTTGAAGCTATTTCGGCTGATAAAATCCAACGGCTAGACGATTTCTTGCCTGATCGAGTTGATGACTTGCAATTGATTGTCGATATCAACAATATTGCCAGCCGGTCTAATATGAAAATTAGTGAGGTGGAGCTGAAGCGGGAGAATAACAAAAGGAGCAGTGAAGCCGAAGTTGAACCAATGGTAGCGACTGTGCCGGTTTCCTTTACTGTGTCCGGTGGTTATGCTGATTATAAGAACTTTTTGAAAGATATCGCCACTAGTTTGCGTATTCTCGAGGTTAAAGATTTGACTTTTTCGACCGGCGAAGCTAAAGGTGAAAAAGGCGGAAATAGTTATCAGCTCACCGTTGAGACTTATTGGCTCAAATAAAAATTTATGCAACAAAAAAAATTGCTTATAAACATTTTAGTCTCGATCTTGGTGCTGGCTGGTCTAGTGGTGGCCTACTATTTTTTTAGTGGCTCAACAACAGACGACAATATTAGTATTTCCACTAGCTCAACTGGGGCAGGTCAGACTAATACCATCTCGACCGAGACATCGGAATTTCTGATTCTTCTAAAATCGTTACAGTCGGTTGACCTTGATGGTAAAATTTTTGAAAATCGTATTTTTGCTACTGACTTGGTAAATTTTACCACTGCCATTTCGCCTCGTCCCCAAGGCCGAGCCAACCCCTTTGCTCCTTTTGGGGTGGGTAATTTATCTTTGGCTGAAGCCAATGCCACAGCCACCGAGGGGACCAGTACTACCACGGCCGAGGAAAATTCGGCTCTGACACTATAAATAAATAAAAGCTATGGATGATAACCTGACTATTCCGGTAGCAACACTAGCTGGGGACCGTATTCCTTTTGATGTTTTAAAATACATTCCAGAAGATTCGGCCAGTTACTACCAATTTATTCCGCTCAATTTTAAAGATGGGGTTCTTGCGGTGGGAATGGTGGACCCAGACAATATTGAAGCGCGTGACGCTTTGCAATTTATTGTGTCTAAAAATAATATTCCGTTTAAGATTTTTATTCTGTCGACGGCTGATTTTAAGTTAGCACTGAAAAGCTACGAGGGACTGGGGGGGCAGGTAGATCGGGCGCTGAACGCTTTTGAAGCCGACGAGGTGATTGATAAAAAAACCTCGACCGAGCTGATTAAAGATGGTGAGCAGAAAAAAGGTAATGGGCCGAATATTATTGAAGAGGCCCCAGTGACCAAAATTGTCGGGGTTATTTTACAACACGCCGCCGAGGGTAATGCTTCGGATATTCACATTGAGCCGATTGTTGATAAGGTGCGAGTCCGTTTTCGAGTGGATGGGATTTTATATACTAGTTTGTTTTTACCTAAAACTGTTCACGATGCCGTGGTGGCTCGGATTAAAATTTTGACTAATATGAAATTGGACGAAAAACGTAAACCACAAGATGGGCGCTTTTCGGCTAAAATTGAAGACCGGAAAATAGATTTTCGTGTTTCCACTTTTCCGACCTATTTTGGGGAGAAGGTGGTACTACGTATTTTGGACCCGGAGAAGAAATTGGTTTCGCTCGAGTCGGTGGGTTTTTCTGGGCCCCAACTGACCTTGGTCGAAGAGTCGATCCAAAAACCGCATGGACTGATCTTGCTCACTGGCCCAACCGGCTCGGGTAAAACCACCACTTTATACGCCATGTTAAATTCGTTGGAAAAAAATAAATATAATGTGGTGTCACTAGAAGACCCGATTGAATATGATATTGAGGGGGTCAATCAATCCCAAGTCCAAGCCGAAATCAATTATACTTTTGCCAATGGGTTGCGGTCTATCTTGCGTCAAGACCCGGATATTATTATGGTGGGTGAAATTCGTGATAAAGAAACCGCCAAGCTGGCGATCCAGGCCTCGCTCACTGGCCACCTAGTATTTTCTACCTTACACACCAACAGCGCGATCGGGGTGGTGCCCCGCTTGGTGGATATGGGGGTTGACCCTTACCTTATTCCGCCCACTTTGGTGATGGTGATTGGCCAACGGCTGGTGCCCCTTTTGGTGCCCGAGGCGCGCGAAGCCGTGCCAGTCGATGGTAGCTTGCAGGTGATGATTGATAAAGAATTTGAGGATTTACCAGCTGAGTACAAAAAAAATATTGCCATTCCCGATGTGGTCTATGAAGCCAAGTCTATTCCTAGCGCTCCGACGGGGACCAAGGGGCGGACAGCGGTATTTGAGTTTATCCAAATGGACCGGGAGCTAGAGCGACTGATTTTACGGAGCCCCAGCGAAGATGATATTTATCAACATGTGCGAGCCAAAGGGTTTACGACGATGCGGGAAGATGCCATGACCAAAGCTTTTGCGGGTTTGGTGCCGTGGTCGGAAGTGAATAAGCTTTAAAAAACTTTACTGTGAGTAACTTGGTTGGTATTAGGGCGAGTCTCGTGCGATAATTAGCTTAAATAATTTATCATAATGGCTGACTACAAAAGACAACTAGACGATTTGATTTTAATTGTCACAAAAGAAGGGGCATCGGATTTGCATATCACCGCTGGGATGCACCCGTCGATTCGGGTATCGGGGGATCTTATTCCATTGGTCAACCAGCCAGTGCTGTCAGCCGACGACACCATGGGAATGGCGATGGAGATTTTAAACGAGGCCAACAAGTCGCGTTTTTTGGAAAGTAAAGAAATCGATTTTTCCTACAGTCCCGAGGGGGTGACGCGGTTTCGGGGTAATGCTTTTTTCCAACGAGGCTTGGTGGGGATCGCCCTCCGTCTCATCCCGTCTGACATTAAAAGCATAGAGGAATTAAACCTACCCGACCGCTTGGCCGAATTTACTCGGCGCAAACAGGGTTTCTTTCTGGTGGTGGGGCCGGTGGGGCAGGGTAAGTCCACTACGCTGGCTTCGATGGTAAATCTGATCAACAAAGAGCGGGCGGAGCATATTATTACCATTGAGGATCCAATTGAATATTTATTTACCAACGACCGCTCTATTATTGACCAACGAGAAATTCGTTTTGATACCAATGATTTTCATGCCGCTTTACAGTCGATGTTCCGCCAAGATGTCAATGTCGGGATGATCGGGGAAATGCGTAACCCGGAAACTATTAGTGCCGCGGTCACCGCCGCCGAAACGGGCCACCTTATTTTGTCCACTTTGCATACCAACAGTGCTTCGCAAACTATTGACCGGATTATTGATTCTTTTCCACCCAACCAACAACGCCAAATTCGGATTCAGCTCGCTGGTTCCTTGATTGGGATATTTTCTCAGCGTCTCATGCCCCGCATCTCAGGGGGACTTATTCCGGCTTACGAGCTACTGGTGGACAACAATGCTGTGTCCAATCTCATCCGCGAGGGGCGGACTGCCGAAATCGATGTGGTGATCGAAACCGGCTCGGATAGTGGGATGATTGATCTAAACCATTCTTTGGCCGATTTGGTGCGCCAAGGTGAAATTTCGACCGAAACCGCCTACCGTTTTAGTATGAACCCAAAAAGTTTGGACCGCCTCTTATAATCAATATTTACTATGCTTTATTCCTACGAAGCCACCAACAAAACCGGCCAGTCGCAAAACGGCAGTATCGAGGCCGGGAATCGTGATGTGGCCATTACCGCTCTCCAAAAACGGGGGTTAATTGTCATCAATATTAAGGAAGAAGGCGACCACGGGATTTGGAGCGCCAGTTTGTCGGCCTTTGTAAATCGCATTCACCCGCGTGATGTGGTGATTTTGTCCCGCCAGATTGCCACTTTGTTTGAAGCCAAAGTGTCGGTGCTTTCGACCTTTCGGCTCATCGCGGTCGAAAGCTCCAATCCGGTCCTCCAGAAAAAACTAATTCAGGTCACCGACGATATAAAAGGCGGGGTTCCTATTTCCACCGCGCTCGCTAAACACCCCGATGTTTTTACCGATTTTTATGTCAATATGGTGCGCTCGGGCGAGGAGTCGGGCAAGCTGTCCGAAACTTTCACTTATCTCGCCGACTATCTCGACCGGACTTACGCCCTAATGTCCAAGGCCAAAAATGCTTTGATTTACCCTATTTTCGTCATTTTGTCTTTTGCGGTGGTGATGATTCTAATGCTCGCGTTTGTGATTCCCCGGTTGTCCGAAATATTAATTGAAACTGGTCAAGAACTGCCGATTTATACGCGGATGGTGATGGGGCTTAGCCAATTTACTGTCGATTATAGCTGGCTCTTGTTGTTTTTGGTGGTGGTCATTATTGTTTTTTTACTCAAATATATTCCCACCCCCAACGGCCGGATGGCCCTGTCTCGCTTTAAACTCTCGATTCCCTATGTGGGCACGCTTTACCGCAAGCTTTATTTATCCCGCGTGGCCGACAATCTAAACACCCTCATTACTTCTGGGGTGTCCATGGTGCGTTCGATTGAAATTACCGCCGAGGTGGTAGGTAATGATGTCTTCCGCGAAATTTTAGAGGAGACAGCCGAGTTGGTAAAATCGGGTAATGCCGTCTCAGATATTTTGTCGCGCCATAAAGAGGTGCCGAGTATTATGAGTCAGATGATCAAGGTGGGCGAGGAGTCGGGTAAGCTGACTTTTGTGCTCGCGACTTTGTCCAAGTTTTATCAACGGGAGGTGGATAATGAGGTTGATACCTTGGTGGGGCTCATTGAGCCAGCGATGATCGTGCTTTTGGGCCTGGCCGTGGGTATCCTGCTCACTTCGGTCCTTGTCCCCATCTACAACGTTGCCTCGGGATTTTAGGCGGGTATAATAGGGAGACCATTAAATTTATATCCATAAGTTAGAACCGGTGGTATAATGGTCGTAGTTTAAATAATTATAAATTAGTCGGTTAAAAATTAATTAAATAATATGAAAAATAAAGGTTTTACTTTGATTGAATTGTTGGTGGTGATTGCCATCATCGGTATTTTGTCGGGGATAGTGCTCACAGCTTTGAGTGGGGCGCGGCTAAAGGCAAGAGACGCCGAGGTGCAATCCAATTTGTCTGGTTTTAGGACAGCAGCGGAGTTGGTATATTCTAATGATAGCAACTATCTACTTGTTTGTGAGGCCTCTGAAACTGCTCCATATGTGACGGCCTTAGGTGTTGCTGGATGTAACCCAGGGGACCAGGAATATGTCTATGCAGTAGATTTACCTAGTGCAAGTGGTTCGTGGTGTGTTGATAGTAAAGGATTTTCTGGTGCGGGCACAGCCGGTGCGACAGAATGTACCCCTACCCCAACATCATAAATTTAGATTTTGAAAGTGTATATAATACATAAATTATAATGGTAAAAATAAAATCAGAATCTGGTTTCACCCTTATTGAGCTTCTGGTCGTTATCGCCATCATCGGTATTTTGTCAGGGATAGTGATTACGGCTTTAGGTGGGGCGAGGACAAAAGCCAAGGATGCTAAAATAAAATCTGAACTTATTGGTTTTCGAACTGCTGCACAGTTATACTATCTAGAAAATGGTAATAAATATTCTGATTTGATATGTGGGAGCATTAATTCAGCATTGGTTAATAAAACAACAAGGCCGTACTACGATTCTATAAATAAGGCCAATGGCGTTGCCCCCATTGCTTGTCGTGCTAATATAAACGCATACGCGATTTCTTCAGTTATGGTTAGCGACCCTACTAAACACTTCTGTGTTGATAATGGTGGGTATGCCGGGGAAGGGACAAAGGTGGCACAAGTGGTCGCAGGTACCATTAAGTGTGAGTAGAAGTATATTTCTCCTCCACCTAAAAATATTTTAGTGGTAAGCGCCAAATACCATCTGTATGAAATATAGATTTAATAGTAAGGATTATAAAATCAGCTTATGAATAACAAAGGTTTTACTCTCATTGAGCTTCTGGTCGTTATCGCCATCATCGGTATTTTGTCGGGGATAGTTATTACCGCTTTGGGTGGGGCACAGACGAAAGCCAAAGATGCCAAAATCCAATCAGAAATGGGGCAGTTGCGTTCGGCGGCGGAGCTTTATGCTCTGAGCAATAACAATACTTATGGTAAAGGTGGACTGAATGGACGTGACACACTTGGCTGTACTGATTCGGCGGGTATGTTTCAGGATCCAACCCTGGTTAAATATATCTCTAGTATATTGTCTAATGTAAAAATAGGTTCAACTTATGTACAGTGCGTGACTCGTCCTAGTGGGACAACAAATGCCACGTCGTGGGCAGTAGTAGCTCTTTTGCCAAGTAGTTCGGTCCCTACTGATGAGAAGTGGTGGTGTGTAGACTCTAGTGGCTATAATGGCAAAGTTATTTATGGTGTTTCCGGTGGCCCAAGGTGGTTTAAAAGTGGTGGTGGTAGAGAAAGTAGAAAAATTGAGTGTAACCCGGTTACAACTTCTTAAAAATTTACCACCCCGCCGAGCGAAGCTCGGCGGGGGTTTAGGTTTGGATTAGTTAATCATCACAATGTGGATAAGGTTTGGCTGGGTTTTGGTGGGGAAAATGCTATGATTAGTTAAATAATCTAGCTAATAAATATGTCTAAAAAACTCTTGCCTTTTTTAGGGTTACTCATCTTGGTTTTAGTCACGGCTTCGATTTTGCCAGCTGGTGACGGGGCAAAAAAGGCGGCCGCCGCTGACAATGAACTCACCGGCTATCTCTGGAGCTCCAACATTGGCTGGATTAGCTTAAATTGTGCCAATACTGCGACTTGTAGTGTTTCAAATTATAAAGTCAGTAAACAAGCTAGTGGTTTTTTGGCTGGTTACGGCTGGAGCTCCAACATTGGCTGGGTAGATTTTGCTCCGGCTACTCGAAATTATCCGGTCGGGTCGGGGACCCTTGCAGGTCAGGCTCGTTTTGATGGCAATAAGCTGAAAGGTTGGATTAAAGCCCTTTCAAATGGTGGGGGTTGGGACGGGTGGATTAGTCTAGCTGGGCGTACTACCGCTGGCGGGGCTTATGGTCCAGTTTACAACCCAAATCCAGTACCACCCGCTACTCAATTTTCCGGTTTTGCTTGGGGTGGTGACGTGGTGGGTTGGGTTGATTTCCAATATGCTAGTTGTCCAAGTTGTACAGCCAATCCGGCCTATGTTCTAAACCTAACGCCAAGCGGTATGGTCACAGGTGAAAAAGTGACTTTCTCTGACCCAGTGGGCGCCGAATGTACAACCAATATTCTTTGTTCGCGGACTTATCCTACTGCTAGAAATGTGACCCTGACCGCAACTATAGGTGCTGGGCGCCAAGTGACTTGGGGCGGGGCGGTGCCAGCCATTTGCGCTAACCATAGTAGTACCTGCATGGTAGCGGTGGACAGCATAAAAAATGTCTCCGTGGCGTTTGGGGGAGGAGGCGGTGTGGATAAAAATTTAGGTGTCACTATCACTGGTGACGGCAGTGGCCGAGTCACTTCCAATCCGTCTGGTATCAATTGTACTTCGGGTACTTGTAACCAGAGTTATCCTACTGGTACAGTGGTAACTTTGACTCGGACTGTCGACGCTAACTCTACCTTTGTTAGTTGGGGTGGAGCCTGTACTGGGACGGCGGCTACTTGTAGCGTGACAATGAGTGTCGCCCGAGATGTCACCGCGGAATTCCATTGTGTTATTAATTGTGGCGGTGATGGCGATCCTGATTTGACAGTGGAAATTGTTGGTAACGGGACTGTTACTGGTGCTGGTAATGATATAGATTGTACACGCGCAAACGGTTCCTATAGTGGTGTTTGTAGTATAGAAAATATCAGTAATGCGACTGACTATATTTTAGGAGCTACTCCGGCTAGTGGATTTTCATTTAGTGATTGGGCTGGTTGCGATTCAGTTAATAATCAGACCTGTAATGTAAGCATTGACTCAAGTAGTAAAACGGTAACCGCGACATTTGATGGTGGGACGTGTACCCCAGGCGAATCAGGTTGTCCTCCAACTAATTTATTTACCCTAGCGTGTTCGACGGGTTACCAAGGGGCCTGTGCTATTACCTTTAACTGTGATATCGAAGCCAACTGTGCTTCACGGGGAATCTACTCGCAAAACAAAGCGACAATTACCTCAAATTATAGTAGTGTCCAGTATGCGATTGAAAACTTATCTAGTCCGTTGTTTGAAGTTCATATTTGTACTGATCCATCTTCCTTTATTGGGTGTTCAGTCGATTTACCGGAAGGACGCACTGGTACACCTCTATATTTGCGTTTTTACAAAATACCTAATGCTAATCCACGGACGGCTTATTATTCAACCGATTTAGTGGGGACAGCCTATTCTGACGCTGGTGATCCGACTACAACAACTAAAAAAATCTGGCTCAACTTTACCAACAGTGCCGGAACGCAATAAAGCATGGAAACCATCTTTATTATTTTAGCGACGGTATTAGGTCTCATTGTCGGGAGTTTCTTAAATGTCGTCATTTTACGCTATAACACTGGGCTGACTCTAAATGGTCGGTCTATGTGCCTAGCTTGTCGCCGACAACTGACCTGGTCAGAATTAATCCCAGTCTGGAGTTACTTCGCCCAAAAAGGGAAATGTCGCGGTTGTGAGAGTAAAATAGCAGTCCAATATGTGGTGGTAGAAATCCTGACAGCCCTGATATTTTTGTTTATTGCTCTATCAGCCAGCTCGACCTATGTCGCTGGCGAATATTTTCAGGAGCTACGATATATTTTGTGGGGTGGGGTAGTGTCGGCGGTACTGGTGGTAATCGCCGGCTATGATTTGCGTCATAAAATAATTCCCGATGAATTGGTTTATATTTTTATGGCGGTGGCCACTTTGTCAGTCTTTATCGTTCATCTCCATTTTGGTTTTCGGGAATTGGTTTGGGTTTTACACGGGCTGTATTCGGGGGGAATTTTGTTTGCTCTTTTTTGGGCGATTTGGCATTTTTCTGATGGCCGTCTGATGGGTTTTGGCGATGCCAAGCTGGTGTTTGGGATAGGTTTATGGCTGGGTCTTAAGGCCTCGTTTATCTCGCTTCTAATCGCTTTTGTCACCGGTGCTGTGGTCGGCCTCATCTTGATTGGTCTCAAAAACCATAAAAATTTGCCGAAATATTTACGGGTTTATACAATGAAAAGCGAATTGCCTTTTGCCCCATTTCTCGCTCTGGGTGCTATTTTAAGCTTTATTTTGCTAGCTCATGCGACACCAATTGCTTTCTAAAACTAAAAAGAGACAGGCCGGCTTCACGATGCTCGAAATGATGGTCGTGGTGGCCATTGTGCTAGCGATGACCTCGATTGTCATTATGTATATTCCGCAGTTTCGCGACCGCTCGGCGCTGGACCTAGTGGCGCAAGACATCGCTATCACTATCCGTTCGGCCCAAGTCTATGCCTCAGGGGGCAAGATCCCAGCTGGTGCCACGGAAACTAAACCAAGCTACGGGGTGCATTTTTCGACGGAGACAACTGGCAGTAAAAATCGCGAATTTTATTTATATACTAATAATGTAGGAAATGTGGGTTTTGCTGGTTTAGCGCCGGGTGACCCAGGAGTATTTGATTATAAGCTACACGCAATTACTGTGGCTCGTATCTGTGTTGACGGTGGTCAATGTGATGAAATAGAGACACTAGATGTCATTTATACTCGTCCCCAGCTGGGTGCTAAAATATATATCGGCGGTAATTATGGTCAAGGGGAAAATAAAAATAGTGCCGAAATATATATTAAGGCCGACAAAACTGGTAAAGAAAAAATGATTATTGTACGGAGTAATGGGCAAATTAGTGTGGAAAATGTGGTTGAAACTCCATGATAAAAAATAAATTTAAAACTAAACGAGGATTTACCCTAATTGAGCTAATGGTCTCGGTATCGATTTTTGCGATTGTCACCCTTATTACCAGTGGTTCGTTTATTGTGCTCGCTAATATTTACCGTAAAGTTCAAAGCAACCGGGCAATCATTGATAATTTAAACTTAGCGATGGATACCATGACTTTACAAATTCGCGAAGGGGAAAATTATTCGATTGGGGGCGACCAATTTAGTTTTGATGAATATCGGATAGTGGAGGGTACAACATACGAAAGACAGAGAACTGTTACTTATAAACTAGAAGGGACTGTTTTGCAGGAATGTGATGATCTTATCAATGATTGTACTGATCTTACCTCAAGGGAAATAGAAATATCTCGCTTAAACTTTGATGTGAGGGGTGGTGCTAATGAGGGTAAGCTAGTGACGATAGTGATGAAAGGCAAGGCTAAAAATAAACAAGGGCTGGAAACAGAATTTCTACTCCAAACTTCGCTGGCCCAACGTAATAAGAGAAATAATATATGATCGGTCCAAACAAAAATAAGCAAGGTTTTACGCTCATTGAGACTTTTGTCGCGGTGTTGATTTTAGTGTTTGCGGTCATCGCTCCTCTTGGTCTCTTGGCACGAGCTATTAGTGATGGTAATTTTGCTAAAAACCAGGTCATCGCTTATTTTTTGGCCCAGGAAGGGATAGAACTAGTTATAAATAAACGAGATAATAATATAGCACCAAGTGGTGAGGGGGAGATTGATCCCAATTCTTGGCTTAATGATATGGCGCCCTGTTCGGCGAATGGATGTAACCCTACTTTGGAGCTTGAATTTAGGGCTTGCTCTAATACAGATATGGAGGCTGTTGATTATGGGGGTAGGGGTAATTGTCAATTATATTTGACTGGAAATGAAGATGCCAATACTTATAGCGTGGGAAATTTCAATACCGATACTCCTTCTTTATTTTCACGTCAGGTTAAAATAAGTGATATTGTGGGCAAACCGGGGCAGAGGCTAGTTACTTCTAAAGTAATTTGGTCAGAAAAAAACAAAATTAACAAGACGGAAATATCAACGATCATTCAGAATCTACTTTCTCCACCACCCTCGGCTGTTGAGGTAGAATTTTAATTTAATATGATATCTACTAAATCAAAAAAGGGGTTTGTAATATTGTATGCGGTTCTCGTGGCCGGTGTGGTTTCAATGAGTGGAATTTTGCTGGCCAATATTATTGTCAAACAACTGGTTTTGTCTTCAATCGGTCGTGAATCACAATCGGCTTATTATGCCGCCAATGCCGGAGCGGAGTGTGCTGAATATGGTGAGGTCAACAACTTTTTTGGCAAGTTTGATAGCGAAGATACTTTAATGGAACCAGCATTGGCGTGGACTGATTTGCAATGTATCGATATAGATGAATCAAGTGGTGGGCCCAATCCACAAGGTGACCTTGAATATTTTTTACGTGTTGATCCAGATAGTGGCGCTAGTTGTGCTGATGTTCATATTGTTGTTCGACCCGGTGGTGCCCTAATTACCTCGCGCGGGATAAATTTCTGCAATAACCCCGACCACCCCCGCGCAGTCGCTAAGGAAATATATCGAGTTAGCAGTGGTGAGTCTAGTTAATATTTGCCCCAGCTTCTTTTAGGCGGTAAAGTATAGCTATGACTAAAGCGGAAGCGAGTAAGCGGGTAGCCAAACTGCGACAGTTGGTGGAGCGACATAATCATCAGTATTATGTTCTAGACCAGCCCGAAATAACGGATACGGCCTATGACTCGCTCTTAAACGAGCTGATGGGGCTGGAACAAAAGTGGCCCGAGCTGATCACCCCCGATTCGCCCACACAAAGGGTGGGGGGTGAACCGCTGGCAAAATTTACCAAAGTTAAACACACCGTGGCTCAATGGTCTTTTGCCGATGCTTTTACGGTGGCTGATATTAGAGATTTTGATACTAGAATTAGGCGTCTTTTGGGGAGCGTCAGCCCCACCTATACTTGCGAGTTGAAAATTGACGGTTTTAAAATCGTTTTAACTTATGAAAAAGGTAGTTTAAAAACCGCCGCCACGCGAGGTAATGGGGCAGTGGGTGAGGATGTGACCTCAAATATTAAAACAATCAAGTCTATCCCATTGCGCCTTGTTGGTTCGACAGCTAGTTTGGTCGCCGAGGGTGAAATTTGGTTGAGTAAAAAAGAATTTGTCAGATTAAATAAAGAGCAAGAAAAAAAAGGGTTGCCACTATATGCCAACCCCCGCAATACTGCGGCGGGCACTATTCGCCAGCTAAATCCGCGTATAGTGGCCAGCCGAGAGTTGGCGAGTTTTGTCTATGACTTACCTCGAGCCGATTTTACTTTGCCCGATACCCAAAAAGCTGAACTAGAATTATTGTCAAAACTAGGGTTCAAGGTGAATGATAAATTTAAACATTGCGCCACAGTTGAGGAAGTAATTGCCTTTTGGCAGTACTGGGACCAAAAGAAAGACACTTTACCTTATGAAATAGATGGCGTGGTGGTGAAGGTCAATGAGCGGGAATATCAGGATATCCTAGGTTATACCGGTAAGTCGCCTCGGTTTGGTATTGCTTTTAAATTTGCTGCCGAGCAAGCGACGACGGTGGTAGAAGATATTATTTTACAAGTGGGGCGGACCGGGGTAGTGACACCAGTGGCGGTGCTTCGGCCAGTCTTGGTCGCCAGTTCGACCGTGTCACGAGCGACTTTACACAATGAAGATGAAATTAGACGTTTAGAGGTACGGATTGGTGATACAGTGATTATTCAAAAGGCGGGGGATATTATTCCCGATATTATTAAGGTTTTGACCGAATTACGCACTGGTCGCGAAAAGATTTTTAAATTCCCGACCAGCTTGCCAGAGATTGGTAAAATTGAACGAAAAGTGGGGGAAGCCGCTTGGCGGGTGGTTGATAAAAATTCAGCAGTTCAGCATCGGCGTCGGTTGTATCACTTTGTGGGCAAAACTGCTTTTGATATCGATGGCTTGGGCCCGAAAGTGGTTGATCTTTTGCTCGACGAACATTTAATTTCAGACGATAGTGATTTTTTTACCCTAAAAGAAGGTGATTTGGTAGATTTACCAAGATTGGGTGCCAGGTCGGCAAAAAATTTAATTGAAGCAATAAACAAAAGTCGGCAGATTACACTGGCACGATTTCTGACTAGCTTATCAATTTCCCAAGTGGGTGAAGAAACTGCGGATATTTTAGCTCAACATTTTCTTACTCTAGCTAAAATCAAGGAAGCTACGACCACTGAATTAGAACTTTTAGATGGGGTCGGGGAAGTGGTGGGACGAGCCATTTATAATTGGTTTAGAGATAAAGATAATTTAGCTCGGCTTAAAAACTTAGTCAAAGAGGTCATAATCGAACCGGTGGAACCAAATGTGAGAGGCAAACTCTCGGGCCAGACTATTGTTTTTACTGGCACGCTGGCCAAAATGTCCCGCCCGCAGGCTAAAAACATGGCCAAAAAACTGGGGGCGCATACCGCCGGCTCGGTGTCGGCTAAAACCAATTTACTGGTGGTGGGGGCTAACCCGGGTTCCAAGTATGATGAGGCGCTAAAACTAGGCGTAAAGATTATCACCGAAGAAGATTTTTTGGCCTTGTTTTAATATGGTCGGTAGGGAAAAATGGTGATATTATGGGTCTATGATTGAGATAAAAGAGGTAGAAGCTTTGGCGGGGCTAGCTCGTCTGTCTTTGACTGACAGTGAAAAAGCTAAATTACATCAAGATTTGGAGTCTATTTTGGGCTATATTTCGGAGCTGAACAAAGCTCCAACTTTGGTGGTGGCGAAGCAAGATTTAGGGCTGGTTAAAAATGTCTGGCGCGAAGACGAAAATATTAATGAGCGTAAATCTTTCACGGCTAAAATTTTAGCGGATGCCCCCCGCACTAAAAATGGTTATTTTGAGGTGAAAAAAATATTGGACACCAATTTTGAGGCCTAACTTATGGACAGTAAATTTTCTAATCTAACAATCGAGACAGCCGGAGCGGGTTTTCGCGCTGGTGATTTTGCGCCGACCGACTTGGCTAATTTTTATTTGACCCGAATCAAAGCCAAAAATTCGGATTTAAATGCTTATCTAGAAGTATATGATGATGTTTTAGCTCAAGCGGAACAGGTCACTAAAATATTAAAACAGAATTCTGATTCTAAGTTGGCGGGCATCCCTTTGGCAATCAAAGATAACATTCTCATTGATGGTAAAATCGCTTCGGCTGGCTCAAAAATGTTGGCCAATTATGTCGCCGTCTATGATGCCACGGTCATAAAAAAACTAAAACAAGCAGGGGCAATTTTTCTGGGCCGAGCCAATATGGATGAATTTGCGATGGGGGGTTCGACCGAAAATTCAGCCTTTGGCCCGACGGGTAATCCGTTTGATAAAACCAGAGTGGCCGGGGGCTCGTCGGGTGGTTCGGCGGCCGCCGTGGGGGCCAATTTGGCTTTGGCCGCCCTCGGGTCGGACACGGGTGGCTCTATTCGCCAACCGGCTAGTTTTTGTGGGGTGGTTGGCTTGAAGCCAACCTACGGTACAGTTTCGCGCTACGGCGTGGTGGCGATGGCTTCATCACTAGATCAAATTGGGCCTCTGACTAAAACTGTCGCTGATGCCGAGCTGGTTTATCGCGTTATTAGTGGTCGTGATGAGAAAGATTCTACCACGATTGATCCGCAGGTTATGGTGGTGCCGGAAAAAATGACAATTGGTGTCCCTTATGACTTTTTGGCATCGGGGGTGGATCCGGTGGTGTTGGCTAATTTTAATTTGGTCCTCGACCAATTAAAAAAAACCGGGCACACTGTCAAAGAAGTTTCTTTACCCAATCTTAAATATTCGCTCGCTAGTTATTATGTGTTGATGCCGGCTGAAAGCTCGACCAACCTGGGGCGGTTTGATGGTTTGCGTTATGGAGCCCTCCAGGAAGGAAAAAATTTGTTGGAGGAATATATGAATTCCCGCGGGGTAGGATTTGGGCCAGAGGTGAGACGGCGGATTATTTTAGGTACCTATGTTTTGTCGGCTGGCTACTATGATGCCTATTATGGCAAGGCGACCGCGGTGCGAGAGCTGATCAGAGGGGATTATGTTAAAGCATTTAGTAAAGACGGAGCCGGGGTGGATGTTATTATGACCCCGACCGCACCCACTCCTGCGTTTAAAATTGGTGAAAAAGTTGATGATCCATTGCAGATGTATCTGGAAGACATTTTTACGGTGCCGGCCAACCTAGCTGGTGTACCGGCGCTCGCCGTACCATCAGGTAAAACCGACAGTGGGCTACCACTGGGGGTGCAAATTACCGGCCCGCATTTTGGTGAGGATATCTTATTTGCGCTGGGCCGAGAAATTGAGACAATAATATAATGATCACCTCTCTCAATCCATTGTATTTTATCAATTGGCTTTATGAAGCTATTGGTGGGTGGCTTACTTTTTCGGTGGTTACAATTTTTATGGCTAAAGCGATTTGGACGGCGCTTAGTGTCGTATTGTCGGTGGTTCTAGTGATAATTTTAATAAAAAAGAACGAATTAAAAAAATTAGACCGGGCTGAATATAAGGAGGCGATGAGACAAGCAACAACCAAAGCCGACAGCAATCGTAATGAAGCCTGGGAGAAAATTTTGTCTCACCTAGAGTCGGGTAATCAATCTGATTGGAAGTTGGCAATTTTGGAAGCCGACACTATTTTGGATTCATTGGTGCAGAAAATGGGTTACAAGGGCGAAAATCTAGGGGAGCGTTTGAAGAATGTAGAGCCCAGTGATTTCCTAACTTTAAATGAAGCTTGGGAAGCGCACAAAATTCGTAATGCTATTGCTCACGAGGCGGGGTATGAGCTAAACCAACGGGAGGCCAAACGCGTTATGAAATTATTTGAAAGTGTTTTCCGCGAGTTTGGGTATTTATAAATCTACCTCTGTTCTTCTCGTAAAATCTGGGCTTGATAAATAGTTGCAAGTACCTGAATAATTCCCATAACAATAAATAAGGTAGCAAAAGAAAAATAATGAACAATAGTACCACCGATGATTATAGCTATGGCTGTAACCATTTTTGTTTGGCCGTCGGCCAAACCCCAAATGTAGCCATCATTATCTTTGTCAGAATATTTATCATAAAGAGCCATCCAAGTTGGGTTACATAGGGCAAGGGCAATACCAAGTCCAGCTTGAACTAGAAACAAGTGAATAGGGTTTTGGACAAAGATATAACTAAAAGTAAAAATAGCAGTTAGGGCATAGCCGGCGACCATTAGCTTTTCTTTACTATATCTGTCGGATATTTTGCCTACCACTATTACCATTAGGCCGGTGGCAAACAAGTATATTGCCCAAGCCCAAGTAATTTCCAGAATATCACCGCCAATCCTTTCGGTAAAAACAGCCAGGAGGGGACCCAACATACCGTCAGCAAAATTCCAGATATTACTACCCATAAGTAAGATTTTTTCTTTCGTGTGTAAAGAATATTTTTTCATAAAGTTAATTATATCAAAAAGAGACAGCCTTGGCTGTCTCTTTTTGTATTTTGTTGCGGGAGCCGGACTTTTTACTATCGTGACGATATTTCTTTGAGGGCTGACAGGATTTGGGTTCTAATACCACTACCGTTTCTAATTTTTATTCTTAAGGTGCCAAAGTGTATTTGGTAATTTTTGTAGTTTCTCAATACTTTTGTTTTAACTAGACTCGTCTTAGTGAATTGGCTTATATCAGTGCCGGTTAGTGAGCACCAATATTTAAGTACTTCATTGACACGGTGTTTGTGAATTTCATTTATACTGACTCTTAAAATTAAATTTTCTCTTTTTACTTTGTATATTTGCTCTAGCCATTTGATAATTATTAAAATAATTTTTGGGTCACTATTTGTAAATCCAAATTCATTATTTCCTTTTTTATATCCTTCACCCCAATATAGAGCGAGTCCGGCTATGTATAGATCTCTTTTACTCCACTTCCCAATGCTATTTTTCCCAGCATTCTCATCATCTTGTTTTTTCTTTTGCTGTATTTGTCTCCTAATATTATTATATTTTTTTAAGGATTTTATCCCCGCAAAATATCGGTTTTTTGTTAAAATAATCTTTTGGTTTTTGGAAAGTACAATATCTTTACACCAGCGACTGACTGTGCTTTGACTAATATTTAAAACTAATGATATTTTTTTAATACCTAAACCATTTTGGCGCAAAATCATTGCTTCTTTTTTCTTTTCAGGCAAAGACATAAAATAAGACTACTGTTTACAGGTAGTATAACATATATAAGTTATTTTTAATATTTGCATGATATCTTATTTTAAGGTAAGATATATTTGTTAGTGAAATATATCGCGGGATAGAGGAGAGGTACCTCGGGAGGCTCAAATTGGGCTCACTATCCAGTAATGGGTAATGGAAACCCTGCCAAATTCGGTGAAACCTTCTTCGTTAAAAGCGAATGGCAACGCCGAGCCAAGCCGAGCACTACTTTTGGTTTCTAGAATATTCTAGAATTCAAAAGTGGTGCTCGGAAGGTGTAGAGACTAGACGACAGGCACCCTATTATGTAGGGTGAAGGCATAGTCCAGACCACAAACTTAATATAGGCAGTGAAAACTGTAGTGGTAAGCATAACCTCCAGACGCCGGTTCGATTCCGGCTCCCGCAACAAGAAGAATGACCGCTAAAAAGCGGTCATTCTTGTCAGGGATAATTTTAAAGTAGATAATTGTAAGGATATGTCGGGGTAGCTCAGTTGGTAGAGCACAGGACTCATAAGCCTGGGGTCGTGGGTTCGATCCCCACCTCCGACACCACAAATAAACCAACAGTTTATTTGTGGTGTCGGAAACAACCAAACTGCTTTGGTTGTGTGGTGGGGGTCGAAAAGGTTGAGATTGTCGGAGTGAGCGTAGCGAAATGAGACGCGAAACCTGTACTGTTCCCGTAGGGAAAGATCCCCCGACACTAGAATAGTCCCAGACCTAATTTTTTGTTTATAAGTGATTAGGTAAAACACCTGTCACGTAATATAATATTTGTGTGCCAGTATACAAGTATGTAGATAAAGGTTTTTTTAAGAAATGGTCACCCAATATGGCCTATGTTTTAGGATTTTTTGCGGCTGACGGGTATATAACTCACAATAAACGTGGGGCATATTTTTGGTGTATCCAAATTACAGATAAAAAATTATTAGAACAGATTAAAAATATAATTAAGGCGGAGCATAAAATAAGCACAAGACCAAAGACAGGTAGTGCCAACACTATTTACCGCCTACAGATCGGTAGTATTGAGATGTGTTATGATTTGCAAAAATTGGGTTTTATGGAACGTAAGACTAAAAATATGGTTGTGCCTAAAGTACCGCTAGAATATTTTCCCTATTTTGTTCGTGGTTATTTTGATGGGGACGGAAATGTCTGGACTGGTTATCTAAACAAAGATAGGAAGCAACCCACTTTGGCTATCACCTTAGCTTTTACTTCTTGTTCCAAGACTTTTTTGAGTCAATTATGGGATAAATTAAAACAATCGGGTGTTAAGGGAGGTTCGATCTATCAGTCTCAAGGAAATTATTGCCGACTTCAATTTGGGACTGCTGATACTTTGAAAATTTACAGAATTATGTATAATCAGTCTGTCCTTGTTAAATCTAGTCTTTTTCTGGAAAGAAAGAGAAGAGTTTTTGATAAGTACAATAAGTTGAAGCGCTTGCGGTCGTAGCTCAACTGGTTAGAGCACCCGCCTGTAGAATACTGCAGCTTTTTGCCTAAAGGTAGATTGAAACTCTCTGGGATATCGGTGAAGGCTAAGTCTTCTTCCAGAAGATATGCGAATACCGAGGGAACCCAGCACATAATATGTGCTGGGGCGCCGTAGAGACTAGATACCGGAGCACCTAAGTGAAATATCATAAGGTGAAGATATAGTCCACGCCATTATGAAAGTAGTGGATAAGTGCACGCGGGAGGTTGCCGGTTCAAGTCCGGTCGACCGCGCAAGACCAAAAAGTCACAGATTTTGTCTGTGGCTTTTTGGTTTTAGTCACAGGAAAAAGCAAGCCAGCTACTTGGCTTGCGCCCGGGTTTGAAAGTCCTTTCGTTGCCGATCACTAGTTAGATGTTTCTGAGGCTTTGGTCGAAAAGTACCAGCGACCGCCCGCCTGTCATCGCCTAAGGTCTCAGACAATGGCGGACAGGTAGGGGGAAAGTCTGGTCGACCGCGCAAGACCAAAAACCACCAACGCTCGATTAGCGGTTTTTGTGATATTGGATTAGGATAAGGATATGAAAAACACTCTAATTTTTGCTGGGCTGATTTTAGTTCTTGCAGGAGGCACTGTGTATTTAACATTTCAAAAGAAACCAGCGGAGAAGCCGGTGGGGGCAGATTTGGTAGCCACTAGCACTAAACCAGATTTTTATTTACCGGACCCACTAGGACCAAAAAAATATACGCACAATAATCCCTATTTTACTTTTAATTTTCCAGCTGATTTTAGTTTGACCGAAGGTGGCCGGCCGGGCTTCGAAGACAATTGGAGCACCTTGTCCCAAGCCACCGGCACGGTATACACCATTTTGACCTTGCCGCGCTCTTTTCAACCAGGGACTAATTTTTCCGAAGCCACGATTACTTTGGCTGGTAGTACGAGTGCCACCTCGACCTGCACTGATTTACCAAATGAGGCCCTGATAAAATCAGGGCCAGTAAATATCGGTGGGGTGCAATTTGAGCGAGCGGAAATAAGCGAGGGGGCGGCTGGTAATTTATATCAAACTACGGTTTATCGTCGGCTGGTCAATAATATTTGTTTGTCTATCGAGTCGACTATTCACTCGACCAATCTTGGTGTTTATGATCAGGGTACGGTCAAAGAATTTGATCAATCAAAAATTGCCGATTTATTGTGGTCGGTTATTTCAACCTATAGTTTTAGACAAACAATTTAAAGCTTCGAAATTTCCTTCAAGTCTTTGTCCGGTAGGTAGAGCAGAAGCATGCCTAAAATAACACCAAGAATCCCGGAGAGAAGGTGGTTGCCAGACAAGAAGATAAAATCAAGGCCGTCTAATATATACCAGACACCACGCCAAACTAAAACCAGGCCAACAACAACTAAAAAATTGCGAGCAAAATAGCTGGCGAGCGCCGAAGCTTTAGTATCCTTCATATAAATATATTCTAACATAAATAAAAAATCACAAATACATTTACCTGTGTATTTGTGTTAACATTGGTGTATGAACAAAATATTTCTAATAATCTTTTTGCTGTTTTTAATCATTAGCGCGGGATATTTTGCTTGGCCGCTATGGTCGGCTAAAGAGACTAAACCCCTTGAGGTGACCAATGCCAATCCGATCACTGGACTAGCTGTAAGGCAAGCCGGTCTGGATCTATTGGGTACTGATTTTGTTGTGCCAGGGGTCAATATTGCCGTTAAATTAGCCACGGATATTATTGATTATAAAGAAGGAGATAATACCGGCAGTGTTATCTATTTGCCAGAACATACAATAAAGGTGACAGTGGCGGGTAAAGATTATATTGTGGCACCGATTGCGACCAATAATGGTGGAACCGGCACTTTTGTCTATTTAGTTTTATTTGAAAAGAATGGCAACCAATTTAAACAAGTCGACGATGAGTTTTTAGGTGACCGCATCAAAATTGAAAAAGTGGAAACCACTGGCGATAAAATAAGCGCGACGATTTATGACCGCGGGACCGGCGAACCGTATTCTGCCGTGCCCACAGTCCAAAAAACCTTAACTTATACTATTGTTGGTGGGGCGCTTAAATTACAATAAATCCGAAAGAATGGTAGATTTATAATCCTTGAAAAGAACAATAAAAAATAGTAGTATTTTGGGGTAAGAATTAAGGAATTGTTTTAAAATAAGCCATTGTAGCTCAGTCGGTAGAGCACCCCCATGGTAAGGGGGAGGTCTCCGGTTCGATCCCGGACAATGGCTCAACTACGAAGTTGTAAAAATACTTCATTTTTTTAACTTTTGTCAAAAAGCTAATTATATGTTAGAAATGGCTCAAATGCTTAATAAAATAAAAAAGCTGATTATGGCTTCGCGCCGCAATATGATTGGGGCGGTGGTTATTGGGCTGGCGATTTTAGGGACCATTGGCTACCTCATTTTGGGAGGTAATGGTAATGGGGAAATTGTGGTTGCCACTAAAAGAGATTTAGTGGAAACAGTCAAAATATCCGGGCGCGTGGAGGCGGATATAGTGTCAGATATGGGTTTTCCGGTTAGTGGGATTGTGCGAACGGTCAAGGTAAAAGCCGGTGATCGGGTCTGGGCTGGCCAACAACTAGCGGTTCTTGATCTTGGTACCCTTTATGCCGACTTACGTTCGGCCCGGGCTGAGGTCGCGATCAAGCGAGCGGAGCTGGCTAACCTTCAAATTGATTTAACCGCTGTCAAAAGACAACAAGACACTTTGGTGGAAAGCGCTTATCGAACTTTACTGTCGGCTAGTCTCGAAGCAGAACCAGCGAGCGCTAGCTACACCCAAACACCACCGACTATCACGGGGACCTATTTTGGGGCGGAAGGAACTTATAAAATAATTATTGACCGCAATTCTTCTGGTGGCGCTAATGGTATAAAACTTCGGACTTTTGGTGTGGAAAAAACAGAGCAGATAGAAGTTAGTGATACTACGGCGACCGCGCTTGGGACCAAAGGTCTTTATATTTCTTTCGCCGATGATTTAACTGATTATGCTAATACTACTTGGTATGTGACTTTACCTAATCCTAAAAGCAGTGTTTATGCTACCAATCGCAATACTTATGAAGAAGCAATACGTGAGCGAAGTGCGGCTCTTTCCTCGGCCGAAGCTAATTTACGTCAGGGGGTGGGGGGCGATTCTATTGCCAAAGCTCAACTAGAAAAAACCGAAGCTGAAGTGGCGCGGATTTCTGCTGAGATTGGCCAGCGGGTTTTGGTTGCGCCATTTGCCGGGGTAGTGACAGTGGTCAATATTGACCCAGGTGAATCGGCCTCAGCCAATACAACAGCGCTTGCTATGATTTCCGCCGGTGAGTTGGGAGTAAAAGTTGATTT
Source organism: Candidatus Vogelbacteria bacterium RIFOXYD1_FULL_44_32 (assembly GCA_001823065.1). Classification (GTDB taxonomy): domain Bacteria; phylum Patescibacteriota; class Minisyncoccia; order Phycocordibacterales; family XYD1-FULL-46-19; genus XYD1-FULL-44-32. The sequence continues at coordinate 31,291 of MHTJ01000004.1, forward strand.
ACCGGAAATAGATAGTATTAAAGTAAATATTGGTGACCTGGCCACTGTCACTATCGACGCACTCGATAGCGAACTGGCTCTACCAGCCAAAGTGGTGGCGGTCAATCGGGCCGAAACTATGGTTGACGGGGTGCCAGTCTATGAAGCACGTCTGGCTTTGACGGCTAAAAATGCCACCATCGCTTCTGGGATGACCGCCGATGTTACTATCACTACTGGCAAAAAAGACGGGGTGCTCTCTCTACCAGCGCGGGCAATCCGCTATCGGACGAGTGGCACTCCTTATATCCTCACCATTTCTCGCGGGGGAAAGCAGATTGATAAAGAAGTTGCCCTTGGTTTGCGTAGCACCGATGGTTATATTGAAATAAAGGCCGGGGTGGTGGCAGGGGAACAAGTGCTAGTCGCCAAGTAAAAAAATGTTTGGTCAGACTCTAAAAGTAGCTTGGTTTCTCGGGTTACGGCAAGTTAGGCACGCTAGTGTTTGGACGACCGTCCTGATTATTTTTGTGATGATGCTGACTTTTCTAAACCTGGTGGTAGTTACTGGTATTTTGGTGGGCTTGATTGAGGGTTCGGTCAAGGCCTATCGTGACCAGTACACGGGTGATATTTTAATTACCACTCCGACTGGCGAGGAGTTTATCGAGCGGAGTAATGAGCTTTTGTCTATCCTCGGTACTCTGCCGACCGTGGCCGGCTATTCGGCCCGCTATACCGAAGGGGGTACCGTCGAGGCCAACTATCGCACTCGGCGTGACCCACAAGAACTGCGCGATTTGGTTTCTAGCCGGGTGACAGGGATTGACCCAATTAAAGAAGACGCGGTCACTGGGTTGTCACGCTTTGTGGTAGAGGGTGAATATTTAGCGCCGGGTGATGAAGGTTATATTTTAATTGGGGCCAATTTGTTGCACCAGTATGCCCCAGACTTTGGCGAGGGTTTTGATACAATTGCTGATGTTTACCCTGGAACTAGAGTGCGACTAAAAGTTGGCGACAAAACCAAAGAATATATAGTGAAAGGGATTATTGATTCTAAAGTCGACGAAACTTCGCGCCGGATTTTTATGGGGGAACCAGATTTTCTCCGTTTTGTGGGGCGGACAAGTTTAAATGTCAATGAAGTAGCAATTGTGGCCAAAGTGGGGACCGACCCCCAGCTGATAAAAAGTGGTTTACTGGGAAGTGGAGTAGGTGAATACAGTGTAGTGCGGTTGTCGCGCGAGGGTTTGCCCCAAGCGCTCGAGGATATTATTTCTACTTTCCGTTTTTTGGGTAATATCATTAGTTCGATTGGTTTGGTGGTGGCTTCCATTACGGTTTTTATTGTGGTGTTTGTCAATGCGATTACTCGGCGCAAGTACATTGGTATTTTGAAGGGGATTGGGATTGAGGCTTTAGCTATTGAACTATCTTATGTTTTTCAATCTTTATTTTATGCGCTGGTTGGTTCGACACTCGCGATTGGTTTAATTTATGGCGTGTTGGTGCCGTGGTTTTCGGCTCATCCACTCGATTTTCCTTTTTCCGATGGGATTTTGGTGGCGCCAGTTTTGGGGACAGTTATTCGTTTGTTAATTTTAATTGTCGCCACTGTTATTGCTGGTTATATTCCCGCTTGGCTGATTATTAAGAAAAATACGCTCGACTCGATTTTGGGGCGCTAAATATATGATTGAAATAAAAAAATTAAACAAAAGTTACGAGTCGGGTGATGTAATGACTAGAGTTTTACAAGAGATAGATTTGGCCGTGCCTAGTGGTGAATTTTTGGCGATTATGGGCAAATCAGGGGCGGGTAAATCGACCTTGTTGTATCAAATGAGTTTGCTTGATACGCCGAGTAGTGGTGAAGTAATTATCGATGGAGTGGACACGGCCAAGCTGACGGAAAAAGAGCGGACCAGTTTTCGGCTCAACCGCCTAGGTTATATTTTTCAAGATTATGCCCTGATGCCCGACCTGACGGCACTGGAAAATGTGCTTGTGCCACTGATGATGCTGGGTATTCAAAATAGCGAGGCTAAAACTCTGGCGGTGGAGGCACTCGAGGCGGTGGGGCTAGCGCACCGGCATAACAACCGCCCGAGCCAGCTGTCGGGGGGTGAGCAACAGCGGGTCTCAATTGCGCGGGCGATTGCCCACAAGCCGGATATTTTATTTGCTGATGAACCAACGGCCAATCTCGACAGTGTCTCGGGCCAAGCGGTACTCGAGGTTATTCGTCGTCTCCACTTACAAGATAAACAGACTATTGTGATGGTAACCCACGAGCTCGAATATGCCGAAGCGGCTGACCGGGTGATATATCTCGAAGACGGGCAGATTAGTCGGGAACAACTACGACCAAACCCTTAGCCCTCATTTAGGTTTTTTAATCATTTATTTTCTGTTAGGATTATTTTAGCTGACAAAGCCACCTTAGCTCAGTTGGTAGAGCATCTCACTCGTAACGAGAAGGTCCGCAGTTCGATCCTGCGAGGTGGCTCATTATTAGAAAATTTATTAATCAGATAAATAAAAATGAAAAAAATTATTATTCTTGTCTTGGTCGCTCTTTTATTTGGAGGAGCAATATATTTTTTTAGTATAAAAAATATTGATGTAGTAGAAAATACTGTTGATACTTTTGTTAGTGAAAAAATTGCTAATAATGATGGGATTATTGTCATTTCCCCTAAACCGAATGACACAGTAAAACTTCCAATTACCATTGAGGGATACTTAACTAATCAAACCAAGTCTGGACTCTGGCGAGCATTTGAAGGTGAGGCTGGGGTGGTAAAATTATATGACGCTAATGACAAACAAATAGCTGAAGCGTTACCCCTAACGGTAATTGAACCAGATTGGATGGAGAGATCATTAAATTCTCAATCGGTGCACTTTAAGGTTTTGATTGGTGATAGACAATATATGTCATACCTTGAAACTGAAACAGGAAAAATTGTGATTGAAAATAAAGGGATTAAAGATGGGGACGCGTTATCACAAATAGAAATACCAATAATATTTAACAAATAGTAGAATATTATTGGCTTTTATAAATTTATGCCCGACGAACTAAAGGCAAAAATTGCTGATCTGGAAGCTCAAATGCAAGGGGCCGTTTTTTGGGCGGACAAGGACAAGGCGCAGGCAATAGTAAAAGAATATCAAGAACTTAAAGAAGAACTAGAATCGGGTGGGACCGGTAAATATGATAAATTAAATGCGGTCATTACTGTATTTGCTGGGGCCGGCGGTGATGATGCAGAAGATTGGGCCAAGATGTTGTTTGAAATGTATCGTAAATGGGCCGAGCAACAGGGGTATGGTTTGCAAACTTTGACCGAAAATCAAAATAACCAGGGTGGCTATCGTAATATTGCTTTTAAAATTAGCGCCAAAAATGCTTACGGACTGCTAAAAAATGAATCTGGTGTTCACCGGCTAGTGCGGATTTCGCCTTTCAATGCTGGGGGCAAACGGCAAACTTCTTTTGCCCTAGTGGAAGTGATACCCGAGTTTACTAATCCGAAAACTATCAATATCCCCGACGACGACCTAAAAATTGAATTTACTCGCTCTTCTGGCCCAGGGGGACAGAATGTTAATAAACGGGAAACCGCGGTGCGAATTACTCATTTGCCGACTGGTCTCGTCGCCAGTTCTGATGTCGAGCGGACCCAAGAAGCCAATCGTCGGTTGGCGTTGGTACTACTTGAAGGTAAGGTTTACAAAAAAACAACCACTGACCAGCAAAAATCAGAACAAGGAATGTATGTATCTAAAACTACCGACAATGAGTGGGGCAGTCAGATTCGCTCCTATGTTTTACACCCTTATAAACTGGTCAAAGACCACCGCACTGATTTTGAAACTTCTAGTGCCGAAGCAGTACTCGCTGGGGATATCGAAGGGTTTTTAGAGGCTGAACAGACTTTATAATGGCATTTCGTTCATTTCTAAAATTGAGTTATACTAAATACAGCATACTTCATACTGAATGCTAATTTTATGATCTATTTCGACAAAGTCTCTAAAAAATATTTTGACAAATCAGTTGCTCTCGACAATGTGTCTTTTACTATTGAGCCCGGCGAATTTGTGTCGGTGGTTGGTCACTCGGGGGCGGGTAAATCGACCTTGTTAAAGATGATTTTAGCAGAAGAGAAACCCTCCGCGGGTAAAGTTTTTTTTGAGTCAGTTGATATTCATACCCTTGGTCGGCGCCATATTCCTACTTTGCGCCGGCGGATTGGCAGTGTGTTTCAAGATTTTCGTTTATTACCCCACAAAACAGCTTTTGAAAATATTGCTTTTACGATGGAGGCCGCTGGGCGGGCGGAAGACGAAATTGAGTCCGATGTCCCTCATGTGCTCGAGCTAGTTGGTTTGGATGATAAAATGTGGAACTTTCCTTTTGAGCTTTCGGGGGGTGAGCGTCAGCGGGTGGCGATTGCGCGAGCGATTGTCAATCAGCCGGATTTGCTTATTGCCGACGAGCCAACAGGTAATCTTGATCCACTATCCACACACGAAATTATTGAAATTTTCAAAAAAATCAATGATATTGGTACCACTGTCATCTTGACCACGCACAATAAAGGGGTGATCGACAAGCTAGGTAAAAGAGTAATCACTTTAGAAAAAGGTAAAATAATCCGCGACGATAAGGAGGGGCGCTATGTGATATAATTTACACTTAAATATTGCTTTAATTATGTTCATCAATCTAAAAAGAGTTATTCGGTCCGGTTCCCTCAATTTTTGGCGTAATGGTTCGGTGGCCTTGGCTTCGATTTTAGTTTTGACCACCACTTTACTCGTGATTGGCTCGCTTTATCTGGGCAGTGCTTTTCTGACTTCCACCTTGGCTAGTATTCGGGACCGGGTTGATATCAGTGTCGCTTTTAAAACCGAGGCCGAGGAATCGGCAGTGTTGGCTTTGAAGAAAGATTTAGAACAATTGCCGGAAGTAAAAACTGTCACCTATTCTTCTCGCGAGCAAGAGTTGGCCGATTTTCGTAAGCGCCATGAAGATAATGCCCTGCTTATCCAATCCCTCGAGGAGGTGGGCAACCCGTTTGGCGCGCGCTTATCTATTTTAGCGATCAACCCAGCCCAATATGATTCGATTTCCCGTTTTTTGTCTAACTACAATGAAAACGCCGGAGTGACCGGCGGGATTATTGACCAGATTAGTTTCAAAAAGGATATTATTGCCAAACTTTTGGCGATAATTTCTACTAGCCAAACGATTGGTCTGGCTATTAGCGCGCTGTTAATTTTGTTGTCGATTCTGGTGACCGTCAATACTATTTCCCTGACTATTTATATTGCGCGGGAGGAAATTTCGGTGATGCGCCTAGTGGGGGCCAACAATTCCTACATTCGCGGGCCCTTTATTGTGGAGGGGGTAATTGCGGGGGGGATTGCCTCTTTTATTTCGATTGTGCTTTTGTATCCGAGTGTCTTGTGGGTGCGCAATTTGACCGCTGGTGTCTATGGTGGTATTGACTTGGTGTCATTCTATATTTCCCACTTTGGTATTTTGTTTCTCATTTTACTCGGCTCTGGTATCATACTGGGGACAGTTTCGAGTTTCTTGGCCATTGGCCGTTACCTGAAAGTGTGATTAGGCCCATTGGCCGTTATTTGAAAGTTTAGTAGTCCCTTTTTAAATAAATATAATGAAGAAGCAGGCGACAAAATACATATTTGTCGTGGGCGGAGTGATGTCGGGCGTGGGTAAAGGTATCACTTCATCCTCGATTGGTGCGATTATGCAGGCGCGCGGTTTTGTGACCACCGCTATCAAAATTGACCCGTACATCAATGTCGATGCGGGAACTATGAACCCCACTGAACACGGTGAGGTTTTTGTTTTGGACGATGGCGACGAGTGTGACCAAGATATGGGCAACTACGAACGATTTTTGGGTTTAAATTTGTCGCGCGTCAACTATATGACCACCGGTCGGGTGTATCAGGAGGTGATTCGGCGTGAACGCAACTTGGAATATGGTGGTAAAAATGTGCAGGTGGTGCCCGATGTGCCACTTGAGGCTATTCGCCGGATTGAAAAGGCCGGTGCCGACATCAAGGCCGATGTGGTGGTAGTCGAAGTCGGTGGTACTGTCGGTGAATATGAAAATATTTTGTTTTTAGAAGCAGCCCGGATGATGAAATTTAAATACCCCAATGATGTGGCTTTTGTGATGGTGTCGTATGTACCTATTCCATCTAAAGTGGGTGAAATGAAAACCAAACCGACTCAGCATGCCTCGCGTACTCTAAACTCGGTGGGGGTACAGGCCGATGTTATAATTGCTCGTAGTGAAGTACCGCTCGATAAAAAACGAAAAGATAAGATTGCCATTTTTTGTAATCTTCGACCCGAGCATGTTATTTCGGCGCCCGATGTTGACTCGATTTATGATGTACCAGTCAACTTTGAGCGGGATAAAATTGGTGAGATTTTAAGTCAGATTTTAAAATTACCCAACCACCGGACGACTGATCTTACCCAGTGGAAAGATTTGGCACGTAAGGCCAGAACGGTAAAAAAACCGCTTAATATTGCGGTGGTTGGAAAATATTTTGATTCGGGTGATTTCGTTTTGTCCGATGTCTATATTTCGGTGTTGGAAGCGCTAAAATTGTCGGCCTATCACAACGGGATAAAGCCGGTTCTAACTTATATCAATTCTAAAAATATTGAAACGGGAAAAATGAAGGTGGCCGAGCTTGCCAAATACGACGGCATTTTGGTCCCGGGCGGTTTTGGGACGGCTGGTATCGAGGGGATTATTAAAGCCATTCAATATGCCCGCGAAAAAAAGATACCTTATTTTGGTTTGTGCTACGGTATGCAGTTGGCAGTGATTGAATATGCGCGACATATGGCGGGTATTACCGGTGCTACTTCGCGCGAAATCAATCCTGAAGCTAAAGAATTAGTGATAGATATTATGGAGGAGCAGAAAAAATTGTTGGAGAATAAAAACTATGGGGGCACGATGCGCCTCGGGGCCTATCCAGCATATTTGAAAAAGGGGACGATTGCCCGTGGTGCCTACAAAGCCGAGATGGTGTCCGAGCGCCATCGCCATCGCTATGAGGTCAACAATGCCTATGTGGAAAAATTGGAAAAGGCTGGCTTGGTTTTTTCTGGTACCTCGCCGAGCGGCAAACTAATGGAGATTGCCGAACTACCAAAATCAAAACACCCATTTTTTCTTGGTACCCAATTTCATCCCGAATTTACCGCTCGACCTTTTGCTCCTCACCCCTTGTTTACCGAATTTGTGAAGGCGGCTAAGGCGAGAAGTGGGAAGAAATAATTCAGACAATAAATCAGGCCGCGCTCCGCGCGGCCTGATTTATCCTAGTCAAATCATCATTTTTTTGTTAAAACTATAGGGTATTTACGATTTTGCCAGATCGTCTAATGGTAGGACTTCGCCCTCTGAAGGCGAGTATCTTGGTTCGAATCCAAGTCTGGCAGCTAGGAGTTTTTGGTAAAAAACGACGAGACAGCTAGACTTGGATTTGAACGGGAAAGGGGTCGGGGAAACGGGAGTTTCCCCGTGGTGGAGGCAGCGAAGCGTTGGAACCGCAAGGTGCCAAAGCGCAGTCCGCTTTCGGGCGGACGAGCAGGGGAGGTTCCAAGTCCCGCAGCTTTGCACCGAAAAATCAGAAATAGGGCCTTCTCAGGGGCAGTGGTAACAGTTGGAAAGTTCGGGATTATTTGACGAAAAGAAGCTTTAAACAAAAATCAGAAGTAGTGCTAAACTATAGCCAATGACCGAAGTCACTAAAAACCCGCGAGTGGGTGTGGGAGTATTTGTCTTTAAGAGTGGTAAGTTTTTAATGGGCAAGAGGTTGGGCTCGCATGGGGAGGGGAGCTGGTCAGTGCCGGGTGGGCATTTGGAATTTAGTGAATCTTTTGCCGACACAGCCAAACGAGAAGTGCTAGAAGAGACGGGCCTGAAAATAAAAAATATTAGATTTGGAGCCGTAACAAATGATTATTTTAAAGATGAAAATAAACATTATGTGACAGTGTGGATGGTCTCTGATTATGAAAGTGGCGAAGCCACTATATTAGAGCCAGACAAGTATGTAGAACAAGATTGGTTTGATTTTAATAATCTACCGGCACCTCTTTTTCTGCCATGGGAACAACTGCTAAAGTCGGAGTTTATAAATAATATAAGAAAGCAAAACTGAAATATATTACCTAGAAGTTTGTATTATGTATATTGAAGAATAATATAAATTCAATATATTTTATGAAACCATATATTCCAGCGGTATTTATTTTAGGTTTAGTTTTGGTTTCCATTGGTGGTTTTGGTTATTATCAAAGTGTTAATTTGGCCACTAGTGACAATGGTGCCGAGGTGGTGGTAGCCGATAAGGGTGGCGATCAAACTCCTACCCCAGTGGTGGCAAAGCCCACTCCGGCACCAAAACCAGTATCCACTCCAGCGCCGACCCCAAAACTTGTGCCTACACCGGTCCCAACTCCAACCCCCGTGGTTCCTGCTCCTATTCCTACCCCAACTCCTACCCCGTCTGGCTACACTTTAGCTGATGTTTCTATTCACGGTGGTCGTGGCTCTTGCTGGACAGCAATAAATGGTCAGGTTTATGATATTACTAGTTATATCAATCAGCACCCGGGTGGCTCGGCTATTTTGCGGGGGTGTGGGGTCGATGGTACCCATCTCTTTAATGGGGTCGGGGCGCATCGTGGAACAATTGGTCAGCTTTCTTCATATATTATCGGTAATTTGATTTGATGAATAAGACGGTTTTGTATTTAGTGTTAGTTGTAAATTTTATTGTGACTGGTTTTTTCTGGTGGGCGGGTTCTAGTGAATTGTTTGGTTTGGGTGGCGAGGGGGCACTTAAAGCCTTCGGTCGACTATTTGGTTTAATTGGTCAACTGCTAATTTTGTTAGAGTTGGCTTTGGTCAGCCGTGTTCCCTTTATTGAAAAAGCAATCAGTCTCGATCGACGGGTCCAGCTCCACCGCTTTGTGGGTTATGGTATTTTGTCGGCCTTTCTGATGCATCCACTTTTACTATCTTTTGGTTATGATGGTGGGGCGGGGGCGACGAACCAGTTTGTGAGTTTTATTTTAAATTGGGAAGATATTTTTAATGCCTTGGTGGCATTGGTAATTTTTATTTTTGTCATCATTATTTCCATCCCAGTGGTCCGGCGGAAGTTGCGCTACGACACTTGGTATTTTATGCATCTTCTGATGTATGTTGCTTTGTTTTTGTCATTTGGTCACCAAACTAAATCAGGCGACTTGGTGGCTGGTCCAGCTTTGTATTATTGGCTTGGTTTAAACTTCGCTGTTATTGGTTTGTTTTTAGCTTACCGGCTATTGCATCCAATTTATCTTTATTATCAACATCGTTTTGTGGTCGATGAAGTGGTGGCCGAGGGGCCAAATATTTGTTCGGTTTATATTAAAGGGCAAAATTTAGCCAGTTTTAAATATGAAGCAGGGCAATTTGCCAGCCTTATTTTTCTAGCGCGCGGACTGTGGTATCACCACCCGTTTTCTTTTTCTTTGCCCCCAGGCGGGGACCGTCTCCGTTTTACCATGAAGGCGCTGGGTGATTTTACAGTTCAAGCCGATAAACTAAAACCGGGGACTAAAGTGTTGATTGATGGTCCGTTTGGCCACTTCACCACTATTTTTGGCTATAATACTAAATATTTACTAGTGGCTGGGGGGATTGGGATTACCCCGATTCGTTCGCTCTTAGAAAAATTAAGGAAACAAAATAAAGATGTAAAATTTATTTACGGTGCTAAAACCGAGGCGGAGTTGGCATTAAAATCAGAAATAGATCAGTTGGGGGCCAGTGGTGAATATGTTTTGTCGCAAGAAAAGAAAACTGGTTTTGGCGAGGGGATTATTGATTTACCTAAAATTAAAAATTTAGCCCCCGATTTTCTGGAGCGAGATATTTATATTTGTGGGCCACACCTGATGACCAAAAACTTGCGTCAGAGTTTGGCCCTAGCTGGTGTGCCTAAAAATCAGATTCACTTTGAGGAGTTTAGTTTTTAGGTGGCTCTAAATATAGTTGAAGTTGCTATTTTGACGATGGTCTTTAGGTGTGTTATACTTGGCAGATGACCGAAATTCCCATCAAAATCTTAAAAGAACGTTTGGTGGAGATTTCTCACCTTACTTCTATTCTCAATCTCCTCGAGTGGGATCAAGAAGTAAATATGCCCCGCAAAGCCGGTGACGCGCGCGCCGAGGCCTTTGCTCACCTGGCGGGGATTATTCACAGTAAAATCCTTGCTTTAAACGAGGGGGGACATTTGGTCCAGCTTAAAAAATTATTTGATAGCGGAAAAATTAGTGGTGGTAATGGGGTAATTGTGAACGAAACTTGGCGGACCTATGACCGTGAAAAAAAGTTGCCGGCCAGTTTTGTGCAGGAACTAGCGACAACTATTTCCAAAGCCCAAGGGGTATGGGCTGAAGCCCGTACCAAAAATGATTTTGCAATTTTTCTACCTCATCTTGAAAAAATAGTGAAACTGAAAAAACAAGAAGCCGAGCTGGTGGGCTATACCGCTTCACCTTATGATGCCCTGCTCGATGCCTACGAGCCAGGGATAGACACCGCGACGTTTTCAGCAATATTGTTGGACCTTAAAGAGTTTCTGGTACCATTTTTGAAGCGGATTAAAGAGTCGACGGTAAAAATAAAACCCGAGCGGGTGAAAGGGCGGTTTAAACTGCATCAGCAAATTATATTTAATGAATTAGTGTTAAATCAAATTGGTTTTGATTTAGAAGCGGGCCGGCTCGATGCCAGTGTACACCCCTTTTCGAGTGGTTTTCATCCGTATGACGTGCGCCTCACCACTCGGTATAAAGAAAATGATGTTTTGTATTCTTTGGGCTCGACTATTCATGAAGCGGGGCACGGTTTGTATGAGCAGGGCTTGCCGGTGGAACACTTTGGCACACCGCTGGCCGAGACAGTGTCGCTTGGTATTCACGAATCGCAGTCACGCTTGTGGGAAAATCAGATTGGTAAGAGTCGGCCGTTTTGGAAATTTTTTTATCCGAAATTACAACAGGCTTTCTCTAAACCGTTTCAGAATATTTTACCAGCTGAATTTTATCAGATTATCAATCGGGTTCAGCCGTCACTTATTCGCACCGAGGCCGACGAGGTGACTTATAATCTGCATATTATTTTACGGTTTGAAATTGAAAAAGATTTAATTGAAGGCAAGATCAAAGCCAAAGATTTGCCGGCGCTTTGGCGAGCTAAAATGAAAGAATATTTAGATATTGAGGTCCCGTCCGATACTTTAGGTGTTTTACAAGATGTGCACTGGTCAGCTGGGTTGTTTGGCTACTTTCCGACCTATAGTTTTGGCAATTTATACGCGGCGCAGTTTTATGCCAAAATGGAGAAAGACATTCCTAACTTAGACCGTAAAATCGCCATCGGCGATTTTACGGTGGTCATCGAGTGGCTCCGGCGCCATATTCACCTGACCGGCAAAACTGACACCGCTAGTGACTTGGTCAAAAAAGTGACCGGCGAGGCCCTTGATCCCAAATATTTCAACCAATATTTAGAAGAAAAATATAGTGAGATTTATAATCTTTAACTAATTATTAATTTACCGCATCTTATGGCTGAAGTGAAAATATACGACCTGATTGTGATCGGCGGTGGGGCGTCGGGGATGATGGCGGCTGGCCGAGCGGCCGAGCGCGGTAAAAGTGTTTTGTTGCTGGAAAAAAATAAAAAATTAGGCGAAAAACTAAAGATTACCGGTGGTGGGCGGTGTAATATTACCAATGCCGAAGAAGACGAACATATTTTACTAAAAAAGTATGGTTTGGCCGAACCATTTTTATATTCGACTTTTGCTCAGTTTGGAGTAAGCGACACTTTCAAATTTTTCGAGCGACATGGCTTACCGCTGGTGGTACAAGCTGGTCAGCGGGTTTTTCCCCAGACAGAAAAAGCGGACGATGTTTTTAAAGTACTCGAAAAATATCTCACCACCGGTAAGGTAGTGGTCAAAGTTGGCCAGCCGGTGACGGCTATAACCAAAGAGGGGAATAAAATAAAAAATGTCGTGGTTGGGCAAACAGAATATTCAGCTTTGCATTATATTTTGGCCACTGGTGGTGTCTCGCATCCGGCCACCGGCTCGACTGGTGATGGTTTCACTTGGCTAGCCAAGCTGGGACATACTGTCATCCCACCGTCACCGACCATTGTGCCGCTTTCGGTTTCAGACCAGTGGGTGAAAAGTTCGGCGGGCGTAACTTTAGTGGATATGAAAATTACTTTTTATGTGGACGGCGTTAAAAAATTTAACAAGCGAGGGTCACTTTTATTTACTCATTTTGGTTTGTCTGGTCCGCTAATTTTAAATAGTGCTAAAAAAGTGAGCGATCTTTTGCATGAGGGGGTAGTGACGGCCACGATTGATCTTTTTCCCACTCTTGATTTGGGTGAACTAGAGAAAAAAGTGGTAGCAATTTTTGATAATAATAAAAATAAAAGTTTTAAAAATGTGTTGAAAGATATTTTGCCAGCTGGTTTAGCCTCTAGTTTACTGGGTGCAAAAATTTTAGCCATTGAGGCCGACAAAAAAATGCACAGTGTGACCAAAGAGGAAAGGAAAGCACTGGTTCGTCAATTAAAATTTTTACCGTTAACTATCACGGGGCTAATGGGTTTGGATCGAGCGGTGGTGGCCGATGGCGGGGTGTCACTGGCGGAAATTGATATGCGCACGATGCAGTCTAAAATTATTAACAACTTGTCGCTGACTGGTGACTTGTTGCACATTACCCGCCCATCTGGTGGCTATTCGCTCCAGCTTTGCTGGACCACCGGCTATGTGGCGGGGAGTAATAACTAGTTTTGTAGCTTTACTAGTTAAATTGATCTAAAATTATAACTATGGAAAAAATACCAACAAATGAAATGAATAATGGGGAGGGAGGAATAGAAAAAGTAGAAACTAAAGTTGAAAAAGCCGATTTAATTAAAGCCTTAGCGGAGAAAGGATTGTCTGACCCAGAGACCCAGGAAATGCTTACCCGCTGGACCGAGGAGCAAGAAAAATATGTCGAGAGCCAACCTCGACCAGATGCAGAAATTAAATTTAATATTGATCGGGCTGATTTGTATATAGCTCTAAATGATGTAACAGGGGCGCTTGAATGTTTGGAAGATGCTCGTGTACAAGCGTCTCAAGAAAGTCGAGATGACTTATACAATCAAATCTGTGACAAGATGGATGAAATAGAAAAGTAAAAAATAAAATATTTCGGACCAGAGAGTATTTTTAAAAGTAAAAACCGTGTTATAATAGCGCCTCATGGTAAACGACGGCTCCATTGTGCGTTTCGAAGGCGTGTTTTTTGAACACGGCCCCAACAAACCCATTCTCAAAGATGTGGGTTTTTCGGTTCGGCGGGGGGCCAAAGTTACCCTTATGGGTCAAAACGGGGCTGGTAAAAGCACTATCTTTGGTCTAATCACGGGGGCACTAACACCCGATAGTGGTGAGATAAATATCGCGACTCGTCTGACTATTGCCACGGCTCGCCAAGTTTTTCCGCGTGCGGAGCTAGACCTCACCTTGCGCGAGTTTTTTCAAAAACAATTTAAGGAAAAAATATATGATATAGACCCACGGATTGAGGCCGTACTAGAAGCGGTCAACCTCGAGGCTGACCACGACCGCCTAGTACGGTCCTTTTCTGGTGGCCAGCAAGCGCGACTTCTGCTCGCCTCGGCCCTTATCCAAGATCCCGACCTTTTGCTTTTAGATGAGCCGACAAATAATCTCGACCGAGCGGGGATCGAGCATCTCACCAATTTTTTGGTGAACTATAAAAAATCTTGCATTGTTATTTCCCATGATGCCGACTTTTTAAATTCATTTACTCACGGCGTGCTTTATCTCGATGTTTATACCCATCAGATTGAGCAATATGTGGGTGACTATTTCGATGTGATGAAAGAAATCAGTGTCCGGATTGAGAAAGAAAATATGAAGAACGCCCAACTAGCGAAGGAGGTGCAGGCCAACAAAGACAAAGCCAACTTTTTTGCCCAAAAGGGTGGCCGGATGCGCGTGGTGGCGAAAAAAATGCGAACTAAAGCCGAGGAGCTTGAAGAAGCCAAAGTTGATGTGCGCAAAGAAGACCGCACTATTCGGCCGTTTACTATTCCCGCTCAACCTCCAGAGGAGCTGGCCGGTGAGGTCCTGGGTTTGACGGCTTATACTATTGTTAAAAAAAGTAAAACGGTTGATAAAAAAACTAAAATTTCTTTGCGCAAAAATCAGCATCTACTTTTGGCGGGGCCTAATGGGATTGGCAAAAGTACTCTGCTCGAGAAAATTGCGACTGGTACGGCTTATGGGGCGACGATTGCGCCCCAAGTAAAAGTGGGTTACTACCGTCAAGATTTTTCGACACTCAATTTTGAGGATACAGTTTTTCGGTCACTAATGTCGGCCATGGTTAAACCCGATGAAGAACATATGCGAGCAGTCGCTGCCGGGTTTCTTATTCGGGGCGAACTAATTGATACTAAAATTGGTCATTTGTCCGAAGGACAAAAGGGGTTAGTGGCTTTTGCTCGTTTGGTGCTAGAGCGGCCAGGACTTCTTATTTTAGATGAACCGACCAATCATATTAACTTTCGCCACTTGCCGGTGATTGCCAAGGCTTTAAGCCAATACGAAGGGGCGATGATTTTAGTAAGTCATGTGCCCGAGTTTGTGGCGCAGATAAGGATTGATGAGGTGTTGGATTTGGAAAAATAGGACGCTCGGAAATGTTTTTCGGCGAGCACACATAATTTTCTGCTGAAAATTTGCTCTGCTCGGGCCGCCCGCCTGCCATGCGAGGCACGAGCGGGCAGGTCGCCCTTGCGCAAGGCTCGGCGAAAAACATTTCCTCGCTTAGTTGGAATAGAAACTTATTTGACTCAAACAGATGAAGTTTCCTGTTCGTCTCATTGATTTTTAAACTAGCTCCCACGAAAGCGCCAAAAGGTGAGGGTTCGTTGGGGTGATGGGAAGAAGGGGGGGATTAAATACAGTTAATGAAAAGGCCACCAACCCCCCAAAAAACGCCCTAGACCGGACGTTTTTTGGAGGCAAAATTACCTTGACAAAACAGCATTTTATGTGCTAGGAATGGGTGGTACTTTTGATCGTTGAAATAACTCCGACCAGCCTATCGCTGGGCGGAGAACCATATAGATAGAAGAAGGGAAGAAGGAAAGAAACAAAGTTTTCGCCGTGAGGCTAAAACAGGAGGAAGCGTCATGAAGAAGAGTCTGTCGTCGCTGGCCACCCTGGTGGCATTTGTTACAGTTTTGTCGGGTTGTGTCGGGGGGTGTTGCGTGGCTTTCGTGTCGTGGACAGACGAGTTCACAGATGATGCCGGCCGCATCCTCTTTCCAGTGCAGGTGGACGAAGTCCAGGGTCAAGGTGGCAACACCATGGCCCAGGAGTCGGCCGAAGTTCGGCTCATGAGGGTCGATTCACAAGGACGTGCCTTTGAGGTGGCGTCCAAAGTGGATGTGACCTTTGGGTCGCTCGGAGATGTTGAGGCCTACCCGATTTACTCGGGTGCCAAAGGTGCCAAAGATCTCCTGCCGTATGGCTACGTCACTCCTGGTGGCGTGGTCATGCAGAATTTTGGCATCGGCGGACACGCCGTGCCGGCGATGTCTGGACAATTCCAGATTGTGAGCTGGGCGAGCGTTGTGCAGGAACACCCAGGTGCCTTTATCGGCGCCGCGTTGGTTTTACTAACAGATGTTGAGTTGGTCCGCCCCGATTTTGGCGGACGGCTTTCCGTCTTGTTTACGATCAGCCAGCCTGGGGATTACTTGATTGAGGTTGATGGTTTTGCCAGCCCGATTTTGGGGGGTAGAGTCATTAGCTTTCTTACTTGCAACTTCTCTTGGACCTCGGAGGTGTTCACCCTGAACCCGCCGGGAATTGAGCCAGATCGTGATGGCGATGGTGTGCCGGACAGCGAAGATAACTGTCCAGCCACTTGGAATCCTGATCAACAAGATTCCGACCATGACGGTATTGGTGACGCGTGTGAACGTGACACCGACGGTGACGGCATTTCCGATGATGAGGACAACTGTCCTTTCATCTCCAATCCAAATCAGCTTGATACAGATGGAGATGGTGTTGGGGATGTTTGTGATAATTCTTCTGGTGAAGGTGAAGGTGAAGGTGAAGGTGAAGGTGAAGGTGAAGGTGAAGGTGAAGGTGAAGGTGAAGGTGAAGGTGAAGGTGAAGGTGAAGGTGAAGAACTCACGCTCGACTTGTCGATTAAAGAAGGTGGCAACACTTTCGAAGTCGGCGAAGATTTCACGTTGAAGCTTGATATTGACGGGGCGACAGAGCCTTACAATGTCACATTGCGTGGAACTGGGGCGGAGTTCGTCGCCTTTCGTTTTGAAGACGGTGTCATAACCGTCACGGACCGAATCTTGGCCAACGACGTCATCGGCGAGCCAGTGCTTGTTGGTAGCAATATCGAATTGAATTACTTGCCAAAGGTGACGACTGGCGGTGAGTTTGCTTCGATTGAGGCCCAGGTAACGGATGCCCAAAGCAACCAAGCCCAGGACTCAGTTGATGTCAAAGTCGTCGTGGCGACCGGTATCGTTCCCAATGTCATCGACCTCCCTCAACAAGAAGGAGGGGATGATGTCGAAGGAGCCGGTTTTGTAGTTGGTACAATCACGACCCGTTGCAGTGACACCATTGCCGCTGGCCGGATTATCGACTACAACCCCAAGGGTGTTCAGCCTTTGGGCACCGCCATTAATCTGGTGGTTTCCACCGGGCCCTGTGGACCGGAGATGACCACCGTGCCCAACGTGGTTGGTGACTTACTGGTGAATGCGGATGCCGAAATCACTGGTGCCAACCTCGAGGTCGGTAATGTGACGGAAGTCTTCAGTACCGCACCAGTCGGGCAGGTGACAATCCAAAGTCCTGTCGGTGGGACGCAAGTGCCCGTCGGTAGTGCGGTGAACCTCACTGTTTCGAAAGGTGAGGAACCGGTGCCTGGGCCATTGGCGCTAGTTGTTACTTCGGCCGACGAAGATTTTCCCAATAGTTACCAAACTAACGGGACGATGACGTTCAGGGCCAAGATCAACGGCGACGTGCCCGCTCCGTATACCGTGCGGTTCCGTGGGTTGCAGAGTGATCAAATTACCGTCACTCTCAATGTCGATGGGTCGGTGACGTTTGTCAGCCGTTCTGGCGGGGCGACGATCACCTACGACAGACATCCTTCCGACCCCCGGTCGGTGATGTTTTCCCAGATGATCTTGTTTTCGACGCAGGGTCAGCCAGCTGGTCTCTACTTCCAAGCCGAGGCAGGCGGGCAAACCGCTGATGTTGGAAACATCTCCGTCGTCGTGACGGATTAGTTTCTAATTGCATCCCGAGGAGTTGCGTAAGCGACTCCTCGGGATTTTTTTGTCTAAAATGAGGTTACCATAACTACTTGCATTATTTTTCCATATGTGGTAGAAATACCCGGGTAAGCATTTACGCCTAAAATCCATTAAAAAGGGCGCGATTGCCAGTATAAGTCGATTTATTATAAATTTAAGTAAAATAGGCAAATTATGACTATTCGTACTTTCGCAAAAGGAGCTCTTGTAGCAATGCTTGCTGTTGCGGTCATCGCGCCGTCGCTTGTACTTGCTGCCGCTCTTAATGTTCAGGTTACTACCCCTGCTAATAACGTAGTAGTGGGAGTAAATGAGAATGTGTCTTTTGATGTGTCTGCAACCGGTGGGAACCCTGCTTCTTATGGTTACAGCTGGACTTTTGGTGATGGCCAAGGTGCTAACATCAAGAATCCAACTCACGCATATACATCTACTGGTACAACTACTGCCAGAGTTCAAGTGACTGATATCGCTGGTAATACTGGTGACGCCCAAGTTACCGTTGTTGTTACCGCCGGTGGTCCTTGCACCCCGCTGATTGTTGAGACTCCAGTTGAGGCCCAACCAAAAGCTACCAATGTTACCAAAGATAGTGCCACTATTGTTTGGACAACTTGTGAAGCTTCAACCAGCCGGGTTGTATATGACACTGTTTCTCATCCAACCGTAACTGATACTGCTAACCTAGGTTATGCAAACTCAACTACGATTGACAACACCAAAGTTACTACGCACTCGGTAAACTTGACTGGCCTTTCCGCCAACACCAAGTATTACTTCCGTGTTCTTTCGGCTCGCTAATTTAGATTAGCTAGTAGAAAAAAGTAAAAAAGAAAACCCCCGCGGCCTACGGCCGCGGGGGTTTTTGGTTACCCCAAACGCTGGTGTTATACTATTAATTCATGCAGGCCAAATTGCTAAAAAAAATATTTCCCGAACTTAAAACTAAGGTAAAAATTGCTCCTTTTACCGCTTTTGACATTGGTGGAACTGCCCCATTTTGGCTAGAAATCAGAGATAAACACAAGCTGGTCGAGGTCATAAAAAAAGCCCAGGCCAACCATTTACCTTATTTTGTCTTTGCGGGCGGGAGCAACCTGGTTTTTCCTGACAAATTGCCCAAAAAAATTTTCATTTGTTATCGCGCTAAACCTCGTGCGGGAGTTACTCATTTTATTGAGAGTAAGTTGGTTTATGCCGAGGCGGGCTTGCCGCTGGCGATTTTGGTTGGGGCGACAATTAAAAATGGGTTGGCTGGGTTCGAGGCCTTGTCGGGTATCCCGGGTACAGTTGGTGGAGCAATTTTTGGTAATGCTGGCGCTTATGGCCAGACTATTAGTGACAAGCTGGTTGAGATAGAAATTTTTGATGGCCAAGATATAAAGTGGGTACCAGTGGCAACTGGTCAGTTTAGTTATCGCGCTAGTATCTTTAAGAAAAAAGATTGGCTTATTTTGGGTGGTCGGTGGAGTCTGGCCAAAGGTGAAGCAAAAACTCTTAACCAAAAATCACGAGAAATTATAAAAATGCGAAATAAAAAATACGCGCCTGGTATCAAATGTCCTGGTAGCTATTTTAAAAATCTTTTAGCCAGCGATTTGCCTAAAAAGGTGCTCAAGCAAATTCCAGCGGAAAAAATAATTGGGGGCAAGGTACCAACTGGTTATCTACTAGAGGTGGTGGGGGTCAAGGGTCTTAAGCGGGGGAAAATTATGGTGCCTGACTATCACGCTAATCTTATTTTAAACACCGGTGGGGGTAAGGCGGTTGATGTCTTGGCGCTCGCTAATATTATGAAGCAAAAGGTCAAAGACCGTTTTAATATCAAAATTGAAGAAGAAGTTAGGGTGATATAAGCCAAATGACAAGCTGGGGTTTTTCGTCTATACTTGGCCTAATATATGACAGAATCTAAATATACTTTAACTGTGGGTCTCGAAATTCATGTCGAGTTAAAAACCAAAACCAAGATGTTTTGTGCTTGCCATAATGACCCCGACGAGAAAGAACCAAATGTTAATATTTGCCCGATTTGTACCGCCCAGCCGGGGACTCTGCCGGTTATTAATAAGGAAGCGGTTAAAAGTGTGCTGAGGGTGGGGACCGCCTTGGGCAGTAATCTGGCTGACTTTACCGAGTTTGACCGTAAAAACTATTTTTACCCGGATATTCCCAAGGCCTATCAGATTAGCCAATACAAATACCCGCTGGTGTCGGGAGGTTCGTTGCGAGGGGTAGAGATTACCCGGGTGCACCTAGAGGAGGATACGGCGAGTTCTCAACACGACCCGGCCAACGATTTATCAATGGTCAATTTTAACCGGGCGGGGGTACCGCTAATGGAGCTGGTCACCGAGCCGGTCATGCATAGTGCCAAAGAGGCGGGCGATTTTGCACGTGAATTACAACTCCTTTTATCTCCGCTCTATTTAAATGTATCAGAGGCCAATATGGAAAAAGGCGAGATGCGGGTGGAGGCAAACATTTCTATTTCCGCTGACCCAAATACATTAGGTACCAAAGTAGAAGTAAAAAATCTCAATTCGTTTCGGACGATGGAAAAAGCCATTGAATATGAATACAAACGCCAAGTGAAAATTTTAGACGAAGGTGGCCAAGTGGAACAAGAGACGCTAGGTTGGGACGAAAACAAACAAGCAACTTTTTCCCAACGCAAAAAAGAATCTTCGCACGACTATCGCTATTTTCCTGACCCCGATTTACCAAAACTTTATATTAGTGAAATTGCTGAATTTCAAAATCTAACTGAAACTTTACCGGAGTTGCCGAGTGAAAAAAGGGTTCGTTATGCCAAAGACTATGGGGTGAAGAGTGAGGATGTTGAGGTATTTTTGGTGAATCAAAAATATGCCGAAGTTTTTGAAGGAACGGTGGCTAAGGTGGGCAAAGACAAGGCGCAACTAGTGGCCAATTATCTTACTTCCGACCTGGCTGGTTTACATAAAAATGGAGCCACTCTGGTACCGACAACCGAAGCCATGATTGAATTGATGGAATTGATTTCGGCCGGCGAGATTTCTTCCCGCGGGGCGAAAGATATTTTGGCGGTGCTCGCCAAAGACGGTGGCGCCCCGCGGGCCATTGCCGAGACCAAAGGCCTATTCCAAAAAAGTGATGAGGGGGAAATTCTAAAAATTGTGGAGCAGGTAATTGCGGAAAACGAAACAGTAGTCGCCGATTATAAAGCCGGCAATGAGAAGTCCCTGCAATTTCTCGTCGGCCAAGGGATGAAGCTGTCGAAGGGCTCGGCTAATCCGGGAGTACTAACTAAAATACTTAAGGATAAATTAACATAATTTTTTTATGATAATAAAGGAAGAAGGAATAATAAAAGATGGTAAGATTATAGTCCAAATAGGTAAGGGTTTGGGTGCTAGGTCTTTGGAATTTTGCTTTACTGATTTTTTTAGTAGTATTAGTTTCCTTAAGGAACAAGAAAAAACCCCAGTCAAATCTGACGGTCTTCGCGCTGGGAGTTGGTTTTTTAAATCAAAAATGTATATTGTTTCTGGGCAGACACCATATAGTGATGAAGAGATTAAACTGAGAATTAAACATTTTGTTATTAAAAAGGAAAAAGAACTCACTAAAATTTCAAAAGAAGTTGAGGCCTTTGAAAATTTTGACCAAGCACGGAGTGCCAGAAGAGGAAGAATTCCAGATGATGTACGATTATTTGTATGGCAAAGGGATGAGGGTAAGTGTATAAAATGTGGTACAAAAGAAAAATTAGAATTTGATCATATAATACCGGTCGTTGCTGGGGGAGCAAATACACAAAGAAACATTCAACTTTTGTGCGAATTGTGCAATAGAACTAAAGGTAAAAATATCTAATATATGGCATATCAGACACCCATGTATAATGCTCCAGAAAATAATAAGACATATAACATATTACTTGTAATATTGGGTTTTATAACTATTTTAATCCCGATTGTTTTGTGGATACTTGATAAGTATTTGGTATAATAAATCTATGCGTAAAACTAAAGTTGCTATCAACGGTTTAGGGCGGATTGGGCGTGCGTTTTTAAAGCTGGCTATCAAAAGACCGGAGATAGAAATAGTGGCGGTCAACGACTTGGGCGAGCTGGAAAACTTGGCTTATCTTTTAAAGTACGACAGTGCTTATGTCCGGTCGCGCCTAGATATCGATACTGCCGATGCTAATTTAAATATCGGTCCGCACGCGATTAAATTTCTGCAAATTAAAGATCCGGCTCAGCTACCGTGGCGCGAGCTAGATATTGATGTCGTGGTCGAAGCAACGGGTGTCTTTGAAAGCTACGCCAAGTCCAAAGCGCACATTGATGCTGGGGCGCGCAAGGTAGTTATTTCCGCGCCGGTGAAAGACGAGCCACCAGTAGGCATACCCGGGGGCACTGTTTTAATGGGAGTCAATGATGAAAAATTAGCGAGTTGTCAGATTACCTCCAATGCCTCCTGCACGACCAACTCGGCTAGTCCCCTGATTGCGATTTTAAATGAGAAAATTGGGATTGAAAAAGCTTTACTCAATACTGTTCACGGCTACACCGCCAGTCAGTCGCTGGTGGATGCACCCATGAAAGGCGACTGGCGGCGGGGTCGCGCGGCCGCTCATAATATTGTCCCGTCTTCCACGGGAGCGGCGGTCGCGGTGACCCAGGTGGTAACCGATCTGAAAGACAAGTTTGATGGTATCGCGATGAGGGTACCAGTCATTACTGGTTCACTAGTGGACATCACCTTTATTGCCAAAAGAAAAACTAGTGTGGAAGAAATAAATAATTTGCTTAAAGCCGGGGCGGAGGAAGGGCGTTGGCAAGATATTTTTATGGTGACCGAGGAACCTTTGGTTTCCTCAGATATTGCGGGCAATACTCACGCCTCGATTGCTGATCTATCTTTTACCCGCGTGGTGGGGGGCAATTTGTGCAAGGTGCTCGCTTGGTATGACAATGAAATGGGGTATGCCAACACTTTAGTCGAGCATGTAATTAAAACGGGAAAATAATGGCAGATTTAATTAATGATATGGAGTTGGGAGTGTCTGAAAATCAAATAGCAAAAACCGTTCTGTTGGCGACTGACCATGCTGGGTTTGAACTAAAAGAAAAAATCAAAAGTTTTTTGCGGGCCAATAATTTTGTCGTCGAAGATTTGGGTGCTTTTAGTATGGACGAGACCGACGACTATCCGGTGTATGTGCATATGGCGGGGAAAAGGGTTAGTGCCGAACCGGAAAAATATGTGGCCATAATTTTTGGTGGCTCGGGCCAAGGGGAGGCCATTGTGGCCAACCGCTACAAAAATGTGCGAGCAGTGGTGTGTTACGAGATTAAAGAAGATATTGTCAAAATTGCGCGCGAGCACAACGATGCCAATGTCTTGTCGCTCGGTTCACGGTTTGGGCTCGACGAGGACGAGGCCAAAGAGGCGGTGCTCAAGTTTTTGACCACCCCTTTTTCGGGGGATAAGAGGCATATGAGGCGGATTGCCCAAATTGACAGTGAACCACGGAGTGAAAATTCTTTTTAAATATTATGATTGAAATCACACCGGCAATTTTATCGAACACTTGGGGCGATATCGCAGATAAAATCAAAGAAATTGGTGATGCTACCACTTGGGTGCAGATTGATGTCTGTGATGGTCATTTTGTACCCAATATTACTTGGGGAGCGCCCGATGATTTGGAACTATTGGATGGTAAAGCTAAGATTGAAATTCATTTAATGGTGGAGCGCCCTGAAGAAGTGGTGGCGGTGTGGATGAATGTCGCCGACCGACTGGTGGTGCATTTGGAAGCGACCGAGAAAATTGAAGATTTGGTGGATGCTTTTCAGTCGACCAATGTTAAATTGGGTTTGGCTTTGCTTGTGGAAACACCAATCGATGATGTGGTGCCTTATGTCGACAAAATAGATGTGGTGCAACTAATGGGAATAAAAAAGATAGGGTTTCAGGGTGAAAAATTTGACCCTCTAGTGTTGGAAAAAATAAAAGAGCTAAGGGCCAAGGCCCCAAATACAAAGATTCAAATTGATGGAGGAATAAATCTAGCCACCGGTCGCGACTGTGTCGCGGCCGGCGCCGACACCCTTGTTGTTGGCTCGACCTTGTGGGAAAGTGGGGATGTGGTGGATATGATTCATAAGTTTAAAGCGTTATAATAAACAGAACGCCAGAAGTTAATTTTCATCACACACATAATTTTCTGCTGAAAATTTGCTCTGCTCGGGCCGTCGCCCTTGCGCAAGGTTCTGAAAATTAACTTCTGGCGTTCCGTGTAGTTTTAAAACTAAAGGAGTATCAAAACCTAAATTTGAGAAACTAGGGAGCGCGACGGCGCGAGCTCGAGGAATTTTTTAGCAAAAAAATATCCGTATTCTCAAAATTAGCGTTTTGATGTGACTCACCATGCAAACCCTCACTGACGACAAGAAAAAATTATTAGCCGAAAAAGCTGGCGACATCCGCCGGTCGGTTATTGAGATGTTGGTGCAAGCGGGTTCAGGCCACACCGCGGGACCACTGGGGATGGCGGATATTTTTACTGCATTATATTTTCATGTTTTAGAACACGAACCAAGAAACCCCAGCTGGAGCGAGCGGGACCGGCTGGTGCTGTCCAATGGCCATATTTGTCCGGTGTATTACGCCACTTTGGCGCACGCTGGCTATTTTCCCGTGGAGGAACTGAAAACTTTACGTCAGTTTGGGTCACGCTTGCAGGGGCACCCCCACCGCGAATATTTGCCTTATGTGGAGACTAGCTCTGGTCCCTTGGGGTCGGGGCTGTCGCAGGCTTGTGGTATGGCGCTCGCGGAGAAAATGGATCATGGCCAAAATTCCAACAAATATATTTATTGCCTAATGTCCGACGGCGAGTTGCAAGAAGGCAACACGTGGGAGGCGGTGCTCTTTGCCGGCAAACAGAAATTTTCTAATCTAATCGTTATTATTGACCGCAACAATATTCAGATTGATGGTTTTACGGAAGACATTATGCCGCTGGAACCCTTGGCCGAAAAATTTAGCGCATTTAATTGGCATGTCATAGAAATTGATGGTCACAACTTCGACGACATTATCTCGGCGGTGGGCGAGGGGCAAGCGGTATTTGGCCGGCCGGTGGTGATAATTGCTCACACCACGCCGGGCAAAGGTGTACCGGCTTTTGAGAAAAAGTACGAGTGGCATGGTAAACCACCAACCAAAGAGGAGGGGGAGATGGCGTTAAAAGAATTGCGGACATTAGGAGGTAAAATTAAAAGTGAAAATGATTGATATGGAAAATAACTTTCAACATTTTCCACTGACCGAAAAGCTTCACACTGATGTTTTGGAAGAAAAATATGGGCCAGTTAGAGCCGAGGTTTTAAGGCATGATAATGAAATTAGAGAAGTACATATTGTTGATGAAAGTGGAGTGTCTAGGACTTATGCCCTTACTTTTTTAACTTTTGATAAAAATAATAAGGAAATAGCTGAAATTGATCAGGAAATAAAAAATGGAGGACTAATTGGTAAGACTTTTCGTGACCATGGTTATGAAATTAGAAAGAATGTTATTCACGTCTACACTGTGGAATTGCCTGATTGGCTTAAATCTAGATTTGAAAATGAATCAAACGAAGCTAAAGCTCGACTGTCGGAATTTTATGCTAAAAAGAAAGATGAATCACCGCTAATTTATGGTATTGTAACTGAAATATATAGTCCAGATTTTAGAGAACCTGAAATAAATAACATTGATACTAAACAAGATAATCCTTCTACCAACGCTTTTGAGTTGGTGGGTATAACAAAAGGCGAGATTTGGGACAGGATTGGCGATGGTAATTTGTGGAGCGGTTTGCAAGAAAAATTAGACCGAGCCAAAGAATTGGCGAAAACTGAAGAAAATAATTTGGCGGAGCGGGTGGCAAGATATTTAAATAAAGATAATTAATATGTTAAATACTTCCCAAAAACTAAACCCAAAACTTTTTGACCTCAATGTGGAGCAGGTGCCTATTCGTGACGGGTTTGGGCAGGGGTTGGTGGAAGCGGGCGAGAAAAACGAGCAAGTAGTGGCGCTGTGTGCCGACCTTGTTGAGTCCACACGCATCGAAAAATTTGCCAAACAGTTTCCCGAGCGATTTGTGGAAATGGGGGTGGCTGAACAAAACTTGGTGACGGTCGCTTCGGGGCTCGCTTCGATGGGCAAAATCCCTTTTACCGCCTCGTACGCTTGTTTTTCGCCAGGGCGCAACTGGGAACAGATTCGTACGACCATTACCTACAACGATGTACCGGTGAAAATTGTGGGGGCTCATGCTGGTATCTCGGTTGGCCCCGATGGGGGCACCCACCAAATGCTTGAAGACATTGCCCTAATGCGGGTGTTACCCAATATGGTGGTGGTGGTGCCGTGCGACAGTGTGGAAGCCAAGAAGGCGACACTCGCAATAGCGGAAAATGGTAAACCTAGCTATATACGCCTCGCTCGCAACAAGTCGGCTGTGGTTACTACCGCCACGTCGCCGTTTGAAGTGGGGAAAGCTAATGTGCTAGTTGACCCGGATCGGGCCGAAGTGGCGGTGATTGCTTGTGGGCAAATGGTCTACTATGCCCTAATGGCGGCGCGCCAACTGGAGGCCGAGGGGATAAAAGTCTCGGTGACCAATTTGCATACTATTAAGCCACTAGACATGGAAACTATTCACCGCGTCGCCGCCAACTCGGGCGCGGTGGTGACAGTCGAGGAACACCAAGTGGTTGGTGGGATGGGGAGCGCGGTGGCGGAAAGTTTGGCAAAAACTTTTCCGGTGCCGATAGAGTTTCTCGGGGTGCAAGATAAATATGGCCAGTCGGGCGAGCCAGGCGAACTTTTGGAGCACTATGGTTTGGGGGTGAAAGATATTGTTGGGGCCGTGAAGAAAGTCATAGGACGGAAGAAACGGTAGACATTTTGAGAGTTATTGCTATATTAAAAATAGAGAAAAGGAGGTGCGTATGGGCCGTTTTAAAACAAGGGATTGGCTGGTGGCGGTGATTTTTGGAACGGTACTTTTTTTGTGTATTTTTGTTTCCGTTTACATTTTGGTTCGCTAGCGAATCAGAAAACTGGCGGTGATAGCGCGGGCAAGGTTGGATGGCGGGTGCGCCATCCAACCTTGCCCGCGCTTTTTTGTTTTGGTTATAAATAGTATAATTTTGATATGAAAAAAATCCTTATTATTGGGGGCGGGGAAATAGGCCAAGCCCTCGCCCAGCTTCTATTGGTTCACGAGCCAGTGATTTTTGATAAAGATGAAACTAAAAATAAGGCCGGTCGGCCTTTAGCCGAATTATTAGCGGAAGCGGCCATTGTTTTTCTGGCGGTTCCAACTCAGGCCTTAGCGTCGGTTGGCAAGGAGATATCTTCGCATCTAAAAACCGAAGCTGTGGTCGTTTCTGTTTCTAAAGGCGCTAGTGCCAACGGAAATTTTTCTTTCGAAATTTTAGCCGAAGTATTACCCAATAACCCGTTGGTGTTTATGGGTGGGCCGATGCTCGCTGCAGAAATTAAGGCGGGTAAAAAAGCGGGGGCCACCCTTGGTAGTGAATCAGCCGAGGCTCGTCTGGTGGTACGGGAGATTTTTGCCCACTCCAATCTGTTACTCAAAGAGTCGGATGATGCCACTGGGGTGGCCTTGGCTGGATTGTTAAAAAATTTTTATGCTTTGGGCCTGGCGGTAGCCGAAGAAGTTGGGGTCGGTGCCAATACTAAAGGGGCTTTAGTGGCCTCGGCCTTGGCTGAAATTACCGAGCTTTTGGTGTCATTTGGGGGTAAGGCCGAAACCGCTTATTCTTTAGCTGGTCTAGGCGACCTGGTGGCCACTGCTTCCAGTGAACATAGTCGCAATCGGACTGCTGGTCGCGACCTAGTGAGGATTGGTAAATGTCCTATCGAAAGTGAGGGTAGCCTAGCCTTGCCTCTAGTTTGGCCACGGCTAGAAAGCAAGTTGGCGGGCATGCCATTTTTGGCAGCCATTGGCGAGGTGGTAGTCCACGGTAAAAATCCAAAAAATGTTTTTGAAAATATTCTCGAGAGGCTCTAAATCTAAACAAAAAAAATTTCTAGTCCTTGATGTTGGTACTACTGGCGTCAAGGGTATTGTGTTTGCCGACGATGGTACTGTTTTAGCCAAGTCTTATCGTTTTTTAAAAAAGAATCATCCCAAGAAAGGTTGGGTTGAGCAAGACCCAATGGAAATGGTCTCGGCTAGTATTTTTGTTTTGCGCAATGCCCTAGATTTAGCCAAACTGACGGCTACAGATATTACCGCTTGTGGTATTACCAACCAGCGCGAAACGACTATTTTGTGGGATAAAAATACCGGTTTGCCGGTTTGTCCGGCTATTGTGTGGGAAGATAATCGGACCAAAGATTGGTGCGATGATCTGGCGCAAAAACATGGACCATTGGTTAGAGAAAAAACCGGACTTTTGATAGAACCATATTTTTCCGCTTCCAAAATTCGCTGGATTTTAAAAAATTCAGCTCAAGCCGAAAAGTTAAAACGGGAAGGTAATTTACTTTTTGGCACGGTCGACTCGTGGATTTTGTGGAACTTGTCCGACGAGGCTGTTCATGCCACCGACTATACCAATGCTTCGCGGACCCTTTTGTATGATATTAAAGAGAAAAAATGGAACTCGGAATTGTTGGAAATTTTTTCAATACCAAGCAATATCTTACCGCAAGTTTTAGATTCGGCCGGGCGTTTTGGTAGTCTACGTCGCGATATTGTTAGTGGGGAGATACCGATTGGAGCGATCATTGGTGATCAAGAAGCCAGTGCTGTGGCTGCCGCGCTCGAGCGGGGGGTGACCAAAGTCACTTATGGTACCGGGGCGTTTATTGCCCAAGGGTTAGGCCAAAATTTTGAACTTCATGATGGTTTTTACACCACTTTAGTACCCGGCTTGTATGGGCCCGAGTATATGCTAGAGGCCAAAGTCAGTGGCTATGGCGACCAGGTAGGAAAATATTTAAAAGACCCAGTCAAACTAAAAGAAGTTTTGGAAAGTCTAACCAAAGAAGTGGGACAAGTGTTAGAGCGTCTGCCTTTACCGGTGTCTAAAGTTATGGCTGACGGAGGGATTACCCAAGCCGAGTTTTTGTTGGCGGAACAAGAACGAGTTTCGGGAATAAAAATGGTTAAACAAAAAATATACGATGGTACCAGTCTGGGGGTGCTATATCTACTGCAAGACTTTTTGAAACAACCAAAAGTTTGACAAATTTTATAAGAAGTATATAAAGAGAGAAGATTTTTCTCGTGGGCGACGCCAGCAATGCCGCAACGTGCTGGGATGCTCCCTCCTTGTTTGTCGCCCACGAGAACCTTTGGCCACCTTTCCCTATCCGGAAGAGAGGACTTGCTGGTTTTACCCCATTCCAGCTCCTTACTCTCTTTCGGATAGGGGTTTTATTTTGCCTATTGACAAAAAAGTAGGGGGTGCTATAATGGGGATTGAACAAGTGAATGACCAACTGACGGAAGGAGGTGATGTCTATGTTGGCCACGAAGTCCCTTGAACATTATTTTGATATGAAGACGACGGCAACCACCGCCACGGCCTGACCGGCCATCGGCGCGCGCCCCAACAAACCGGGCATAGGGCCCGGGGAGGAATACCCATGAACATTCGGCGTCCGCGCGACTCAGCCGGCTAGGTACTCTAGCCATCTGCGTCGCAAATAAATTTGCCGTCCCCCGACCACGTGCCTTTATGGCAATCGCGCACGGGGGGCGGCTTTTCTTTTACAATTTTTTAGGAGCGTAATCAGCTGGAGCTTCAGCTAAATATTTTTCAATTTTTTCTTTGGTCAAAAGGCCAGATTGGGCACCAACAGATTGCACTACTGACATCGAGTTTATCGGCGCGCGCTTGAGCGCCTCCGGGACACTCATTCCTAAAGCAATAAAAGAAGTAAAGGTCGAGGCAAAAGCGTCACCGGCTCCCGTGCGACTTATTGGTGATTTTGGGTCGGGGTAAATTGGCATTTGCCACATGTCGGTACCGTCAAAAGTGTAGGCGCCATTTGGCCCGTCAGTCAGACCCACTATTTTGGGACCCAAATTTTTAATGCTGGTCAATAGATTTTTCACATCAGTCTCGTCTGGAGTTTTTAATATTCGCCGTGCTTCTTCTAGGTTGCAGACAAATATTTCGGTCCGAGCAAAAATATCGGGCAGTTTATCTGGGCCCAAATTTATTTGAAAAGTCCCTGGTTGAAAGGCTAATTTGGTTTCGGGGTGAGCCAAAAGCCAGGTCGCCAACTGGTGGTGAAAATCAAGCGAGTTTTCACCTAGCGAGCTAAGGTAAATCCAGCGCGGGTTGCCAATATCCGGCAAACTATAATCATATTTTTCGTGCTTAATTAAAATAGTCCGTTCGGCGCCATACCACAAAACATAATGATAATTGGTTTTTTGGCCGGCATTGGTTTTTACCAAATCAGTCGCGACATTTTCCTTAGCTAAACTTGCTAGGGCTTCTTTACCTTCGTCGTCATCACCAATATTAGTCAGAAGACCAGTAGTAAGGCCCAGACGGGAAGCCGAGACAGCGGCATTGGGCGAATTGCCGACCGCAGGCACAATGGTGACCGACTCGTAGGGGATTTTGTCACCGAAAGCCAGACAGATTTTGCAATTGTCTTTATTAATATCACAATTGACCTCGGCCTCTTGCAGTTTAATAAAAGCATCAGTAGTAATATCGCCAATTGCTAAAATGTCTAGTTTTTTATTCATTTCTAAATTATACCTTTCTCTGTAATTATTCCCAAAAATATTGGACACCGAGTGTCCAATATTTTAAACTTATGATAATGAGAAAGATAAAAATTTGTGAGGGGGAGTATTATCACATTTACAATCGTGGAGTAGATAAAAAAGACATTTTTATTGATAAACGAGATTACGCCCGGTTCTTATTTTGTGTTTTGTTTTTCCAATCGCCACTTTCATTAGTTAATCCTCCCTCCTATATTAATTATTTTATTGGACACTCGGTGTTCAATATTTCTCAAAAAATTAAAAAACAAATAATTAGTGATAAGTATGTTGAGTTGGTGTCTTTTATATTTATGCCCAATCATTTCCATTTAATTGTTAAGGAAAAGGTGGCAGGGGGAATTTCTCAATATATGCAAAGAATTCAAAATTCTTTTACAAAATATTTTAATACAAAATATAAAAAGAATGGGCATTTATTTCAGGGGCCATATCAAATTGTTTATATTGAAGATGATGAACAGTTACTTTATTTATCATCATATATACATCGGAATTGTCGGGTACTTAATGGTTGGAAGAATAAGGAGGAAAAGTATCCGTGGTCAAGCTACTCTGATTTTTTAGGCCCAAATCGGTTTGGTGGTCTATTAGAACCAGAAATTATTATGTCCGAATTTAATAATGCTGGTGATTATAAAATAGAGGTTCAAAACAGTGGCGCCAAAGAGATAATTGAAGATTTATTAATTGATAATTGATAATATTGGACACTCGGTGTCCAATATTTTGTTTTTCTAGAGAAGATGTAAAGTCTTTATGGTAGAATAGGAGGAATGAAGACATTAATTGAATATATTCAGGAGGCAGATAAGGGAGGTTGGGCCCTGGGGCATTTTAATATTTCTAATATTGAGGGCCTGTGGGGGGTGTTTCGGGCGGCCGAGGCTGAAAAATTACCAGTCATTATTGGGGTGTCCGAAGGGGAACGAAATTTTATTGGTATTAAACAGGTTAAAGCTTTGGTTGATAGCTTGAAGGCCGAATATAACTATCCCATATTTTTAAATGCGGACCATACTTACTCCCTAGAAGAAATAAAAAAAGTGGTGGATGCGGGGTATGACTCAGTGGTGGTGGATGGGTCGAAACTAAGTTTGGAAGATAATATTACCCTAACGAAAACCGCGGTGGCTTATGCTAAAAGTGTGAACCCTAATATCTTGGTAGAAGGGGAGATTGGTTATATTGGCACTTCGAGCAAATTGCTGGACGAAATACCAGAGGAGGCCGCGATTTCAGGCGAGGCCTTGCCCTCGCCTGAAATCGCGGCCCAGTTTGTGCAAGCTACCGGCGTGGACTTGCTCGCTCCAGCAGTGGGTAATTTGCATGGTATGTTAAAGTCGGGGACTGATCCGCGTTTGGATATTGAATTGATAAAAAATATGCGAACCAAATGTGGGGTGCCACTGGTTTTGCATGGTGGGTCGGGTATTACCGATGAAGATTTTCGGTCGGCGATTAAAGCCGGTGTCTCGATGATTCATATTAATACCGAAATTAGGATAGTTTTTCGTGATGCTTTAAAAATATATTTGCAAAATAATCCAGACGAGATTGCACCGTACAAAATAATGGCTCCGTCTATGCACGCGATTGAACAGAAAACCACCGAGCGATTGCGTTTATTTGCTGGGCGCTAAGATATGGCTATTTCCCTTGACCTCCAAAAAGAGCTAGCCAAACAGTTTAAGGGTGAAATTTCGACTGACCCTAAAGTTTTAGCGACTTATAGCCATGATGCGAGTTTGTTTGAAGTTTTGCCGGCATTGGTGGTCTGGCCTAAAGACGAGGCTGATATTAAAGCTCTGGTTGATTTTGTTAATAAAAACAAATCAGATAATCCGGAGTTGGCGATTACGGTTCGGGCGGCCGGCACTTGTATGTCGGGCGGGGCCATTGGTGAGTCTATCGTGGCTGACACCACAAAATATATGCGTGGCGTGTTTGACCTAGAAACTGGTCGAGCCACAGTGTTGCCCGGGACTTTCTATCGGGATTTTGAGGTGGAGGCGAAAAAAACTGGTCAAATGTTACCCTCTTATACCGCCTCTAAAGATCTAAACGCGATTGGCGGGATGATTGGCAACAATTCTGGGGGTGAAAAAAACTTACGCTATGGCAAGACCGAAAAATATGTGGAAACTTTAGAGGTAGTACTCGCGGATGGTGAGACTTATGAAATAAAAGCTTTGACCAAATTTGAACTAGATCAGCAAATGAATCAAGATAATTTTTTGGGTAAAATTTATCGTGAGGTTTTTAGTTTACTGGAAAATAATAAAGCGATAATCGAGAAAGCTAGGCCGCGGGTGTCTAAAAATTCCGCCGGCTATTATTTGTGGAATATTTGGGATGGTCAAACTTTTAATTTAAATAAACTTTTTACGGGTGCGCAAGGCACCTTGGGAATTGTAACCAAGGCGACCTTAAAGCTGGTTCCGATTGAAGAAAAATCGGAGTTGGTTGTAGTTTTTTTGTCCGATGTGGCTCAAGTGGCGGAGATTGTAAATGAGGCGCTTGTTTTTGCTCCAGACAGTATCGAGTCTTATGACGACAAAACTATGAAGTTGGCGCTACGTTTTTTGCCTGCCCTCGCTAAAAAATTAAAATTTGGCGGTTTATGGAAGCTGGGCTGGTCGTTTTGGCCAGAATTTAAAATGGCTATACGAACTGGTTTGCCTAAGTTGGTTTTGTTGGTTGAATTTACCGGGCGAGCCGACGAAGATTTAAACAGTAAAGCGGGTCAGTTTGTTCAAAAAATGGAAGCAATGGGCATAAAAGCTCACCAGACTACTGGTCCAGCTGAAACCGAAAAATATTGGACGATCAGGCGCGAGGCTTTTAGTCTTTTGCGCCAACATTTAGGCAAAAAACGTACCGCGCCGTTTATTGACGATATTATTGTCGAGCCAGCCAAAATGCCTGAGTTTTTGCCTAAATTGCGGGCGATTTTAGATGAGTATAATTTATTTTATACTATTGCCGGCCACGCCGGTGATGGTAATTTTCATATTATTCCCCTGATGGATATGCGTAACCCCAAAAATGTGGAGATTATTATAGGATTGTCAGATAGGGTTTATGATTTAGTGATTAGTTTTGGGGGTTCAATCACCGCCGAACACAACGATGGTATTATTCGCACGCCCTACCTGGAAAAGATGTATGGCCCGGAAATAGTCAGGCTTTTTGCCGAGTTAAAGCAAATCTTTGACCCCCAAAATATCTTTAATCCAGGCAAGAAGGTGGGGGGGAGTAAAGAGTACCTCAAAGACCATTTAGCCCGGTCATAACAGAAATAGCCTTGCATATTTTTGAAATTTCTTATATATTGTCTCCGTTATGTTAACCCTAAATGCGCAAAAAAGGGAGACCTTTGGCAAGAAGCTAGAGGGAGCCAGAAAAGACGGGAAACTCCCGGTGGTTATTTATGGCCCCAAAGAAGACGCCTCGTCTTATTTTGTGGACACCAAAGAGTTTAATAAAGTTTATCGTGAAGCGGGTGAATCAACGGTGATTGAATTTAAAACCGAAGCTGGCGACCACGATGTGCTAATTAAGGAAACTGACCACAACCCGATTTCCGGGGAAGTTATTCATGTTGATTTTTACGTCATTGAAAAAGGTAAAAAGGTAGAGGTAGAGGTCCCATTGGTGTTTGAGGGTGAATCACCAGCGGTGGAAAATTTGGCCGGTATCTTGGTCAAGGTTATTCACGACTTGCCAATTGAGGCCATGCCGAAAGATTTACCTCACGATATTAAGGTGGATATTTCAGCTCTAGTTGATTTTGATAGTCAGATTACGGTGGCCGATTTGGTTGTTCCGGCTGGGGTAACAGTGCTGATTGATGCAACAGAAGTGGTGGCCCTAGTAACTGAAGCTAAAGAGGAGCCCGTAGAAGCAGAGCCAATCGATATTTCCACGATTGAGGTAGAAAAGAAGGGTAAGAAAGATGAGGAAGGGGCGGAAGCTAAAGAAGGGGAAGATAAAACCGCTGAATAAACTGCCAGACAGAAAACCCCCAGCGGCGCTTCGCGCCGCTGGGGGTTTTTTGCTATAATGTAATTATGAATTTTAAGCCCAAATTAAATCATTTGGTTTTGTTTTTTTTGGTTTTTACTCTCCTGCCAAGCTTGGTTATAGCTGAAACTCCCGAGCAAAAAGAAGCGCGCGAGTCGGCTTTGCGGAAGGAGCTGGCTCAAGTCGAGGCCGACATTGCGGCTAATACAAAAAAACTGCAAATCAAACAGGGTGAAGCCTCGTCTATTAGTCGTGACATCCAGATTTTGACTTATCAAATCAATCAGGCCAAATTAAAAATTCGGCAAAAACAAATAGAGATTGAGCGTCTAGGCGGGGATATCACTAAACGAGAAAAAACTATTACCACTTTGTCGACCAAGATTGAAGAAGAGAAGGAGTCGCTGGCCGAGCTTTTGCGAAAAACCAAAGAACTTGACCATGTGACCATGCCGGAGGTTATTTTAGGTAATGATATTTTGTCGGATTTTTTTGTGGATTTAAATTCTTTTAATTTTATTCAGGCTAGTGTCCATGGTTCTTTCCTGGTGATGCGTGATACGCAAGTAGAAACGACTAAAGAAAAAATTACTCTAGAAAGAAGGCGTGACGCTGAACGTGATGCCAAAAGGGTGATTGAGGAGGAAACAAAAAAAATTCAAACGGCGGAAGCCGAGAAAAAACGGTTATTGGCTTTGACTAATCAAGCGGCCGCCTCGTATAAAGGG
This sequence comes from Candidatus Vogelbacteria bacterium RIFOXYD1_FULL_44_32, assembly GCA_001823065.1. Classification (GTDB taxonomy): domain Bacteria; phylum Patescibacteriota; class Minisyncoccia; order Phycocordibacterales; family XYD1-FULL-46-19; genus XYD1-FULL-44-32. The sequence continues at coordinate 66,418 of MHTJ01000004.1, forward strand.
ATTATCGCTGAGCGGGAAGCTAGGCGAGCTGTGATCCGGAGTGCCCTATTTAAATTGCGTGATACCACTAGTATTTCTTTTGGGGAAGCGGTTGATATGGCTATTCGTCTGTCTAAACAAACTGGAGTCCGGCCGGCTTTTGCGCTCGCTATTTTAAAACAAGAAACAAATATTGGTCAAAATGTGGGGACATGTAATCGAGCCGGCGACCCACCAGAGAAACACTGGAAAATGATTATGCATCCAACCCGTGACCAGGCTCCATATTTGAGGATAGTGACCGAATTGGGGCTTGATCCCGAGGCTACCCCACTTTCCTGTGCTATGAGTTATGGCTATGGTGGGGCCATGGGTCCAGCTCAATTTATTCCTTCAACTTGGGAGCCCTATAAGGCGCGTATTTCGGCTGTGACAGGCAATACCCCACCAAACCCTTGGCGACCATTCGATGCCTTTGCTGCTTCCCAGCTTCTACTACGTGATCTGGGGGCGGCCGGTGGGGGCTATACCTCCGAGCGGACGGCGGCCTTGCGGTACTATGCTGGTGGCAACTGGGCCGATCCCCGCAATGCTTTTTATGGGGACTCGGTGATGAGGTTGGCCACTGAAATGCAAGCCCAAATTGACATCTTGCAGACCAACTAGTCGTGTGTTAAACTCAAACCCATGCAAAAAGACATCCACCCTACTTACTATCCGGATGCGAAAGTGACCTGCGCTTGCGGGAATTCTTTTACGGTGGGTTCAACTAAAGAAACCATTAGCGTGGAAGTTTGTGCCGCTTGTCACCCCTTTTTCACTGGTAATGAAAAAGTGATGGATACGGCTGGCCGAGTGGAAAAATTCAAGGCTCGAGCCAAACAAGCGACCGCTCCTAAAAACAAAAAGACGGCGACCAAAAAAAAGGAGACCAAGCAGGCTGAAACAGAAGCTTAAATTAAATCACTACCACCAACGCATTCATTTGATATGCGTTGGTTTCGTTTTGGCCTAGCGGTATAATGAAGCCATATGATAAATATTGATGAGCAAAACTTAAATTTAGCTGATTACCGGCAAAATCAAAAGACGGCTTTTTTGATGATGGAATATGATCGTCTAACCAAAAAAATTAGCGAAGCCGAAACAGTGGCCGACGGTGATAAAGATCTGGCCGAATTGGTGGCGACCGAAATCAATGATTTACAGCGTCAGAGGGGGGATATTTTAACCAGTATTCAAAATATTGTCGCCAAGGAAGTGGCCGATGATGAAGTGATCAATGAAGTGATTATGGAAATTAGAGCTGGCGCGGGCGGAGAAGAATCGGCTTTGTTTGCGACCAATCTTAAAGAAATGTACGAGGCCTACGCGGTGGTGCAGGGCTGGGTTTTTCAAGTTTTAGATGAATCGCCGTCAGAACTAGGTGGCTACAAAGAAGTTTCAATTGAAATAAAAGGGAGAAATATTTATGATAATTTGCGTTATGAAACTGGGGTGCATCGGGTGCAGAGAATTCCCGCGACCGAAAAGCAGGGCCGGGTCCATACCTCCACGGCCTCGGTGGCGGTGATGCCGATTCGCAAAAAAACCAAAGTAGTTATTAACCCGGCTGATCTGGAAATAGAGACAACCCGCTCGGGTGGGGCGGGTGGCCAAAATGTGAACAAGGTGGAAACGGCGGTGCGGATAGTACACAAGCCAACTGGTATTGCTGTCCGTAGCCAAAGTGAGCGATTTCAGCAAAGAAATCGCGAAAAGGCGATGTTAATTTTGGAAGCCAAATTAAATGAGTTACAAGAGGTGGCTGACAAAAAAGAGGAGACAGACGAAAGGCGGAGCCAGATTGGCACAGGCGACCGAAGTGAAAAAATCAGGACCTATAATATTTTACAAGACCGAGTCACCGACCATCGCATCAAGGAATCTTGGCATGGGATTGAACGGATTTTAGCCGGTGACATCGGGCCGATTGTGAGGGCCCTGGCCGAGGCTGGTGGGGGCGTGATTGTCGCCGGGGAAGAGGAGGAGTAATTTGGGGTCTAAATATTGCCAATTTCCCTGATATTTGTTAGACTACTTGCCGTATGCAAAATACCCCGACTAATGAAAAAACAACCGCGGTAGGCGATCTAGTGCACAATCTTTTTAAGCTTGGTGCTCATTTTGGTTACAGTCGGGTGCGTCGTCACCCTTCGGCTGACAAGTTTATTTTTGGTTACAAAAACAAGACGGCCATTATTGATTTGGAAAAGACAATTATTTCACTAACCAAAGCCAAAGATTTTGTGCGGACTTTGGGTAGCGAAGGTAAGGCAGTGTTGCTAGTTGGTAATAAAAATGAAGCCCGAGTGGCAGTCAAAAAAGCGGCTCAATTGGCTGGGTTGCCTTATTCGGCCGAGCGTTGGATAGGTGGTACTCTCACCAACACTAAACAAATTAAGACCCGACTGAAACGGTTGGAGGAAATAAAAGCCGCTGAAACTTCGGGTGAGATAATGAAATATACTAAAAAAGAAAGAGGATTAATTAGTAAAGAAAAAAATGATTTAGAGCGTCACTTTGGTGGAATTGTGGAGATGGCCAAAATGCCGGCCGCCCTGTTTGTGATTGATTCTACCGCGGAGGCAATTGCGATTGCGGAAGCTAACAAATTAAATATTCCGGTGATTGCCTTGTCTAATTCTGATTGCGATATTCGTGGTATTGCCTATCCGATTATTGGCAATGACGGTTCGGTGGGAACGATTGCTTTTTTTGCCAATGAAATTGCGGGGGCCTATATTGAAGGCCAGAAAAACCCGGTGACTAAACCAGCCGAGGTCAAAGTGGAAAACAAAGAGGCAGAGTAATGTTTTTTGTAATATAATTTTACACATTATGGCAGATACCCAATCAATTAAAGTTCTGCGCGATCAGACGGGAATTTCTCTAGCCGAATGCAAGAAAGCGCTAGATGAGGCTGGTGGCGATTTGGCCAAAGCCCAGGTGGTTTTGAAAGCGAAGGGGGCTGAAACGGCGGACAAAAAATCTGACCGGAACCTTGGTTCCGGGGTAGTGGAGTGTTATATTCACGGGGCAGGGGCGATTGGGGCTATGGTAGAATTGGCTTGCGAGACCGACTTTGTGGCCAAAAATGTTGATTTTAAAGCTTTAGCTTCGGATATTGCACTACATATAGTGGCCAGTGCTCCCGAAACGGTAGCCGAGTTGCTGGCTCAAGAATTTGTCAAAGACCCGAGTCAGACGGTGGAGACGCTTATCCAACAGGGAACTCAAAAATTTGGCGAAAGGATTGTGCTCACTCGCTTTGCGCGCTTTGCTCTAGGGGCTTAGTTTTCTATGATTTTTCTTATTACTATGACGGTTATATGTTTTGGGCTGGTCGCCTACTTAGTAGGTCGTCAGCTTTTGTTGTTACGCCGAGGTGAAGTGCAATTAAACCAAGAAGCACCCACCTTATCTTTTGCTGATTATTTAAGTCTTAGTCTTGATAAAATGGCCGGCCAACTTTCCCACTTTAGCCACGAGCTAATGCACTTGGTGTCTATTCTATCTTTACTGGGGGCAAAAAAGGTGGCGGCGGTGGTCAAGCATAACACCGGGCGGATTGAGCGAGTCTTGGGTCAGGTTTTGCGGGCGACCCATGAGAGGCGCAAGCGGGGCCGAGGGGAGCGGGGCTCGACGTCTATGTTTCTGCGCGAGATTGAGTTGCATCAGTCGAAGGTAAAGGAAAATTTAAATACTTATTCTAGGAATTAGAATTTGTCGATGTTTGTTAAAAAATAGGTTATAGTAGATTTTTGCCGGCATAGCTCAGTTGGTAGAGCGCCACTTTTGTAAAGTGGATGTCCGGGGTTCGAACCCTCGTGCCGGCTCAGAGAGACGACAAAGCAAGCAAACTGCTTTGCTTGTGTGAGGGTGAGAAAAGATTTTTGTTGTTTTTCCAGCCGGGAAAATCAAAAATCTGGGGTTGAGGAAAAAACTTTTGGCGAAAAGTTTTTGAGGTGACCGAACCCTCGTGCCGGCTCAGAAGGATCTTTTGGGAAGTAAGAAAAGAGAAAGGAATTGATTATGACCGAGACAGAAGAAATGATTCACCAGCGTTTTAAGAAGGCACTGGAAGAACACGGTCGGCGTTTGGACGATCCCGATTATCGCCGAAGATTGGAGATCTCGGCACTCCAGACCTCTGTCGCCGTTTCAGTATCAATCCAGGCGCAAAGACAGGCGGCGGCTATGGAGCACAGAAGTGGTCGCCGATATTAGGACGAACTAAACGGCCCACAGTTGTGGGCCGTTTCTTTTTTGGGTTTTTTTCGCTATACTCACCTCTATGGAAGAAACTAAACAGTTGGGACACCTACACCCTCTCACCCAAATGATGAGTGAGATGTCGGATATTTTTCGCGAAATGGGTTTTCGGGTGGCCGATGGGCCCGAGAAAGAGTCCGAATGGAATAACTTCGACGCTTTAAATATCCCGGCCAATCACCCGGCGCGAGCGATGCAAGATACCTTCTGGGTAAAGCCGCATACAGCTGGCCAGCTGCTTCGAACTCATACCACTTCAGTATCACTACGGGAATTGGCAAAAAAACAGCTGCCACTACGGGTAGTGTCGCCTGGTCGTGTTTTCCGTAATGAAGCGACTGATGCTACTCATGAGGCGCAGTTCTATCAGTTTGATGGTCTCGCTATCGACCGACCCGGGGTAATTTCGATGGCTCACCTGAAAGGGGTGTTGTCGACTTTGTATAAAAGACTTTTTGGCGAAAATATCGAGATGCGCTTCCGGGCTAGCTTCTTTCCGTTTGTGGAGCCGGGAGTAGAAGTGGATATTAAATGGGGCGACCGCTGGCTGGAAGTGGTCGGTGCCGGACTTTTGCACCCCAATGTTTTTAAAGCAGCCGGGATAGACCCGAATGAGTGGCAGGGGCTCGCGTTTGGTGGTGGGGTGGACCGCTTGGCGATGATCAAATACGGTATTGAGGATGTCCGGCATTTTTACCAAGGGGATACGCGTTTTCTCAAACAATTTTAATTATGTGGTTCAAATATAAAGAAATCGAGAGTCATTTTGTGACGTCCTTGCCGGGAGTAGGAGCGGTGGCCGAGGCGCTTATTAACCATGCATTTGAGGTGGAAGAAATGGTAGAAAAAGATGGTGATATGGAAATGGATATTAAAATTTTGCCTGATAGGGCTAGTGACGCTAAAAGTGTGTTAGGTGTCGCGCGAGAAGTATCGGCTGTTATGAATTTGCCGCTTAAAGATGAATATAAATTTACAACGACCAAAGAATCGGCTCGAACTACGATAGAATTTTCGGCCAAAGTCATTTCCGATCTGGTTGGTGTCGAATTTTCAGTTGAAGATATAAAGAGTTACCTCTCTCGAGTAGGAGTACTCGTTGAAGGAGAAGAAACACTGACAGCTCATATCCCCGCTGAGCGACAAGATTTAAATATTAAAGAAGATTTGGCCGATGAGGTGGCTCGCCTTTATGGTTACGCTAATGTACCGGCGCGGGCACTGCTTGCGCCGGTTGTCGCCCCTGTCGACCACCCTGACTTTATCCTTTCTAACCAAATTCGTGAATTCTTCGCCCGCGGTGGCTTTACGGAAGTTTATGGCTACTCTTTTACCGCAAAAGGCGTGGTGGAAATTGAAAAACCCTTGGCTTCCGATAAGGCATATCTGCGCACTAATTTAACTGATTGGATGTCAGCTACTTTAGTTTCTAATATCAAGCACTCACTATTTCCCAAAGATGAAGTAAAACTTTTTGAGATTGGTAATGTTTTTGTTTCCGAAGACGAAGAACAAAAGCGGATTTGCGTGGCTGCTAATATTTCACTTCAGTCTGTTATTAACGAACTAAAACAAGAATTTAATATCACCGAATTACCCGAGATTAAAAAGATCGAAGGTGGAGAAGTAGTTGAACTTTTGCTTTCAAGCTTAAAAGCTAAGGACGGCGCGGCCGATCTTTCGCCGTTTATTAAATCCGATGTCAACTATAAACCAGTCTCGGTCTACCCCCGCATTGTCCGTGATATCGCTCTTTTTGTACCAGCCGGTACTGCTAGTAGCGAAGTGGGGGAGATGATTAAACAAAACGCAGGCCCGCTCCTTGCCGAAGGTCCTATCCTTTTTGATGAATTCACGAAGCCGGGCGAAGACCGTACTTCGCTCGCATACCGCCTGGCTTTCCAGGCTTCCGATCGGACATTGGAAGATGCTGAAGTAAATACCCTAATGGAAAAAGTTTATAAGGTGGTGAAGGAAAGAGGTTGGGAAGTCAGATAAGTGTGGCTAAATCGCCTTCGGCGATTACCCGGCCTTACCGGATTTTTTGGCAAGGTTTAGGGGAAGTGAGATAAAAAAGTAAAAAATAAACAGAAAAAGCCCTGTAGGCAGGACTTTTTCTGTTTATTGACAAAAAATATAGATAGTGTATAATATACTCAGACTGATTTCTGCTCCAAAGAAGGTTTAAAAAAATTGGTCGGAGCGCTGTTGCTTTGGCCACTCACTGGGACGTAAAGTTTTTTGCCGGCCATTGTGCGATGGTTAAGGAGGTATGAGTTGAATTTTTTTAGGCTCCTGTCAAAGAACCTGATAAACTTATTTGACACGTTCTTTGTCAGTAAGTTTATGGTGGGGGCGATGGTGTTTTTGTTCATCCTTGTCTCCTACACAGCAGGGCGTGTCCCAGCTTGGGAAAAACCTTGGACCACCATGGAGAAATTCATGGAAGGGGGAAAAGTGCTGGCGGCGTTTGGGTTACTCGTAGTGATCGCAACCGTGATGTTGGCGGTTGGGTACGCTCTACGGGGCGAGGAAGTCGTCAGTGATACCCCAGAGGGATGGAGGAGGTGGTTGAAGAGGAACGATAATAAAAGTAGAAAATAATATGAGCCGTGGGATGATGTTCATCCCACGGCCTTTGCATGTATAATCCAATTGATAAAATAAGGAAAAATGCTAGTATAAATTAAAATAATAAGATTTTATGCCATTAAAGGAAGATAAATATAAGCTCTACTTGGCTTCTGGCATCCGCCTGTGGACGCTATTTTTCAAAGATGGTTATTCCCCTTATTTCAATAAAAAAGTTTCCCTGTTTGAACCGGCGCTCATAGACAATCAGTACACCGGTGAGCATCGCAAAATACCGATCAAAATTGCGACTAAGGACTTGGGTGAGATAAACAAATGCGATGCGGTGTTAGCCTATATGAAAATGTACGATACCCAAGGCAATGGGCCAACGGGTACCGACAGCTCTTGGGAATGTGGTTATGCTATTGGGCAGGAAAAACCGACTATTATGCTGGTGGAAGATTTGGAACACCTCGACTATTACACATCCCAGTGGATGGTGACTTTTAGTATTGGTGCCATTTTAACTACAGATAAAGAGGTGGCGGAAAGTGCCCGGCACAGTGATAAGTTTACCCATACCGCCATTTTACTCTGCGAAAACAAAGAGCAGTTTGAAGACAAAATTATAGAGTATTTAGACAAATACTACCGCTCTATCTATGCACGTGAAGGCGAGATAAACTATTCCGTTGACCAGGAAATTAGAAAGTATGTCGACGAGAAAAATTTGCAGGAGTTTTTTGAGGAGTGCCAGAGTGGTATACCAGTTGAAGATAAACCCACCACTTGGTATTACGACAAAAAAACTAAATATAATGACCCCACCACCTATCTGGCGGTCTGCACGTCCGAGGTGGAGCGGGCCGGGCGTCTGGAAAACATAATTGAAAATAATTTTAACGACTTGCCACAGGTCCTTAAAAGTGAAATCGGACAGTTGCTGGAGCAGATGGAAAATGACGGAGCCAGTCACGTGGCCGAGATGGCAAGCTACTGGCTTAATATTCCAGCGGCCAAGGTTAAAGACCGCCGGCAGGGCAAGAAAAAAACTCGCCCAACTATTTTTTATGAGTTATTTGATTTGGTCAGCCACCACATTGTCGCTTCGGAAAGATATTTTGAAGCAGATTTTGTTTATAAAGCCGGAGCAGTAATTGAAATATATAATTGGCTAAATACCTATGCCATAGATGATGTGTTTGACAGTTCGGCCACTAGGCAGGGTGAGTCGACACTGCATGAAAAATATGGCAGCCGGCGCAATGCTCTTCTGGTGGGAGGTATTGGCCATTGTCTTGCTCTTTATTTACTGTACGAGTTGACCAAAAAACAACCGGAAGCAGCCAAGGACCTGCTTTCGAGCTTAAACAATGTTCAGAAACTAATGTATCTGGGGCAACCTCACGACATTGCTCTCACTTTTGACAGTCGTTGGCAATTAAAATCTTTTATAAAAAAGAATAGTTTAGATACGGCCTTACAGCTTTATTTTAAAAGAATATACGGCATTTGCGGGGCGTTTTACGAGGAGATTGGTCGGATGGCGATGAAGGCGACCAATGTTGGTGCACAATTTTATGATCAAGAGGAAGTCGAGGAAGCCTGTGTTTCCATTGCGCGGCAATTTGGCTTAGTGCAGATGATTCGCAACGATCTCGGCGATTTTATTACGGCGGCAGATATGCCGGGGATGAGCAAGGGGATGAAAGATACCTCTCATAACGACATCGCCGAAGGCAAGCTAACACTACCTGTCATCTATACACTATTTAGTCCAGAGGTGTCGACGCGCGATAAAAAAATAGTTATCCGGGCACTTGGTAATCGACGACTGAAAGATTCGGCACGAGCGGAAATCAGTCGAATCATCTGGGAAAGTGGGGCGATAGAATTTTCCCTGCAGTTTATCGACTACTATGTGCGGGCGGTGCGAAGACAATATGTGCGCCATATTAACGAGACGCCGACCCGTTTGAAATGGATTTTGAAGCTGATGGATATTACCCCGCTCATTGATATTTCTTTTCGGCGGGTGGCTTTGGACAGAAAGTGGCGCAAACTAGAGCCCTTGCCTTTTTCGGACGACATGGTCGGTGAGTTGGATAAACTGGCCGAGAGGGGTAATTTTTTGGAATCACGGAAGTAAATACCCTAATGGAAAAAATTTATATGGTGATGAAGGAAAAGGGGTACGAAGTTAGATAGTCTAAAACTACAATGAAAATTATCGGTGTTAAGACGCCTCTGTTAAAAGCAGGAGATGATCTAATTCAGTTTATAATAAAAAACATCCCATCTCTCTCGGAGGGAAGTGTTGTTGTGGTCACATCAAAAATTGTAGCCTTGGCTGAAGGTCGGCTTGCTCCTTTGTCGGCAAAGGAAGCTATTATCAAGCGCGAGTCAAAGGAGGTGATTGAAACTCCCTATGGTTTCCTAACACTAACTAAAGATGGCTGGTGTGTAAATGCCGGCGTTGATGAATCTAATGCTAAAGATGGTCTTATTTTACTACCCCTTGATGCTTTTCAGTCGGCCGAAGTTTTGTGTCGCTCTTTGCGTCAGAAATTTAAAATAAAAAAACTGGGTGTGCTTATTACTGATACTAAGAGTGTGCCGCTTCGCGTGGGCACAGTTGGGCGGGCGCTTGGTTTTGCTGGCTTTCAGCCACTGCGGAGCTATATCAACAAGCGTGATCTTTTTGGCCGTAAAAGTCGTTTTACAGAAAGTAATCTGGCAGACTCTCTCGCGGCGGCGGCAGTACTTCTGATGGGCGAGGGAAGCGAGCGTGTTCCACTGGCTGTCATACAGGAGGCACCTGTTACTTTTGTGGGAGTTGGCACTAGTCAGACTACTAAACTGTCGTTACCGCCACAGCTAGATATTTTTCGTTACGTTTTTAGTCGGGCGTCTTCACCTCGTGCAAAGAAAAAACCGAAACGCTAGGTCGCGTTTCGGCTCTAGGGGCCGATATGGTTACAGCCCCTTTTCCAAGCTCTTCAAGACTTTCAGGTAAAGTCTTTTCACGATTTCCTCCTGCTTCTTGCCGGAGGCGGCATAGTGGTCTAGACCGGGGGCGGCGTTGATCTCAATGACGGTGTAGCGACCGGGCGCTTTTGTGATGTCGCTTTTTACCATGAGGTCGACACCGCACATTCGCAGACCCATGTCGGCTGTCAGTCGGATTGCGATTTTCTTAAACTCAGGATGGACGGCACCGGTGACATCCACCGAGTCGCCGCCGGTAGACAGGTTGGCATTGTCGAGCAGGTAGACTACTTCGCCCAGTTTTGGCACCGAGGAAAAGGCGAGTCCTTGCCGAGCCAGTTTTCCCGCAATGCGAGGGTCTCGCACCTTTATCTTGGTGTCACGGCTTGAAGCGATGAAGTTTTCCTGCTTTTTGCGCAGGAGGGCGCGGATACTCAAACGCCCGTCGCCTGTGACGCTAAGTGGTTGCCGCTCATAGGCCGAGATCAGCTCGCCATCAAGGATGACCAGTCGATAGTCTTTGCCGGCGATCGGTCTCTGGACGAGGGCGATCTTGTCGCGGGTAAATATGTAGCGCATCGCTTCATAAAATTCCCGCCTGTTGTGGACAAAAGCCACGCCGGTGCCTTGGCTGCCGCTGTTTGGTTTTACGACCACCGGAAAGCCAATTTTCTTGGCGTATTGGTAGGCGGCAGACAGGTTGCGCTCGGATCCGATTGCCTTGCACCACCAGTCGGCATAAAATGCCTCGCCGGGGACAGTGGGGTAGCCCATCTTCTTCATAAAGAAGTTGGCCCAATCCTTATCCTTGGCGATGTCCGAGGCACCGACCGGGTTTAGGTCCACCGTATTGTACCGGATGTACCGTTTGCGCCCACTTTTGTAGACGATCTGGCCGACGATGCCCCATGTGGGTTCCATCAATACTTTCGCCCCGATCAAGGGAGCGATTTCTTGGAGTAGGGTGCCGACGAGCGGCGTGGTGTTGCGCTTTTTCTTCTTCATAGGGTTAATCCTTCTTTCTGCTTTTTTCTGCTTTGTTTCAAAATCTTGTTCATTCATACCACAAATAATAGTAGCTGGCAAAGATTTGAACTCCTGTTTCTGTGATAAAATATGACTACTTTGTCTAATTACCGTTCTCTCTAAATAGGACTTTTTGTACCTAATGGGTATAAATTGGCTAAAATGGTGGCAGAGATGGGAGGGGGAAATAAGTACTAATTTGACTTTGTTTTTAGTGACTAAATATGCTAAAATGGAGGTATAAAAATAGTATTTTTTGACCATATTTTAAGCCAATTTTACCCCGTCTTGTCGAGGTATTTATTTACATATTAAGATGCCTAAAAAACCTGAAACTACCAAACGCCACTATGGGGCCGATGATATTGTGGTCCTAGAGGGCCTAGAAGCCGTGCGCAAGCGCCCCGGCATGTATATTGGCTCAACCGGCGAAGAGGGTCTCCAGCACCTCATGGTGGAGATTTTTGACAACTCGCGTGACGAAGCGATGAACGGCTATGCCGATGAAATTGAGGTGGCCATTTTGCCGGGCAATGTTATCCGCGTGGTGGACAATGGGACTGGTATCCCCGTGGAAAAGCATAAAAAAACTGGGGTTTCCACTTTGGAAACCGTGCTCACAGTGTTGCACGCTGGAGGTAAATTTGAGGGTGATAGCTACAAAATATCGGGTGGTCTACACGGGGTGGGTGCCTCGGTGGTAAACGCCCTGTCCGAGTGGCTCTCGGCCGAGGTGCACCGCGATGGTGGCCGGTTTGTCCAGAGTTTTAAAATTGGTAAGAAAGACAAAGATGTTAAAAAGGCGGGCGCTTCTGACAAGCATGGTACGATTATTGCTTTCAAACCCGACGCGACCATTTTTTCGGAAACAGTTTTTGATTGGCAGAAGGTGGTAAACCACTTGCGCGGGCAGGCTTATCTCGTAAAGGGGGTGCGTATTCGCGCCATTGATGCGCGTGACTATGCGGGAAAAATAGACACCGACGGTGTGTTTTATTTGTCCGAGCTAAAACTGCCGGTCCCATCTCAAACTTTCTATTTTGAAGGTGGACTTTTGTCACTTATCAAATTTTACAATCAAAAAGAAAAGCTGGCTCATCGCAATATTTTTTATGTGGAAAAAGAGGCGAGCAATATTATGGTGGAAATTGCTTTGCAATATATCGATGATATAGACGCCAAAGAAATTACTTATACCAACAACACTCGTACGCCCGAAGGTGGTACGCACCTCACTGGTTTCCGCACGGCGCTGACACGAACACTCAACGACTACGGCCGGAAAAATAATTTGATTAAAGAAAACGAAGACAACTTTACCGGCGACGACGTGCGCGAGGGTATTGTGTGCGTAGTTTCGGTCAAATTGCGTGACCCGCAGTTTGAAGGCCAGACCAAAGCCAAGCTCGGTAGTGTCGAGGCGCGCGGGGCGGTGGAAACAGTTTTTGGCGAATCTTTCCAGATGTTTTTGGAAGAAAACCCCGATGACGCCAAGTCGATTATTTCCAAGGTGGTGCTAGCTCTCAAGGCGCGGAAGGCCGCCAAAGCCGCCAAGGATTCGGTTTTGCGCAAGGGTGCCCTCGATGGCCTAGCCCTACCGGGGAAGCTCGCTGATTGCCAGACGAGGAATGCCGAAGAATCTGAGCTATTTATTGTGGAGGGAGACTCGGCTGGTGGTACGGCCAAGACGGGGCGGGATCGGCGGACGCAAGCCATTTTGCCACTGCGGGGCAAGATTTTGAATGTGGAAAAAGCCCGGCTCGATAAAATGTTGGCCTCCAAAGAAGTGAAGTCACTGGTGATTGCACTCGGCGCTGCTATTGGGGACACTTTTGATATTTCTAAACTTCGTTATCACAAAATAATTCTGGCCTCCGATGCCGACGTGGACGGGGCGCATATTCGCACTCTATTGCTGACGCTTTTCTACCGCTACTACCGACCACTTATCGAGGCGGGGCATTTGTATATTGCGCTACCACCTTTGTATATGATTAAAAAAGGTAAGGAGGTGGCCTATGCCTACAATGATGACCAGAAGGATGAAATAGTGGCCGCCATGGGGGGTATGGCGGCCGAGGCGGTCGTGGAAGTAAGTGATGGTCCGGCCGATGAAGTCGAAGAAGAATCGGCTGACGCGGTGGAGGAAGCCGAAACCAAAAAACGTTTTGCCAAAATACAGCTCCAGCGCTACAAGGGTCTCGGGGAAATGAATGCCGAACAGCTGTGGGAAACTACCATGGATCCGGACACGCGCATTTTAAAACAAGTTACCATTGAGGACGCTGAAGTAGCTGACGGGGTGTTTGATGTTTTAATGGGCGCCGAGGTAGAACCCCGCCGGCTGTTTATTCAGACGCATGCCAAGATGGCGAATTTGGATATCTAGCATCTTGCCCACAAAAAATCCCGACTACTGGTCGGGATTTTTTGTGGTTGCAAATGCTTGACCCAGCCCCTGCCCAGGCCGAGGGCGGGTGCCGAATAGGCACATCTCCCTTGTGTGTGAAGCGCGAGGCCGTATGACCTCTGGGGCTTGGGTATTAGGGCGCTCGCCTAGCTTCCCTTTCAAAACACATCGCCACACCTCTAGAGGTGTGGCGATTCTGCTCCACCGTGGCCGTTTGGCCTTGCCCCTGCTGGGGCAAAATACCTAAGGCCAAAACCCTGCCGGCCGACAGCTCCGCAAGGTTTTGGAAAGGGAACTAGGCTCACTAACTCGAAAAAGATAAATGGTCAGCAAAAGGAGTAAGCTCGCTGGGTTGGGGGATTACGAAGCGCGCAGTAGAGCTTGTCTTAGGGTTATTCAGCCAAAGGCGAGCCAATTCGTTTCTCCTTTCTTTTAATATGAGATTCGATCAAATAATAGATAATAGGGTACCACAGTGGGAGCCAGACAAAGATATATAAATATTTAATCTCAACAATTCTTTGTAAATATAAGCCGATTGGTAGTACCCAGTATAACAGACCCAAATATATGCGTAGGCCCATGGTCTGCATAACCAATGTCGTTTGTTTTTTGTCTTGATCTGATACTTTACCGCTTGCTAGTCCTATGGCTACTGCTACTCGTATCATTGTGAGATTGAGGAGTACGGTGACGATAACGATAACGTGAATACCGATAAATATATAGTTGATCAGGTTATTACTTATAACCAACTGCAATAGTAAATAAACAACAGATAAGCAGTAAGAAATTATACCTAAAGTAAGACTGGATTGTTTGCTGGTTGAATTCAAAGTCCTTGTTTATTAAATAGATACAAAGGGTTCAGGAACGATTTTTTATTTCGGTTTGGAGTTTCTCAACCAATTTTTCAGTTAATATTTCTTCTTTATCTCCCGCGCGGTTTTCAATGGTCAAGTTGCCCGAATCTTTTTCCTTGTCGCCGATGACAACAAAATAGGGGACCTTGGAAGTTTTGACGGAGCGGATGCGTTTGCCGAGGGAGTCACCACTGGCTAAATATTCCACGCGAACGCCAGCCTCTTTTAATTTTGTCACCACCTCTTCGGCAAATTTATCATGAGCTTCGGCTACCGGTAAAATAGCGACCTGGACAGGTGAGAGCCAAGTGGGGAAGGCACCGGCATAGTGTTCGATGAGGAAAGCCATAAAACGTTCGTGAGTAGAAAGAGGGGCACGATGAATAACAAACACCTCGTTGTTGTCCTTGCCTTCATTGTCGATATAAGTAAGTCCAAAGCGAGTTTTAGCCACAAAGTCGAGCTGGATAGTGGACATAGTTTCCTCGCGACCAATGGCCGATTTAAATTGGACATCAACTTTTGGCCCATAAAAGGCGGCTTCATCTTCTACCTCGGTAAATTTTACACCGAGTTCAACTAAAACTTCTCGCAAAACCGTCTCCGCAAAATCCCAGTTGGCTGGCTCATTGATATATTTATCCAAATGCTCGGGGCTCCACTTGGACAAGCGAAACCAATAATCGGAAAGGTTAAATATTTTAAAATATTCCATTACTAAAGCCATCACATTTTTGAATTCGTCTTTGATTTGATCTTTACGACAGTAAATATGGGCATCGTTCATCGCTAAACCCCGAACCCGCAGGAGCCCAGCTAAAGTGCCAGATAATTCATTGCGATAGACGGTGCCGTATTCAGCGTAGCGGATTGGTAATTCGCGGTAGCTATGGGGCAGGTGTAAATAAATAGTGTGATGATGAGGACAATTCATCGCTCGCAGGTAATAGGTGCCATCGTCCATAACCATTGGTGGGTACATTCCATCTTTATAGTAAGGTAAATGTCCTGAACGGAGGAAAAGTTCTTCTTTGGCGAGGTGAGGAGTAGAGACCCGCTGATAATTACCCTTGTCTTCCATGGCTATCGCTAATTTTTCAATCTCATTGCGCATAATGGTACCGTTTGGTAGCCACATAATAAGACCCTTGCCCACTGTGTCGTCGACAAAAAATAGATTTAGTTCTTTGCCGAGTTTGCGATGGTCTCTTTTTTCGGCCTCCTCGCGTTTGGCGACATAGTCTTCCAGTTCAACCTGGTTATCAAAGGCCAAGCCATAAATGCGGGTGAGCATAGTGTTGTTAGAGTCACCGCGCCAATAGGCACCGGCGAGGCGGTCTAACTTAAAGCCGGCTGGGTCAATATCGGTATTGGGAGCTTCCGAATGACCACCTCGACACAAGTCCGTAAAGTTTCCAATCGTGTATAAAGTAATTGGTTCGCCCTTGGCCACAATTTCGTCGATGAGTTCTAGCTTGTAGGGGTTGTTGGTGTAAATTACTTTGGCTTCTTTGTCGGTAACTTCTCGATGTTTAAATTGCGACCAAGAGGGGAGAATTTCCCGCATCTTGGTTTCTATTTTTACTAGATCGTTTTCGGACAGGGGAGAAGTAAATTCAAAATCGTAGTAAAAGCCATTGTCGATGGCTGGTCCGATGGTGTTTTTTGCATCGGGATAAAGCTCGAGGATGGTTGCCGCGAGGAGGTGGGCGAGCGTGTGACGTTTATTAGCTAAAATATCAGCATTAGACATTTGTTTATAATAACAGAAAGGCCTATTTTTCAAAATAGACAGGTCTTGCAAAAAAACTACAAATATGGTATGGTTGAGAAACAAACGGGTTCTGAGGCATCAATAGACGACTTAATAAAAACTCATAAATATGACCAATAAACTTAAAACCATAATCCTAGCCCTTATTTTAGGCCTTTTAGTGGTGCCCACGGCTGGTCAGGCTATATCATTGTCTGACTTGGAACGGGAACTTTTACGTCTGCAGGGTTTATATGAAGCGCAGTTACTAAAAGTGGGCCGAGAAGAAAATTATGTGATACCAAAAACACCAACGCTTATTACTACGGCCGATTATGACTGTACCAAAATAGAAACTACACTTCGCTACCAAATGGTGGATTATCGTGGCCATGAACCAATCAAGGCTCTCCAAAATTTTCTCAAAGCCAATGGTGATTATACTTTTCCTAGTGCCACTGGCTACTTTGGTAATGAAACCAAAAAAGCGGTGACTCGTTTTCAACAGCGGGTAGGGATTGTGCCGGCTGATGGTTATGGAGTAGTCGAAGCGACAACCCGAAATCGGATTGAAAGTATTTCCTGTGCAGATGATAAATTGGCTATTAAGCCAGCTATCCTACCTAGTACAATTGTTGGTGCCAATTATGACACGCTAATTTACGCCACCAATTTTCGGGGTGACCCATCTTTTTTAATTATAAATGGGCGGTTGCCAGTCGGTCTTAAGCTCATAAATTTGGCCGATGGCCAAGCGACTATTTCTGGTCGGACTCGCCGGGCTGGGGTTTACACTTTTACGGTGAAAGCGATTGGTACTGGTGAACAAGAAACTGAACGGACGTATACCATAATTTCTAATGATCGAGATGGAGCGTTGTTTGGACCGTAAAAATAAATAGAAAACCCGCCGCCGGCTCTGGTGCCGGCGGCGGGTTTTTATTTTCCAACCAAGCGAGGAAATGTTTTTCGCCGAGCCTTTGATATATTTCCCAACCCAGCGAACATTCTAATTTTGGACTTTCGCGAGAGTGAATTTGGAAATCAAGGAAGCGAGCAGTAAATTCCATCTGTTTGACCCTGTGGAATAAGTAGACAAACTTTTTTAAGCAATTAATATTCTGTTCTGAAGTTATATAATCACTAAATGTTAAAGTCTCTATTCCACGGGGGAGTTATGGAATTTGCGTCGTGAGATGAGTATGATTTCCAATTTACGAAGCGTCCCCAGTCCAAAAATTAGAATGTGAGCGCCCTATTCTAAGACTTTCACCGCTTCTACCAACAGACTGGGCTCGCCATTGCGATGATTTATTTTTCCCTTTAGAGCCAGACAGGTATCGGGGACCAAAATATCTTTAAAATTTAGATAGCGGTCAGAAAAGAATACGGTTTCAATTTTGTCGGTTAGGTCGGCAATGCGGACAAAAGCCATAGCGTCACCTTTTTTAGTGTAAATGACTTTTACTTCCTCTACTATCCCGCCAATCGTGGTAGTGGTCCCGTCGTGGAGGTGTTTGTTATGGTGAATAGTATTTTCTGCTCGCGTAAATTTGTCTCGAAAAGCATCGAGGGGGTGGCCAGAAATATACAAGCCAAGTAATTCTTTTTCCCAAACTAGACGTTCTTTAGTTTCGATCGCCGGGTATGGTTTCAGGCGAAAAGCAGGGACGCTCGACTGGTCTGACATGGCGCCAAAGAGGGAATCTTGCCCACCCGAGTGGATAGTCTGTTTGGCGTACTCTAAAGCGATTTCCATATTGCCGAGCATAGTGCCCCGGTCTTCGCCCAAAGAGTCGAGAGCGCCAGATTTTATCAAAGCTTCTAATGATTTTTTGTTTAAATTCTTATGATTTATGCGGTCGAGAAATTCAGTAAAGTTTTTAAATAGCCCACCTCGTTTACGTTCGGCGACAATCGCGTCACCAATGTCTTTGCCAAAGTTTTTAATTGTATACAAACCAAAACGAATTGCCCGACTAGTTTCAATCGTTTTATCGTCTTCGGCGACCACAGTGAAATAGCCAAAACTTTCGTTCACATCAGGGGGCAATATTTTTATACCCATTCTTTTACCCTCGTCCACATAGATCGCCACTTGGTCAATATCACCCGATTCGGCGGTTAGACAGGCACACATGTAGGCGACTGGGAAGTTGGCTTTCATATAGGCCGTTTGATAGGCGACCCGACCGTATGAGGCGGAGTGCGCTTTGTTGAAACCATATGCCGCAAACGGCTCGAGCCAAGTCCAGATCTCGGTCGCTTTGTCTTTAGTCCAGCCGGTGTGTTCGATACAGCCCTTGATAAATTTCTCTCGTTGTTCGGCCATCAGTTCGGGAATTTTTTTACCCACCGCTTTGCGAAATTTGTCCACTTCACCCCAAGTGTAGCCAGCCAAGTCGTGGGCCATAATCAAGAGGTCATCTTGATAAACCAACACCCCATAGGATTGTTTCAAAATATTTTCCAAAGCCGGGTCTAGATAGGAAATAAGTTTAGGATTGTGTTTTCTGGCAATATAGTCGGGGATAAATTGCATTGGTCCCGGTCGATAAAGAGCCACCATGGCGTTGATATCGTGGATAGTGCTGGGCTTTAATTCTTTTAGCCAGCGGGTCATGCCGGCGCCGTTTAGCTGGAACAAACCTTCGGTCTCACCTCGGGCCAACATGGCGAAAGTTGTTTTGTCATCCATCGGGATTGTTTCCAAATCAACTTTGTGACCATAAATTTTGGCCACCAGTTTGACCGCATCGGCCAAAATAGATAGGTTGCGCAAACCCAAAAAATCAAATTTGGTTAGGCCGACACCGTCTTCGCCCACACTGTACATATCGTATTGGGTAATAAGGGACTCACCTTTGGGGTCCCACTGGATCGGTACATATTCCAAAAGAGGCGAGGGGGCAATGACCACGCCAGCGGCGTGGACCGAGATGTGGCGGGCCGAGCCTTCTATTTTTTTAGCCAAGTCTAAAATATTTTTAGTATCGTTTTCGTTGTCATAGGCCTCTTTTAGCTCGGGGACCATTTCCAGAGCGCGGTCAATTGTCATCGGGAAACCTTGGGAACCCATCGGGATCATTTTGGATAAGCGGTCGCCGACCGAGTAGGGGTAGCTCAGCGCGCGGGCCACATCGCGTACCGAGCCGCGCGCCATCATTGTTCCAAATGTTCCAATCTGAGCAACTTTGTCGGCGCCATATTTTTGTTTAGCATATTCAATAATCTCGTCGCGACGATTGTCGGCAAAGTCCATATCGATATCGGGGGCCGAGGGGCGCTCGGGGTTTAGGAAACGCTCAAAGGGGATTTGATATTCCAGCGGATTAATCTTGGTAATATCTAGAGCATAAGTAGTGATCGAACCAGCCACCGACCCTCGAATATTATAATAAATATCATTTTCCCGAGCATAGCGGATTAGGTCTTCTACTACCAAAAAATAGCCGGCATAACCTTTAAATTTAATAATATCTAATTCGTATTCTAGGCGTTTGAGTGCCTCTTCACTACTTGCTAGTTCGCGGTTAGCTAAACCAGCTAAAGCGAGTTTTTTAAGTTGGGTGTCAGCGGTTTCGCCCGCGGGTAATTGAAACTCAGGGAAAACAAATTTACCCAAAGTCATTTCGACTTTACATTTTTCCGCAATCTTTATTGTATTGGCCACAGCTTCGGGCCAGTCGGCATAAATTTCTTCCGCTTCAGCGGGACTAATGAAAGAATAGTCACCAGCCTTCATCGACATCCCACTTTTGCCGACTTCGGCGCCGGTGTTGATTGCGACTAGAGTGTCTTGGGCTTCGGCATCGGCTTTGTCTAAATAGTGTGAGTCCCAAGTGGCGACATATGGTAGGTCATATTCCTTGGCCAAAGTTTCTAGACCAGCATGAATATTTTGGATATTTTCTACTTCTTTATGATTCATTACTTCTAAATAGAAATTATCGCGGCCAAAAATGGATAACCATTCATCTATTACCTTGCGACCACGGTCGAGATTGTTGGCCGCCAGCGCCTCGGCTAGTTCGCCCCCCGGACAGCCAGACAAACAGATCAGGCCATCGGCACATTCACGCAATAAGTCCTTGTCGACTCGCGGTTTGTAGTAATAGCCCTCGGTGTGGGCCAGGGTGGTAAGTTTGATGAGGTTTCTGTAACCAGTATTGTCTTTAGCCAAGAGGGTGAGGTGGTAACGTTTAGAGTCGATACCTGGTTCTTTGTCGTGGCGACTGCGGACAGCGACATAGACCTCGACCCCGATGACGGGATTTAGACCCTCCTTGGTACATTTTTCATAAAACTCAATAATCCCGTACATTGTGCCGTGGTCGGTCAGACCGATAGCTGGCATACCCAAACTCTTGGCCTTTTTGACCAAGGCATCAATTTTAGACAGTCCGTCCAAAAGGGAATAATGACTATGAGTATGTAAGTGGACAAATGACATAGAGGTAAAGGTGGCTTGCCCCGTTAGATACGAGCTCGCGAGCTATCTAATGGGGACAAAAGACATTCCGCCTATTATAGCAGAGCCCGTGGTAGAATTTTAGGATGGCAAAAAAGGAGAACATAAAATGGCTAATTGGGGTAGACGAAGCCGGGCGGGGGCCGGTCGCAGGGCCAGTGACAGTGGGGCTTCTAGCGATAAAATCAAAAAAACTAAATTTTCTAAAAAATAAATTTTTTGCTGGCGGGGTCAGAGATTCTAAAAAACTGTCAGCCAAAAAGCGGGAAGCAATTTTAGCCGAATTAAATATTTTGCAAAAAGAAGGTTGGCTGAAATTTGTTTGTGCTCATATCGAATCCAAAAAAATAGATAGCGAGGGTATTAATCAGTCGATAAAAAATGGCATCGTCCAAGTTTTAAATAAGATAAAAATTTCACCCAAAGAGTGTGAAGTTCGCCTCGATGGTCTTTTAAAGGCACCGGCCGTATTTACCAATCAAACCACTATTATAAAAGGCGATGAAACTGAGGTGGTGATAGCGCTGGCCTCGGTGGTGGCCAAAGTCAGTCGGGACCAATTGATGGTAAAATTGGCCCTAAAATACCCCGATTATGGTTTGGAGAGACACAAGGGTTATGGCACTAGGTTGCACCTAAAAGCCCTAAAAAGGCATGGTTTAAGCCCGATTCACCGTCAGACGTATCTTGGTCGGCTAGTTGGTTTGGTCCCGACTGGGGATTTGCATAAAAGAGGTAAATAATATATAGTTTCCGATATGTCAGTCCGAATGAGACACACTAGGGCCCACACCGGCAATCGCCGGTCACATCACGCGCTTACTACCGCGCGTCTTTCCAAGTGCACCAAATGTGGCGAGCTTCATCTGCGCCACCGGGCTTGTTTGTCTTGTGGTTCATACCGCGGTAAAGAAGTAGTAGATGTAGTGGCCAAAGCCGAGAAGAAAAATAAGAAAAGCCAAGCGCGTGCCAAAGTGGCGGGTGGTGTCAAATAGTTTTTAGGTTTTTGGCTGGGGTTGGCAGTAGAGTTTTAATAAGTTTTTTAAAAACAGATCTTTCCCATATGGCCAATCGTCATTTATCGAGAAGCGTGGCAATGCAGGCCCTTTTCGAGTGGGATTTTAATGATATTTCAGCGTCTAAAGCTGATGAGCTAGTTAATCGGGTGATAGCCGACTTTGCCCCGGGTTTAGACAACCCGGGTTTTGCGCGGGAGCTAGTGACAGGGGTGGCCGAAAAGCAAGACAAGCTTGACGCGATTATTGAAAAGGCCGCCCCCGAGTGGCCACTCCAGCATATTGCGATTGTGGACCGTAATGTCTTGCGTCTGGGTCTCTATGAGCTTTTATTTGGCGACAAAAAAGAGGTGCCGGCGCGGGTCGCGATCAATGAAGCGATTGAACTCGCCAAAACTTTTGGTGGGGAAAATAGCGGTCGGTTTGTCAATGGGGTACTGGGGGCAGTTTATAAAGAAATGGGCGAGCCGGGTAAATTTGATGTTCCAGCCAAGAAAAAGCGCCCGAAAGATGTCCCCTATGAAGAAATGCCGATTGAAAAGCTGGGTGGGGCGGTGGTTTTTTGTGAACATGACAGTGAAATATATTTAGCACTCGTGCATGATATTTTTGGCTACTGGACCTTGTCCAAGGGGCATATTGAAGCTGGTTTGGCAGTCGAGGACGGGACGGCCCAAGAGATTTTAGAGGAATTGTCGGTGCCGATTATAATCAAAGATAGTCTAGGAAAAAATGAATATATCGCGTCGGATCCAGAGAAAGGGAAAATTCGTAAACAGGTCAATTATTTTCTCGCCGAATGTACCGATGAAAATTTTGCCAAGCTAAAACTAGCCGCGGATAAGGGCGGATTAGATGATTTACGTTGGTTTAAACTGGAGGAAATTGCCGATTTGAAAATGTATGACGACATTTTACCTTTCGTGACAAAAGGGATAAAACTTGTTATGGATAGTAGATAAAAGATATGAATACAGAACCCCAGAAATTTGCAGAGGCCATTGGTATTGGTTTCACTAATATAGATTTTTTGATTCAGGCCTTTACGCATCGGTCTTATTTAAATGAGCATCGGGAAATTAGCCACGACCACAACGAACGGCTCGAGTTTTTGGGTGACGCCGTCCTCGAGCTAGTGGTCACCAATTTTCTATACAAAACTTTTCCCGGGAAACCCGAGGGCGAGCTGACGGCCTACCGGGCCGCTTTGGTCAACACCACTACTCTGTCGGATGCGGCCAAAAAACTAGGGATGAATGATTATTTGCTATTGTCCAAAGGGGAAGCCAAAGACACCGGCCGGGCCCGCCAATATATTTTAGCCAACACTTTCGAGGCGGTGATTGGCGCCATTTATCTTGACCAGGGTTATGATGTGGCCACGGACTTTATCACGACCAACTTATTGTATTTGATTAAGGAAATTGTGGCCAAAAATTTGTGGCAAGATGCCAAAAGTTTTTTTCAAGAAAAGGCGCAGGAGGTAGAGGGGGTGACACCGGCTTATGAAGTATTGAAACAGATTGGACCCGACCACAACAAATGCTTTACTGTTGGCGTGTATTTGCGGGACGAACTAGTCGCCGAAGGGGAGGGACACTCGAAACAAGAGGCGGAACAGGAGGCCGCAAAGGGGGGATTGGAGAAAAAGGGGTGGGGGTAAGCACTCGCCTAGCTTCCCTTTCCAAACACAGAAAAAGCCCCAGCGGGCTTTTCCTTCTGCTCCAGCGGGGCCGTTTGGCCTAGTGCCTACTGGCACAAAATTCTCCAAAGGCCAAAACCCTGCCGGCCGACACCTCCGCAAGGTTTGGAAAGGGAACTAGGCTCGCTGGGTTGGATAATAAAGTAGAAGTATAGGTGTTTTTTGTCTTGACAGATTATCTGTGCATTCTATAATTTTACAAGAATAAAATTCAACCATCCTTGAGACTTTGTCAAAAGGACGAGAAGGAGAAGATATATGCATGGGTTCCCGGATGAAGACGACAATGATGTCGTCTTGGTTAGTCACGATCCACTGGTGTATTTGATAAAACCAGAAGGAGTGACCATTGGTCGATTTGAGGCTTATGAGGCCTTTGCTGGTGCTGTTGGTCGCCTTCGGAAACTTTGCCCGGATGTGAAGTTTCAATTCATTTCAGCTGGATTTGAGACTATTGAAGGCGCAGACCCGGCTTTGTCGGTCATTATGGCGATTGCGGACTAAGTGTCGCTGAATCAGTCGCCGCAGGTTTTACCTGCGGCGACTTTCTTTTTTATGTTAAAATAATACAGACAAATACAAGCTATACTTTATACTAATTTTCTATGCGTCTCCTTTCCCTTGAACTATCTGGTTTCAAGTCGTTTGCTAAAAAGACGACGCTTCTTTTTGAGTCGCAGGTCACTTCGATTGTCGGCCCCAATGGTAGTGGCAAGTCCAATGTGGCCGAGGCCTTTCGTTGGGTGTTGGGCGAGCAGTCGCTAAAGTCACTGCGGGGTAAGCGGGGCGAGGATTTAATTTTTAATGGCGGTGGCGGCCACAGCCAGCAAAGCAAAGCCAGTGCCACGGTGGTTTTTGACAATCGTGACAAGCGCCTCGCTTTTGACTTTGACGAAGTAGCTATCACCCGTAGTGTCTATCGTGATGGGACCAATGAATATAAAATAAACAATTCGGTCGTGCGTTTGAAAGATGTGCTCGAGCTGTTGTCGGGGGTGTCACTGGGGCCATCGGGACATCATATTATTAGTCAGGGTGAAGCGGACCGAATTTTGAACGCGAGCTTGAAAGAAAGGCGCGAGATGATTGAAGAGGCGCTGGGGCTAAAGGCCTATCAGTGGAAAATTGAAGAGAGCGAAAGAAAGTTGGCCAAAACGGAAGAAAATATCCGGCAGGTGGAGTCACTGCGGCGGGAAATTGCGCCCCATATTAAATTTCTTAAAAAACAGGTAGAAAAAATCGAAAAGATTGATGAATTACGGCGTGATTTAAAAAAGAAATATCTCGACTATTTTATTCGCGAGGATGACTATCTCAAAAGTGAGCAAGCCGAAATCAATTCTCGACGCGCTAAACCGGAAGCGGAGCTGGCCGGGGTAATAAATAAATTGGCGCAAGTTGAAAATTTGTTAGCCTCACCCGATGAGGTGACCAAGGACAAGATGCAGGCGCTAGCTACCGCCGACCGAACTTTGCGGGAAATGCAAAGTCAGAAAGATGAATTGGCGCGCTCTTTGGGCCGGTTGGAGGGGATGATCGAAATTAGGTCTGAGGAAAAGCCTCTTACCGAGGGCGGTCGTAGTGTCCCTTTTGGAGAAATAAAAGATTTCACCGGCCGGCTGGCGGAGAGTATTGTGCGGGCCGAAGAAGCTGGTGATTTTTCAGTGCTTAAAAATATTTTAGGGCAGATTAAGGTGGAAATAAAAAGTTTTGTTGACCGGTTTCGCGAGGCACCGGCTGTGCGAGACAACCAAGTGGCTCTCTCGAGTTTAGTGCAGGAAAAAGAAGAAGCGACAAGGGAACTGGGCGAACTGGAAGCGCGTGAACTAAATTTGCGGGAGGAAAGAAAAAATATGGCCAGTAGTTTGGAAGCGGGGCGCGAGCGTCTCCACGGGGCCGAGCGGGAACGTTATGAATTGCGGGCCCAAAAAAGTGAGTGGCAGGCAGTGTTGCACGACTTGTCGGCGCGCGAGCAAACCTTGACCCGCGAGCGGGAAAATTTTACTAAAGAAATAGCTGAAGCCCGGGTGCTGGTGGACAGCGAAGTGGCAGATTTTCGGCGGTTGGTACCGCTGGTACCGGATATGAATGAAGCGCGTGATGCTCAATATGACCGCTTACGCGAAATTGAAAAAATCAAAATTCGACTAGAGGATATGGGGGTCGAGACTGGGGATGTGCTCGAAGAATACAAAGAGGTGACCGACCGGGACCTTTTTCTAGAAAAAGAATTGGTCGATTTACATCAAAGTGCTGATTCGTTGCAGAAAATAATGGCGGAATTAAAAGAAAAACTGACGGTCGAGTTTAAAGAGGGTATCGATAAGATTAATAAAGAATTTAGTAATTATTTTACCCTCATGTTTGGTGGTGGCACCGCCGAGCTGAAAGTGGTGGCCCAGCCTAAACGTCGTTCGTTGGCGGATGAAATACTAGAAGGGACTAATCTCGGCGAGTATGCCGAGACGGCTAAACCTGAAGAGGGTATTGATATTGGCGTATCTTTACCGCGCAAAAAAGTCAAAGGGCTGGTGATGATGTCGGGTGGGGAAAGAGCGCTGACCTCGATTGCACTCCTTTTTGCAATGTCGCAAGTTAACCCACCACCGTTTATTATTTTAGATGAAACTGATGCGGCCCTCGATGAAGCCAATTCACGCAAGTATGGCGATATGATAGAACGGCTGGCCAAAGAGTCACAACTGATTTTGATTACGCACAACCGCGAGACCATGTCGCGAGCTGGCGTTTTGTACGGGGTGACGATGGGCGCCGACGGGGTGTCAAAATTACTCTCAATCAAGTTTGATGAGGCCGCTTCAACTTTTGCAAAGTAGGGCACTCACCTCACTTCCTTTTCCAAACACATCGCCACACCTCTAGAGGTGTGGCGATTTTGCTCCAGCGGGGCCGTTTGGCCTCGTGTCTGCTGACACAACAATACCTAAGGCCAAAACCCTGCCGGCCGCCACCTCCGCAAGGTTTGGAAAAGGAAGGAGGTTCGCTGGGCTGGGGAGGGGAAGGGGTAAATGGTAAAACTAGGTCAGTGGTGGTAGGATATTTGAGATGGATGAATTGGAAAAAGTTAAACAAAAATTGGCGGAAATATTGGGTAGCGATAAGTGATTTAACAAAATGAATACTGAAATCGAAGCCAAGTTTTTAAATATAGACCATGATGATATCCGCCGCCGCCTCACGGCGGCGGGTGCGACTTGTGTTTCCCCTATGCGTCTTATGCGGCGGGCGATTATCGACTATCCTGACCGGCGTCTGCAGATTGGGCCGCCTAATTCGTACATTCGGGTTCGAGACGAGGGTGACAAGGTTACCCTGACCTACAAACAGTTCAGTTCCCTGAGTGTGGCTGGTGCCGAAGAGGTGGAGGTAGTTGTTGATTTGTTTGAAGACACGATCAAAGTTTTTACTTCTATCGGTTTGGAGGTAGTTTCGTTGCAAGAGTCAAAACGCGAGACCTGGGAGTGTGACGGTTGTGAAGTGGTTCTCGACGAGTGGCCGTGGCTTTCGCCGTATATTGAGATCGAGGGCGATTCGGAAGGGGAGTTAAAAATGCTTGCCGCCAAACTTGCTCTTGATTGGAGTAGTGCGGTTTTTGGTGATGTGATGGTGGCCTATCGGGCCGAATACCCGAATCTTATTGCCGACCAGACGGTGGGAAAGTTGCCGGAAGTTAAGTTTGATGTGCCACCACCAGAGTTTATGAAAAAGTAAAATAGTGGCGGTGGCGCTTATATTTACTTTCGGCTATTGGAAGGGCGAAAAACCGCGCTGGCAGTGGGGCCCACCAAAAGACAAGGAATAAACTAGAATCTTTTCTAATACGTAGTCTACAAAAGCAGACTAAGAACTATGCTAAAAGTTAAGAAAATCAGCAAGAGCTATGGTACAAAAGTCGTGTTCTCCGACGTTTCCTTTATCTTGGAGCGTGGGCAGAGAGCGGCTTTAGTTGGTGGTAATGGGGTTGGCAAGACGACCCTGCTTAAAATTGTAGCTGGTTTGAACGAGGTAGAAAGTGGTCAAGTTGAAGTCAGTCGGGGTACTTGCCTTGGCTACTTGCCTCAAGATACCAGCCTAGCTGGAAATGAGACGATTTGGGACTATCTACATCGAGTGACCGGTGTCAAAGCCTTGGAGGAAGAATTGGCCAAGCTTGAGAGTGGTTTGAGTAATAAAACAACAGATGAACAATACGCTCTGCTTCGCGAGCGCTACGATCATCTTGATGGTTACTCTCTCAAACATCGTGCCGAGGTCATGATGTCAGGTTTTAGTATGGACGATATTGGGCTCGATCGGCCTATATCTGATCTGTCTAGTGGCCAAAAGAGCAAGGTTGCCTTGATTGGCATCCTACTTGCTAGTGTTGATCTACTCCTACTGGACGAGCCAACGAACAACCTAGATCTTCCTGCTCTGATTTGGCTCGAAGATTTCTTGTTGAAGTCTGATGTTGCGTGCATTATTGTATCTCACGACCGGCGCTTTTTGGATCGAGTAACTGACCGAGTTTTTGAACTTGATCGTCAAACCCATTCGTTGAACGTGAGCAATGGCTCATACAGCGAGTATCTCGAGAGGAAAGCAAAGGATCGAAACCGACAGAAAGAGCAGTATCGCCAACAACAAGAGGAGATTGGTCGACTTACTGAACAGGCTAGGGAAAAGAAGGAAGCAGCAACTCGCGGTTCTCGCTGGCAAGGAAAGGACAATGATAAGTTTCTCCGTGGCTTCAAACGGGACAAAGCATCAAAGTCAGGCAAGGTCGCTAAAGTCCTGGAAAAGCGCATTGAGCAGATGGACAAAGTCGAACGAGTTGTTGATCGTGAACCCTTGTCGATTTTGCTTGAAGCACATAGCAACGGAAGTCCAATGGATATCTTGCTTGATCAAGTCGTCGCTGGTTATTCTGGTCGGTTCCAAATAGGACCTATCAGTTTGGCTATTAGTTACGGTAATCGGGTGGGATTTCTTGGACTAAACGGCAGTGGTAAGTCTACAATCTTGAAGACAATCACTGGTAGCCTAACCCCAATTTCGGGCCAAATATCAATTGGTTCTGGATTGAGAATAGGCAACATGATGCAAGAGCATGAGACTCTTCCTCGTGATGACACCCTGCTCTCTTTTGTCAAAAGGCGGACGGGACGGATTGACCAGGAAGTTTTTGCTGTATTAGTCAAGTTTGGCTTCGACGAGAAAGGTATTCGGGGCAAAATTGCCGAGATCAGTCCTGGGGGGCGGGCTCGACTACTGCTCAGTCTATTCTCCCTGTTGTCGGTCAACGCTTTGGTACTGGATGAACCAACAAACCATCTTGACGCAGAAGCAGTTGATGCGCTCGAGGAAGTGCTGTCGGACTATCGGGGAACGGTAATCCTTGTCTCGCACGATCGAGATTTTCTTGAAAAGGCGAGGATTGATTTCGCTTATCTGGTAGCCGACAACAAGTTGACCAAAGTTGACGACTTTCATCAGTATGTCGCCATGGCCGAACAAAAGGCGCGCAAGTTGCTTAGAACCATTTAACACAGGGTCTGCATGGATTTATTCCAAGCAGGCCCTTTCTTTACCCTTAATAGCTAGTATTTTTTATAAAAATTCCCCTGACGCGCGAAGCGCGTCAGGAGGTGGGTGGGGGTGGTAGAGAGAAAAGTGGAAGAGGCTAACGACTGACCCACTGTTCTTCCTTTTGCAACTCCAAGCGATAGAGTAGGGCGAGCACGTCGCCCGCAATAGCCAAGACAGGGTGCGGGTACGGGCTGATGCGCTCGCTCGA
Source organism: Candidatus Vogelbacteria bacterium RIFOXYD1_FULL_44_32 (assembly GCA_001823065.1). Classification (GTDB taxonomy): domain Bacteria; phylum Patescibacteriota; class Minisyncoccia; order Phycocordibacterales; family XYD1-FULL-46-19; genus XYD1-FULL-44-32. The sequence continues at coordinate 95,311 of MHTJ01000004.1, forward strand.
GGTGTCGGTCTTCGGGTTCCAGTCTGGTGACACCGGCGGGTGGATAGGGGGAGTGTTTCCTTCTACCATTTTCTATTCTCCTTCTTTGTGTAAAGACCAAAGCAAAAGCCCTCCGGGTGGAGGGCTTGCGGGTATTTGATTCCAGACTTCGGAATTACGCACCAGCAAAACCTCCACTAGAGGTGGCAAGGAGGAGCTGTAGCAAATTAACATAATTAGCTTTCATATTTATAGGGTAGCAGAGTGAAAAAATCTGGCAAGACTATTTTCTCCACAACTATTTCACAAATTCAAAATCAACGGTTTTTTTGGACAGGTCGGCGCCAACCAATTTCATCTTTACTTTGTCACCCAGTCGAAAGGCAGTGCCGCGCTTTTTGCCGATTAGGGCAAACTTTTTCTCGTCATATTCGTAAAAGTCATCACCAAGAGAACCAAGGCGGACCAGCCCCTCGGTCTTGGTTTCGCTTTCTTCCACAAACATTCCCCAGTCAGTGACACCAGAAATTATACCAGCAAAAGTTTGGCCAATTTTCTCCAGCATAAATTCTACTTGTTTGTAGCGAATAGAGTCGCGCTCGGCTTCGGCAGCTTTAATTTCCATTTCGGTCGAGTGGACCACGTCTTCGGCGATCGAGGTGAGAGTGGCGGGAGTGGGTTTTTTATCAGCTAGATAATCAGCGAGCAAGCGGTGGACCAAAACATCGGGGTAGCGACGAATCGGTGAAGTAAAGTGGGTGTAATAGGTGAAAGCCAAACCCCAATGGCCAATATTACGGGTTGAATAAATTGCTTTAGACATGGCGCGGACGGCGGCCCGATTGATAATATCTTCTTCGGGTTGGCCTGAAGCTTTGGTGAGCAAAGCGTTTAAATCAATCGGTGATATTTTCTCGTCAACAATTTTAATATTATAGCCCAAGGGGGTGAGAAAATTTTGTAAATTAATTATTTTTTCAATATTAGGGTAGTCGTGAATCCGATAGACGAAAGCATCGTCCTTGCCTTGGTGGGCCTTAGCCGCGTACTCGGCTACTTTTTTATTGGCCAAAAGCATAAAGTCTTCAATCAGTAAGTTGGACTCAATCCGCTCTTTTTTATAAACCTCGAGGGGTTTACCATCTTTATCTAATTTAAACCGGACTTCAGAGTCTTCAAAAGAAATTGCTCCCGCTTCAATTTTTTTGGCCCGAAGACCGCGGGCAATATCACGCAGAGCTAGTAGGTTGTCATATTGTTCACCAGCTCCGGCATCTAATATGTTTTGGACTTCCTCGTAAGTAAAACGACGGTCGGAGTTGATAATAGTGCGACCATACCACTGGTCTTTAATCTGGCCCGTGCGGTCTAAAACAAACACCGAAGCAAAAGTGAGGCGGTCTTCGTGGGGGACCAAACTGCAGACATTGTTGGATAGGACCTCGGGCAACATCGGAATAGTGCGGTCGACCAAGTAAATAGAAGTAGCGCGTTTGCGGGCCTCGCGGTCAAGCGCCGTACCAGGGCGAACATAGTGTGATACGTCAGCAATGTGGATACCAACTTCGAAATCACCATTGGGTAAAGTTTTAATCGATAGGGCGTCGTCGAAGTCTTTGGCGTCCAGCGGGTCAATCGTGCAGGTAAAAGTATCTCGAAAGTCCCGGCGGTTTTTAGCGTCGGCTTGTATATGAGCAGTGGCATCTCTTTCGATTAGTTTGGCTTCAGTTTCGACCGCTTCGGGAAAATCGAGATCAAAACCTCGTTCGAGGACAATCGCGCGCATTTCGGTTTCGTGGGCGCCGGGCTGGCCGATGACAGATACAATCTGGCCGCGCGGATTTTTTTCGCCTGCTGGCCAGTCGGTCATCTCGACCAAAATTTTGTCGCCAAGATTAGCCCCGGTGGCTTTTAGGTCGGGAGTCGGGGAGAGTAAAATATCGACGTATAATTTTTTGTCGTCAGGAACCAAAAAATACGAACCGTTGTCTTCGTCGAGAATGCCGACAAATTGATTTTTGGCCCGTTTGATAATATTTAGCACTTCACCAGTCTGATCTTCACCACGTTTAGGGTGAAGGAGGATAGAGACAGTGTCGCCGTTTAGAGCGGTGTGTAAGAAGCCATTTTCAATTTCGACAAAATTACCAGTTTGGTCATTGAGGACAAAACCTAGACCTTTGCCGTTGATTTTTATGATGCCTTCGAGGGATTGTTTAGCAGATTGTTCTTTTTTAATATTCATGTAAGTGTGAGTATAGCAGTAAATATTGACCTCGACTAGGATTTCTGCTACGATACGGCGGTATGTTAAAACTAAGATTACAACGGGTAGGACGCAAAAATGACCCCTCGTTTCGGGTGGTTGTTACTGAGTCCCAAAATGGCCCCCAGAGTGGGAAATTTTTAGAAGTGCTTGGTTCTTATGATGCTCGTCAAGGTGTACCCCAATTAAAGGGTGACCGGATTAAACATTGGATTGCCATGGGGGCCCAGGTTTCTGCTACGATGCATAATATGCTGGTGCGGTTTGGCGTCATTGAAGGTAAAAAGATAAATAACTTACCGGCGCTAAAACCAGTAGAGCCTAAAGCTGACAGCTCGGCCACGGAAGCAAAACCAGAAGCCAAGCCAGAGGGGGTGGAGGAAAAGACTGAGGAAGTAAAGGCGGAGGCAGAAGTGGTTGCTGAAGAGCCGGTAGCAGAAGCTCCAGTAGTAGAAGCCCCCGCCGAAGTTGCAGAACCAGCCGAGGCGGTACCTGCTCCAGCCGAGGTAGCCGAGGAAGTAGTGACAGCAGAAGAAAAACCAGCCGAATAAATTAATTTTTTCAGCCAGCACGCTAAGTCACTTTTTAGTGATTAGCGTGCTTTGACTTTTGACCGGCTTTTTTTTAGAATTAAGTAAACAGATGCCGCTGATGTGGGCATCTAAAATTAATAAGAGTTTTTTAGCAAATACTAAAATGGCTGAAAATTACGCTGATAAAGATTTTCTAGAAATGGTAGTCAAAGCATTGGTTGATCACCCGCAAGATGTAAAAGTTGAGCGTAAGGTAGATGAAATGGGTGTGCTGGTTTCTCTAGATGTGCATGCCGAGGATATGGGTAAGATTATTGGTCGGCAAGGCAACACGGCGAAGGCGATCCGAACTTTGTTGCGAGTAGTTGGTATGAAAAATAATGCGCGGGTTAATTTGAAAATAAATGAGCCAGCCGGTAGTTTGCGGGGGCAAAGTGCCGCCGCGTCGGTGGACCAAGTGATGGAGGATTTGAAGATGTAAATTTTTTAAAACCCCCCAACGGCGCTTCGCGCCGTTGGGGGGTTTTGGTTTTGACTATTTTCAAAACAAAAAAAATGTGTTATTGTTTTAATCAATGAATTTCCATATTATTTCGGTGGTACCCGAGGCGCTGGCGAGCTATTTAAATAGCTCGATTATTGGTCGCGCTGTGGGGACCAAAAAAATCAAGGTCAAAATTTTGAACCCGCGCGACTTTACGAAAGACAAACACAAAAAAGCGGATGAGCGCCCGTATGGCGGTGGGCCGGGGATGGTGCTAAAGGCTCTGCCTATTTTACAGGCCACCGAAAAAATCCTCGCGCGCAAAGACCCAAAGAAAACCAAGGTCATTATTTTTTCACCGGGCGGAAAGTTATTTACGAATGAGCTTGCGGCTCAGTGGGCAAAAAAATATACCGATATTGTGATGATTTCCGGTCGCTACGAAGGTATTGATGGCCGAGTGAAGAAAATTTTAAAGGCCGAAGAGATATCGGTTGGGCCGTATGTGCTCACTGGTGGGGAACTGCCGGCACTGATTGTTTTGGATACAGTGACGCGCAAGCTGCCGGGGGTGCTAGGTAAAGACGCGTCGGTGGAGGAAAGGCGGGTGGCCTCGGGCGAGGTTTATACTCGGCCGGAAATTTTGGAATATAAAAAGAAAAAGTATCGGGTGCCGAAAGTCCTCTTGTCGGGCCACCACCAGAATATCGACGGCTGGCGCGGGGAGAGGAAGTCGCTCTAATTTAACCGAGCACCAAGACTTTAGCTGGTGCTTGGTTGACACTTTTTTACCGTCTGGTATACTGTCCCCAATTCGGCAAGATTGAGTTGCGACCGCCGTCCGAAGCAACGTTTCTTGCATTTATCTCAGATGGTTTTAAGCCCGAAGCGTCAAGCAGAGGGAGTTCTGTGGTTTGGTTTCATTTGTCATTTCTTTTTCGGCAGATGTTTTCTGGAGTACGGATATTTTCTTGCTAGAAAATTCCTCGAGCTCGCGCCGCCGCGCTCCCTAGTCTCCAGCAAACACCCGCCTTCAACGAAATGATTTTGGGTAATTATTTTTTAATAATAATTTTTAATGGAGCAAAAAACTTTTTCGCGGTTTAAAAAACCGCTCGCTGAGATCCCGAATCTAATGGAACTACAGACCACCTCGTATCAGTGGCTGGTGAAGTTGGGGCTAAAAGAATTGTTTGAAGAATTTTCGTCAATCAAAGATTACTCGGAAAAGAAGTTTCAACTTGATTTTACTAGTTTTCAGCTCGATGAACCAAAATACGACGAGCATTATGCGAAGGAAAACAAACTTTCTTATGACGCTCCCTTGCGCGTCAAGGTCAAGCTCCACAACAAGACTTTAAATCAGGACAAAGAACAGGAAATCTTTTTGGCTGATTTCCCACTTATGACCGCACACGGGACGTTTATTATCAACGGTATCGAGCGGGTGGTTGTGCCCCAGCTAGCGCGGTCGTTTGGTGTCTTTTTTACCGACAATGATATTCGTGGGAATAAATATTTTGGGGCAAAAATCATTCCCTCACGCGGGGTTTGGATTGAATTTGAGACGGAAGCGGATGGAGCTATTTATGTCCGCATCGACCGCAAGCGCAAGTTTCCGGTGAGTTCGCTGTTGCGGATTTTAGGTGATTTGGCAGGGCAAAAGATGGAGGGGGAGGATATGGAAAAATTGTTTGCTGACCAAGGGGTAGATATAAATTATATTAAAGCCACCTTAGCCAAAGACCACGCCAAAACGGCCGAAGATTCCTATGTCGAGGTCTATAAACGTTTGCGTGATTCTGACCTAGCCACGGCGGCCAATTCGAAAGAATTTGTGTCTAGTCTTTTTACGCGGGAAAAATATGACTTTTCAGTGGTGGGGCGGATGCGGTTTAACGAGCGCTTCAACTTACCAAATACCGATAAAACTAGAGAAAAAAGAATCATCGATTTAGCCGATGTGGTTTTGATTATTGCCCATGTTATTACCCTAAACACCACTAAAGGGGCTAAAGCCGACGATATTGACCACCTCGGATTTAGACGAGTGCGGTCAGTGGGGGAAATGTTACAACAGAAATTGAAAGTGGGTATGACCCAAATGAAGCGTAATATTCAAGATCGGATGTCGACCGTGGAAGCGACCACTTTGCTTCCTATTCAACTGATCTCACCTCGCCCCCTTCAGGCCCGCTTGAAAGAATTTTTTACGACTAACCAGCTGTCTCAATTTATGGGGCAGGAAAACGTCTTGGCCGAAATCGAGCACCTGCGTCGTTTGTCCGCTCTCGGACCGGGCGGTCTTACTCGCGAACGGGCTGGGCTCGAGGTACGTGATGTGCACACCTCCCACTATGGTCGGGTGTGTCCGATTCACACCCCCGAAGGGCCAAATATTGGTCTGATTCTTTATTTATCTTCTTACGCTCGAGTCAATGAATACGGTATTATTGAATCGCCTTATCGCAAAGTGCTCAATGGTAAAATTACCGAGGAGCTAATATTCCTCAATGCTTTAGAGGAAGAAAAATATAATATTGCGCATGCGGGGGTACGTTACGACGACACGGGCAAACTTTTAGATGAAATGGTGGAGGTGCGGGTAAATGCCAAACCGGGTTTGATTGCTGCCAAAGAGGTGAATTTGATTGATGTCGCTCCAAACCAGGCGTACTCGATTGCTACTTCGATGATTCCATTTCTGGAGCACGATGATGCCAACCGCGCGCTGATGGGTTCAAATATGCAGAAACAGTCCGTACCTCTTTTGGTACCAGAAGCCCCCTTGGTTGCGACTGGAGTAGAAGGTAAAGTGGCTCGCGACTCGGGACGCATAATTTGTGCCCAGCGGAGCGGGGTGGTAAGCAAAGTTGATGGTCGTCATGTGGCGGTCAAAAATGATGATGGGAAAGTGGAAGCTTATGATTTGGTTACTTTTTCTAAAACTAATAATGACTCAATCTTTCACCAGCGAGCAGTGGTGGGGATTGGCCAGAAAGTGAAAAAAGGGGATTTGTTGGTAGACACCTCATCTTCAGACCAGGGCCAAGCGGCCGTGGGTCAAAATGCCTTGGTGGCTTTTATGTCTTGGTATGGGGCCAACTACGAAGATGCGATTATTATTTCCGAACGGTTGGTAAAAAACAGTAAATTTTCTTCTGTTTGTATTGAAGAATTTCAAGCCGATGTCCGTGATACTAAACTAGGGCCAGAAATTACGACCCATGATATTCCTAATGTGGGTGAAGGTAAGTTGCGCAATCTCGATGAGGATGGAATTATTCGCATCGGCGCGGAAGTTGAGCCCAATGATATTTTAGTGGGTAAAATTACCCCTAAGGGTGAAACCGAATTGACCCCAGAAGAGCGCTTGCTCCGCTCCATCTTTGGTGAAAAGGCGCGTGATGTAAAAGATGCTTCCTTGCGCGTGCCCCACGGCAAACGAGGGCGGGTTATTGGTATAAAAGTTTTTTCGCGTGAAAATGGCGACAAACTAGATTCGGGTATTATTAAGCGGATATATATTCGGGTGGCGCAAGTGCGCAATATTTCCGTGGGTGATAAGCTGGCGGGTCGACATGGTAACAAGGGAGTTATTTCGCGGGTTTTACCAGAAGAAGATATGCCTTATATGGCCGACGGGACGCCGGTGGATGTGATTTTAACTCCACTCGGTGTGCCGAGCCGAATGAACCTAGGTCAGATTTTTGAAATGCATCTTGGGTTGGCGGCTCATACTTTGGGCTACCAGGCGATCACACCAACCTTTATGGGGGTGACGGCCGAAGAAATCAAAGGTGAATTGGTTAAGGCAGGTTTTAATGCCAATGGTAAAGTGGCTTTATACGATGGCTTTACTGGTGCTAAATTTGAGCAAGATGTGGCGGTGGGCTATATGTATATCTTAAAACTGGCCCATATGGTGGAAGACAAGATCCATATGCGTTCAATTGGGCCATATTCGCTCATCACCCAACAGCCACTGGGCGGACGGTCCCAAGGGGGCGGTCAGCGCTTTGGCGAAATGGAAGTCTGGGCCCTCGAGGGTTATGGAGCGGCTTATTCTCTCCGCGAAATGTTGACGATCAAATCCGATGATATTGTGGGGCGGTCGCAAACTTTTGATTCACTGGTCAAAGGTGAACATGTGAAGCAACCAAGTATTCCGGCGTCTTTCAATGTGATGCTAAATGAATTACGAGGTCTAGGTTTAGATGTCGAACTTAAAAGCGAAGAATAATCCTAACAGTCAAAAAATATGAACAATAATATAAACAAGACCCAGGAGACAGTGAAGGAATTCAACGCTATTACTCTAAAGCTGGCTTCACCGGAAAAAATCAAGGAGTGGTCGTATGGTGAAGTGACCAAACCTGAGACCATAAATTATCGCACGGGCCGGTCGGAACGGAGCGGTTTGTTTGACGAACGAATTTTTGGACCAGAAAAAGACTATGAATGTTATTGTGGTAAATATAAGCGGATTCGTTATAAGGGGATTGTGTGCGAAAAATGTGGGGTGGAAATAACCCGCTCGATTGTCCGACGGGAACGGATGGGCCATATTGAATTGGCCAGTCCAGTGGCGCATATTTGGTTTTTCCGAAATATTCCATCACGGATTGGGACGATTTTAAATATCTCCATGAGTGATTTGGAAAAAGTAATTTATTTTGCCGGCTATATTGTGACGATGGTCAATGAGGAAGAAAAAGGACGAGTGTTGAAACAAATCGACAATGAATACAAGATGCGGTTTAAGGAACTTTCTAATGAGGAGGACAAGGAGCGCTTAAAAGAATCGCTCCTGACTACCAAAAAAGCAGTCGAAGGTCTTCGCTTGTGGCAGGTATTAGATGAAATTACCTATCATCGGTTGTCTTTAAAGTTTGGCACAGTTTTTGAAGCAGGGATTGGGGCGGAAGCGATCAACAAGATTTTTGAATCGATTGATTTGGTGTCGATGGAAAAAGCGATTGAGGCTGATTTGGAAAAAGTGAGCGCCGTGGAAAGAGTTAAATTGCAAAAGCGTTTTAACTTGGTCAAAGCGTTGTCGCGGGCGGGGGTTCGACCAGAATGGATGTTTATGAAAAATATTCCAGTTATTCCACCAGCCCTACGGCCGATGGTGGCTCTTGATGGTGGGAGGCACGCGACCTCGGATGTCAACGACTTATATCGGCGAGTGATTAATCGCAACAACCGTCTAAAAAAACTAATTGACCTCAATGCCCCTGATGTGATTTTGCGTAATGAAAAACGGATTTTGCAAGAAGCGGTGGATGCGCTGATCGACAACTCGATCCGTAAAGCTGGTGGCGAAGGGGTGATGAACCAAGCCCAACGCCGACCGCTAAAATCGCTAGCCGACAGCTTGCGGGGTAAGCAAGGTCGTTTTCGTCAAAACCTGTTGGGAAAGCGAGTGGATTATTCGGGCCGTTCGGTGATTGTGGTTGGTCCCGAACTAAAAATCTCGCAATGTGGTTTACCTAAACATATGGCCCTAGAGCTATTTCGGCCGTTTGTAATTGCCAAAATTTTGGAACAAGAACTAGCCTTCAATATTCGGGGGGCGGGACGACTGATTGATGAAGGTATTCCCGAAGTATGGGCAATTTTGGAAGACGTGATTAAACATAAATATGTTTTTCTCAACCGGGCTCCAACCTTGCACCGCCTTGGTATTCAGGCTTTCCAACCGGTGTTAATTGAGGGTAATGCCATCCAGGTGCACCCACTGGTATGTGCGGCTTTCAATGCCGACTTCGATGGTGACCAAATGGCGGTTCATATTCCACTGTCAGCGGCAGCCCAAAAAGAGGCCCGAGAAATCATTGCCTCCAATAAAAACTTGTTGAAACCGGGTTCCGGTGACCCGATTGTGGAAATGCGGATGGATATTATTCTTGGTTCGTACTGGGTAACCAAACTTCGGCCCAAGGCGGGGGTAGAGCTAAAAGTTTACCCTAGCCCCAATGCGGCCATTATGGCCTATGACTTTGGTGAGTTATCGTTACAACAGCCCCTAAAGTTGGTGGGTGGCAAAATCGAAAAGTATGGTGAACTAGCCGGTCAAATTTTTGAGACGACCGTCGGGCGGATTCTTTTCAACAACACTCTACCAAGTGATTATCATTTTATTAATAAAGAAATTACGGGTGGGGAAATTAGTAAAATTGTGGACAGTCTGATAATTCGTTACGGAATTGAAAGAATGCCGGATATTCTGGATAAGGTAAAAACTTTTGGCTTTAAATTTGCCACTAAGTCTGGGATAACCTGGGGAATCGATGATGTGCAGGTCCCGGCCGCTAAAAAGGGGATTGTGGAAGAGGCTAAAGTGGAAGCCAAAGATATTGAAGATAAATATAATGAAGGTTTGTTGTCCGACACCGAGCGAGAGCGCATGATTATTGAAATTTGGACGCGGGCGCGGGGCAAAATTGAAAAAGTAATACCCGAAACCTTGGTACCTGATGGGCCAGTGACCGATATGCTTACCTCTAAAGCCCGCGGTTCGATTAGCCAGGTGACCCAAATGGTGGGTATGAAAGGTCTGATTGTGAGCCCGACTGGTAATATTATTGACTTCCCAATCATTCCTTCTTATAAGGAAGGTCTATCACCGCTTGAGTACTTTATTACCACTCACGGCTCACGTAAGGGTTTGGCCGACACCGCTTTGAACACCGCGCGGGCTGGATATTTGACCCGTAAACTAGTGGATGTGGCACAAGATTTGGTGGTGACGGAAGTCGATTGTGGGGATACGGAAGGTAAACATATTACGGCTAAACATATTCTTGGCTTTGATTCGGGTATTAGTAATAGTATCAAGGGGCGAATTTTACTGTCTGGAATCAAAGACAAAACCGGTCAGGAATTATTTCCTAAAGGCCATTTGGTGACCAAGGCTGATGCGGAGATAGTTGATAAAGCCGAGATTACCGATGCTCATATTAGAACTCCACTCAAGTGCCGGGCGCACCGGGGAGTTTGCCAGGCCTGTTACGGGGCCGACCCCGGCCGAGCAGTTTTAGTCAAGATTGGTGAGCCGGTGGGGATTGTGGCGGCGCAGGCGATTGGGGAACCAGGGACCCAGCTGACGATGCGAACCAAGCATGCTGGTGGGGTGGGCTCAGCTGGTGGTGATATTGTGGGCGGTTTACCTCGAGTCGAAGAAATTTTCGAACGACGTCACCCTAAAAGTCCAGCTTTGGTTTCGGAAGTAGACGGGACCGTGCTTGAAATTAAGGAAGAACAAAAGGAAACGGTCATCACTATTTTACTAGACGAAGCTAGTAAAAAGAAAACCAAATCAGCTGTTGGTAGTATCGATTATTCGGTCCCACCAACACGGTCAATTTTGGTTAAAAAAGGTGAGGCAGTAGCCCGTGGTCAAATTTTAACCGATGGTTCTGTTGATTTAACGCAATACAATAAATTGGCGACGCGCGCTGAAGTGGAAGATTATGTGATCAAAGAAGCCAATGCTATTTATCAGCTCCAGGGGGTGGCGATTGCGCGTAAACACATCGAGCTGATTATTCGACAAATGTTTTCTCGTCGTAAAATAAAAAATCCGGCTGACTCTAAATTCCGGATTGGTGAAATAGTAGAATATGTTGAATTGGTTGAGGAAAATAATTTGGTCCGAGAGAGAAATGGCGAAGAAGCCAAAGGGGAGCAGGTAGTCTTAGGTATTTCCGAGGTGGCTCTCACTAGCTCCAGCTTCCTATCGGCGGTCTCATTTCAGCATGCAACAAAAGTCCTGATTGAAACGGCTTTGTCGGGTGGGGAGGACAAATTGCGAGGTTTGAAAGAAAACGTCATCATTGGTCGGTTGATCCCGGCTGGTACAGGTCTGATCGCGGGCTATAATGAGGTGGCAGAAAGCGAAGCCGACAAACTGAAACACTAGGCCACAGGGGATGAGGTTGTGGAGGTCTTGGTAGAGGATTAGGATATTCCCCTAGCTGTTTTTAGGCCTTCTTTTAGCCATATAAACTAAATATTTATGGCCACTTCCGCGGAACAAATCAAAGAGAGGTTAAATATTGTCGATATTATAGCGACTTATTTAAAGTTGGATAAAGCCGGCATTAATTATAAAGGGCGTTGTCCCTTTCATAATGAAAAAACGGCCTCGTTTTTTGTTTCGCCGAGCCGTCAAACTTATCATTGTTTTGGTTGTCACAAGGGCGGTGATCTTATTTCTTTTATTGAAGAAATAGAAGGCGTAGATTTTGTGGCCGCTTTAAAAATTTTAGCTGACCGAGCGGGAATTAAATTGGAATTAAAGGGCCAGAGCGGAGCGCGTAGTGACAATCAAGAAAAAAATGACCAGTTGGCGGTCCTAGAGGAAGCGACGGTTTTTTTTGAGCAACAACTTAAAACTGAACCGGGAGTGGTAGATTATTTAAAAAATCGTGGTTTAACGGTTGAAACAATCAAACAATTTCGTATTGGCTACATCCCAGCTGGTTGGCAAAATCTGACCGAATTTTTAACCAAGCAGGATTATAGCAGTGAAGTCTTGGTTAAATCTGGGCTGGCCATTAAAAAAGCTGATGGCCAAAGTGCCGGGCGACTCTATGACCGCTTTCGCGGACGAATAATGTTTCCGCTGGTTGATACCGATGGTCACGTGGTGGGGTTTTCCGGTCGGTTATATGACCCGGCCAGCGAGCGGAGCGAAGAAGCAAAATATCTAAACTCGCCTCAAACTTTATGTTATGACAAATCACGGTTTTTGTACGGTTTAGATAAAGCGCGGGTTGCGATCAGGCGGGCGGATCAGGCGATTTTAGTTGAAGGACAGATGGATTTGGTGATGATGCACCAATCCGGTCTAGAAAATACGGTGGCGGTGTCAGGGACGGCCCTTACTACTGAACACCTAGGGCGCTTAAAAAGGTTGTCGGGGAACTTGATTATGGCCTTTGACGCTGATACCGCTGGGGTCAATGCCTCACGGCGGGCGGTGGAATTGGCCCTCGGCCTTGGTTTTGAGGCGCGGATCGCCCCTTTGCCCGATGGTTTAGACCCGGCCGATCTAGCTAAAGCAGATGAGGCTAATTTAAAAAAAATAATCACCGCTAGTCGTCATGTGATTGATTTTTATTTAGGAATCGAGGTTCGTCAGCATACTGACCTACGAGAAAGAGCTCATGCTATTAAAAATAATATTTATTCTCTGGTGACTCGTCTGGCCCACCGGATCGATCAAGCTCATTTTATAAAAAAAATTGCCGATGTGACTAATTTACCGGAAGATATAATTTGGCAAGATTTAAAGAATATGCCCGCTCCTAGTTTAGGTGAAGTCACTAGTAGTCGGGGGGTGGCACCAGTGGCTGATAATAAAATAGGAGTTGAGATAGACAGTCGAGTCGAAAGAATTTTACGCCAAATTATTGCGCTCTGGTGGCAGAATGAAGTAAAAGAAGACAATAAACCGCCAACCACCGCTTGGTACTATCAGGAAATTGAAGAATTAATTGGCACTGTTCACTTGCGGGCGCGGTTGGAAAAATTGGAGCCAAGGCGCAATGAATTGGTATTGGAGGCCGATATTGCCTATCCTCCGGGCAATATCAAACCAGCCGAATTAATCGAAGAATTATATCAACAATTTCGTGGTGAATATCTCAAAATAGAGCTGTCATTATTAATGAAAAAACTTAAAGAAGCCGAGGCTTTAGGAGATGAAGCTCAGGTGGACAAATACCTTAAAAAATGCCAAGATATCTCCAATTTAATTAATCACCAAACCTAAAGCTATGGCCAGTCCAAAAACCAAAAAGAAAGTAAACACTAAGAAAAAAGCAAAAACCGGTGGAATTAAAAAAAATAAAAAAGTAGTAAAAAAAGTTATTGCTAAAGCCAAAAAGAAAGTCGTAAAAGTAATTAAAAAAACTGCGCCCAAGAAAAAGCCAATTAAAAAAATTAAAAAACCTGCTAAAGCAACTGGTCCCCGCACTATTACGGGTGATAAATCTGGTAAGGATATTATTGCCGCGCGGGTCACTAGTTTGGTACGCAAGGGGCGGGGACGCGGTTTCGTGACTTATAATGAATTGCTTAAAGAATTTCCTAATATTGAAAATGATATTTTCTTTTTGGAGGATCTCTATGCGCAATTTGATGAGGCAGGCATTGATGTTTTAGAGGAGGGTGGCCTGTTGGATGATTTTGAGCAGCCGGCTGGTAAAACTCGAAGTAGCCATATTTCAGAAGCCGCTTTAGATTCAGTTCAAATGTATTTAAAAGAAATTGGTCGGCATAAACTTTTGTCGGGGGCCGAAGAAAGAGAATTGGCTAAGCGGATTTTAGAAGGTGACGATGAAGCTAAAAAAACTTTAGCCAATGCCAACCTGCGTCTAGTGGTGTCAATTGCCAAAAAATATATTGGGCGCAGTTCGGATTTGACTTTACTGGACCTAATCCAAGAAGGAAATCTTGGTCTTTTTAAGGCAGTGGAAAAATTCGATTTTCGTAAAGGATTTAAGTTTTCGACCTACGCTACGTGGTGGATCCGCCAGGCAGTAACGCGGGCCTTGGCCGACCAATCACGGACCATCCGGATTCCGGTTCACATGGTGGAGACGATTGCTAAATATAAACAAGTGGTGCGTCGCCTGTCCCAGGATTTGGGGCGAGAACCACTACCACAAGAGATCGCGACGGAAATGGGGGTGGATGTCGAAAAAGTGCACACGATTGAGAAGATTGACCAAAGTACTGCCTCTTTAGATAAGCCAACTGACGACGACGATGAAAAATCCTCACTCGGTGAGTTTGTGGCTGACGACAAAATTGCTCCCCCTGACCAAGAAGTATCACGCCGAATTTTGCGCGACCAAATTCAAGAAATTTTAGATGATTTAACACCTAAAGAACGAAAGATTTTAGAAATGCGTCATGGTTTAGAGGATGGGGTAATGCGCACCCTCGAAGAGGTGGGTAAAGAGTTTGGTGTGACTCGCGAACGGATTCGCCAGATCGAAGCCAAGGCCCACGAGAAGATTCGCTTGCATGATAAAGCTAAAAGATTGTTGGGCTATTAAAACTAAAACTGCCCCGCCCTGCAAAGCAGGGCGGGGCAGTTTTAGTTTAGGCTAATTATTACCGCTAACAGCTTTTATATTTTTTTCGTACAGCTTAAATATTTTTTCCGCCAAATCTTGAACTTCCTTATTTTCAATCGATTTAATATCAATTTTGAAAATCGGGTAAGTCTCACCGCCTTTGACGGCGATTAAAACGAAAGGTGTGCCATCAACACCAATATCGATACCATTTTCATAATCGCCATTTACTCTAGACTGGGTGGCCTGGTCTTTGAGACAGGTATTAAATTTGCTGGCGTCTAGGCCTATTTTTTGGGCAATCTGGGGCAGTTGAGCCGGGTCTAGACCATTGTTGGACGGGGTAATGGCAAAAATTTCATCGGCATATTTCCAAAACGCGTCGTGGCCACCTAGCATCATGGCGCATTCCGAAGCGATCGCTTCGTTAAAGGCCTTAGGGTGCAGAGAGTCAATAGGAAAATGGCGATAAACCCAGGCAATCTTTTCACCATCGGTAGTCATTAATTCATTCATGCTTTGGTGAAATACTTTACAAAATGGGCATTCCAAATCTGAGTATTCCACAATCGCAATCTGGGCTTCCTTATTGCCTCGAATATGGTCTGTATTATCAACCGAAATAAATTTCTCGGCAACAAAACCATCTGTGCCCTCGGCAATAGCTGGTTTATCGTTGTAATTACCATAGACAATGGCGCCGGCAATAATAATTCCGGCCAGTACGACGGCCACCGGGGTAGCTAGATTGGGTAGTTTTTTCTCATCCATATAAATAAATTAACTGATTAATTTGGTAGGAATATTGTAGCATAGGTCTATCAGGTGGGCTAGAAGCCAAAAATCCCCCCGCCGGCTCTGCCGGCGGGGGGATTTTTTAATCCGTATTTTTAGCCAAGCACGCTTTTAGGGTTGGGGTTTCGACCCAGGCACACTGGCCGGCGGTGTTTCTGGCACAGGTCGCGGCTTGGTAACAAGCGTATTTAGGAGACCATTCGCAGGTTGAGGCATCAGTGCCGGCGCTTTTCTCCACACATAGCTGGCTACTGCATCCACCCACTACACAACCACTGGTTATGGGAGTGGTTGTGGCGGGGGTAAATTTAAGTGGAACAATCAGACTATTGTCATTTTCGGGTAGGCCAGAGGGATTGTCTTTGTGGAGGATAAGTTTACCAGTACCACTTATGGGGGCGGCGAAATCAATCGTCACTGCAAAGGGGACAAACTCTTCGGTCATCCATTCACCCTGGGCCTGGGCGGGGACTTGAGCCAAAGTTTTACCACTCTCGTCCTGTATTTCCACTGGAAAACTTGCTTCAAAATACCAAGTACCTCGAGCCTGGCCGGTGATAGTTAGTGGGCTAGTGACCCGCTCTCCTGGCCGAGGCGAGTCTAGAACAATTAGATTGGTCAATTCATTGGCATTACCAATATCCCTAGTAAACGAGCGACCATCGGCCGTTTGGCATTGTTCCGGATAAGATTCTAATATTGGGTAGCCAGCGTCTACACAATCTTCAAAACTATTTATCTCGCTGATTTGAACCGGGGTGGGGGTAACCTCGTTTATTAACCACCAACTACTGCCA
This sequence comes from Candidatus Vogelbacteria bacterium RIFOXYD1_FULL_44_32, assembly GCA_001823065.1. Classification (GTDB taxonomy): domain Bacteria; phylum Patescibacteriota; class Minisyncoccia; order Phycocordibacterales; family XYD1-FULL-46-19; genus XYD1-FULL-44-32. The sequence goes on from MHTJ01000004.1 coordinate 111,258, forward strand.
GCGACTGCCAAAACTACAATAAGTAGTAAAATATTTTGTTTTTTCATTTTAGTATATTTAGTGAATAAATGAGCCCGGAGCAACTTCTTGGTCTGGCAAAAGGATGGTTGGGCCACTGTCCGTATCGACAGCTAGCACCATCCCAGCGCTCTCTAGGCCCATGATAAGTCGCGGTTCGAGATTGGCGACAATTACCACTGACCGCCCGATTAAAATTTCTGGTTCGTATTTTTTACCAAGTCCGGCAATTATCTGCCGTTTGTCCTCGCCTAATATTACTTCTAGTTTTAGCAGTTTGGCGGAGTCAGCCACCCGCTCGGCCGTGGCAACTTTGGCTACCCGTAAATCAACCTGGCTAAAATCTTCATAATTTATGAGTGGTTTATTATCCATATGTTCATCATAGACAATATGTTCTCTGGTGTAAATGTTAGAGAAACTGGTCCAAATTTACAGATCCGCGGCGCTTGATTTTTGGTTTAGCCCCAGACAAATCAAGTAGGGTTGAGGGCAAACTGTCTAGAGGTTCGGTTTCAGCCCTAACATAGACCGCTACCTGGGTGGAAAAATATTTTTGCGCTTGAGCAATAGTCTTAGCCGGTGGTTGACCAGATATATTGGCGCTAGGGGCAACTAGGGGCCCGGTAACATTTAATAAATCTCTCAATTGACCCATGGCTGGTAGGCGAAAGGCCAGATTTGACTCGGGGCTTAAATATTTAAAGCGTTTACTCTTGGTCGGCAAAATTATACTCACGGCCCCCGGCCAAACCTGAGCCAAAATATTTTTATTTTTAGCGGTTAATTTAATATCAAAAATTTTTAAATCAGAAAGTGCCGAAATTAAGATAATATAAGGGTGATTATCAGCCCTTTTTTTAGCCTGATTTAGTTTTTTAATTGTTGCCTCATCTTCGGCCCGAGCCACGATACCATAAATAGTGTCAGTCGGTATTACTGCCAACCAACCACTTTTTAGGGCGCTAATTGCTTCAAGCCAAGGTTTCTTCATTAGGCCCTAAATTACTTGTTGGGGAGAGAATAGTCAACAATTTGGCTTAGGGCGAGGCCTATTCCTAGGGCTGCCAGATAGTAGATGGCCAATTCGCCGAAGCTTGCCGGGATAGTGAGCGGTAGGACGAGCAGGGTAAGCAGTGAATACCAGGAAATAAGGGATGTGGCCGATAAGGCAAAAGACACGCGGCGGAGGGTGCGGAGTTCGCCAGCGGTATGTTCGTGCCGTTTACCCAATGAAATATCAATAAGCTGGGGGGCAACAAAAATATTTAATAGGGCGTCACTTAAAAGAATGATGCCCAACACAATTATTTTTAAAATAAATGTAGGGGAGGCATTGTGCATATCTGGTGCAGAAACATATAAACTAAAGGCGGAAAAAATAATAAGAATTAGAGCGATCCACACTATTTGGCCAATTGTTTTTAAAATATCTTGTTCAGTTTGAGAAATTTTGAAATCCCGTAAAAATTTAATATAGACAGTGGCATAAACCGTGGCCGCCCCGACGCCTAAAGTCAGACCCAGGGTTAGGCCCGCCACTAGGAAGTCGTGATAGCGGGTAAGCATAGTGGTAAATGATAGATCGTTGCCGATAATAGTGGTGGCAAATAAAATAGTGCAAAAACCAGCCGAGGTCAGACACCAGACACACCACTGTCGAATAGCAAAAGCTTGAACGGCGGTTAAATAAATGGAGAACAAAAAAGCAATCGTGGTAATGACTAAAAAAATAAAAGTTGAGAGTGGAGTTTTTCCCGCCGGGTAGTAAGAAAAAATGGCATAACTGATAGCCGTCGTCCCATAATAAATCAGACCCAGGATTTCTAGGGGGATGCCAAAAAGCCGAGAAAAATCGCTTTTTACTACGGCCTCACAGTCCGACTGTAATGGGCAGACCATTGGCTTATTTTTTCTTTTGCTATGCCAAATATAAAAAGATAATAGTAAGCCAAGCGTGGCTACCAAGACCGCTATAAGTGATGAACTAATATTCATAGCTATAAGTATAACAGCATATTATGAAATTTTACCAAGTTTTCTGGCCAGCTTCTCCGTGTCTTTAAGGAGGGTTTCAATCTCGGTCAAACCGCTTTGCCAAAAAAGTGGGTCGGTAATATCTACTCCCAGTTTAGCAAAAATATTTTTAGGTGAGTCCGAGGTGCCCGCGCGGAGAAAATCTTTAACCTTTTCAATAAAGGCGGGGTTGGCTTTTACCTTGGCCTGGAGAGATTTAGAAATCAGGACGCCACTGGCATAAGAATAGACATAAAAAAAGTTGCGGAAGTGGCTCCAGTAGACCCACCAATTGGCCGAGCCCACACTTTGTTCAACCGCGGGGCCCATATAGGCTGACATATTTTTCTGAAAGATTTCACCAATTCTTTCTTTAGAGAGGTAACCTTCTTTACGGAAGGCCTGGTGCAGTTCAGTTTCAAACAAATAGGCAGCGACTTGGCGAAACCCCGACGAAATATCATCATTTAATTTGGCCATCAAAAGTGTTAGGCGTAATTCATCATTTGCTTCTTTCATTATTTCTTCTAAAACAAAATCTTCAGTAAAGGTTGAGGCGACTTCGGCGGTGACCATCGGGGTGCCAAAATAGATGGCCGGTTGGATTTCGCGCATCAACTCGTCGTTTATGCCGTGGCCGGCTTCATGGGCGAGAGTGCGCACATCATTTAGCTCATTGTTATGGTTTAAGAGAATATAGACTGGTGATTTAGGGCTGTTGTAGGCACAAAAGGCCCCCGACGACTTTCCTTGGTAGGGGAAAACGTCAATTTGGCTGTTGTTTACAAAACCGCGAAAATAGCGCTGGAAGTCGGGGTCGAGGCGACCAAAAACTTTATCAACTAATTTCACCGCTTCTTGATAGTCAAATTTTTTAGCAATTTTACCAATCGGGACATTCCGTTCGTGGTAGGCGAGTTTCGGTTTACCTAGTAGTTTGGCTTTCAGTTGGTAAAATCTTTGGCTAGTTTTAAATTGAGCTTTAACGGCCTGAATCAGGGCATCGACGACTTCTGTTTCAATATCATCTGATAAGTGTCGACTAGAATCAGGGCGGGCCAAACCGCGTAACTCATCGTTTATTTTTTTATCTAACATTATGGCGTTCATCTCGGCTTCGGCGACATCGGCCAATTTACTCAAAATGTCGTTTAGCCCAGCGGCCGCTTTGTCGCGGATTTTTGGTTTAGAGTGGGAGATTAGACCCATTAGCGATGACAGGGGAAGCGCTTTTAGTTTGCCGTCTCGGTCGTAGGCTGGGCGGGTTTCCTTGGCAAGGAGGGACGAGGTCATTTGCACCCACTGGCTGTGAGCTGGATTAGATTTGAGATTTAATATTTTTTCTTCCGGTTCCGACAAAAGATATTTAGCGTCGTCAAAAAGCCGTTTTAAAAGGTGGTGATAGCGGGTTAATGTTTTATCGTTTAAAAATTTTTGTTGTTGGGTAGTATTAATTTTGGCTAAGCGCATAGTAAAAAATTGAGCATCATTTTCAATTTTCGTACCAAAGTCAGTAATCTGGTTTAGTCTCGCCTTTAGTTTTGAGTTGTTTTCCTCTTGGGCGCTCCGGAGCGAGAAATAGTAGCCAATTTCACCCAAGATCCCGCCGGCATCTAGCCAGACCTCATAATCCACCAAGGCCTCTTGCAGGGCCTTGGTGGATTTCAAATAGTCGCTTCGGTCTTTCCATTTGTCTATAAACTTGTAGCTTTCACGCTTATGTTTAGCTAAATCTTTTTCAATTTTAGGGTCAGTGTCACTTTTATAAAGTGGGGACAAGTCCCAAGTTTGTTTTTTGGTAGTAGCCATAGTGGGCAAATTATAGCAGATTTGGCACTTTTAGCGACCCCGCTGTTTTTTGCTTTTTTAGCTGTTTTTGGTATGATTTAGTCGTTCTTTTACAAAAGAATAATATTCCCCTGTAGGAGAGCGGTGGAGTTAGAAGCGAAGACTTGGAGCTTCGCAAGGTCGGAGCGCGGCGGCGCGAGAGGGGGTCGCGCAATTTTTCAGCAGGAAAATATGGGTGACATCGACTGTTAATCAATAGAGTGATTGTAGACAATATTCTGGTCATCATAATGTGGTGGCCAGATAGAGCTTACAAACATTCCCCTGTAGCTCAGCGGTAGAGCAATCGACTGTGTTCTTTACGCAGCCCTTTGGAGAAATCTAAAGGAGTAAAACGAGGTGAATTGCTGGAAGCCCATACAATGGGTAATCAGCAGCCAAGCCGAGCACCACTTTTGATTTTTAGAAGTTTCTAGAATTTAAAAGTGGTACTCGGAAGGTTCAGAGACTATCCCTAACGGGAGTACTCTCCGATTTATTTGGAGCGGAAGCGCCTCGCACCTAAGTCTCATTTTTTGGGATATGGTGATGATATAGTCCACCCCTAGGAGTAATTTTAGGATTAGTGTAATCGATTGGTCGCAGGTTCGATCCCTGCCGGGGGAGCCCTATAGGTTGGTTAGAGGTTGCGAGTATCCTGTCAAAGGGATAACGCATTGAAAACGTTAGGTTTTTTCCTTCTAACTGACAGTTCTGAAGTAGAAAGTTCAAAAACTGCCTTTTTTCGTGTACTTCAGAACTCTTGAAAATCTGAAGTGCTCTTTGAGCGAGCTTTAGCACCATATTAGCGGTCAAATAGAACTCTTCATCAGCATCAGAGTGGATGTGCATTTCAGTAAGGATTGCACTCTGTCTTTCCTTGTACTCTTTGAGTTTCCTGTCATACATTTCATCCGTAATACGACCGTCTAATCGGTCATCGTACATTTTGCTGATACGGTCCTCTATGAGGTCGTACTCTTTCTTGAGGTTGCTCATATGGAACTTGTGGAAACCTGCTTCACTTTGCCCCATAGACCGCAAACCCTCAGTTATCTCTTGGATACGCTCATCAGGCATTTCTAAGCCCTGTAGGACCTCGTAAACGGGCTTCAGAAGCTCTTTCTCAGGCACATAGACCCTTTCACATTCCTTGCGGTAGTTCGTGCAACTGTAATAGATAAACTTACCCTTCTTGATTTCAGGGCTTA
>MHTJ01000005.1 GCA_001823065.1 Candidatus Vogelbacteria bacterium RIFOXYD1_FULL_44_32
TGAGAGGTGCTTTCCTTACTGCATTTGGATTACCAAAAGAAAAATACATAGCAACTGCAGCCGCTATCGCTCTGGCTGTTGATATAACAAGATTGCCCATATACCTCAAAGAAGGTTTCCTACAGCCCCAATTTTACTGGATGGTTCCAGTTCTCCTTGTTGTCGCTCTGTGTGGTTCTTTTGTAGGGAAACAGATTACAGACAAGATTTCTCAATCGGTATTTAGACGTATTGTCCTTATCGCTATTTTTATAATCGGTATAAAGTTTATTTTTGACTGGTTGAATACGGGCTTATAGTTCAATTAGACCATTTGTAATATCCCTGAAAACTCAAGCTCCTGCTTTATGGCTTTCCAATCTACAGTTCTGAACCCGGACAATAGAGGGAGCAAAATTTAGAACGCCGTCAGGCGTTTTAATTTTGCTCCCCCGAGTAAGGCAACTGCTTGCCTTGCGGGCAGGGATCGAAAAGCTTCTCCTATATTTTCGAGCCATAGGCGAGAAAATGGGAAAGCTCTACTGTTCCTGTAAGGAAAGACCCCTGCCGAGGGAGTTAAAAATTTTGGCTGACCCCATTACCTCGAGCTCGCAGGCCAGCGTGTTAACAAATTAACAAAAATGGTGCCAAGGTATTGAAACATTACGGGGGGGGGTTGACATATAAACGAAAATAGTGTAAAAGATATTTAGATTTGATGTAGTGGAAAACAGCGGGGTGTTCCTGGCACCACTGCATCAGCATAGGTATATTTGGCGTTTTATCCCAAAGACATCCTAGATGTTCTTCAAAACAAAACGCATAAGGAGAAATCGCGATGGTTGATGCATACATAGGCCATGGTATGGCCAACGAGCCTGTCTACGATGTCACCAGCTTGGGCAAAGGGCTCGAACTGGTCAAGCGTCGCAAGGTCGAGTTCGACCGCAAAGAAGCGATGAAGCTGCTTGAGCTCGATGAGTTTCCCGGGGATCGGCGACTCAAGCAGAACCATGTTGACCGCCTCATCAAGGCTATGTTGCGTGGGACATTTCACCCAGAGTGGGTGACTCTCATCGTGTGCGCACTTGACGGCAAGCACTACCGAATGAACGGCCAGCATACGGCTTGGGCGCGTATCGAGATGCCCGAAGTTTGGCCGTGCTCCGTCGAATTGCTCGAATATCGGGCGGAAACGGATGAGGATCTGCGGTCTTTGTACTCGTCGATCGACCGGTCAAGCCCCCGCACGCGGACCAATGTCATGGACAGCTATTTGGTGGGAACGCCGGAATTCGAGGGCATCAAGCGCCAGAGCTTGTCCCGCCTTCCCCAAGGGTTCGAACTGTGGTTTTGGCCGAGCGCACAGGATCGCAGGAAGCACGACGCGGATGATACCTCGTTTCTCCTGAAGACGGAACAATACGACCTCGCGGTGAAGGTGGCGGCGTTCCTAGACAAATTGTCGGCCAGAGAGAACCGCCACATGTTCCGCAGCCCTGTGATCGCGGCCATGTTTGCCATCTTCAATAAGTCACCACAAGTGGCTGTGAAGTTCTGGCAACCCATCGCAGACGGCACCGGCATCGACAAAAAGGGTGATCCGCGTCTGAAGCTCCGTAACGAGCTAATGCGTACGGCCGTCGACTCCGGCGGAGGCTCGCGGAGCGACAAGAAGCGCGTCAGCCAGGAGTACATGTTTCGGCTCTGCATCAACGCGTGGAATGCCTACCGCGAGGAACGTAGCCTGTCGCAACTCAAGGCCTACGAGGGCGGCAAGCGTTGCTCTCTCAAGTGAGTGACTAGGTTCTCCTGCCGACTATTAGCGCACGACCCTCGGGTACGGCGCTTTTTCTTTTACCCCAACTTTCTCACTTCCTCGAGCCCGCGGAGCCGAGTGTTAACAAATTAACAGAGGTGTGGTAGGAATGGACTTAGACTAAACCAGAAGGGAGGTGACTGATTTTGAATGAACAGCTTGCGGAAATCTCCCGCAAATACGGTTGGGACGAGGAGACCCTCTTGGCGAAGATCGCAAGGACGAAGGAAATACTCAGACTCGCCAGTGATGAAGCTGCGATAGATTTTCTCCTTGCCACCAAGGTGACCACCATTTGTGACGGTTGCAATGTGAGACCGCTGTTTGAGCATCGTTGTCATGATGACTGCATTGTGGTGGCGGGAGTACAAACGGAAAGAAAGTGCGAGTGTCCATTCTGCTTTGTAAGCAGGAATCTTGTAACCTGATCGCCCTCAACGAAGACCGTGGGAGGGCGGTTTTCTTTTACCCTTTAAATTGCTAAAGTTAATTTATGAAACCCCAAATAGTCTTAATTCACGGTGGTACCACCTTCGAAACTTACGAGGAGTATATGAAGTACCTGAACTCATGCGAAATAACCCTAGAAAAGCTCAATCGTAAAGATTGGAAAGACAACCTAGGCGAAGTTTTACCTGATTTTGAAGTGATATACCCGAAAATGCCGAATGCCAAAAACGCTCACTATGAGGAGTGGAAAATTTGGTTTGAAAAACTATTTCCGTTAATACGTGATGAGGTCATTCTAGTTGGCCACTCGCTCGGAGGGATATTTTTAGCTAAATACTTATCTGAGAACGATTTTCCGAAGAAGATTAAATCTGCCCACTTGGTGGCTGCCCCTTACGATGATGTTGACTGCGATGAGTCACTAGCTGATTTTGCTTTAACTGAGAGCTTAGAGAAATTTAGAAAACAAACACCAGAGATATATTTATACCACAGCCAAGACGACACCTCGGTTCCGTATGCTGATGTGAACAAGTATAAAAAGGATTTACCTGACGCCATTCTTATTTCCTTTGAAGACAAGGGGCACTTTTTACAAAACGACTTCCCAAAATTAGTGGGGAATATCAAGGTGTAATTATATGACCATTTAAGGAAGTTCGGATATTGTGGAGGGTGCAGAGCCGAGCGTTAACAAACTTACAGGAATGACTTTTTGGTCGTGTACATCCTTAATCGATAAATATCAATGAAGAAAAAAATCATAAAAGTGAATGATAAATTCCAGAAAGGTTACAGATATGAACTGACCGAACCAGTGGGCAGAAATTTTCATCCGGATTTTAAACCAGAGCTTACACCAAAAGAGATGCTTGTGCTCGGCGTCTTTGGTGGCAAGTATATGACCGATTGCAAGAAGGAGTTTCCTAAAAGTTGGTTTATTCGTGCCAAGATTTCACCCGAACATCATGATGACACACTGAACTTTTTTCATAAGCATGCTAGCCAGCCGCTTAAAGTGTGGCAAGAAAAGGGATGGATCGATGAAGAGCACGATCCTCGAGGTTGGTTCCAGTGGTACTGCCGATACTATATGGGCAGAAGGCTTCCTATCGAAGATGAACGGCAGATCAAGCGGTGGAAAGCAATCAGTCGTCATATATCGCAGATTAGAAAGAATTGCCGACCGAAAGATTTAACCTGCCGCCCCACTCAAAGACAGGCTGTTTTGCACTGGGCTTACGACAGTAGGAATATCTAATATTTTTACCGATGCTTGGCCATTCAGCTTTAGTTGGTCGATTTTCTTTTACCTTATTTCAATTTTGTTATACTTCATTTATGTATGAAATAAAAAATGTCGAGGAAAAAGATTTGTCTAAACTGGCTGAAATAATGGCAACAGTTTTTACTATTACTGATCCAGATAAACCTTGGGACAAAGAATTTGCTTATAAATATCTTGAGTATTGGTTCAAAAAACAACCCGACATGTTTTTGGTGTCTTTTGATAGTGAAGGCAATCCCGTTGGGGCTATGGCCGTAAATATAAAACCTTGGCGAACAGGTGTTAGGTGTAGTGATGGGGTTGTGTTTGTGGATACTAAATATCAAAAACAAGGAATTGCAAGAGCTTTATTCAAAAAAGTAATAGGGGAGGCTATGGGTAAATATAATGCGATTGATTTTGAGGCCGTCACTTTTGCTGGCAGTGAGTTTCCATTATCTTGGTATAAGCAAATTGGTATTAATCCAGATGAACATGTTGTGCTTATAAAAGGGAAGTGTGCGGACATTTTAGCTAACCTAGGGTAAATTTCTCACTTCATACAGTCGGCAGAGCAAAATTTTTTAGCCTTGTTTTGTCGTGGTTGCTGCTATTAGTGGGCCTTGAGTCCATAGAGTATAATTTAGGAATTAAAAATATAACCTAAAAACCATGAGAGCATCATTTCAAGTTTTAGCTTTTCCTTTTATTAAAGAGGGGGATAATTATTTATATGCAATTTTTAAGCGGAAAGATATGAGTGTTTGGCAAGCAATTTCGGGAGGAGGGGAAGATAATGAAAACCCTGTTGAGGCAATGAAAAGAGAGGTTTATGAAGAAGCTGCGCTGGCTAAAGATTTATCTTTTATTAGATTATCAGCTCTTTCGACAATACCAGCAGTAAATATTAGAGGTTTGATGTGGGGTGAAGAAATCGTGATGATCCCAGAATTTACTTTTGGTATCGAGTCACCTTCAAAAGAATTTCAAATTAGTGATGAACATACTGAGTATGGTTGGTTTAGTTATGAAGAGGCGGTTGGTAAATTAAAATATGATAGTAATAAGTCGGCATTATGGGAGTTGAATTATCGGCTCAAAAATGGTGTTGGTGGTATAGATAAAAATATTGAAGTCATCGAAAAACTTTATGGTTCAAATAATGAATGAAAGAAAATAATGGGATTCTTTTAATATAGCGGAATAGCTAATATATTAAGAGAGCTAGTGTTTTACTTTCATTTCTCTATATGTTACCCTATAAACAGAGTCTGAACCTTGAAAGGAGGTGATGTTATGACTCAAAAATGGTCAAAGATTGGCGATGGAAGCCAAAATCGAGTGACGATAAGTAACCCCGACGGGTCAACACGCACGGTTGATGAGCGTGCCGACGGTGGTATTACGGTTACTGACACCAATAAAGAAGGACACTCTGTTAGTGGCGAAGGTGCTCGTGGTGTGTGGAGTGGTCTTTCCGGTGCTTGTCGCTTGAATGATACGCCCGGTAAGCTTTAGTCGTTCTATTATAGTTCAGATTGTTTTGGGTGTTCCAAAATAAGCTGAACGAAATTAATTTGCCAGGCCGATCAACAAATAGGAGATCTAGGTCATGGAAACAAACGATGAACAGCTCCAAGAGGCTCATAATCAGGGCGGAAGCGATTGCTCTGATTGGATAAATGGACCCGATTTTGGTTCTCTGTCTGGTATATTTAGTAGTCCGTGTAATCCGCCAAGTGACCCCGAACTGCATGAAGCTTACCTTGCTGGTTTCAAAAACACCTGGGAAGATTCTTTCTAAGCAATTCGTTTGTATTTGATTTCTCTTTTTGATTAAAATAAAATCACCATGTTTCAACCATTCGGGTCCTTTGCCACATGAGCTAGGGGCCCGTTTTCTTTTACCCTAACTTTCTCATTTTGCATCGAAGGTTCAAGTTCGTGCTACACTTATATTATGCAAAAAATATCAACCCTTGTGTTTATGTATACCTCGATTGCCTTTGGTATTGTTGGTCTTGGACTAGTCCTTTTTGGCGGTCCCAACGACAACGACCCGACAAACCAGTTTTTTATGAAGTTAATAATGGCCTGTGTTTTCGTCATTTTACCGTCTTTTGCTCTTAGTGTGGCGGGTAAGTATCTTGGTCGGTAGTCGGTAGAGCTTATTATTGACAGATGACCATATATTCTTTAGATTAAAGAACGGAGTTTTTGATTGTATCTCAACGAAAAAAGGAAGGAAATACCATGAAACTCAGGGTCCTAAAATTAGGCACGGAGTGTCGCGACAAGGCGACAAAATTGCGGGGGACACTAACCCACTGGTTGATGGATTTCGGCGGGAGTGTCACCTACCTGTTCCAGCCGAAAGGACTGGATCAGGAGGGACAACCCCTCAAGAAAATCTATATTTGCGAAGCACGGGTCGAGGTCTCCGCTGGAGACTTCGAAGAGATTGATGTCCCTTTCGAAATCCTTGGCTCGGAAGTCGAGGACAAGGCCAGCGGTTTCAAGGGGATGGCCGTCGACTTTGTTCGACATATCAACGGGTGCTTCCACGTCGCAATCCAGCCGGCGGGGACAATCAAAGGCAAGAATATCCCGATCGAAAAATCGGAGTTTGACCTCCGCGGCTGCACCGGCAAAAAGATTATTCAGATGTCGGCAGAGGAGAAAAAGCAGAGCCAGGTAGAAAAGCCTTCTCCGGCGAGTCGCCCCCTTGATCGGGGACTGCAGGGTGCTGACACTACCATCAGCCGGCGTGGATAATATTTGTTTTTTGTCCGCTCCTCTCTGAAGACCGCTCCATGCAGTCTCAGGTGGGGCGGTTTTCTTTTAGTTGGTGTTTTTAGATGGAATATCGGTCGAGTTGGGAGTAGCTTCACTTTCAGTTTTGGTCGCGGTGGTGGCTTGCTCGTTTAGTTTTCGGTTATCTTTTTTAAGTTTATAAATAGTGAAGGCATTTTGGATATCTCCGGGGATGGTCATTAGAATACTTATCAATATTCCCACAATTAGCGAGAGAATAATCAGAACTGCCAGTGGGGCCGTAATTTCCCAAGCTAGAAAGGTGACTGTCACCGCAAAAGTATTTTGTAGGGCAAAGACGACGGCCCCTGCCCCAACCAGCAGACCTAAAATAAGTGAAATTATCATATTATTTTTGTGTTAATTGCCAATTGTCCAAGTGGCGCCAGGGATAGGGAAAGGGCCCTTGGGGGAGGCAGTCGTGTCAACCGAGGTGACAGCAATATTTAATTGTTTACCAAGGTGAGCAGAAACATTGCTACTCATGACGGCTTTAATAGTAAAGACGCGCATTTGACCTGGAGCAAAAATAGAGTCGGTTGGGACAAAAGCCAAACCATTTTTAAACGGGGTCGAGCCCTCGGTGCCACCGATAGCTCCCTTAGAGCCACCACTACCGTCGATGACAGTCAGACCGATAACCGACTGGGTAGAAGCCGAGCCATTTTGTTTGACCCAAAATCCTTTCAAATTGGCAGTCTCTTTACCAATATTAGTAATTTGGAGATACGACACTGGGACATTTGCGCCAGCACGGGCAGTACCGCCAAAGAGAAGTGGCACCGAGCCGATCGCGAGGGTAGTGGCGGATTTGGCACTGTTTTTACTTTCTTTGCTTTTTTTACCAACAACCAATTGGCCACTGGCTGTCACCCGACGGGCCTCACCCTTGGTTCCAGTGACTTTAATGTCATAAACACCATCAGCTAGCTTTTTGGAGATTTTAACTCGCCAGCGGTCATTTTTAACTCTTATGTTTGTTTTTTTATAGTAGGTTTTTGTTGTTCCTTCTTTGAATAGAGTTAGTTTGACTGTTTTGGTCCCACAAGCTGTCCCGGTAATTGTTGGTTTGGCCGAATTAGAAGTGAGAGAAGAAGCATTAATTTGGATTGATATTTCCGTCGTGGTGGCAGTAGTTGGACAAATTGATTTAGTACTAGCAGTCACAGTCGAGAGTGGAACACAAACTGCCATGAAGATAATAATGGTCGCCACTAAGTGACTGGGCCGTCCCAAAAAGGTAAAGATTTTTTTCATAAAATATAGAAATTAAATTGTTAAGGTCTAGAATCTAAGCCACTTTCATTATCGCATACTATTCAAAAAAGGAAGACACCTATTTGCGGGTGTCTTCCTTTTTTGCGCCACACCAGTGGCTAGATTCCAGACACACCATCACCGACAATTTCGTTATCAGCTTGGCTATTAAGCAAAATAACACCGCTATGAGTGGCAATATTTGGCGCAATAGCAATAGCCGTCATACCGTTGTCAGCGTTGACTGTGCTTACTTCACCGCTTTGGTTGACATAGGCATAAGTAGCGGCGTAGGCAAAACTGGTCACAGTAGGGACAACGACCGCAACGGCGATCAGGCCAGCTTTTATTAGCAAACGAGATATATTATTAGTCATATATTTTATGATTAGGTTTATAAGTGGGAGAGCCCCACCGTCGACCCTTGGATTTAACAAGTCTGGTGGGCACTATCTATAGAGCCGTGGGAGGGGGCACAATCATACACCTGAGATGACGAAATATGACCAATATTGGGTTATGACACGTTTTTTGGCTTTATCCTAATTTAGGGGTAATTTAACTGATTTTTAATTGTAATATTTTTGTTTTGGCCACGACATATATATTAGTTGGTTTAAATTATCATTAATTAATAAAAAATATGACAACGATTATTAATACTCCCCCAACGGGGGAAAGTGCGGATTCAGGGGCGGGACTAGTGCTCGGTATTCTCTTGGCTTTGATTTTAGTGATTCTTTTCTTTGTTTATGCTCTACCAGCTCTGCGTGACAATACTCCACCTAAGGCTGATAATATCGATATCAATGTTCAAGTGCCGGCAGATGAGACAGCCCCGATACCAGAGGTAACCCCTTAACTTAAGTCACATTTCTGGCCTATTTGACCCCAGGAGCTAAGGGGAATATTTAGCTTGACAACCTGTGAAATTGGTATATAATAGAGAGGTAAGTAATTCTCTCTAGTTTGGTTGGTGTAGATACTTCTACCGACATCATAAAGCTTTGGCTTTTGGAAACTTGCGAGATACCGGCCACCTTACCTTTAAACCTAAAGGCCGTAGGCGCAAGTTTTTTGCTATGTGCCAGTCCACATCTTATGCGGTGTGGCGACAGAAAATATATGTATCAAGGAAATAGAAATTCCCGACCTCGTTTTGGTGGGGCACATCGTCCTAACCGAACAAGTAATTTCCGGGGTGGGCCTGGTGGTTTTAGACAGGGGAGAGGCGAAGCCAAATCGACCATCGATATCTCCAGGTTAATAAATAAAGTGGCGATTACGGAAGAGGTGGAAGTTTATGTTGCTGAACATACTTTTGCCGATTTTCTCGTGGACGAACGGCTAAAGAAAAATATTATTGACAAGGGTTATCTCACGCCGACCCCGATTCAGGATAAAATTATTCCCCATATTTTGCAGGGGCAAGACGTGGTGGGGATTGCCAACACGGGTACCGGTAAAACGGCGGCTTTTGTGGTCCCACTTTTGCACAAGGTGCTAAAAAATCCAAAGGAAAAAATATTAATTATGGCTCCGACCCGCGAGCTGGCGATTCAGATTGAAACCGAGTTAAAAAGTTTTGCGACTAGATTGGGTATTCACTCGGTGGTTTGCGTTGGTGGAGCACCGATCGGTCGGCAAATAGCTGACCTTCGTCACCCTAATCACTTTGTGATTGGGACCCCGGGGCGACTGAAAGATTTGATTGAACGGCGAGTGTTAAACTTGTCGAGTTTTGCTACGGTGGTATTAGATGAGGCCGACCGGATGCTCGACATGGGTTTTATTAATGACATGCGTTATATCATTGGGCTGATGCAAAAAGAACGTCATACTCTTTTCTTTTCGGCGACTTTGTCACATGAGATTGAAAAGCTGATCCAAGATTTTCTTAAAGACCCAGTTCGGATTTCAGTCAAAACTCAAGATACATCTAAAGATGTGTATCAGGATGTGGTGCGAATCAAGCCCGGGGAAAACAAAGTAGATGTTTTGCATAACCTATTAAAACAAGCGGATTTTTGTCGAGTGTTGGTTTTTGGTAAAACAAAACATGGAGTAGAACGTTTGGCCAAAACTTTGGCCGAGCGGGGGCTGAAGGCCGATTCAATTCATGGTAACAAGACTCACAACAATCGTCAGCGGGCCCTGTTGGCCTTTAAAACCAATCAAGTGCAGGTGTTGGTGGCCACCGATGTGGCGGCGCGGGGCCTGGATATTTCCGACATTTCACATGTGATTAATTTTGATTTGCCGACCACTTACGATGACTATGTGCACCGCATTGGTCGGACTGGACGGGCAGGGAAAAAAGGCAAAGCTCTGTCGTTTGTCTAATCAAGAAAATAAGTTATACTGTGGTAGTAAACAATTAATATATAAAAAATAATTATGGCGAAAAGAGTAGCTCAAGATATAAAGAACAAGACCTCGCGGTCTAAAAAAACTAAAAAGCGATTAGCTGTCAAACAAGTGATGCTGACCGCAAAGCGAGCCAAGCAGGCAAAGAGAAAAGGAAAAAAAAGGTAAAAAATTTAAAATAAGAAAAACCCCCGCGAGCTTCGCTCGCGGGGGTTTTTCTTATTTTAGCTTTTTACACTTGGCGCACCGGCAACCATGGGGTTTGATCCGGTCGTTCCAGTATTCTTTGCCGTAGTCATAGGTGAGCTCTTCACCGGCCTTGATATTTTTCTTGGCCATAATAAATATTCTTTTTTGGTGGATGACGGGTTCGCAGTTGGGCCGGCAAGCGTGGTTGATATAGCGTGCAGTGTTGGTGCGGGCTTGGCCGTCGATAGTGATTTTAGAATTGATTTCAAACAAATAGCGACTGCGACTAGTGTAAGCTTCTTTCTCGCCGATCACTCGCCCCACGTACTCAATAATGCAGGCGCCCTTAGGGATATCGCTATCAGTAAATAGACCTAGTCCAGCACTAGAGCGTTTGGCTTTTAATCTATAATCACCAGGAATATATTTACTTGGCATAAACTAATATCCTACTGCCAATGTTGTTTTTTGCCAAATCTAAAACAACTTCCAAATATTTTTATCTTCTCCGCCGTCAATTTTGAAAATAGCAATACCGCGCAGGTCATATTTTTCTGCTAGTTTAATCTTTTCCTTTATAGCCTTGGCGTCGCTCCACGAAACATAATTAAATTTTACGGTTTCGCCAGTCTTGTTGGCGTGGGCCAGTGCTTTGGCGGCAATTTCCAACCCTCTGGGGGTATCTTTAGGAATAGTAAGTGATTTTAGTTTCACTGTCGATTCTTTGGGTAGGTAGGAAAAAGCTAGCTCGCCAGCCGAATTGGTAAAAGCTCTGGTCTTGTATTTTTTAGCGGTTTTTACCCCATACTCTGGATTTAAAGCCCAGAGTTTTTTATAGCCTTGATACCAATTGGGTGAGACAGTTACTTCATATTCAGCCCCATAGGTTGGCACGCCCAACATAATTTTATTTTTCGGAATATCCTCTAGGGCCAGTTTAATAACTTTTTCCACCCAGTCGGCATCGGCCGTGGGGGCATATGGTGAGCCTCTTTTCGAGTCATTTAATTTTATATCAGCTCGTTGCTGGTCATAGGTCATAATTTGAAAGACATCACAGGCCTGACCGAGGCGGGCATAATCGTTGGCGTAAATTAACGGGTTGGGAATATTTCGGTAGAGTGAGTCGGGTGGGGTACGAGCTTCGATAGTGCACACTAAAGTTTTATCATCGAGTTTGTCCTTCAATTCTTCAATAAATAGGGAAAAATAATCTTTAGTCGAAGCCATCTTCCCTTCATAGTCAATATCGACGCCCGCATAATTATCATCTTCAACCATCTCCACAATTTGCTCGATATGATTTTTACGAGTAGTTGGGTCGGAAAGAATTTCTTGCATTGAATTGGCATTACTCCACATGACGGTGGGGATTATGTCGACTCGAGCTTTTTTAGCTTCGCGAAAAAGTTTAACCCAATTTCTGTTTTCCAAATCGCCCAAATCCTTTAAAGTGCCATCATTTTTAACAGTAAAACTAAATGGGTAGATAGCGTCCAGTTTATCTAAATTGTTTTTAGCATCTTTGGTGCCCTCTGCCACCTTCCAGTACGGGATCCAGCCGGCAATTTTTAAATCGGTTTCAGTTTGGCCTGCGATTGGAAAAAATAGGATTGCTAAGGCCAAAGTAAGAAAGACAAAATATTTTTTATTTAGCATATATAAAGTATAGCTAAAATTGGTGGATTTAAACAGATTTTTGGATATAGTGGACAAATCAATTCACACTGTATTTCATTTGTTATATAATTGAACAAATTAGTAGTTAACTTAATTTCATGGAATTATCGATTTTCTTATCGCAAGCATTGGGTATTTATTTGGTCCTGATTGGTCTTATTTGTATTACCCGTCGCAAAATGATGATGGCGGCGGTGGCTGATATGATAAATAATCGGGCCTTGATATATCTCGTCGGTATTTTAGAGCTTTTGGCGGGTATTGGTTTGGTGTTGGTTCACAATATTTGGGCGTGGAATGCAACTGTTATTATTACTATTACCGGTTGGGCGATGTTGATTGAAGCTATTGCCTATTTAGTCTTGCCTTATCGGGTGGTAGCCAAAATTTTCCGTCGTTTCAATACCAAAAATTGGTATGTAGGCGGGGGATTGGTAGCGGTCCTACTTGGGGCCTACC
Organism: Candidatus Vogelbacteria bacterium RIFOXYD1_FULL_44_32; assembly: GCA_001823065.1. Classification (GTDB taxonomy): domain Bacteria; phylum Patescibacteriota; class Minisyncoccia; order Phycocordibacterales; family XYD1-FULL-46-19; genus XYD1-FULL-44-32. The sequence goes on from MHTJ01000005.1 coordinate 12,282, forward strand.
TGGCGGCGGTCGGTTTTGGTTTAATGTAGGGTTTTTCTTGTTTAAAACCAACCCCCAGCGCGCCGAGCGCGTTGGGGGTTGGTTTGTGCTAGACTGGTTTATTATGAATATTTAGAAATAGACATTTTATGAGCCTAAAAAACAATGAAATTTGGTTTTGGTTTTGTTTAATGTTGGTTTTAGTCGGGGCAGCGAGCGGGGGTGGTTTTTTCTGGTTTTGGCAGGAGGTGCAAACTATTCGTCTCTCCCTGGCGTCTTCGACGGCCGCCCTTAAGACAAAAAATGAAGAAATAATTAAATTAACCACAGAAGCGTCTGAGTTAGCTGCAGTTTTAAATAAAGAAAAAAATAAAAACAATGAGTTTGAGGAACAAATTAATGAAATAAATGATACTGTTGGCACTTTAGAAAAATGGAGTAAGACTGACCCTGAGCTTTTGCAAAAATATTCTAAAATATTTTTTCTAAATGAAAATTATTCTCCAGCTGAGCTAAAGGATATCGATAGTGAATATTTATATGACAAAACTAAAACTTTGCAGATTCACGCCGAAGTCGAATCGTTTTTAGTAGATATGTTACAGGAGGCAAGTGAAGACGGGGTAGATTTACAGGTAGTTTCAGCTTTTCGCTCTTTTGGCTACCAATCACAGTTAAAAAATAGCTATGCCGTGGTATATGGCGCCGGGACCGCTAACCAGTTTTCGGCCGACCAAGGATATTCGGAACATCAATTGGGGACAACCTTAGATTTTACAATTTTAGGTAAAGTGCCTTTTGTGGGTTTTGATACGACCGAAGGTTTTAAATGGCTTCAAGCCAATGCCTACAAATTTGGTTTTGTCTTATCGTACCCTAAAGGTAATGTTTATTACCAATACGAGCCTTGGCATTGGCGTTTTGTGGGTGAAAATTTAGCCCGAGATCTAAATCGCAGTGGTAAATTTTTCTATGACTTAGACCAGCGGGCACTTGACCCATATTTGGTAAAACTTTTTGATTAATTAATGTAATGGAAAAGTGGTGGTTGCCGAAACAATGATTAAAATGATAAAGTAGTAACTTAATTAGTTAATTTTTATAACAATGCCAACAATTAGTTCGATCAAAGCTCGCGAAATATTAGATTCACGGGGTAACCCAACCGTGGAAGTTGACCTGACATTAAGTGACGGTTCGTTTGGACGGGCGGCTGTACCCTCGGGGGCGTCCACTGGTAGTCATGAGGCAGTGGAGCTACGCGACGCGGAAAAGCGCTACGGGGGTAAAGGGGTGGAGCAAGCGGTTGCCAATGTAAACAATGAACTAGCTCAAACTTTGGTTGGTAATGAATATAATCAAGAGTCGCTCGATCGGGCGATGATCGCTCTCGATGGCACCGACAACAAGGGCCGCTTGGGGGCCAATGCTATCCTTGGTGTGTCGCTGGCGTTTGCTCATGCCACCGCCAAGTCCGAGGGCAAACCACTGTATAAATATTTTGCTGATATTTCGGGCACGACTAATATGCGCCTGCCGGTGCCAATGATGAATATTCTAAACGGGGGCAAGCACGCCGAAAACTCCACTGACTTGCAAGAGTTTATGATTATGCCTTTGGGTGCCCCCAGTTTCCGTGAGGCCCTTCGTTATGGGGCGGAAGTTTTTCACGCGCTAAAAAGTATTTTGAAAAGCCGGAAGTTAAACACTTCGGTTGGGGACGAAGGTGGCTACGCGCCGTCCCTGCCGTCCAACGAAGCGGCGATTGAAATTATTATTGAGGCGATCGAAAAAGCGGGCTACACTGCTGGGCAAGATATTTTTATTGCCATCGATGGCGCGGCGAGCGAGCTGTATGAAAACAGCAAGTATGAACTAAAGACCGAAGGCAAAAGTTTGACCTCGGCGGAGATGGTGGACTTTTACGCCGCTTGGGTGGCCAAATATCCGATTGTCTCCATTGAAGATGGTTTGGCCGAAGACGATTGGGAGGGCTATAAACTGATGACCGAGAAAATTGGTGACAAAGTGCAAATTGTCGGCGACGATCTTTTTGTGACCAATATTAAAAGACTGCAAATGGGGATTGACCAAAAAGCCGGCAACTCGATTTTGATTAAGCTAAATCAGATTGGTACTGTCACCGAAACAATTGAGGCCATCAAGATGGCGCACACAGCGGGGATGACCGCCGTGGTTTCGCACCGCTCGGGCGAAACCGAAGACACGACTATTTCTGACTTTGTGGTGGGCTTGGGTACAGGACAGATTAAGACTGGCTCGCTGTGTCGGAGTGAACGAACGGCCAAGTACAACCAGTTGCTCCGCATTGAAGAAGAGTTGGGGAGTACCACCGCGTGGCCAGGGAAGGGGGCGCTCGGCATTTAGTTTTTTAGCTGAGACTGCTTCGCTCGCTTGAAATCATATTCGCCTCGTCACACCAAAGCGAAAACTCGCTTCGCTCAAACAGTTCACTTTGGTTGTTTACTCGGCTCATTGATTTCTACGCTCTCTTTCGCAACAGCTAAAAAACTAAATGCCTCGCTAGGCTGGGAAAAACATCAAATACTCGGTGTTTGATAATTTTTGGTTTTAATATAAAAAAAGCGAGCCCTCGCGGTGAAGCGGGGGCTCGAGGAAATTCTACACGCCGTAGAATGACTTAAGCGTGTTAGCGTCCGGCGTGGTGAAGATCATCACCTTGTCTTCACGTTCGATTCGGCCACTCAGCCTGATTGGAAACATGTGGTTGATTCTAACATCGTTTGTCGTCGCGTCGACGTAATCGATGCTCTTTGCACTGTCGACGGCTGGTAGGGGGATGTAGTGGTATCCCCGCAGAAGATGTTTAGACCCACAGACGGTCTCCAGGACGGCCCGAAGCTTATCTCCCTTGTATTCGTAGTGTGTCTCTAGGTTTAGGCCTGAGACAAAGTCGAATAGTTCTTCCCAGGTGGCTGTAAGGCAAGGGTTTGCCAACTGGAAAAAGGTTACACTTACCAGATCGTCGCGTTGACCGGGTCGCTTGACGGCAAATGTCGTCTGCATCCCGACAAACTTTTCGATTTTCCACGCCTTGTCCTCCAAAATTAATTGGAGGCATCTTACCACCTGGTGAGGATCTCGTTTCCCGTCAACCACTAGTTTGGATATGGTTCCCCACAGACGGAACAAGGTTTCGAATACGTTTTTGTCATTACTCATGACAGGCCCTTTCAAGGTTCGATACTACCCGTTACTAGCGGGTGTTTCCGGGAACTGCCGGATCAGGTTTAATTTGCACTATTTACATTATAGCATATAGAACTTATATGTCAAGTCCTAGAAAAATGGGAAATACTTTAGAATAAAGTCTTATGGAAACAAATATAAATACTAAAAAACAGGCGATTTTAATTGTTTTAGACGGTTGGGGGTATCGGGAGGATGTGGAACACAATGCGGTGGCGGTGGCGAAAACGCCGGTGTTTGATAAGTTGTGGGCAAAGTACCCGCATACGCTTTTAGAAGCGTCGGGGCTTGCCGTGGGCCTACCGGCAGGGCAGATGGGCAACTCGGAGATTGGGCACACGACCATCGGGGCGGGGAAAATTATTGATACCGACTTGGTGCGGATTGAAAAGGCAATTAAGGGTGGGGAGTTGCCGCTGAATAGTGCATTGTGTGCGGTGTTTGAGCATACGCGGAAAAACAATTCCACCCTCCATCTGATGGGCCTACTTTCTGACGGTGGGGTGCATAGTCATGAAGACCATTTGCATGCGATCTTAAAAACCGCTAAAGAGGCGGGGATAGAAAAAATCGCTTTGCATATTTTTACTGACGGCCGCGACACCGCTCCGCAAAGTTCTGCCGGTTATTTGAAAAAGCTCGAAGATGTTTTAGAAGAAGTGGGGATAGGAACTATTGCCACTGTTGCGGGCCGGTTTTACGCCATGGATCGCGACAACAATTGGGATCGAATGGAGCGCGCGGAGGCGGCGATGTTTAATTGTGTTGGTAAAACTTGCCAGCTGAAAAAGCCGTCGGAACTGGTGGCCGAACTTCATGCAGAGGGACTTTTGGACGAACATTTGGAACCGATTGTTTTTCTCGATGAAAGTGGTGAGGGTTATAAAGTACAAAATGGCGATGCTATTTTTGTTTTCAATTTTCGCTCGGATCGGGTGAAAATGCTAATGAAAAAGTTGCTAGAGAAAAAAGAGAATATGAACTTGGCGCTTTCGACTATGACCGAATACGATAAAAGTTTTGCTTGCGCCGTCGCTTTTCCAGCAATACCGATTGAGACGACGCTCGCGGCTGAAGTGGCGCAGGCAGGGCTCACTCAGGCCCATATTGCGGAAACAGAAAAATTTCCGCATGCGACCTATTTTTTAAATGGTGGGCGTAAAGAGCCGCACGAGGGGGAAGAGCATATTCTCTTAGACAGCCGCAAAGATGTGCCAACACACGACCTTGCTCCGAAGATGCGAGCCGAGAGTATTGCCGACAAAGCGGTGGAAGAAATAGAGAAAGGCACCAATTTTATTTTTATCAACTTCGCCAACCCCGATATGGTGGGGCATACCGCCAATGTGCCGGCCATTGTCGAGGCGCTAGAGGAAGTAGATACCCAACTGGGGCGAGTGTATGAGGCGGCCCAGAAAACCGGGGCGGTGCTTTTTGTCACCGCCGACCACGGCAATGCCGAGGTAAATGTGGACAAGGAGACTGGCGAAAAGCACACCGCGCATACGATAAACCCTGTGCCGGCGATTGTGACCGATAAAGAGGTTAAGGTGAAAGAAGGGACGCTGGCTGATATTGCACCGACTATTTTAACTCTACTTGATTTGCTCCAGCCCGAAAGTATGACCGGTCAGAAACTAATTTAGTTGTGATGATAATTTTCCTGGGCTACAATTTGGGTTAAATGTGCCACCAGCGTTACAAACAAGGATTTTCGGTCATATTGGCTATTTCTATTTAGATCAAAGAAAATGGGGTAAGTATTTGGTGGGGTTTTTTGACTAGGCAATTTGACATAAAGTCTCGTGAGTGCGAGAAATAGTATAGAAAAATCTGCCACTAAGTGGCGAGAAGGGAGGTGTTAAGATGCTAACCAAAGAACAGCTACCACTGGCGGTAGTACTTAGGCCAAAAGCCCGAAACATGGAATTTCCGGCGGGGGTCAAGCAGTCAGACAATGGGGAACTGCACTTTTTTGACCCCCGCGTCGAATGCAATTTGGCCCCGGAAACAGTTTTAATCATTGTCTACGGCGTGCCGATTGTAGTCGCCAAGTCGGATATTTTCGAAATTTGGCGTGACGGAGAAAAAGTTTGGCCCAGCTAAGTAGTGCCCGGGAGAGTAAAAACTCCCGGGCTAATTTTTAGACCTTGGTAAAAAATATAGCCCACCTGTCTAGAAGACAGGTGGGCTATATTTTAAAATCCTCTGGCGATTTATTCAGCCTCAACTGCTGGGGCAGCTTCTTCCGCCGGGGTATCTTTTTCAGCTTCTTCCTCAGCAATAACCGCTGGGGTATCTGTAACAGGAGCCGGTGTTAACACCGCATCATCTTGCGGAGTGTTGGTATTTTCGTCCATATTTGTTCGTTTTAACCAGCTTCCCATGAAGCTAGAAAGCTAATAATGTTAATAGATTCTAACATGTATTGAGCTAAAAAGCTATTTTTGATTTACAATTCGTTCAAATTTTGACTTGGACACAAGGTAAGACAATAGGATACAATATTGGTCATGTTTAAATATGACAATAAACCGAGTAATTTTTCACCAGTCCTAATAATTTCCAGTCTCGTATTTTTGTGGGTAGTCAGTATTATTTGGCATGAGGGTAGAATTAATTCTGATATTGAAAGTGAAATCACTTTAGTCCGGGGAGTAATAAATAAACAAAAAATTGTGCCCCACGAAAAAAATAATTTACTAGTAGCTTTGGCTAGCCCCACCGCTTCGACGACAGCGGTTGGAATTAAACAGCCAGGGTCTGGTGGGTATGAAGAATATGATCCCGAAAAACTGCCGACACCGGCCGACACCAGAATTTTATTTTTTTTCTTTGCAGGTTGGGATGAATTGTCGCGTGACTTCGATATGAATCTAATTACCTATATGGACAAAATACCAGCCGAACTGGTTATTTTAAAGGTTGATTTTGATAAGCGAGCTTCGCTTAAAACAAAATATGGAGTGACAATAGCCAATACTTTTGTCCTAACTGACCGTAGTGGTAAATTTATTAAAAAATGGTCTGACAGTAAGACCCTGGAAGATATTTTAGCCACAATTTAATTGACTCTAGCTGGGCTATCGTCGTTTTTTTAGTTCCTGGGCAACAGATAAAATAGTGCCCGAGAGACCAGTGGCTTCACCTTCAATATTGGTGGCATTGCCAGATAAATTTGAGACATTGCCCCGCAGGTTGGTTACATTGCCACTTAGATTTGTTATATTGCCGATCAAATTAGTAACATTGCCGGAAATATTTGTGGCATTGCCAACTAGATTGGAGATATTCCCCACTAGGTCGGTCACGGTCCCACTAAGATTGGTAGTTGTGCCTCGAATATTTGATACATCACCTTTCAATTGGGTGACCTTGCCAACCAAACCAGACACATCGCCAGAAATATTGGACACATCACCAAAAATACCAGATACCTCGCCACGGATATTAGACACATCACCAATCAGGCGAGACACGTCGCCAAAGACGCCACTAATATCACCTCTGATTTTTGAGGTGTCACCAGTAATGCGGTGTAAATCCACATCGCCATATATTTTAGATACATCACCACGGAGATTTATAAAATCACCCCAAATAGCGTCATGATTAAAACGGATATTCTGAGTATTTTTTTTGGCTTTAATATTTAATTTAAGAAAGGCCATATAAAATTATAAGAGAGTTATTGCTTTTTATAAGTATAACAGAATTTTTTTAGGAGATACAAAAAATCCCCCGTAAGGGCCATGGGCCAGTACGGGGGATTTTTTGTAACTACATAACTTCCTCCTCACCCTCTTCTGTTTCCTCATCTTCACCCATTTTTTCTTCATCTTCCTCTTCTTCCTCTTCTGGTTTCAAAATCTGGTCTTCGTCCATTTTAAATTAATTATCTAGGGTAACCTAGTCAGGCAAGCCCGACTAAGCGACGGCTAATAATGTTCGATATTCTAGCAAACCCTAAAAGTTTATACAACTACAAATGGGGATATTATAATAATCCATCATTTATTTTTTGCTGACCAGAATTTATCCGTTGGCATTCACTCATTATTAAATCCTTGGCTCGGTAAGGGCTATAGATATTATTTATTTCAAAAGGGTCGTCTTCACCGGCCGTACCAATCCGGATATGGCCAAAATCGAGCAGGGTTGAGAGGAAACTGGGTGTTTCGATGGTAATATTTTGGATTCGTTCTAGTCGAAAACTGGTAATTTCACGGTGAAATATTCCTTTTTGTTCAATATCAATTATTTTGCGATCAGTAATAATTAGGACGTCTAAATAATAATCAGTCCAAGCTATAAAAAAATATATCCAAGCCAAAAGAAGCCAAACAAGATAAATAAAAACAAATAATTCAGTCAAGGCACTTGGTAAGGGAAAAGTATAAGCATTTTTGGCCACACTAATTGCCAATAAGGGAAATAACACAAACAACACCGAAGCAATACTTTCGGCCAAAAAGAAAATCCAATGCCGTCTAACTTCCGCTAAAATCTTTTCACCGGGTTCGATAGCGTGGGCTTTCATATTTGACTACTAAAAATAGTAATGACCACAGCCAGGCAAACTAGAATAATACCGGTTACTACACCAAAAACCGTCTCCGCCAATTTGGCCGCTTCGTTGTTGGGAGCAAAGGTTTGCCAATGATAAATTAGGATCACACTCATAATCCCGGCGTAAATTATGATAATTACAAATACCAACCAAAGGTGGATCGGTCTAGCAAGTGAGACATAAGTAAATATTGTCTCCAACATAAACTAATTATATCACGAGATGTATTTGGTAACAGTCTAAGTGGGGGTTATAATCTAAACATAATGAAAATTAGAAAAAAATGGGCGGTTGGTTTGGGGGTCTTGGTTTTATTTATTGGGGGATATATTTTGGCAAATTTAAATAATTCTTCCGAGGTTTTTTTAAGGCAAGAAGTTGTTTTTTTACGTTCAGTTTACAAAAGCGCTGGGAACTGGTATTTGGTGGTAGATAAAGCGGAAACCGAACCTTGCGCAAATAGTCTTGATTGTGACCAAGAGCGAGGCAGATCACTAGCTGGCCTCGTTACTTACACCTTGCCCCGCCACTTTGAGGCCAAACTATTTTTTAAGGCTAAAGCTAAAAAAGTTTTGTTGACCCCGACCCGTTTGGCCAGTATTATTGCCACTGACTCATTTTTACAAAATACGGCATTTGTATTAGTGTTAGATAAAGAACAGGTCGTATCACTGACTGAAGTCTACGACCCACTTTTTTAAATTTTATGTCAAGAAAACTTTTTCTCGCGGTTTTATTAATCATTATAGTTTTACTAGCGGTGTTTATATTAGGACTTTTGGCCTATAACAATAGTTTAGGTGATAATCCTAATATTATTACTACTTCTCTTTGGCTTGGTAATAGGTCTAACAATAGTGAGCCGACAGAAAATATTACACCATTGTCTAGTCTAGCTATTGGATCAATTGAAAAAATGTTTAGTCGGATTATTACACCTAATCCGCTTAATCAATTGGCTGGTGGGGGCGCGGTGGGATTGACCAGACAACTAACAACAGCTGGTATAGTGGCCAATACCAACGAGGAAAGACTAAGGGAAAATTTGCCTCCACTCACGGAATCAACCAAATTAAACCAAGTGGCACGAGCGCGTTTAGATGATATGTTTAAAAATCAATATTTTGCCCACGCTTCGCCGGCTGGTGGCGGTGTTGCCGAAGTAGCTCAAACGGTTGGCTATAGTTATATTGTCGTGGGGGAAAATTTGGCCTTGGGACAATTTAAAGATGATGAAGCGGTGGTTAGTGCTTGGATGGCCAGCACCGGTCACAAAGCCAATATTTTAGCTCGGCGCTATTTAGACATTGGGGTGGCGGCCGGCGAAGGGGTGTATAAAGGACAACGCGCGAGAATGGCGGTTCAAATTTTTGGGACCCCGATTGATCTATGCCCAATTCCGAGTGATGAAATTAAAAAGGAAATTTATGCCAACAAGGCCAGGATAGACAAATTGGAACCACAGTTAGCTAAATTAAAAAATGAATTTAACACGACGACGTCACCCTGGTCGGCGGGAGCGAAAAAAATTAATGAATATAATAAATTGGTAGTGGAATTTAATAATTTAATTAAGGCCACGCAAGCCGCTATTAGCCAGTACAATGTTTCTGTAGCGGTATTTAATAATTGTGCGCAAGATAAATAAATATGACTTTAGGAACACATGGCGCGGTGGGGGCAGCGGTGGTCGTCGGGTCGGGGTTACACCCGGTCCTAGGCCTTAGCTTGGCTTTTTTGAGTCATTTTGCCCTTGATGCTTTACCTCATTACGACTATAAAATTTTATCGCTCGATAAGACGGCTGAAAAAAATGGGGTAGTAAAAATGTTGAGGGGCAAACTTTTTGTGATTGATTTGATGCGCATTGGTCTGGATGGTTTGCTGGGTTTGATTTTTGCGTTGCTAATTTGGCAGATGGCGGGGGATACTGGTTCTATTTATCTAGCTTTAGGTGGAGCCGGACTAGGGATGTTGCCAGACTTTTTGCAATTTTTATATGGCAAAATCGGCACCGGACCACTGGCCATTATTCAGTGGGTCCACAATCGCTTTCATACCCGTTATAAATTAGTTGATAAATTTGAGCTTGGTGTTTTGACTCAAGCCGTTTTAGTGGTGCTGGTTTTTATTTTGTTGGCCATGAAATAGTATGAGTATCTGGCAGGTTATAATTTTAAGTATTGTTGAAGGTTTGACGGAATTTTTACCGATTTCCTCGACTGCTCATCTTATGGTCGGGGCGCATCTACTTGGCCTGCCAAACTCGGATTTTATTAAATCTTTTGAAATATTTATTCAATTAGGAGCAATTCTCGCTGTGGTAATGGTCTATTGGCGTCGGTTGGTGTCTAATTTTGGTTTAATTAAAAAAGTACTTTTAGCTTTTATCCCAACCGCTTTGATTGGTTTTTTGGCCTACCCATTTGTTAAAAATATTTTGTTGGAAAGTTTATCAACTGTTGCCTGGGCCTTGTTTATTGGTGGTTTAATTTTGATTTTGTTTGAGTGGTGGTATGAAAAAACCCAAGGTAAAGAAGCCGGGCGTAGTCTAGACAGCCTAACCTATGGCGAGTGTTTAGTTCTTGGGCTAGTTCAATCTCTAGCGATCATTCCCGGTGTTTCTAGGGCCGGGGCGACCATTGTGGGTGGACTAGGTCTTGGTTTTTCTCGTCGAGCAATAGTCGAGTTTTCTTTTTTGTTGGCTTTGCCAACTATGATTGCCGCGACGGGGTATGATTTATTGAAGGGGGGACTAAATTTTGGTGGTAATGAGACTAGTGTTCTTTTTTCTGGCTTTTTATTGTCATTTTTATTTGCTTGGGTAGCTGTTAAGTGGCTTATTGGTTTTATTGAGCAACACAGTTTTGTTTGGTTTGGAGTCTATAGAATAGTTTTGGCAATTTTAATTGTCCTCCTTATTTTATAGTACTTACCAAAAGGGCTATTTTGTGCTAGTATATAAGGATACAAGGGTAACCAAATAGTACCTTTGTTTTGTGACTTGTCTAAATAGGAAGTAGATTTTTAACAAAAATTAATAGTTTTTAAATCATTATTATTTATGGATACACAAATTAAAAACATTTTAGGGATTGTGGTTATTGTAGTGCTAGTGGTCGGGGCAGGGTCGGCCATGGTTTTTACTAGGGCGTTTTCTAAATCGGTCAATCCGGCATCGACCAGAAGTTTTACCGTGACGGGCGAGGGAGAAATTATGGCGACACCAGATATTGCTGATTTTTCTTTCAGTGTTATTTCCCAAAGAGGGGCTGATTTGACTGCCCTTCAGGCGGACAATACCACCAAAGTTAACAAGGCTATTGAATATCTTAAAGCCCAAGGGATAGAGGCTAAGGACATTAAAACTTCTGGTTATAATATTAGTCCACAGTACGAATATTACCAATGTAAGGCGAGTGGTGTTTGCCCACCAGCGCGTATTACAGGCTATGAGGTAAGTCAGACGGTGGCCGTGAAGGTGCGTGATTTTACTAAAGTTGGGCCACTACTTTCAGGAGTAGTTAAAAATGGGGCCAATTCAGTTTCTAGTTTAGAGTTCCGGCTGGAAGACCCGACTGGCGCTCAAAATGATGCTCGAACCGAGGCGATTGCTAAAGCTAAGGCCCAAGCCAAAGAAGTGGCCAAGGCTGGTGGTTTTCGTCTAGGGAAGCTTTTGTCGATTGAAGAGGTCAATGGTTATATGCCATTTGCTTATGGTCGAGGGGGTGGGGTAATGATGGCGGAACAAGATAGCAAACAGGCTATAACGCCAACTGTCGAGCCGGGTAGTAATTCGGTCAAAATGCAGGTAATTTTGCATTACGAAATTAAGTAAACAGGTAGCAAAAACCGGTCGGCACGCGTAGCGGGCCGACCGGTTTTTTGATTGAAAAAAAATTCAGGAATGCTATACTAGTGCCAATTAAAAATGTTTAAAAATATCGAGTATTTGACTCGGAAGCCGTAGCTTTCCGAGTTTCTGTAATTTTAGCTAAACTATATGTATAGAAAGAAAACCAAGATCGTGGCCACTATTGGTCCCGCGACCCAGTCGGAAGTTATGCTTAGTAAACTATTGAAAGCTGGGCTAAACATTGTTCGCCTCAACTTTTCACATGGTGATTTTGCTGAACATCAAGCTAAAGTAGATAACCTTAAAAAGGCGATAGCAAAGACTGGTCTGCCAGCGGCGGTTATGCAGGACCTAGGTGGACCAAAAATTCGGATTGGTGACTTTTCGACCGAGACTATTACTCTTAAGCCCGGTCAAAAATTTACTATTACCACCGATAAAATTATTGGTGATGAGACAAGAGTTTCAGTCAACTATGCCCCCTTGCCCAAAGAGGTAAAAAAGGGAAGTTTTATTTTACTTCATGATGGCAAGAAAAAATTGGAGATTCTGGAAATAAAAGGCAACGATGTCATTTGTAAAGTAATTGTTGGCGGTGAAATGAAAGGTAGGCGAGGTATTAACCTGCCGGGGGCCCACCTTTCGATTAGCTCATTGACCGATAAAGATAAAAAAGATTTGGAGTTTGGTATAAAAAATAAAGTCGATTTCGTGGCTTTTTCTTTTGTTCGTCACCCTGAAGATATTCGAGAGTTGCGTCGGTTACTAGAAAAAGCTAAATCAAAGGCTAAAATTATTGCCAAACTGGAAGATGTGGAAGGTTTAGAGAACCTTGATGAAATTATTGATTTGGTGGACGGGGTAATGGTGGCCCGTGGAGATATGGCTATTGAAATTGGTATTGAAAATGTACCAATGGTGCAAAAAATGATTATTAATAAGTGTAACCAGCAGGGTAAGTATGTGATTACCGCTACTCATATGCTGGAATCCATGATTAAAAATCCGGTGCCGACTCGGGCGGAAGTTTCTGATATTGCCAATGCCATCTTTGATGGTACCGATGCTATTATGTTGTCGGAAGAAACCACTTTGGGTGACCACCCAGTAGAGGCGGTGGAGGTTATGACAAAGGTGGCTGAAAAAACTGAAAATCATGAGATGTATCGGCAAATGGTCGCTGATATGCAGAAACTAAAACATGAAAGTATTGGTGAACGGGTGTCTGATGCGGTGACCAATGAGGCGGTGGACATTGCCAACGCCGTAAAGGCAAAAGCTATTATTGCTTTAACCAACTCTGGTTTTACAGCTAAAATGATCTCTCGTTACAAGCCTTTCCAGCCGATTTTAGGTTTTACACCGAATGAGGTAACGGCTCGTCAGCTACTTTTGTCGTTTGGGGTGGTGCCGGTAGAAATTAAAAAATTTAAACATTTTCATGAAGTTTTGCCCCTTATTAGGAGCCACTGCCTCAAGGAGAAATTGGTAAAGAAAGGTGACAAAGTTGTAATTTCGGTTGGCTATCCCTTTGGACAGTCCATCGATACTAATATGATAATGGTGGAAACAATTTAGGCCGACTAGATTTGCAGTAGGGTATACGGTAACATTGGGTCAATGTATATCTATGTCAAAGTTAAAACAAAGGCCAAAGTTGATGGAATATTAGAAACTGGCCCTAATAGATTTATGGTTAGTGTTCGGGCGGTTGCCGAAAGGGGAGAGGCCAATAAAAAAGTATTGGAATTAGTGGCTAGTCATTTGGGACGGCCTCTATCAGCAGTACGGATTTTTAGTGGTCATACAACGCCAAATAAGCTGTTGTCAATCAAGGACTAGATTTTTTGTTTTAGTCGGGTAGTAGTATAATTAGTTATAGAACTGAGTATTAATAATCTTAACTTTTTTCCTATGAAAACTAATGTTAAGACGACAAATATAGTGCTGACCCCAGCTATTGATCAGTACTTGCGGTTTAAAATTGCTAAAATAAAGAAATATATCGATGAGTCCAGTGGCGAGGCCATGGTGGATATTGAAATAGGTAAAACCACTGAACATCATCGGCGGGGGCAGTTGTTTAAAGCCGAAATTAATTTGGTGGTACCCGGGCAGTCGCTTCGGCGGGCCGATATCGAGGACTATGACCTTTATTCAGCTATTGTGGAGGCGCGTGATGAAATAGTTTTGCAAATCAAGGCGACCCATGAAAAACAGACGACTTTATTGCGTCGTGGGGGAAGAAAAATCAAGGAAATGATTAGAGGTCAACGGGGGTAGTTTACTCGTATATTGCCTCCACCAAACACACATAAAACTTTGCTAAGTTTTTGCTCTGCTCGGCCCGTCGGCCTGTGCAAGGTTTGGTAGAGGCAAATACTCGCCCACTTTATAATGTAATTATTATTAGAATTGTATGAATAAAAACGCTGTTTGGGCTGTCCTGGTGATAGCGGTTGTAGGGGCGCTTATTGTTATTGGTTTTCTTAATAAAAAAGATACTATAAATATTATGGACGAAAATACAAATGCGACGACGACGGTTGATGCTTACGATGCAAATCCGATTGCTGTCTTCGAAACAAACCAGGGAGCTTTTGAAGTTGAGCTTCAACTAGATAAAATGCCAATTACCGCTGGAAATTTTATTAAGTTAGCCAAAGCTGGTTTCTATGATGGTACTCGTTTTCACCGCGTGATTAAAGATTTTATGATTCAGGGCGGTGACCCACTAACCAAAAGTCAGCCGGAAAATGTTGCAATTCATGGCACGGGCGGGCCGGGCTATGCGATAGAGGACGAGTTTGTGACGGGCCAGTCCAATGTTCGGGGGACTATTTCCATGGCTAATTCTGGGCCAAACTCGGGCGGTAGCCAGTTCTTCATCAACTTGGTGGACAACACCTTTCTTGATTTCGACAACCCAGTGTCGCAAGGTAAACACCCAGTTTTTGGTAAAGTCGTGAGCGGAATGGAAATAATCGATAAAATTGGTACTTTGCCGACGGTGCCTGGTGACCGACCAGTGGAGGCGGTGATCGTAAATAAAGTGACAATCCGATAAAGTTTTCAACAGCCACTATTAAATGTTTAACGAGAATTGATTTATAATAAGGTAGTATTGGTAAAAATTTATAAATCTAAATTAAAAAATTATGGCTAAAAGTGGTGACCGCGCCAAGCGCGAAGTAAAAAAACCGAAAAAGAACAAAAAATAACCTAAAACTCTCGCCAATTGGCGAGAGTTTTAGGTTATTTTTGAAAATTTGACCAGCCCATTTCTTTTTTTCCTTCGGGCAAAACGCGGTCAAGAATTAGTTGTCCGTTCTCTAGATGAGCTTTTTTAATTAAGATTCTCATTTTTTTACTATCCTTTTCAACAAAGAAATAAGTTCCCGGCCAGTCGGCATAGGCGCGGATTTTACGATAGTTTTGAATCGGGTCGCCGGTTAAATCTATCACGCCGTCGGTCTTCTTGATTTTGGTAGTGAAGGTGGCCAGGGTGTGGTCTTGGGCGACGGCCCGGATTTTGCCGGCGACGAAGTCGGGTAAAATCCGGGCAAACATCTGGGCCCCCAACATGGCAGTCTGGTCACGCAGAGCAAAATAATCTTGATCGGTCAAAGGGAATTTTTCTTGGGCTAAAATAGGACCATGGTCCATTTCGGCATCAACTTGCATCAAGGTGACACCGGTTTCGGTATCGCCTGATAAAATTGAGGCTTCAAGCGGGGTGGCTCCCCGGTATTTTGGTATTAAGGACGGGTGAATATTTACAAAACCCAAGCGAGGAAGGTCCAGCAGGGCTTGGGGTAAAATCTTGCCATAAGAAGCAACAAGAGCTAGTTCATAGGCCGGCTCAGCCAAAAGGATTTCTGGCTCCGTTTTCAAACTCACTGGTTGGATAAAGGGGATATTTTTTGTTTTTGCCCACATCTTTACTGGCGGGGGAGTGAGTGTCATCTTTCGGCCTTGGGGTTTGTCGGGAGTGGTGACAATTAGGGTTGGCACAACGCCAAGGGAAAAAAGTTCATCTAAAACAGCAGTGGCAAATTGGTCCGTGCCAAAAAAAGCAAAATTAATCATGTTTGTCGCTGACGATCTTTTGTTCATGCAGGTTGGTGGCATGGTCAATAAATAAGATCCCATCTAGATGGTCTATTTCATGTTGAAAAATTTGAGCCATGAGGTCGGAAGCATTCCAAGTAAACCGATTGCCTAGCTCATCGTAGGCTTGGACTGTTACCTTGTCGGCTCTTTTAGTTTTGCCGTAGGTCCAGCGGACAGACAAACAACCCTCCTCCATGACCACTCTTTTTTTAGATAGTTTAGTAATGATAGGATTAATAAAAATGGCGTCGCCCTCACCAGCTTGGAATAGTCGTTTAGATACGACAAAAATACGGAGAGATATCCCGATTTGAGGCGCGGCGATGGCCACTCCATCTTCACAAGCCGCCAGGGCTTCGGACATATCCCGAATAATCCTTGTGAGGGCCGGTCGGCCGATTTCTTCTAGTGAAACTGGGGCTGATAGTTGGCGTAAAACTTTTTCTGGTTGCTGAACAATTTCCTTCATTTAAACATTATATCACAGTAATCAGAGAATGTCAGCTGGTTCAACATTGACGATAAAAACTGGAGGCAGACTGGTGAGGACGGCCGATAATTCTTGATTGGGCCAAGCGGTCGGCGCGATTTTGATTAGTAGATTTAAAGCTAATTGACCTGTGCGCGGTGGAGTAAATGTAGGGTAGATAAGTGGTTGAAATGGTTCCAGTAAACGAGCTAATTTTTTCATATCCTTGGTCACCGCCTGCTCTGGACCAGTGCGGGTGATTTTTATTAAGACGGAGAAAGGAGGCCAACCAGCCCCTTCCCGTTCTTTTATCTCGTCCCGATAATAGTCTAGAAGGTTGCCACTTTCAATATAGCGCCAAACGTTTTCTTCAATCAGCCGAGTTTGAATAATTATTTTTTTTAAAGCTAGTTCAGCTAGATTAGCAATAGTAAAAATTATTTTTTCTTTAACGCGAAAGCCGGGCAAAGCAAAGGTGTAGTCAAGTGAGACCAGACCAATATAGTCAACTGGTTCTAGTAAATAATGCCAAGCCATGTCGGTGCCGATTAGCACAGCACTGTCTTTAGTGGTGGTGAAATCAGCTATGATTTTATTGGCTTGATTATTGGTTTTAGCGTGTTCCGAATCTAAGACAAAGGTAGTAATTTTTTTATTAACACTGGCGACCGCTTTGGCCACCGTATCGGTGCCGATCCCCAGGGTGGTTAAACGCCAACTGCCACAGTTGGGGCAATGGTCGGTTGGTATTTCGTCGGTATGACAGTGGCGACAAGTATAAAGACGATTTTTATTTTTAGGGTGGAATAAAACAAGGGGGCGCTGGCATTTGGCACAAGTGAGGATAGCGTCGCAATCGTTGCAAACAGTGGTTGGGGCGAGTCCCAGCCGACCCACTAATAAAAATATTTTTTTCTTTTTGGTTTCGGCTTCACGGAGGATTGTTTCAATTTCCTGACCCAATACCCTAAAAATATTTTTTTCACCCTCGCTCGTGGGGTGACACATATCAACCACTAGTCGTTCCACATTTGGGGTCAGGCGATATTTAAGTGGGGCCGCTGGAATAATCTCTCTTTTTTCAGTTCGGTATATTGTTTCGGGCCTTAAGGTGGTGCTACCAAAAATTAGTTTTAGGTGTCCAGCTCGGGCGATAAATTCAGCTAGACGACGTCCGTCAATATATGGTCTCGAGGCTGGCTCATAATCGCTACTGCCTTCGTTTTCGACAATAATCAGGCCCAAATTTTTCTTAGGCATAGACAAAAAGAGGGCGGTGGCAATATATAAAGTGGGGCGGTCATTTTCGAGGGCCGATTGCCATTCGGTAATCACAGTTTGGTCACTAATTTTATTATGTAAGACCTTGGTGTGGTTTTCTATTCCTTTGCCAAGATAAGGAAATAATTTGTTGGCATCAGCCGCAGTCGGTACTAGAACAAATACCGATTGATCACGGGCTAGAGCTTCCCGAATCAAACTGCGGTAAAAGCCGATTCGCTCGGCAGGACTTTCTTGGAGTGCTAAACAGTCGGGGCTGGTACTGGCTGGCTCGCTTGGTTTATTTTCATACTGAATTTTAATAGGGGGCCACTTTTTATTAGTAAGTGAGTCGATAATCACCTTGGGCATAGTAAATTTGAGAGTCATACCGAGATTGACTCCAAAATATAAACTGGCCTCCTTTGCTGCTTTGAGAAAATCTGGATTAAATATTCCCGAGTGGACAATGGTGATTATTTTTTTTAATGAAAAATCAGCTTTTTTAAGATCAGCTTTGATGACGCTGGCTGGCTTAACAGAAATAACTAATGACAAAATTTTACGTCCACGAATTGGGACCATCACCAAAGCGCCGGGCTCTAGGTTGATTTTAGAAAAATAAGTGAGTTCGTCCTTGAAAATACCCTTATCAAGTGGTGTGACGGAAATAATAAACATCGTATTTTAGGATAGTATACTGCAAACTTTTAACTTATCCACTCACTAGTGATTTTAGGCCTAATTTTGGGTTTAAATTAGCATCAAAATAAAATATACTTATAGGTGAACCAAAGTGTCAGCACTTATGGATTTTTCATCTATATCATATCCAGAATCTAAAAAAGACGGCGACAGTGAGCGACCACTGGCTATCAGCGAGCGGGTGCCTGTTTTGTTACCGCGTAATTTAGATGATATAGGGCGTTATCCAGTTGTTGTCCAAGCTAAGCCAGGTTTACTGGTGCCGATTGCTGGTTTAGTGCTGGCTTTATTTATACTTAGTGCCGAAGAAAGATTGGCCGACCGGTTAGTAGTGGCTGATTGGCATTTACCCCAAACAAATCTTAGTGATTTTTTGGTAGAGCGTCAGATTGGTTTGTCTAAACTAAAAATTTTAGCCGAAGTATATAATTTAGATTTGGCTCAAATCTCCGCCAGTACGAAAGAATTTACAACTACGACGATTAACGGGATTAAGGACAATTTGGTCAATTCCAAAAGTGGTTTAGAAAAAATTGCGCTTGAAATAAAAAATAACTGGCAAAATTTTAACCCGGCGGGGGATTTGTCGGCCAAGTGGGCCCAGTTAACATCAAAAATAGATTACTATTATGATCAGGCCAATCAAATAAAAAATGGAGTCACTTTTGTTCTCGATGAGGTAGAAATTCAAACCGCGGCGGTGGGGGTTGGTTCATTGCTGGATAAAAATAATGTCAACTTTGTGACCCAAACGATGGCCACTATTAGAGATACTCGACTGGCTTTTAAAACAATAGAAGCCAAGATTAATGAAAAAATTTCAGTTTCCAGTATGTTTTTGGCTGAGACTTTGGCCACTACCTATAACCTGTCGGAAACAGGGGTAATAAATATAAAGCTGGCTTCGGCTAAAACTTTAGTTGGGTTGCAGATTGCTAAGACTGGTTTGGCGTCGCTTGCCACCTTAGCAGATACTAATACGGGTGAAGTGGCCAAGCTTATCACAGTGGCCGACCGGCAACTAATGGCTTCGGCTGAATATAGCGCTTTTGGGCTACAGGCGGCCGCTATTTCCACTCGTGATGCCTTAAAGGCGGTTTGGTATGGGGTACCGACCGCTATTATCAATCGGTTAATTGAAATTAAGATTTCCGCCGTTGATACCTTGGTTATCACTCTTGATAATTGGCGACATTTTCTTTTTGGAGCTTGGAATAGTGAAATTGAGACCGAGGTCAATCTTTCGCCAGCTGAATTACGGGAACAAATTAGGCAGGATGTTATTAATGAACTAGAAGGGCAAATGAAGGAGACCTTTAACCAATTGCGGGCTGGCAACCCAGCGGTGATAAAACAACCAAGCGCTGGGGAAAATGGCGTCGTCATCGTACCAGCCAATGCCAATAATAGTAGCGCTGATGTAAAAAGTCGTTTACAAAATATGTTTTCCGACCCGGTCAGTGTTAGTTTTGATGCCGATGGTCAGTCGGGGGTTGTTACGCCAGAGTTTCGTAGTCGGACTGGTGAAAATTATATTTTCCTTTTAACACCGATTAAAAAATAATATGACTAAGTATCTTTGGCTGATAATAATTATAGTTGGACTAAGCGCTCAAAGCGCCCAAGCCCAAAGCCGGCCTTTTTTTGGGGTGGCTCCGACTAAATTAGAAATATCAGTCAAGCCAGGACAAGCCGAAACCAAAAGTGTTAGAGTCGTCAATCATTTAGGGGCCCCCGCCCAATTTAGCCTGGCTTTAGAAAGTTTTGAACCAGAAAATAATGGACGCGGAGTGATTATTTCCAATAAAAATTTATACTATGTCGAAAAATATATTTCTACTCCATACCAGCAATTTACTTTAGCGGAGGGGGAAGCCGTGGATATTCCGGTCACAGTAACAGCTCCGGCTGGTGGGGGACCGAGTAGTATTTTTGGCGTACTCGCGATTGAGGGTCAGGTCATAGGCGAGGCGAAAGCGGCGGCGCGCTTAAGTTCTCGGTTGGGGGTTTTAATATTTATTAAGACGGCTGGCCTGCAAAAAGAGCAGGGCCAACTTACAGCTTTTGGGCTGGTGGGCGGACCAATTAATTTTAACACTGGGCGCGACCGCTCGACTTATATTTCCTACAAAAATACCGGTAATGTTCATATTAATCCTTATGGTTATATTGAAGCCAAATATCTTGGGGTTTGGAAAACACAAAAAATAGCGGTTAATCCATGGTTTGTTTTACCGGATTCGACTAGGACCAATGAGATTGTTTATCTCAAGCCTTTGGCCTACGGTCCTTATCTATTTACCCTAAAACAAAACCGGGGTTATGGTGATATTATTGATAAGCAGTCTTTTTTCGGGATACTTCTACCTTCCAGATTGGTCACTTTTTTGTCGGGGTTGGGTTTAGTGCTATTTTTTATCCTGATTAGAAAAATGTTAAAACGACCAGAATAAGATGAAAATTTTTTTTACCATTGCTATTAGTAGTTGTCTCTTATTCGCTTCAGCAGGAGTGGGGCTCGCTTATGTGGCAGAAAGTACCAGCTATAAAATTGAAAGTGACAGCATCAACTTTGGCGGGACAGAAAATTCAACCTCGGCTTCATTTAACTTAAGTGATACTTTTGGTGAGCTCGCGACCGGTACCTCGACCAGTGCCTCATTTAATTTACATGCTGGTTATCGGGCGCTCGAAAGTGAAAGTGCTAGTGTTGTGGTCGTTTTAACTCTCAGCGCGCCGGATGATGTTCCTTTAGGTAATCTGGATAAAGGAGAGGAGATTTCAGGTCAGGCAGTCTGGAATGTGTCCACCAACAATCCTGCTGGCTATCGTTTGTCGGTAAAATCCAACACCGAGCCGGCTCTAAAATCGACCGAGGACAGCTTTACTGACTATAGCCCAACGGATGGGGTTAGTACTCCAGCCTATAGTTGGTCCCTAGGGGCCAGTAGCGCTTTGTTTGGGTTTACTCCCGAAGGGACCGATGTGGTCGCGCGGTTTAAGGACAATGGCTCCACCTGTGCGACGGGTAGTGGTAATACTACCAGTAGTTGCTGGGCCGGTTTTTCCACCACCAATCAAACCATTGCCGAAAAAACATCAGCTAATGCTCTTGGCACCGATACCACAGTCCGGCTTCAGGCTGGTATTGGTAATGATTCGGAAACAGAACCTGGCGATTATACCGCCAATATTATAGCCACGGCGATTACTTTATAAATATGTTTAGAACTAAATTATTATTGCTGGCCAATATCATCCTTGGGTTAGCTTTGGCTGGTGTGGTCTGGGCCCAGTCTACTGATGGAGTGGGGGTAACTTTGTCGGTGCCTGATGACACGATCATTATTCATACCACTTATGGCTGTAAGGACCCGACCGCCAAAAATTACAATCCTAAGGCTGATGTTGCTGACAACTCCTTATGTAAATATTATATTTTAGGTTG